>JAEUHH010000007.1 GCA_016795505.1 Verrucomicrobiales bacterium | reverse complement strand
AGCCACCCTGCCTGACCCATGAGAGCTTCCAGACTTATTCCCGATCGCGGTGACGGCTATTTTCATGTCGTCTCCCGCGTGGTCGACAAGCGCTTCATCTTCAATGCCAAGGAGAAAAACCACTTCCGGAAATGGATGCGCAAGCTGGAGGCCTTTCTCGGGGTGCAGGTGGTTACTTATTGCCTGATGTCCAACCACTTCCACCTCCTTCTGCGCGTGCCGGACCGGGCTTCGATGCCGAAGCTGACGGTTGAGTCATTGCTGGAACTGCTGCCGCTCCTCTACTCCGACACGCAGAGCCTGGGCATCCGGCAGGAGATCGAGCGCGCCCAAGTGGCCCGCGACGAGGCCTGGCTGGCGCGAATTCTGGAGCGCTTCGAGCGGCGGCGCTTTGATCTGTCGATCTTCGTCCGCGAACTCAAACAGCGTTTCACCCGCTGGTACAATCGCACGAACAATCGTCGGGGCACCCTGTGGGAGGATCGCTTCAAGAGCGTGCTGGTGGAGGGCTCGGAGCGCGCCCTGCTGACGATCGCGGCTTACATCGATCTGAATCCCATCCGGGCGGGCTTGGTGAAAAGCCCCGAGGACTATCGCTGGTGCGGCTACGCGGAGGCGGTGGCGGGCAAGCAGGTGGCGCGCCGGGGGCTGAAAGCGATTCTGGAGCACACGAGCCACGGGGTGAATCGCGATCTGACCTGGGAATACACGGCCGGCGTCTATCGGGTGCTGCTCTTTGGCAAAGGGCTGGAGCGCGAGGCTGATGCGGCGACAGGAGCGAAAGCGCGGCGCGGTTTCAACGCGGAACGGATCGAGGCGGAAGAAAAGCGGGAGGGGCGATTGTCGATCCCGGAGATCATTCGCTGTCGGGTGCGGTATTTCTGCGATGGGGCGGTGTTTGGGACGGTGGAATTCGTAAATCGCGTGTTTCAGGCGCATCGGGGTCAGTTTCCCGCCGGGCGAAAGAGCGGAGCCCGCCCCCTGCGAGGTGGAGCGGACTGGGGCGAGCTGCGGACGCTGCGCGATCTGCAGGTGAAGCCGGTGTCTGGAGGTCGGACGAGAGAAGGGGCGTGAAAAGACCCACGAGATTGGTTCGAGGCTTGGGCCGATCTTGAGTCGTCTCGTCGAGTATCGATTTGGCATCTTTCCGGCATTTGGAGGCAATCCTGTGATGTCCCAGCAGAGATTCGTTTCCATCCCGAAGTGAACGGGTTTGCATCGGGACAGAATTCGATCGATCTCGGTATGGATGAAACTCTGGATGCGGATTTTGCTCGTGGTGCTGGTGGTCGAGGTCTTGGGCGGCCTGAGCGCGGTGACGATGGGTGGCTCGCTGAGCCAGTGGTATCCGGCGCTGCACAAACCGCCCGGCACGCCGCCGAACTGGCTTTTCGGTCCGGTGTGGACGCTGCTCTACCTGATGATGGGGGCGGCGGGAGCCCTGGTGTGGCACCGGCACGCGGCCCGGCCTGAGCCGGCGTCGGGGCAGGGGCTTCGGTGGTTCGCGATCCAACTGGCGCTGAATGTGGGTTGGACGCCGCTTTTCTTCGGCTTGCACTTTTTGGGTGGCGGGCTGGTCGTCATCATCGCCCTGTGGCTGGCGATCGCGATGACGATCCGGCTATTCGCGGGAGTCGATCGCCTCGCCGCCGGTATATTGGTGCCTTATCTGGTCTGGGTCAGCTATGCGACCTATCTGAATGCCGGGCTGTGGTGGCTGAACCGGTAGGCGTTGCTCCCTGCGGGAGTGGCCTGGGCTTCTAAGCGGGTGATCTGCCAAGCAGGCAGGCGGGCGTGCCATGCCGGCTTGCCCCGGGGCTGCCGCCTTTCCCGGATGGGGCTCCCGGGCCGATTGGACAGCCCGCCTCCGTGCCAGTGATTCAGCGGAGAATGATGCCCTGGTTGCGCTTAAAAATTTTGTTCACATCGTCTCAAAATTTGCAAATTTTCGAGTCGGCTTTAAGAATTATCAGGAGCGCAGCCATGAAATTAGCCAATCCGGTCGCCGAGAGAGCGGAAAGTGAGCCGAATCGTCGATCTTTGGGCGATTTGCCGATAAAAATTTTATTTCTGGCCGCCCTGTTGTTCACTCTGGCTTTGCTGGTGGCCAGGCTGGCAGCTTCGGTGCCTTCAGCTTGGGTGGAGGCGTCGCCGATGCCGCTGGTGACGGATCACCGGATGGCATTTCCTGCGGAATCGTGGGAGGCGGTGGTGCCGGAGCGGCAGGGGATGCGGTCGCGTCAGTTGGATCGGGCGATTGAGCGATTTGATGCCAGTACTCCGAGTGGTGGGGTGAAACGACTGGTGATCGCGCGCCATGGGCAGGTCGTCTGGTCGGGTCGCGAGGCGTCGGAGAGGCAGGGCGTATGGTCGATCACAAAATCCCTGTCGGCGACTCTGCTGGGTCCGATGATCGAGTCTGGACAGGTTCGGCTCGATGATCCGGTGTCGGAATGGGTGTCTGATCTGCGGCCGGTGTATGGAGAGGTGACTTGGCGTCATCTCCTCGCCATGACCAGCGGCTATGAAGCGGTGGGTGACTGGCCCCCGCCGAAGTCTGGCTATGTGAATGGGGGATCACTGACGCCGTTTGCCCCATCCGAGCGGCCCCAGTTCGCCCCGGGCACGCACTTTTCCTATTGGGACTCCGCATCGAACGTGTATGGCCTCGCTGTGACGGAATTGGCGGGCGAGTCGTTGCGGGATCTGTTCCAGCGGCATATAGCCACGCCGATCGGGATCGGAGCCGGTGACTGGGAATGGCGGAAATTCGGCGATCACGGCGAGGTGGAGTTGCAGAGCAGCTCGGGCAACAAAGGCAAGCACATCGAAATGTCGGCCATGGACCTGGCCCGCATTGGCCATCTGTTGTTGAACCGCGGTCGCTGGCACGGCACCGAGGTGCTGTCGGAAGAATGGGTCGGGGAAATGACGCGGGTGCAGGTGCCGGCCGAGATGCCGCTGGGAGGGCCGATCGTGGATCTCTATGGCGAGCGTTTTCCCTTCGACGGGCGCGGCACCTACGGGCTCGGCTGGTGGGTGAATGGGACCGGCCCCGATGGCGACCGCCATTGGCCGGGGTGTCCACCGGGGACTTTTGGTGCGGTCGGCTACAATAATAATGTGCTGCTCGTGGTGCCCGAGTGGGAGTTGATGCTGGTCCGCCTCGGTCTGGACGGCAAGGAACGCCGCATGGAGCGCGCGGAATTCGCCAAGCTGCTCGTCGAGGTCGGCGAATCGATCGCACGGTGAGCGTTGGTCGCGCGGCCGATGGCTCCGGGCATCGCTCCGGTTGTGTTCCGGCGTAAACCAGTCGAGTATGGGGCAACCGTGGCCGTTGGAGGCCGCCCCTGCCACCCGACACCATGCGCTGGTCCGTCAAAATCGCCAAAGTAGCGGGCATCGAAGTCCGCATTCATCTCACTTTCCTGCTGTTGCTCGCCTTTATCGGCATCAGCTACTACCAGATCGGTGGTCGGGACGCTGCCATTGAGGGGGTCGGCTTCATTCTGCTCATTTTCCTCTGCGTGTTGCTCCACGAGTTCGGCCACGCCATTGCGGCGAAGGCGTTTGGCATTGAGACGCCCGACATCACCCTCCTGCCCATCGGCGGCGTGGCGCGCCTCCAGCGGATGCCGGAAAAGCCGTCGCAGGAGCTGATCGTGGCGATAGCCGGACCATTGGTCAACGTGGTGATCGCCGGGGTGTTGTTCCTGATCCTCGGATTTCGGCTCGATTTCAGCGGTGCCGCCAATTTGGGCGACCCCTCGGGCTCCCTGATGGCCAAGGTGGCGGCGGTGAATGTGATGCTGGTGCTGTTCAACCTGATCCCCGCGTTTCCCATGGATGGCGGACGGGTGTTGCGGTCCCTGCTGGCGATGACCGTGGGCCATGCGCAGGCCACGCAGATCGCGGCGCGGATCGGGCAGGGGCTGGCTTTCGTCTTCGGCTTCGTCGGTCTGTTCTACAATCCGCTGCTCATTTTCATCGCCCTGTTCGTGTATCTCGGCGCCTCGTCGGAAAATGCCATGGCTCAGATGAAGGAAGTCAGCACCGGCGTGCGCGTCGCCGATGCCATGGTGACCGAATTGGTCAGCCTCGGCGACACGGACACCATCGACGATGCCATCGAGGCGCTGCTCCGCACCTCCCAGCAGGAGTTTCCCGTCCTGGACGGAGGCGGCCGGGTGCTTGGCATCCTCACCCGCGAGCCGATGATCCGCGCCCTGCGCCAAAGCGGTCCCGCCACTCCGGTGGTCGAGATCATGCAGCCCTGCGATCAGGCGGCGCATCCGCAAGATCATTTCGAGGGCGCCTTCCGGCTGATGCAGGAAGTCGGCTGTCCCGCCCTGCCCGTGCTCGACAGCGCCGGCCGTCTGGTCGGCCTGGTGACCATGGAGAACATCGGCGAGCTGATGATGGTGCGTTCCATTCTGCGCGACGGTGAAAGGCCCTCGTGGCGCGCGGCAGGGGCGCGGTGAGGATGGCGATTGGAAACAGGCCCGTTGTCCGGAACGGTGTTTCTGATCAAACAGGGTATGATCGCCGATCGAACAGGGTATGATCGAAAATGCGGCTTCAATACGCCCCCACCATCCCGCCATCGATCAGCAGGTTCTGCCCGGTGAGATAGGCATTGGCTTCGGAGCAGAGGAACACGACGATGCGGGCGAAATCGGCGGGTAGTCCGTAGGCGCCGAGCGGGATGGCGGCCTCGGACTGGCGGCGCTGCTCGGCGTAGTCGATGCCTTTCTGGCCGGCCCAAAGGCGGTCGAGGTGGGCGACGCGTTCGGTGTCGATGCGGCCGGGGCCGACGGTGTTGACGAGGATGCGGTCGGGGCCGAGCTCGCGGGCGAGAGTCTTGCCGAAGCCGACGAGGCCGGCGCGGAAGGTGTTCGACAGCAGGAGTCCGTCGATGGCCTGCTTGGTGGAGGCGGAGGTATTGTTGACGATGCGGCCACCGCCGCCGGCGCGGAGGTGGGGCAGGGCGGCGCGGATGGCGCGCACGTAGCCGAGCATGGTCAGTTCGAAGGCTTTCTGCCAGTCGTCGTCGGTGAACTGGTCGAAGGGGCCGGCGGGCGGGCCGCCGGTGTTATTGAAAAGCGCCCAGAGGCCGCCGAACTCGGTGACGGTGTGTTCCACGGCGCGGGCGACGTCGCCGGGGGAGGTGAGGTCGCCGGCGATGAAGCCGGGGCGGTTGCCGGTCTCGGAGGCGATGGCGTCGGCGGTGGCGGCGAGTCGCTCCTCGGATCGGGCGAAAAGCATGACGCGGGCGCCTTCGCGGGCGAATTCGGTGGCAACGCCGCGACCGAGACCGCCGGAGGAGGCGAGGACGAGGACGGGTTTTCCGGTGAGGCCGAGGTGCATGGGAGGGATGGGTTGGGTGGGGGCTGGATGGAGCGGCGAATCTAGCGCGCTGGTCGGGAGGCTGGCAACCGGGGAATCCCCGGGGTCTGGCTGGGCGTCACGTAAAGCGCGGGGACGGTGATTTTCCGGTTGTGACTGGCGGCTGGGTGGCGAAACTGGCGGGTCTTATCCCGTCCCTGAGCCAGAACCGTAACCCGCCCCCGACCGACGATGGACCTGACCTTTGTCTTTCCGTGCCTGAATGAAGAAAAAACGCTCGGTGGCTGCATCCGGGCGGTGCGGGAGTCGCTGGATGCGGCGGGCGACGCGCTGAGCTATGAGATCGTGGTGGCCGACAATGGCAGCACGGACCGGTCGGCGGAGATCGCGGTGGCCGAGGGGGCGCGGGTGGTGCCTGTGCCCCGCCGCGGCTATGGTGCGGCGCTGCGGGGGGGGATCGAGGCGGCGGCGGGGCGCTATGTGATGTTTGCCGATGCCGACAGCACCTATCTCTATGAGGACGCGCTGCCGCTCTACCGCAAGGCGGTGGAGACGGATGCGGACATGGCGATCGCGTCGCGCATCACGGGCACGATCGAGCCCGGGGCGATGCCGCCGCTGCACCGCTGGCTGGGGACGCCGGTGCTGACGTGGCTGATCAATGTGCTGTTCCACGGGCGGCTGACGGACTGCAACTCGGGCTTCCGGTGCATCAAGAAGACAGCCTACGCCGGATGGGGCATCCGTTCGGACGGGATGGAGTTTGCCTCGGAACTGTTGATCAAGGCGTTGAAAAACAAGGCCTCGTCGGTGGAGATTCCGTCCGGGCTGCGTCAGGGACCTCCGGAGCGGGTCGCCCACCTGAGGACGTGGCGGGATGGGATGCGACATTTGTTGTTCATCCTGTCGGAGCGTCCGCGCCTGTTCGAGATCCTGGGGCTGATGCTGCTGGGACTGAGCGCGGTGTTGCAACTGACGGCGGTGTTTTTCGAAAATCCGGTGGTGATCCTGGGGCTGGGGGTCTTCGGCCTGCATACGAAGGCCCTGCTGCTGCTGGCGGGGCTGACGGGGATGCAGCTCTATGTCTTCAGCCTGATGCTCTACCTGCGGCGGCGGGAGGAGCCGACTCCGCTGACGGCCTGGCTGATCGGGATCGGTGAGGCAGAGTTGTTTTTCCTGTTGCTGGCCATCCTGGTGGCGGAGGCGCTGCTGGTGGGCGGCGTGGTGCTGGACTGGGTGATGCGGGGATTTGCCAATCTCGACCTGACGAACGTGCTGATCCCCGGTATCCACTTGCTGGCCTTGCCGCTGATGCTGGCGATCGGCTTGCTGGGGCTGAATGTGTTCAAAAAGAGTGGCGACGGTCCCATGTGACCGGCGAGGGGCAGGGAGGTGGAGAGGAGAGCCAAAAGAGGCGTGAAGAGCGCCAAGCGGTGCGGTGCGTACTTAGGGGCGTGGGTTTATGAGGATATTGCTATCCGGAGATATTATCTACCCCTCCGGGTTTGGAACTCATGAAAACCACTACGAAAAAAACACTCAGGTCACTCCTCACTCTCGCCGTCGGTGTGGCGGCACTGTCTCTGCCCGGATGGGCTCGGGCTCAAGCCGGGCCTCCCTTGGGCCAATACGAGGGGCGTCTGCCCTTGAACGCCACCTTTCCAAACGATAGCCATCTGACAAATGGCTATCTCTGCGTGAAGGTATCCGCAAAACGGGCGATCACGGGTACCGTGGCATTGGCCGGTTTCGTCTACCGCATTCCCAAAGGGATCATTATCGCACCGGATGGCACGACGTCGGTGGTGCCTCTGACTCACCGTACCGGGCCGCCTGCTGAATTGCAGATCACGTCTGCAGACGCGGATCAGATTTCAGGTCTGGTCAACCGGGTAGGCCGGACACCGATAGAGTTTGGTGGTATGAGCGGGCACGCCCTTCAGGTGCTGCAGAAATACTCGCCCAAATCACCATTCCCGTTTGCCGGGCTCTACACAGTTTGCCTTGATGAATTCCACTCCAGCTTCGAGGAAGACCCGATGTCGCCTGGGTGGATCCATGATATCCACGACGAAATGGACTATCCCGGACGCTATGGTTACGGTTTGGTGAAAATCAGTTCCGCTGGCAGGGCAACGGTGAAGGGGCAGCTTCCCGACGGCACGAAATACACTTCGGCGACCTGTGCTCGAGCCTACGGCGCCGATCTTCTGAGCCTTTGGGTTTACGCGCCGATTCTCAAAGGAACTGGCAGCGTCGTCGGTCCGCTTTTTAATGAATTCTCCGATCCCATGTTGGGACTGCCGACTTTGTTGACTAGCGGCTTTGACTTTGAAGGTGGAGGTTGGCGCTGGTATGTGGGTGACGACCCGCAGCCGTTGAACAACCGGATCTGGGTGGAAGTCAACGGCTCCGAGTACAATCCTCCCGCGCAGGGAGAACCGATTCTGGGAGGTGGCGATTTGATGACCAATGTCATGCAGGGCATTATTCCAGTTCTCAGCCCATCCGGCATCACCGCGGAGGATTTGGTGGGAACGCTGCCCGGCGCGCCTGATCCGACTGCGAAACCGGCGGTGAAGTATCTGGCCAGCGTGGCGAAAACGGGTGCGTCGCCGAGCCAGGTCGACTTCCAATTCAATCCGAAAACCGGTGCCTACAAAGCCACATTTGTTCATCCTGGAACGACCAAGAAAACAACAGCCTATGGTGCGGTGATTCAGTGGGACGGCGTTTTCCATGCGATGGGCTACCATGAGGAACTGGTGGATGTCGAACCGGGTGGGCACTGCGGAGTCTTTGTGACCAAGGTCCGGCAGCCCGACCGAAGCACCATCGCTTATCCGGGGTGGACGTTTTATGACACGCTGGGCATGACGACTCCGGGTAGTTGAGTCCCGGCTGTCAATCGCCGAAGGGCTGCTCCTCTTTACCGAGAGGAGTGGCGCCCGAGGCCGGCAGAGCTGCGCGGCACGAGGTGTCGGCGCAGCTTTTTTGCGTGAATGGATCAGGAATGATCAGGCAAAGCGGACGGTTTCCCGGCCAGCACCAGATACTGTCCGCCAAGAGGCAGCCATCGCAGCGAGGGCTCCAGTCCGCGCAGGGCGGCGGCAAAGCGGGGGAAGAAAAACACGTAATCCGTCCGCAGAATGGTGAATCCGGCGGCGCGGAGGAGGCGCCGGGCCTCGTGCGGCCAGATCAGGATGGCATCGCGATCGAAGGGCACGCGATGCATGGCGTAGCGGGTGACGGGATTCCACGGATTGTTTTCCCAGAAGGCGAAGAGACCGCCTGGGCGAAGGTTGCGAAAGATGTCTGACAAGGCGCCGGCCCGGAATTCGCGAGGGATGTGGTGGAATACGCCATTGCAAAAGGCGAGGTCGAACGGCGGCTGATCTGCTGCATCGAGATGCGCCGAGAAGGCAACCGGGTAGGCCGTCCACGTGTCGCGAGCCACCTCGAGCGACTTTTCCGACGGATCCATGCCGACGAGGGTCTCGATGCCGAGATGGTCAAAGAAAAACGGTGTGGCGCTGCCGGTGCCGCAGCCGAAGTCGAGCGCGCGGCGGGGGTGTTCGCCGAGCGCGGCCAACTGACTCGACAGCCAGCGCATCCGGCCGGCGGCGAAATAGTCCTTGCCTTCCCCGCTGAGGACCAGTCCTTTTTGGAGTTCCGAGTCGTAGTTGTCGGCGAAGGCGTCGAATTCAGCGGCCGGTTCCGTTTTTGCCAAGTTTTCCATGGATCTGGAGGAAGGTTCTGCCACCGCACGCGGCGTGTCATCCAAAAAAGAGGCGATCGGAGGCGATCGCGGGTCCCGGTGGCGATGGGTCGGGGTGTGGGGTGCCTACTTTCTGTTGGCGCTGGCTCTGATGGTCGAGAGCGGGGCCTGGCACAGTGATTTTGGCGGCCATGCCGACGAGGCAGCTCATGTGGTGACGGGGTTGATGGTCCGGGACTATCTCGCGGGTGGTTTTCGCGAACACTGGCATCCCGTGCGCTACGCGGAGGCTTACTACGAGCGCTTTCCGAAGGTGGCGATCGGGCATTATCCGCCGGGCTTTTATCTTGTGGAGGCGCTCTGGCTGCTGCCGGTGCGATCGGGCGGGGCGCTGCTGGCGATGATGGCCGCGCTGGCGGCGACGGGGGGAGTCTATGTCTGGTGGCTGGGGGGGCGCCTGCTGGCAGGCCGTTGGGCGGGCCCGGCTCTGGGGGCGCTTTTCGTGGCGATGCCACTGGTGCGGACCTATACGGGCATCGTGATGTCAGACCTGCTGCTGGTGGTGCTGATGGGCTTGGCGGTGGTCTCGTTCGCGCGGTTTTTGGAGTCGGGGCGGTCGCGGGATTCGCTGGCTTTCGGGATCTGGGCGGTGGCGGCGATTCTCACGAAGGCAGGCGGCTTGGTCCTGGCCCTGGTGCCGCCGCTGGCCATCGTGCTGGCGGGAAAATGGCGGCTCGTGACCAACTGGCGGCTTTGGCTGGCACCCGTGCCGGTGGCCCTGCTGGGGCTGCCGTGGATGCTGATGACGAGCGAGGTAACGCTGGAGGGAAAAAGCAGTCTCACCGGCATGGAATACCTGCGCGAGGCGGTGCGGAGCTATCCGACGGCGCTTTTTTTGGAGTTGGGCGGCTTGATGGTGCTGCTGCTGGGGATCGGCACGGTCGGGCTGGCCTGGCAGCGTTGGGCCAAAGGCGGGAGGGTATCCGAGCCGCTCCCGGCGGCGCTGTGGGCGCTGACGATCGCTCTGCCCGTCTTTTTCTGCCTGGTGCCGACGGGGGTGGATGCCCGCTATCTGCTGCCTCTCGTGCCGGGGGGGCTGGTTTTGGCGGCGGCCACGCTGGAGCAGGTTTCCGCTCGGCTGTTGGGCGCCACGTGGTGGAACTGGCTGGCGATGGGATTTGCCCTGGCGGTGTTCGCGGACACCTTCCGGCCGGTGGAGAAAAGTTACACTGGGGCATCGGAAGCGATCCGGCGGGCGGTGGCGGTCGGTGACTCTGGGTTGCCCGAGACTGATGATGCCCGGCCGGTCAGCCGGATACTCGTTTCCGCAGGCGCCAGTGGCGAGGGGGCTCTGACGGCGGCAGCGGCGTTGATCGCTCCAGACCGGACGGAGATCCTCCGGGCTGGCAAGGTGTTGGCCAGCAGTGATTGGCTAGGCCGCGGGTATGCGCTGAACTTTCAGGATGAGGCCGGGCTTCGCCAGATCCTCAAGCAGCGACAGGTGGATGCGGTGATCGTCGAAATCTCTCCGGACGGAGACAAACGCCCCCCGGTGGAGCATGAGCGGCGTCTTCAATCGTGGCTGGAAAGCGGCGGTGAGGGGATCTCACCCGCCGAAGTCATCGAGTCGGAGCGTCGGCGGGGGAAACACGGGGAGTTCCGGCTTTACCGGCTCAATCCGTAGCGCCCTTGTCGTCCTCGCTGGGAGCGATCAGGCGAAACCGGGCCGCCACCGCGCGGTGTTGGGAGGTGCGATCAGGCTCGGTGAGGCACCAGAGCGGCTCCCAATTGCTCCGGGGAAAAAAGATGTAGTCGATCCGGATCCAGGGACCGCCGAGGCTGAGGGGATTGCTCGTTTTCCCCGGAAAAGTGAAGCCAAAGCCCTGCCCGACCTCCCGATGGGCGTCACCGAGTCGTTCCACGACAGCCCCGTGAATGTAGCCGCCGGAGGGCGCGTTGAAGTCTCCGATCACCAGAGTGGGGATCTGCTCCTGGTCGATGAGGTCGAGGATCTTGCGGGTGGTGGTGATGCGGCCGTCCCAATAGCGTTGATGGGCGAGGCGATGCTCCTCCCAAGGCGTGCCGAAATAGCCGACCACGCCGTAGAAAAAGGCTCCGCCCCGATAGGAAAGCAGCGTGCCGCGGGGCGATGCCACGTGAACGCTGTACACCGCCACCGGCTGGCCGGCGAAGTCGATCTCAAAACGGGCCGCCGGTCGCTGGACGGTTCCATCGACCTCGATGTCGAGTCTCTGGGCGGAGAGGATCGGAAACTTGCTGAGCAGGGTGAACTCTCCCGTATCGGCGACATGCGGGAGATCCTCGTAGCCCTCCGCGCCCAGGTAGCGCTTCGCCCTCCCGGCGGCCTCCTGAAAGGCAATGAGGTCGGGCAGCGTGGCCTCTTTGAAGGGCTGGAGGCTCTGATTCATGTGTTGGCCCCGGTTGTAGGTCAGGATCGTCAACTCACCAGGATTAGCGGTGGCAGAAGGAGCCACCGGCGCCCCGGCGAGCCGGTAGCCCATGCCGAAGAGCACGAACAAGCCGGAACCCGCCAGCAACAGCGCGGCCGACGGGCGGTGGATCAGGAGCGCGAGCGGGAAGAGCAGCGCAGGGAGGATCAACCAGCCCTGTCGCGGCAGATAGAGCATGGCTGCCACTGTGACGTTGTTCTCGCCCACCCAGCGGTGAACCAGAACCACTGACAGCAGCATGACGAGGCACAGCAGCGAAAGGATCAGAACGGAGCGTTTCAGCCAGCGGCCCAGGCGCCCAATCAGGACGCGACGCCTTTGATCATCGGCCAAAGTCTCCCCCAGGTGACGGAAGGTGCGGTCCCACATTCCCACGGCTGTGAACGGAGAGGAGAGGACCCGGCAGGCCCCGGGACGGACTCAGCGGGTGGTCGATACTTCCGCCGACTCAGCATCCGGCTGGGACGCGGGCGGAAATTGTGGCGAGGTTTTCTTGATCGCCAAAGCGATGATCACGAAGACCATGATCGTGAGGAGGCCCAAGACGATGAGGGATTCCAAGATGGTGAAACCGGCGGGCCTTTTCATGGAAGCGAGGGCGAGGTGAGACCTCGGTGGCAATCTGTTCAAACTGCCGGGTCAGAAAATCGCCCACCAAGGCTCCACGCGGCGAACTTCCTTTGGAACAAAGGTGTTCCCGGCCCCGAAATGGGCATCCTGACCGAAATACGGCCGTTCCTCCACGCTTTTCGGCTCGGTTGAAGCGCACCCGCCCAGAGCAGTCAAAGCAAACAGCAGGGAAAGCCAGTGGATCGGGCGTGGGTTCGGTGACTTGGCGGGGCGGCGGGGAGAGATCATGGCAGGCTCACGGGAAATCTTCGGGAAGGTTTACCGCCGATGAGGACCCGTTGCAACGGACATTTTCCGGGGAGAATTTCGCAGATACCCAGATTGGCTGGTGAAAAAGAACCAGCAGACACGATTTATGCGGTTTGACAATTCCGATCTCTAAATTATTTTACGAAAATTATGGCAATTTTCAAATACTTAAGGTAAATTAACAATGTTGGCACCCGAATTGCTTGACCCAGTTACTTTCCAAGATAAGTCGGGTGTCCGTCATTAAGTGATCAATTTTTCGAGTTTTTTCGGATGACAAACTGAAAATTGAATCAACAATTGGGGCGTTCCGTGGAAAAAGGCCGAAGCTGACTATTTAGATTTCGAAAATTTCCAAGGATTCAATCAGTCGTGGAGCAATTTAGTTTGAGAACAAACGCCACAGCACCAGCCATTTGGGTTCGGGCCTCCCTTTGCGAAGGGTGGGCTCGCTGTTTTCTGGCGGTTTGCGCTTCGGCGATGGTGCTGAGTGCTGGTGATGGCTTTTCCCAAGAGTCGGCAGGTGCCAGCTTTGATGTTCCCTTCATTGAGACGTCCGAGGTTCCGGTGTCTGCTTCCGCTGCTCCGCGCCGATCCATGGTGGCGAAGATGGAGCAGGCGCGTTCCAAGGGCGATGTCGCGGAGCCTGAGAAAGTGGTTCCCGAGGCGGCTCTTGGTGAGGTGGAGAAGAAGGCGGAGCCTGCAGTGCCGGTGGCTCCTCCAACCGCTGTTTCGGCTGCTCCTGTCCAGTCTGCCGCGCCTTTGATGGGTCCCGAGTCTCCGGCTGCGGTGGCTTCGCCTAATTCCGAAAATGGGGCAAGCATGGACGTGCCGGTCTTTTCGGAATTGCTGAATACGTCCGAGGTGGCTGCTCCAGCGTGGGGTGCGGGCTCGGAGGTGAAGGTTCCCAAGGAGCGCCGATCGCTGGGATCGCTTGTTTCATCCAGTAATCAAAGCCAGGTCGCGTCTCAGCCGCATGTTCACCAGGTGGTGGTGGTTGATTCTCCCGAGGAGGGGACGCAGGAGGGTGAGGTGCCTACTTGGAGTGATGGCTACTTTCCCACGCTGGATGACAAGATTTACCTGGGTGACCGCGAAACGATGCGCGGTGCCTTCCGCAACCAGATCGGTCCGGACTTCCGCTCGCAGGTGGCGGCCGGGATGGTCGGGGTTCCCTACGATGAGGAGCCGGATTCGTTCTACGATCGGAATGCCTTCTTCTATGGGCCTCTGGATAGCTTTCTTGGCTATATGAGGCCTGAGTATGGCGGGAATGTCTACGAGTTTGAGCATTTGAATGGGGCGTTCACGTCCTTTGATGCGCGCTGGCCCTATTTCACGACGACGCTTGATCCGGATAAGGCTCATTTTAAGGCCGGTCCTCTCTATCTGGATGTGCTCTCTATAGGCGCTGGGGTAGTCTGGTCCGATTACGACGGCCCGCGGCAGTTTGAGCCGGGTGAAGAAGATGGCTGGCTTGGCTACACTTCAATGAATTTGCGGGCCTATCTGCGCCTGACGGAAAGGTTCTTCATCTCCGCGTCCGGTCGCATCATCTACCTGCCTGGGGTCAATGAGGTGGGCTTCCGGGTCGGTGCGGGAGATGGTGGCCTCGGGGCTCATGTGAAATTTGGCTATGACTTTGAGGTGGGTAACTGGGATGTCTTTGTTTACGATCTCTTCCGCGCCTTCCATTACGCCAATCTTTACAGCAGTGCTGATGCGGAGGCGATTGAGAGCGCGGGTCGCTATCGGTTTGGGATCGCCGATGCCGTGGATCGCACGGACGAGTTCTTCAATCACGATGCGGGTGGCTTCTCCAACATTGTCGGCATCAAGGCGGCCTCTCCATTCGGTTCCAATTGGCGCAAGGAGGTTGAGGCGGATCACACCGACTACTGGAACGGGTACGATTTCAGCCAACACAACCGTCGTGATCACTTGGGTGCCATGGTGGGCTACACCGGGGATCGCATTCCGTTCTCTCCGTATGCGCGGTACGACGTCGATAGTTTCGATGGCTTTGATTCCCATTTCCATCGCGTGTATGGCGGAATTCGCGGACGTATTTCGGAAAACGTCGTGATGACCGGTGGTGCGGGTTACTTCTGGTCCATGGATCGGAATCCGGATCACGACTCGATTCTTTGGGACCTCGGGCTGGTTCACCGGATCAATTCCCGTGCCCGACACAGCATTCACGGGGGTCAGAATTTCTTCACCAACGACCTGATTGCCGAATACACGCTGGCTGAGTACCTGCGGTATAATTTCGCTTACAGCTTCTCCACCCGCCTCCGGGGGGATCTCTTCGCCCAGTGGTCCACGCATGAAGGGGTTAGCAGCTTCGGTGGTGGCAGTCAGGAGCAGTATGGCGCCGGGGTCAGCTATTTCCCCTGGGATTACACCCACCTGCGGGCCTCCATCTACCAGCAGCGGTCACATCGCAGCTACACGGACGACGTGGATCAGCGTCTGGTCATCAAGGCTGAGTCCAACCACCGTCTCTGGAGCCGCACTACTTTGGAATTGTTCTATAAGTTCGAGGATGCTGAGCGCTTCGACGAGCACATGACAGGTGCTGAGATCCAACGTCACTTCTAACCGGGGTTGGGACTTGATTCCTGCCTCTCGCCATTTACCCTGACTAGCCCAAACTCAAGATGAACACCCGAGACACTCTCAGACGAGCCATTCTGGCAGCGATTTGCCTGCCCGGATTGTCGGTCCTCCTGTCCGTGGATGCCTGGTCCCAGGACAAGCAGCCGATTGAAGCGTCGGGTAAGGAAGTGGTGTCCACTGCCGCCCCGATGGATCGCGGACTGGAGACCGAAATGGACCTTCCTGCCGACTTTCATCGCTACTACGGCCAAAGAGTCAATCAGTGGCGCGATATCGAACGCAAAATTGCCAAGCTCGATATCGACACTGACATGAACTATGATGGCACGATCGATAATGACGATCCGGCCGACAATGGAGCCTTCGAGAGCACGCCTCCCGGCATGGTTTTGGGTGAAGGTGAGCTCACCAAGATGCTCATTCGTGTCACGCCCTACCGCATTGAATACCGGGGCGAAGTAGTGCTGACCTTGGAAGTCGCTGGCGTGAACCGGGCAGTCAAGTCCGGTCAGTTTGATTCCTTCGAGCAGGAAACGGCTTCCACGGGTCGCATTCGTGTCTGGAAGGATGCCAGCCAGCGTGAGCTGATTCTGGACTCCGCTGATCCGGAAAAGCGTTATTACGAGTGGATTGCCAACGAGTCGGTCTACCCCGCCAATATCCCCGGGATCTTCCCGCGCTTTGTCTACGTGGAGGGTGTTTCAGCTGCCGGTGCCGCCAAAGGCCTGTCGGCCAAGCAGGTGATCGACTCGAAGGGAGTCGTGGGTGGAGGCACCTACTACTCCGGCGATGTCCGTCTGCTCGCTACCATTTCGCATCGGGAAGAGGGTGCGCCCCGCGAAACCTATCCCGAATACCGGAAGCGCTTCCTGAAGTCCTATCGGACCACCTTTGACCATATCCTGTTCACGGTTCTCGAGCAGCCCCAAGAGAAAGTCTTCATCAACAACAATGCTGAAGGCGTCTGGGTGGCCGGTGCTGGTAAGTGATTTTCATTGGTGGGCTGATCGGACATTCGACAATGTCCAGATGGGCGCGATTGGCGGATTCTGACTGGTACACAGTCGCGCTGAGATTCGATCTACAAAGCGGCGGAGTCCGACGCTTTGGAGGCGGAACGAGACAGGGCCGCTGGAAATCGCTTCGTTTTGGTTGATTGTTTCACTCTGATACCGTCCAAACGAGCGGCTTGGAGTTCCCCCCCAACTAGAGATCACCGATTTCATCACCCGACTATGCACAGGCCTGCCGGTTATTGGTCCCACTTCCGCGGCATTTTCAACGCAGTCGCCGCCGCTGCAGCCATTGTTCTGGTGATCGGATGTGAATCTGGGGCGGATGTCCCGACGGGGCCGATTCCCGCTCCCCGTTTGCCCGAACCGCCGCCCTCGCAGCCGGCACCCAAGTCGGACAATTCGTCGATCATCGTGGGCGACCGCCTGCAACTGTTCGTGATGGAGGATCACTCCTTTAATCAGGAGTTGGTCGTTCGCGAGCGCGGCGACATCATCCTCGCTCCCTTTGGGCGCATTCCCGTGTCGGGTTTGAGTGTCGAGGGTGCGGAGAAGAAGATTAAAAGCTATCTGGAACGCGACCAATTGAAGACGGCTACCGTCATCCTGGATCGTGTGGGCCGCGGCAGACCTGAGGGGGGCGAAAAACCCGATCCGATCCGGGATAACAGCTCCAAGATCCTGGTCTACATGACCGACAAGGTGAATCGTCCCGGTCAGCACGTCATTACCCTGCCGCAGGGCAAACCGGTGGGAGTTTACGAGGCCATCCTGATCACCGGGGGCATGGATCGAATGGGCGACGAGACCAAGGTCTACATCCTGCGTTCCGACGAAAACAACGTGAAGCAGAAGATTCCCATCAATGTCCGGGCCATCCGTCAGGGTAGCATGGCAGACCCGCCCATCGGACATGGTGACATCGTAGTGGTGCCGGAGCGTGTCTTCGGCTTCTGACAGATTCCGTTTCCGAGGCAAAAGCCCGACGGGATTTGCTTTGTGGAGGGCAAATCTATGTTTTTCGGCATTTCCAGATCTTCTCGACACTGGCTGGGAGTCGCTTGTCTCTTCGGGATCGACTTTTTGCTCGTTTGGTTGTCGTTCCTGTTCGGCACCCTTCACCGATTTGGGGAGCCGGCTTGGGACAAACTTGCCGACTACTCGCTGGGCATCACTCTCGCATCCTTGGCTCTTCCCAGCGTTTACTACATCGGCGGCCTCTACTCCAAAGTCCGCACGACCGAAATTCTCCCCGTTTTCCGCTGGATGCTGGCTGGTTGGGCCACGGTGGGAGCCGTGGTTCTGGTGATCGGCTCGCTCGACTTTTCATCCCGCGTTGGTCGCGGGGTGCTGATGGCCAGCCTGATTTTTCTCCTCGTGGCGACGGCGATCTATCATGTCATTCTCCACCGTGCCTTTGCCCGCCGCTGGCGCACGGCGGTCTGTCTGGTCTCCAGCGCGGCTGACGAGCGGGTGGTGAATCTCCTCAATCTCCTCTGGGGGCGACACGCGAAGATCCTCGGCGTCATCTCAGGCGGCGGCTATCGGGCCACCTCCGATGTGCCGATGAAGGGCGACATCTCGGACCTCTCCGATGGCGTTTCCTTCGAGGTGGACCTTGTGCTGGTCCGCGACCGGCATCTCGCGGACCCTCAGTTCGGCCCCTTGCTCAGGCAGATGCGCTACCGGGGCGTCGAAATTGTCTCGCTCGCGGACGCCTGCGAGGATGCCTACCGGGCGGTGCCGATCGATCTGGTCACCGAAAACTGGCTCTTCCGGGCCTGTAACCAGAGCGATCTCTTCTACATCAAAAAGGTCAAACGGGCCTTCGACATCGTCACCTCCCTGCTCCTGCTGCCAGTGCTGGCTCCGGCCATGCTGCTGGGCATGGCCCTCGTCCGGGTGTCGTCTCCCGGTCCCGTGTTTTTCCGCCAAACCCGCGCCGGCCGGCTGGGGCGGCCCTTCACCATCCTGAAGCTCCGCACCATGCATGTCGACTCCGAGGCCAAGGGGCCTCAGTGGTCCGGGGCGAACGATCCCCGCGTATTCAAAGTCGGAGGCTGGCTCCGTCGTTTCCGCATCGATGAGATTCCCCAGCTTTTCAATGTCCTGCGAGGTGACATGTCCTTCGTCGGTCCCCGGCCCGAGCAGCCGACCTTCGTTGAGCAGTTGGCCGAGTCGATCCCCTGGTATCGGGAGCGGCTCCTCATCCAGCCCGGCCTGACCGGATGGGCCCAGGTCCGCTATCCCTACGGAGCCACCGAGGAGGATGCCGTCCGCAAGCTCGAGTACGACCTCTACTACATGAAGCACATGAGCCTGCTGCTCGACTTCTTCATTCTCATCGAGACTGCCCGCACCGTGCTGCTCGGTGGCGTGAAATTGGGCAAAGCCGACGACTACTCCGCGTTCCGCGAAAACCTGAAGCCGCTCTATCCGGCTGCGCCGAAGGTCCCCTGAGCGCCCGTCGGTGTGCTCATTCCCCCGCTTTTGCCGTCGGGGCCGAGAGATAGTCCGCCACCGCCGCGGCCAGTTGACGCCCCGTTTGCCGATAGCCATCCGCCGTGTTGTCCGGCGTGTTCCAGGCCGCTTCCAGCGTCACTGAGATCGTCCGGGTGGGATCAGTGTGCTTCCGCACCCAGCCGCTGCTCATGCGACCGCGCTCCTCATCCGTCCGCACGTAGGTGGCAAATCGGTAGGCGCTCTCGACCGCGGGCGGCCCCTGAATGCGCTTCGCCGCGAATTGAATGAAGCGGTCGTAGCCCGCCCGCACCGGCGGGGCCATCTCCTCATAGCCGAACGGGCCGAAGAAAAACGTCCGCTTGTCTCCCGGTCCGGGATTGTGAAGATCGATGAACATCCGCAGCCGGCCCGCCTGGTCCAGTTCCGCGATCCGCCCCTGGGCGGCGGCCACCTCGGGATAGACCGGCTCCCCTGACCAGTCGCGGTTGTGGTCGCGCGGCACCGATTCCTTGCCGCCCGCGCCCCTCGCCACATTGTCCACGTCCATGATCGGCACGAAGTAGATCGTCGTCGATTCCCGCAGCCGGCGCGCCTCCGGATCATCACCCGCCACCCATTCCGCAAAACCCCGCCCCGTCCAGCTGCTCCCGGCCTCCCAGGCATGCTGCCTCGCCTGCACCCAGATCGCCGCGGGGGCGTCTGCCCGGCCCATCCGGATGCCCGGCACGGGTCGCCCATCCCGGCTCGTGGCCAGGACGAAAGCCTCCGAGCCGGGGAGTTGCGCCACCAGATCCTCGATCAGCTTCGCGCCGTGTCGGGGCGTGAAAGGCGGACCCCACGCCAACCAGAAACGTTCGCCCGGCGCCTCAAAGCGATAGGTCATCGTCCGGTTCTGGGTGTCGGCGACACCGTTCGGCGACTGCGTCCAGACGACATCGTCCTTGCTGATCGCCGCGCGGACAGGTTGGGCCCAGTTGGCCGCCAACGCCGCCCCACCGGGTCGGAACGGCCCCGGATTGCCGCTGACCGTCAGTTCAAAAGCCGCACCCACCACCGCGCCCTCGATCCGCACATACCACCAGCAGGGCCAGCCGCGACCCTCTCGCAACGCGGGCCGGAGATGGATCGCCTGCCGCTCCGAGTCGATCGACACCGTCTCCCCCGAACCGCCTTCGAAGTCCGAGTGGACCGTCAGCGCCGCCGTTGCCCCGCTGGAAAGGGAGGTCCAACAGAGCGCAGACCACATCAAGGCACGACGACAAAAAGGCAGGGCGTTCATCCCAGGACCAAAATGCCGAATCCGCGACGCCGCATCCCGTTTCGTCGGCCGGCGGGACACGTCATGGCGTGAGCCGCCGGCCCGCTTCCCGCTTGCCTGTGGGGAAAACCTCCCGTTGAATGGGCGAAAAGCATGATCGCACTCGTCACCGGCGCCAATGGAGGGCTCGGCCAGGCCATTGCCCGGGCCTGGCTGGAGGCATCCCCGGACCATCGCGTCCTCCTCGGCGTCCGCGAGGGCCGCGCCCAGGCCGAGACGCTGGCGGCCGCGTCCGACGGCCGGGCGGAGTTGGTCACCCTCGATGTCACCGACCCCGCCGCCTGGGCCGGCGTGATCGAGCGCGTCGGCGGCGTCGATGTCCTGGTGAACAACGCCGGTTTTCACCGCGACGCCCTCCTCGCCAACCTCGCTCCCGACGATTGGCATGCCGTCATCCGGGCCAATCTCGATGCCGTCTACCACGGTTGCCGCGCCGTCATCCGACCCATGATGGCCCGGCGATACGGCCGCATCGTCAATGTCTCCAGCCTCAGCGCCCTGCTCGCGCCGGCAGGCCAGACCAATTACGCCGCCGCCAAGGCCGGCGTCGTCGCCCTCACCCAGTCGCTCGCCAAGGAATGCGCCCGCTCCGGCATCACCGTCAATGCCGTCTGCCCCGGCTACATCGACACCGATGCCCTCACCGCCTTGACCGATGAGGAGAAAAGAAATCTCGCCCGCACCATCCCCATGCGCCGCTTTGGCCGCCCGGAAGAAGTTGCCGCGGCCGTCACCTTCCTCGCCAGCCGCGAGGCCAGCTATATCACCGGTGCCGTCCTGAAAATCGACGGCGGCATCCTCTGAGTCGCCGCCTCCGCGCCGGGGTCAAGCACCCTGAGGGTCCGTCGCTACCACCCAGCGGGTCCGTCGCTACCACCCAGCGGGTCCGTCGCTACCACCCAGCGGGTCCGTCGCTGCCACCCAGCGGGTCCGTCGCTACCACCCAGCGGGTCCGTCGCTGCCACCCAGCGGGTCCGTCGCTGCCACCCAGCGGGTCCGTCGCTGCCACCCAGCGGGTCCGTCGCTGCCACCCAGCGGGTCCGTCGCTACCCCCCAGCGGGTCCGTCGCTACCCCCCAGCGGGTCCGTCGCTGCCACCCAGCGGGTCCGCCGCTGCCACCCAGCGGGTCCGTCGCTACCACCCAGCGGGTCCGCCGCTGCCACCCAGAGGGTCCGTCGCTACCGCCCAGCGGGTCCGTCGCCGCCGTCCGATTTCCGATCCAACAGGGTCTGATCGCCGATGCAACAGGGTCCGATCGCCGATGCGACAGGGTTTGATCGGAGCAGCGCGGAAGTGAGGCGGGCTATCGGGGCAAAACCCACCGGGACCGCAGGCGTCCCGCCTGCCCCGGAGCCATCGCCGGTCATGCGGCCGATGCGGATGCCGTTCCGCCGCCCCTGCCGGGGCGGATTTGTGAGGGGAAGGGCGGGAATCCGGTGGCTGTCGCCACCGGCTCATATCTGCCGCCCCTGCCGGGGCGGATTTGTGAGGGGAAGGGCGGGAACCCGGTGGCTGTCGCTACCGGCTCATATCCGCTGCCCCTGCCGGGCCGGTTTTGTGAGGGGAAGGGCGGGAATCCGGTGGCTGTCGCCACCGGCTCATATCCGCCGCCCCTGCCGGGGCGGTTTTGTGAGGGGAAGGGCGGGAACCCGGTGGCTGTCGCCACCGGCTCATATCCGCCGCCCCTGCCGGGGCGGTTCTGTGAGGGGAAAGCCGGGAACCCGGTGGCTGTCGCCAACGGAAACACCACCCAAATCCCCGGGCGCCCCGGATGGGGCGCCAACATGAGGACGCCGGACTCAGAACCGCACCTTGATCCCGGCCGCGACGTAGGCGCTGGAGTCGAGTTCCTGCGAAAAGTCGTAGCCGCCGCCTTCGATCTCGATCTCCTGGCCGAACTGCATGCCGGCATCGAGATAGGCCCACCAAGGACCGCTGAGTCGGTGGTCGAGGCCGATGCCGGCGCGGATGCTGCGATAGTTCAGGTCCACTTCGCCCTCGCCGCCGGCGGGATCGGCGATGTTCCAGCCGGCACCGCTCAGCATCGCCCGCGCAGTGATCAGCCAGTCGGCGGTGGGGGCGTGAACCAACTCCACCCGCGGGAAAGTCAGCGCCAGCGACCAGCGCGGGTCGGGCTCGATGATGAAGCCGACGGCCGGCAGCACCCGCTCCTCGCCGAGGTCCCGCGAGTAGTAGGCACCGAAAGCGACTTTCACCGCATCCGTCCAGCGGTAGGACAGCAGGGCCAGCGAGGTGAGGATGAAATCGTCCGAGCCGACTTTATCGAAATCGGAATACCAGCCCGGCTGCAGGCGCGCCCAGAGCTTCCAGCGGTCATTCAGGTCGGCCCAGGCATTGATCGGCAGGTCCACCCGATGCAGGTCGAAGCTCTGCGAGGCCAGCGGATGATCCGCGCCGGAAAACTCGAGCCGATTCCACCGGTATTTCGCCCCGGCGGTGATCCGCAGGCCGTCCCGCATCAGCACCGGGACGTTGCCCTCGGCTCCGGTCTCGAACTGGCTCACCGAGCCATCTCCGCCGGAAAAGTCGGCGTCGGCGTCCCATTGAAAATAGCTGCCGGCCACCGCGTAGTTCGGAATGAACGACTCCTCGGTCCGCTCCTCCTCGGCGGCGGCGAAGAAGGGGAATACACTGGCCGCGACCGCGGCAGCGATGGGGGAGTAGGGGAGAAGTCGGTTTGGCACGTGGCTTGTTACGTTCCCCGAAGCGGGGCGGCAACCGGAATTCATCGAAAATCGGCGGCGGAATCGACTCCGCCGGCCCTTTATTTCAGCTTCACGCCTGCCAGGGCCTTGGCATTGGGATTTTCCGGATGCAGGTCCCACGCCAGATAGTTGATCAAGTCGATCAATTCCTGCTCCGTCATGGTGGCTTCCAGGTTTTCGGGCATCAGGGAGACGGGGAGCACATCGACCGATTTCACATCGGCGCGGGCAAAGATCTCGTCCTTACCCGCGGGCGACCGCACCACGACGCGCTGGTCGTTGTCCTCCACCGGCAGGCCCATCACGGCACGACCGTCGTGGGTGTTGACGATGCGGGCCTGATAGGCCTCGCCGATGACGAGATTCGGGTCCAGCATGTTGGAAAGCAGTTGCTCCAGCGTGCCGCGGCCGCTCACGGTCAGGTCGGGGCCGATCAGGTTGCCTTCGCCGTGGAGTTTGTGGCAGGCGGCGCAGGAGCGGGTGAAGACGGCTTTGCCATTTTTCCAGTCGCCGGTCTTTTCGCCGGCCAGTTGGACGATGCGGGCGATTTTTTCCTCGCGGCCGGGATTCCGCTCCAGCCGCACGCGGCCCCAGAGCTTCTCGATCTTCGGCCGCAGGTCGGCGTTCGCTCCCGGACCGGCCATCTTGGCGACCTGCATGGGATTGATGGCGGTGGCGGCCACCTGTCCGGACTCCACCGCAGCGATCAGCTGGCGGCTCCAGGCGGGCCGCTGGGTGAGCAGCTCGATGGCATCGCGCTGCAGGGGAGCGGGCAGGGCTCCGTAGGCGGAAAGGGCAGCCCTGGCGACGGCGGGGGAGTCCAGCCTGCCCAGGGAGGACAAGGTGGCGCGGCGCAGGCCCTGCGGCGCCTGGGCATCGGCGAGCACGGTTTTCAGCGTCTCGATGGCTTGGTCGTCACCGGCGGTGGCCACGGCCTCGGCGGCGGCGATGCGGGAGGCTTCGCTGGCTTTGGCATCCAGCAGCGTGCCGGTCACCAGCTTGGCGGCGTCGGCATTGCCCCAGGTGGCGGCGAGATTGGCGGCGGAAAATTTCAGCGCGTCGCCGTTCTCGCCTGCCAGCAGCGGCGCGATGGCTTTCTCCAGGCGCGGTCGGATCGGCTCCAGGGCCTCCAGGCGAAACTCGCGATTGCGGACGCGTTTGGCCAGATTGTCGAGCACCTCGCCTGCAACGGCGGTTTTTCGGGTCAGCTCAAGCAGTTGGGTAAAGGCGGCGAGATTCGGGTCTGGCCCGCTGAACAGGCGCTCGCTGAAAAGAGGCGCCATCGCGACAAAGCCGGGCGTCGTGTCGGTGGCGAAGCGGCTCAGGACCGCGTCGATCGTCGGATTGTCGTCGAGCAGGGGATGTAGATTCTGCCAGACGAGATGCGGAATGGTCTCATCGTCGCCGCAACGGGCCAGCACCTCGGCCAAAAGGGTGGGGGCTTTTGGGCCGGCAAGCTTTGGCGCGGCGATGGCGACCTGCCGCTGTACGTCGGGTGAGGAATCGGCGGCAAGTGTGAAGAGACGGCTCAACACTGAGTCGGATACGATGCCCGTGTTCCCCGCCGCCCGGACACCCCAGGCGCGGAATTGTGGCTCGGTGTGGTTCAGAAGCGTGAGCAGAAACGTTTCGTCGAGTTGTTGCGAGCCGATCAGCGCCCACAGCGCATGCATCCGGGCTTTACGCGACTGGCTGCCGTCGAGCGCGACGGCTTGGATTCTTCCGGCGAGATCTTCGGTTTTTCCGGCGATGAGCCGCTCGCTGAGCAGGCGCTGGGCGCGCTCGCGGTAATACATGTTGGGACTGCCGAGCCGGCCGATGAGCTGCGCGTCGCTCTCCTTCGCCAGATCGAAAGCCGGGGCACGAGGCGTGTCCTGGTAACGCACCCGGTAGAGCCGCCCGTGGCCGCGGTCGACGCCAGCGGGATCGGCATTGGCATCCTGATAGCAATGGTAGCGGTCGTACCAGTCCAGCACGTAGAGGCAGCCGTCGGGGCCGGTCAACTGGGCCACGGGCATATGCCACACGTCGTTGGCGGTCAGAAAATCCGGCCGCGGGGTGGCGAAATAGCTCGACCCGCGCCGCTCCAGCGCGTCCACATTGATGCAGCCTCCGTGGATGTTGCCCATGTAGAGTTTTTCGCGGTATTCCTCGGGATAGGCGTCGGAATCGAACCACGTGATGCCGCAATAGGCCGCCATCTGGTGCTGGTGTTTCACGATGGAGCCGAGCTTCCAGGTGTGGGGCGGATACGGTCCGCCCTGACGATGGTAGTAACCGCTCTCGCTGATGTGCCAGAGGTGATCGATGACGCAGGCACTGAGAAAGGCCTCACCGTCGCCGTTCCACGCGATGCCCCAGGGGTTCGAGGTGCCCTCGGCGAACAGTTGGAAATCGTGCGTGCCTTTCCATTCACCGTCCGTGTCGGCCACGGGATTGATGCGGAACATCGCGCAGGTGAAGGGGATCTCCCGCCCGCGGTGTTTGACGTTGCAGTAGTTGAAGACGCCGTTCAGCCCGTAGAGCCAACCATCGGGACCCCAAACCAGCGAGTTGGGCAGCTCGTGGGTGTCGGTGCGGCCGAATCCGGTCACGACGACTTTTTGCGAATCGGCTTTCAGGTCGCCGTCCGTGTCCTGGAGAAAGAGGAGGTCCGGCGCATTGGCCACCCACACGCCGCCATGGCCGACGGCGATGCCCGAGGGAATGTTCAGGCCCTCGGCGAAGACGGTGACCTTGTCGATGCGGCCATCGCGGTCCGTGTCTTCGAGCACTTTCACGCGATCCCGGCCCGGTCCCGGCTCCTTCCGCGGGTATTCAAAGCTTTCGGTGATCCAGAAGCGCCCCTGATCGTCGATGGCCATGGCCACCGGGTTCACGATGTCCGGCTCGGCGGCGACGACCTCGACTGAAAAGCCGGGCGGCACGGTCATCTTTTTCGCGGCCTCCGCGGCCGGGGTGGGGGGACCGGGGGGAGCCGACTGGCGGCGGGGGACGACGACTTTGCCGGAGGTTTTGTCGATCTCCTGGGCCGGGGAAGGGGAGGATACCAGGAGGCAAAGGAAGAAATAGAGAAGAGGGCGCTTCATGGGAAAGAGCGGATTTGTAGCCGAATTCCGGCGGAAAGGGAATGGCCTTTGTGCGTTGGGATTTCACCCCTGAGGGAAAGGGATGAATTCACCACGGAGGCGCAGAGGGCACGGAGGTTCAGAATATCCGAAAAACCTCCGTGTCCTCCGTGCCTCCGTGGTGAATTTCCTTGTCTAGATCGGAGTTTATTGGCAGTTCTGTGTGGTTATGCAACTCAACCATCAAGAATTGACCCAAAAGGTGATCGGCTGCGCGATCGAAGTTCACCGCGAGCTTGGACCCGGACTCCTTGAATCGGCTTATCAACAATGTCTGGCTTATGAATTGAGCCGAAAGGGCCTTGCTTTTGAAATGGAGAAGTCTCAGCCGGTTTTCTACAAGGGCGTGAGGATCGATTGCGATTTTCGGCTCGACTTGGTCGTGGAAAATACGGTGCTCCTCGAACTGAAAAGCGTGGCTGCGCTGGATCCGATTCACGACGCGCAAATCATCACCTATTTGAAGTTATCGAACCTCCCTGTGGGACTGCTGATGAACTTCAACGTTGAAGTTTTCAAGAATGGCATCAAGCGATTTGTCCGCTGAACTTCGCCTCGGAAACGTGGTTTTGGGTTCACCACGGAGGCACGGAGGGCACGGAGATTCAGAATAATCGAAAAACCTCCGTGTCCTCCGTGCCTCCGTGGTGAATTCATCCCCCCCTCCATGGTGAACCCGAAAAATCGTGCTACCGTCCGGCCCATGAGCGAACACAAAGCCACCCTCACCTGGTCCCGCGGCGACAGCGGGTTCGGATACAAGGAATACCCCCGCACCCACACCTGGCATTTCCCCGAGAGCGGCCAGAGCCTGCGCGCTGCCGCGGCGGTCGAATTCCTCGGCACCCCGGATTGCGTCGATCCGGAGGAGGCCTTCACGGCTGCCTTGGCGAGCTGCCACATGCTCACGTTCCTCGCCTACGCTGCCATGAACGGGTACACCGTCGACGCCTACCGTGACGAAGCCGTCGGTTACCTCGAAAAGGCCGAGGATGGCAGGCCCTGGCTCGCGCGCGTCGTCATGCATCCGCGCATCGAATTCTCCGGAGGCAAGCAGCCCACTCCCAAACAGCTCGAAAAGCTCCACGAAAAGTCCCACCACGAGTGTTTCCTCGCCCGGTCGGTCAAAACCGAAGTCACCTGGGCCTGATCGGCTTCGGTCGCCCGTGCAAGATCCCGGCCAAAAAAGCCAATTCCCGCCGATTGACGCCCCGCCGCCCTTTCGCGACATTCGCAGCCCCCACGTTTCACCCTTTTCGCTTCACACCCTAAACTTCCCAGACAATGGACCTGACACGCACTGCCTACGGCACTTGGAGCGGCGGCCGCTTCATGCACTTCGGAGAACAACTCAGCGAAGAGCGCTGCATCGGCCTCATCCAGCACGCCTACACCGAAGGCATCCGCACGTTCATCACCGCCGACGTGTATGGCGTCGGCCGGGCCGATGAGATGCTCGGCAAGGCGCTTCAGGGCATCCCGCGCGATTCCTACTGCCTCGTCGGCATCATCGGGCACGACATCTACCACGGCAGCCGCGACGGATCGAAAGGCTACGCCCGTTTCACCCATCCCGACCTGCGTGGTCCCGATGCCTATGCCGACTACCTGAAGATGGCGACCGAGAAATCGCTTGAGCGCTGCCAGACCAGCCGCTTCGACCTCGTCATGCTCCACAATCCCGACGCCATCGGCTACACCCATCCCGCCGTGTGGGAGGGCATGCGCAATCTGAAAAGCCTCGGTCTCACGGAGATGACCGGCGTCGCCCCCGGGCCCGCCAATGGATTTGCCATCGACCTCGCCTATTGCTTCGAGCACTTCGCCGACGACATGGACTGGGCCATGATCATCCTGAATCCCAACGAGCCCTGGCCCGGCCGTCATGTCCTCGGGCCGGCACGGGAAAACAACGTCAAGATCGTTACCCGCGTCGTCGATTACGGCGGACTCTTCCACGACGATGTGAAGCCCGGCCACCATTTCCGCGACGGCGACCACCGCACCTTCCGCCCCGCCGGCTGGGTGGAGCACGGCACCGAAAAGATCGAGCAGATGCGGCCCATCGCCGAGCGTCACGGACTGACTCTGCTGCAGCTCGCCTGCCAGTGGTGCCTGGCCCACGAGCCTGTGCTCAGCGTCACGCCCACCTTCATCCAGGAAGCCGGCGAGGGTGCCAAACCCATCGAGGAGAAGATCACCGAGATGGCGCAACTGCCCGAGCAGAATCTCCTCACCCCCGACGAGGTGGCCGAGATGGAGCGCATCGGCGAAAACGAAGGCTGCATGGTGCTCAAAGGCGCCAGCACTCGCCACGAGGGCAACGATCCGCTGCCCGACCAGTGGCCGCTGCGTCCGGAATTGGCGCCCTTTGCGATGCGCTGGGGCATCAATCCCGCCTGGTGACACGGGGCAACGGCCAGGCGTCACCGCTCTGGGAATGGAGTTGAATCCGACGCCGCGGACATCACTTCCGATTTGGACCACTGCCGCCGGGCGGCAGAGGCTCGGGATGCCGGGCGAGGATCTTACGCAGGCTGGTCACCAGATCGGGGAAATCGGCGGCGAGGTTGCGGGTTTCCCCGGGATCGGTCTCGTAATCGTAGAGTTCGAGCAGAGCGGCGGCATCGGGTTCGCCGGGCTTTTTCCACTCCACGAAGCGGTGTCGCTCGGTGCGGATGGCGCGACCGAGCTTGGCTTTGGGAAAAACGTGATAGGCATGGTCACGGACGCGGGCGGCGGGATCGCGCAGCACGGGGACCAGGCTGATGCCGTCGATGGGCTGAGGGCCAGTCGGCGCGGGCAGGCCAGCCAGTTCGGCCAGAGTGGGGAACAGGTCGACGCTCTCGGTCGGCTGCCGGGTGGCTGAGCCCGGAGTGGTGACGCCGGGGGCGATGAGGAGCAGGGGGATGCGGTTGGCCTGCTCGTAGTTGGTGTGCTTGGTCCAGAGGCCGTGGTCGCCGAGGTGAAAGCCATGGTCCCCCCAGAGGACGACGAGAGTCTCGTCCGCGAGTCCGAGAGCATCGAGAGCGGCGACAACTCGTCCGATCTGGGCATCGACATAGCTGACGCTGGCGTAGTAGCCGTGGATGAGCCGCCTGGCGAGGTCGGGCTCGACAGTGCCATCGTCGGGCACGGGATCGTAGGCCGCGATCTCGCCGCCACGCTTCATGGCCACCGGGGGCGCGCCGTCGGGTGGCGTGGTGCGGCTGGGCTGGGGCAGGGCGGCGGGATCGTGGAGATCCCAGTAGCGTTTCGGCACGGAAAAGGGCAGGTGGGGCCTGACGAATCCGGCGGCGATCAAAAACGGAGTGCCGTCCCGCTGGCGGCGATCGCGGGCGGCGCGGAGGCGTTTCACCGTCTCGTCGGCGATGCGTCCGTCGGCGTAGTCGGTATCGGAGGCGTCGGGTGACTCGTAGGCGGCGCCACGGGGCAGGGAGCGGATGCGGTCGAGGGCCTGATTGGTGAAGAGCGCTTCCTCGCGGGTGAGCTGGCCGCCGTGGGTGCTGGCGGGGTCGAGGTACTCGATGACCTTGTCCTTGTGCGGCGGCACGGTGAAGGACTGCGGGTCGCCCTCGTTGCCATGACCGACATGATAGACCTTGCCGATCGACTCGGTGCGGTAGCCGTGGGCGGCGAAGTGCTGGGGCAGGGTGACGGCATCGGGCAGGCGCTCCCGCAGCCGGCTGTCGAGTCCATACAGGCCCGTGGAGGTGGGGTGAGATCCCAGCATGAGGGTAAACCGCGACGGGGCGCAAACAGCCTGGTTGCAATAGGCGAGATCGAAGCGCAGGCCGCGCGCGGCGAGGGCATCGAGGTGCGGAGTCCGGGCGGCGGCATCGCCGTAGCAGCCCAGGGCGGGCTTCAGGTCGTCGACGAGGAGCAGGAGGACATTGGGCCTTTCGCCGCCGGAGGCGATGCCGGAGCCGGCAGCAAGGGCGAGGGTGACGAGTGCGATGAGACAGGGTCGGATCATCGATGGAACAGGGTCGGATCGGCGATCAAACAGGGTTGCTGCGGAATGGCGCGGCGGTCAACGGGACAGGACAGAGAAATCGGCAAAAGCCAGGTAGAGGATCGCGACGATGGCGATGAGGCCGAAGCCGACGGGCTTGGCCCATTTCCACGGGGTCAGGTCGACCTCGCCGCTGTGGTGATGCTGCCAGGGCTCGGGGAGGGGCGCGAGGCGGCTCATGGCAAATTGGTAGACCATCAGGGCGGCGAAGACGAGGCCGATGAAGTGGAAGCCGTTGACCTTCTCTGCCCAGGTGGTGAAGGGGGGGACGAAGTAGCCGAGGATGAGGATGACGCAGCCGGCGATGAGCGAGACATTGGCGGCGACGGCGCCGGCGCGGGGAAAGAGGAAGCCGGCGAGCACAACGGAGAAGATGGGAATGAAATAGAGGGCGTTCATCTTTTGCAGGTAGCCGAAGATGCTCTCCTGCCCGTCGAGGAGCGGGGCGGCGGTCATCGCCAGGAGGGCGACGAGGGTGCCGACGAGCTTGCCGTTGGCGATGACTTTTCTCTCATCGACGGCGTCTTGTTTAATGAGGTGCTGATAGACGCCGAGGGAGAAAAGGGTGGCCGTGGAATTCAGTGCGGAATTGAAGGAGCTGAGGATGGCGCCGACCACGACGGCCGCGAAGAAGCCGGTGAGCCAGGGGGGCAGCACGCGGCTGACGAGGGTGCCGTAGGCGTGGTCGGGCTTGATGCCCTCGGCTGAGTATAGGTGGTAGGCGACGATGCCGGGGATGACGAGGATGATGGGAGCGAGGAGCTTGAAGACGCCGGCGATGAGGACGCCGCGCTGGCCCTCGGCGAGATTGCTGGCGCCGAAGGTGCGCTGGATGATCTGCTGGTTGGTGGTCCAGTAGAAGAGATTGAGCAGCAGGACGCCGGTGAAAAGGGTGTGCCAGGGCACGGATGATTCAGAGCTGCCGAGGGAGTTGAACTTTTCCGGGTGGGAGGCGTGGAGAGTCCTCAGGGCGGTCAGGGTGCCGCCGTCGTCAACGGCCTGGAGGCCGAACCAGGTGATGAGCACACCCCCGACGAGGAGCCCGAAGCCATTGAGCGTGTCCGACACGGCGACGGTGCGCAGGCCGCCGAAAATGGCGTAGATGGAGCCGACGATGCCGATGAACCAGACGGTGACCCAGAGCAGGGTGGTGTGGCTTTCGATGCCGGTGAGGGCCTTGAGGTCGAGGATGCCCATGAGGCCGGTGGCGCCGGTGTAGAGGATGATGGGCAGGAGGATGATGGCGTAGGCGAGGATGAAGATGATGCTGGTGATGGTCCGGGTGGAGCCGTCGAACCGTTTTTCGAGGAACTCGGGGATGGTGGCGATGCCGCTGCGCAGGTATTTGGGCAGAAAATAGAGGGCCATGACGACGAGGGAGGCGCCGGCGATGACTTCCCAGGCCATCACGGCAATGCCGTCGGTGAAGGCGGCGCCATTGAGACCGATGAGTTGCTCGGTGGAGAGATTGGTGAGCAGCAGCGAGCCGGCGATGTAGCCTCCTGTCAGGGTGCGGCCGGCGAGGAAGTAGCCGGTGGAGGTGCCGTGGTCGTCCCGCCGCGTGAGCAGCCAGGTGAGGAATCCGACGAGGGCGGTGAAGAAGAGGAAAGTGAGGAGGGTCATGCAGGCCGGGGGCGTTGAGGGTGGGATGGTCTTTACAGGGGTAGGGGAGGAACCGGGCCATGGGGTGGGCTCGGTCGCAACCGGAAAACGGTGAATGAATCCGGCGGAAAAAGCGAGGCGCTTCGCTGTTTCAGGTGGAAATCAGGCGAAGACTCCGCGCGGTCCCTGTCCACTCCACCCCGCCCCTTCTCCCGGCTTCCAGATTGTCCCGCATGCCATCCATGCTCGGCCCCCCAGGCGATGCGGAGGAAGATCCAGCGTGGGCCGGGCAGACAGGGGGCTGTCATTCCCATTTCGTCTTCCCTTCAGAAGTCATGAGAAAAGCCACGAGGTCTCGCAGTTCGCGGTCGGTCAGGGAGAGCGCGAGTCCGGGGGGCATGAGGGAGGTGTCGAGTTCGGCGATGGATTCGAGTTCTTCCAACTCGAAGGTCAGGGAGTGGCCGTTGACATCCTTCACGCGCTCGCGGGTGTAGGACTGCATGCGGATGCCGACGATGGTGCGGCCGTCTTTCAGGGTGACGGCGCGGGGCAGGTATTCGGGCGCAATCTTCCGGCTCGGCTGCAGGATGCTTTCGATCAGGCCGTCGCGCACCTCTCCGGCTTCGATGCTGCCGAGATCGGGTCCGATGCTCCGCCCGCGTCCCTCGTGACGGTGGCAGTTCGCGCAGAGAGCGATGGAGGGATGGTGAAAGACTCTCGCTCCCGCCGCCAGATCCGGCTCGCCGGGGACGGCGTCGAGGCGCTTTTTCCATGCCGCAGTGTCGGTCGCGGGTGGGCGGTCCTGAAAGAGCACTTCGGGAGTGAGAACGGCGGCAAAGAGATCGTCGGATTCGGGGAAACGCGGCCGCAGGGCTTTCAGCTTCTCTTTTTCTCCGTCGCCCAAGGTGCGATGGCGCAGGGCGCGGAGCGATTCCTCGCGCAGGGCACGGTGATCGTCCTCCGCGAGTCGCAGCAGCAGGGGAGATTGATCCGCCACGGAGGCCAGGCCGGCGACGGCAAGGGTGCGCAGGATGGGATCGGCCGCGGCGTCTGCCGCCACTTGGACGAGAAGATCGGTCCCCGCCTGCGGATTATCGGAGAGTGCGAGGATCACTTCGCGGGAAAGGTCTTCGTTGCCCTCGGCCAACAGTTCACGCAGGAGTCCGGGGGTGAGTTCCGCAGGGAAGCTGACCCGGCTCACGGGTCCCGATTCGCGGGGACGCCAGTCCTGTGCCGGCAGCAGTCGCAGCGCGAAGGCACGCAGCGACGGGGTGCTGTTTTTGTCGCGGATGCGGTCGAGAAGGAGTTCGCGATTGCGGACGCCCTGCTCGGGGATTCCCGACAGGGTGTTGTGGGCGGCGATGGCGGCCTCGAAGGTTTCGAAGTCGAGATCGCTCCGGCTCAGGAACTCCTTCACGCCGGTGAGGGCCTCACGGGTCTCGCGGTGGGAAAACCAGCGCAGGCCTTCGAAATTCACAACCGGATCGGGATCGTTAAGGAGGGTTTCAACCCACGGTACGGGATTCACATCCGAGGAGGAGAGGGCAAGGACGGAGAGCATGCGGCGTTCCGGAGAAAGACGGGAAAACGCTTCAGGCGTCCAGCGGGACGCGGTCTCATCGGCCAGACGGACGAGGGCGGCTCGTGCGATGAAGGCATCCTCATGGGCGGCCAGCTTGAAAAGGTCGTCCTCGCTCAGCTCCTGCGTCTTTGCGCGGATGTCCCGGGCGAGCAGGGCCTCCTGGGTCGGTTTTTCCAGATCGAGCGGCCCCAGCCAGTCCGCCTTGGTCAGGTCGATCTCCAGTTTCCAAAGCCGACCGAAGCCGTGCACGGGATAACGCCCGTCGACCCAGTCCGTCATGTAGTAGGTGTGTTTGTCAGGGTCTTTTCGGGACGGATCTTTCGCGAGACAGGTGGGTCGGAAAAAGAAGGAGCCCTGCACGAGGGGAATGCGCGACTCCGTCCGGTAGCTGGCTCCGCGGGGCACAAGCGGAAAGAAATCGATGCGATGATCACCCCACGACGGGATGAGCATGCCGCGGCCCAGCGGCAGAACGGCGCAGGGGGCTTCGCCCGAGGGGTTGATCATGGGCAGGGAAGCGCGCAGCTCGCCGTTCCATCCGACAAAAGGGTGGTGCGCCTCTCCGCCATAATGTCGGCGGTATCCGTAGTCGCCGCCTTCGACGATGTGAAGCAAGCGACAGGGGGGACGCTCGCCGGGGTCGTTGTCCACGGCGAAGATCTCTCCATCCTCGCGCACACAGATGCCGAAGGGGTTCCAGACTCCGCGGGCGATCCAGCGCAGCTTGGAGCCGTCGGCGGAACAACGGAAGATGCCACCCTCGGCGCGTCCCGCGTGGGTGCTGCCATCGGATCCTTTGAGAGACCAGGGTTTGGCAAAGTTTTCCCCGAGCCCGAAGATCAGATCCCCGTCGGGATGCCAGGCGAGCCCTGACAGGCCGTTGTGCGGGTAGCTCTCCTCGGATTCCAGTTGCGCCACTGTTTCCTCCTGGTCGGCGCGGCCGTCGCCGTCCGTGTCCCGGATGCGCAGGATGCGGCCGCGCTCGGCGAGGTAGACCCACCCGTCCCGTCCCAGCTCCAGATCCATGGTATGGACCGTCCGGTTGTAGAAGACGGTGCGTTTGCCTTCGGAGTCGAACACGAGCACCTCGTCGCGGTCCGGCCCCTGATAATCCTTCGGCGTTTCGTGGGTGTGGGAGGCGACCAGCCAGACGTTGCCCTGCGGGTCCACGTCGAGGCCGATCGGCGTGACCACGGCAGGATGTTCGGCGATCATCTCGATGCTGACCCCTTCGCGGAGCGCCTTGGCCTCGGGGGCTGGAGGAGCCGCCATGAGCGCGGTCAGGAGGCCGGGTGCGAAACCGGACAAAAGCATCATGGAGATTTTTGGAAGGACAGGCGGGTTGGGTAAGGACATGATCAAAGGGCTGGAGTGAAAAATCCGCGTCTTTTTCACGGAGCGGCGTGGAGATCGCTCAGCAGTTCGAGGGCGAGGGCGGTGATCTTTTCGGAGGCTTCGCGCTCGACGCGATTGGTGCCTAGCCAGGTTTCGTAGCCGCCGAGGTCGAGTTGCTTCGGCGTGGGCAGATAGCCGTGGCTGCCATTGGCGAGCTCGATGGTGAAGGTGTCCTTGAAAGGGCTCTTCGCTTTGATTTCGAGGCCCGTTTCGGTGAAAACCTCGAAGGGGATGGAGGTGATGCCGAGATCGCCGATGCGGAAGGCCTGGATGACTGCTTGGATCGTGTCGGGCTGCGCTTTGTGCGCGTCCATGACGCGTTGGGCGTAGGGCTGCTCCAGACGATGGACAGGCGCGGCATCCTTTGGCTTGGCGAGCACGCCCTCGGCCCATTGGATCTGTTCAGGGGTGGGACGGCGCACGGCGAGCTCCAGATCCTTCGCCGCGGCGCTGAGTGGCACCCAGTCCTGATAAGCGAGCGATTCGTGGACGCGCAGGACCTCGCGCGCCAGGTCGCCGGCGACGAGGGCGATCTTCTCGTAGGGCTCGTATTTCACCGCGGGCGTTTTGCCGCTGTAGTCGTTGCTGTTGACGTCGCCGCAGGGACCATTGGCGAGGATGCCGACACACGGCGCGCCGAGCGCCTCTTCGACGAGCCGGCAGAATTCACCGAAGTAGTCCGCCGACAAGTCCTCGCGCGGCACGCCGCCCACGTAGTGCAGCCAGTAGTTGGCCATGAGCGCGATCTGGTGCCCGTCGACGGCCTGCACCGAGAGGCAGTAGACCTCGGGATTCGTGGGTCCGGCCGGACCTTCAAAGCTTGGAATGAGCAAACTGCCCGGGTTCATCACGACGCGATCTTTCCCACCAAAGGGATTCGGATTCGTCACACCTTCCTTCAGGATCCAGCGGCGGTTGCCGACCCACTGCGGCAGCGTGCCGGTGCCCCAGGCGATGCGGGCCGGTTCGAGACGGTTCAGCGCGCGTTTCACGCCATCCACCACGCGGGAGATGACGAGGCTGCGATAGTCGATGCCCGATTCCGGGTGCGGAATCGCCGACACGCTGGAGTGCGTGTGGGTACCCGAGAACATCATGTGGGAGGCGGGAATCCCGGTGTCGGCCTCCAGTCTTTTCTTCGCCTCGTCCCAGACATCGCGGGCGAGGGAAATGGTGTCCGCCACCACGAAGATCAGCTTCGTCGATCCGTCGTCGAGGACGAGGCATCGCGCATGCAGTTCGTCATGCACGTTCGTCGCGATCGGCCGCGGCGCGAAATTCCCCACGATCTCCATGCCGAGGGGAGGGGTGATGTTGCTGGTGGCGGCTCCGGCTTTGAAGACGGGCTTGTCCTGGGCCGAAGCCAGGAAGGGGAGGAGCGCGAGACAGAGGATCAGCGGTGTTTTCATGAGGGGAAAGGATCGATGGGTCACGGCTTCACGATCGTCATCCCGGCCGTGTGGTCGGCACGGGCGAGGATGACATGGGCTTTATGAGCCGTCGTCTTCCCGTCGGCATCCTTCAATGCCTCGTTCACGGCGATGAGGAAACGACCATCGCCGGCCGGGGCGATCCCGACGGACGCATTGAACTCCCATTTGCCGGTGATTTTGAAGTCCTCGTCCGCGCGCAGCAGCACCGATGGCTTGCCGTAGCAGCCGAACCACCAGGCACCGTCGGCATAGGCGACCGTCTGGATGCCCATGTGGGTGTAGCCGCTGGCGATGACGTGGCGTTTCTGGAAGCGGAAATTCCCGTCGTACTCGTAGGCGTAGTTTTCCTCCACCCCGGGCGGGAGGCCTCCGACGAGGATGAACTTCCCGTCATGGAAAGCCATGCCCCCGGCACCATGGACGAGCTCCGGCACGGGATGTCTGGCCAGTTCGGCGAGCGTGTCGCCATCATAGACAAAGACCCAGGAATCCGCCTGGCCCGCGGGCTGGTTGAACTTACCTAGGTTGGTGGCCACATAGACGCGGCCGTCGTGAAAGCAGAGGTCACCATGGTGATTGGCCACGGGCACCTTCTTGAGGACGCGGCCGGCCGCGTCGGTCTTCACGAGAAAATCGGTCCAGCACCAAAAGATGGCATCCTGGTCGTCGGTGCAGATCCCCTGGAGGTGTCGGGGATAGGTGCCTTCACAGGCGGCGGGAGAAAAGGGTTCCGCGCCGTGGGCGCAAGCGAGTCCGGCGAGGATGGGGAGCAGGAAGAGCGGTTTCATCAGGAGGGTGGCGGATCAGAATGGCGGCGTGGCTCTTTCGGCAGTCACCGGGAGAGAAAGTCGACTGAGGAAGCTTGATCCCACATCGCGTTCCCGCAAGGTGGGCGGCATACGGGGTCGCGGGGGAGCCGTCAATGCGTGAGGATGCCGACGGCGATCCGCGCTTGATTGGGTTGTGGGGTTCCACTAAGCGCATAGATTGCACCCGGATGATTGATCCCCACACGGTCCGGCCAGGGCGTGTCGAACGACATGAAGGGCCTCCCTTTTTCGGGGCTGCTCCCATGACAGGCAGTAGAAGACATGAAAGGCTGCCTTCATCCTCAGATCCATTCTCCTGCCTGTTTCATTTCATGACCACCGCCCGTCCCGAATCCGACCTCCGGCTTGGATCCTGGCTGCAAACAGGCTCGACTGTCGTCGCCGAGATTGCCGATGCGAGCGGATTCGACTGGCTGCTCATTGATCTTGAGCACGGTTGCGGCACGGAGGCGACGGTGCTGCCGCAGATTCAGGTCATTCGGCATGCCTCCGCCATCGTTCGGGTCGGCGCTCCGCATCCGGAGCAGATCGCGCGTTCGCTCGATTGGGGCGCGGCTGGCATCATGGTGCCGATGGTGTCCACCGCAGAGAAAGCAGAGGCCTGCGTGCGTGCCATGCGCTATCCACCGCGTGGAGATCGTGGTCTGGCGGGAATGGTGCGTGGCTTTCAATACGGGCTGCATCGCGACATGCCGTCTCCTGTTTTCTACGCCCAGATCGAGACCATCGAAGGTGTGCAGAATGCTCGTGCCATCGCAGAGGTGGATGGGGTGGATGTGCTCTTTGTCGGCCCGATGGACCTGAAACTCCAACTCCAATCCTACCCCGAGCGTTCCCATCTCGACTTTGCCGCCTGTCTGAGGGAAGTCGCGTCAGCGGCCGGTGCGGCTGGCAAGGCCTGTGGGCTGCTTTGTCGTCAGGCCGACGATTTCGCCGAACTGCAAGCGCTCGGCTTCACTCACCTGGCCATAGAGACCGACATCACGCTCCTGCGCGAGAGCTATCGAAAGGTCATTCAACCATTTCGCCCTGAAAAAGCATGACCTTGAGAGCCACGCTGGCGCTGTCCGCCCTCTTCCAGAGCATGGCGATCGGACTTCTTGCCGATGATGCCAAGCCGGTGTTGCAACTGGATTTTGGACAGGAGGAATCCGCGCCGTTGATTGCCGTCGGCAACGTGGTGCGCGATCAGGCCGGGCCGCGCCCGCCGGAGTTTCCGGATCTCGAGGCGAACAACACCGCGATCCAGTTCCGGGGAAAGGGCTCGCGATACGAAATCAAGGATACCGGGCCGCACAGTCCGTTCGATTTCACGAATGGCGATGCCATCACGCTGGAGGCCTGGGTGAGGGTGGACGAGATCAGCCCCGGCCAGCCGGTCTATTTGATCGGAAAGGGCCGCACGAACTCGCCGCACTTCGCCCGCCACAATCAGAACTGGTCGCTGCGGGTCATCGGCGGGGGCGAGGGGCTGGCGCATCTGAGCTTTCTCTTTGCTAGCGCTCCCGCGCCCGGTGGTGGAAACACCTGGCATCTCTGGAACTCGACGGCTTCTTTTCAGATCAAGACGGGCTGGCATCATGTGGCGGTGGCTTATGAGTTTGGTAGGCCGGAGACGATGCGCGGATGGATCGACGGCGTGGCCACCGATGGGGACTGGAGTGTGGACGGGGCCACGACGAAGGCTCCCGTGGTGGATGATGACGACGTCTGGATCGGCTCGTCGCTGGGCGGGAGCGCCGGCAACAGCCTGACGGGATTGCTGGACGGCGTGGCGATCCATCGCCGTGCGCTGAGCGATGCGGAGATTGCAAAACATTGCCGGCGTAAAGATGGTCCACAGGTGGTGCTCCCCGAAGTGGCGAAGATGCCGGAGATGGGACGAATCGAGAAGGGCACCGTGCTCGTGCAGGTCAACGAGGGCCTCGGGGCCTCCGACCGTTGGCCGAATTCTCTGGAGAATCCGAAGGAAAGGCTGCGCTGGTTGGGTGACGCCTTTCTTCTGCCGCGCATGCCGGTGCGTTATGATGACTGGGGCATCCGTTCGAGTTGGACGGCACCCGTGCTGTTGCGCGTGGCGGCTGACGTGAATCTACCGGAGGGATCACGCCGCCTGTTGCTGCGCACCCGTGGTCTCGCCCGGCTATGGGTGGATGGCCAATTGATCGCCGAAACCAGACCAGCCGTCGCCAACGGAGAGAATGGTTTTGATCCGCTCACGCCGCTGGCCGAGCCGCCCCACCCCGGCGTGCGGGTGAAGGGCTACAAGCAACAGGAAGTCTTCGGATCGGTGACGACTCCGCCTCGGCAAACCTCTTCGCGAGTGGTGTTGGAGTTGATCGTCGGAGGGAAAAACATGCGCACGGAGACGGGCGAAGTTTGTGTCGCCATCGAGTCAGCTGGGGGTGATGCATTCTCGATCCTGCGTGCCGCCGGCAAGGAGGAGCTTCCCTTGACTGATGCGCAGGTCGAGCCTGCGCTCGCTGAGATCGAAGCCACGTTGGCCCGTCTTGACGATACAAACCGACGCGAAGCCGCGAAGTCCCGCGATTCGTTCTGGCAGAAGCGACATGCCATCGCCAGGACCTGGGTGAAGCAGCACCCTGCGCCCCAACCGCCGCGCCCGGGTCATCCGGTGGATGCCTTCATCAATGCGAAGATCGAGGCGGCGCTTGCGACGAGCGCGACCACCTCGGCGGCGGCCAAATCCTTCCACGTTGAGGTGCTGCCGATCCTGCGTGAGCAGTGCTTCCGTTGCCACGGGGAGAAAGATAAGGGCGGACTGAAACTGAATGCCCGCGAGGCGGCGCTGCGGGCGGGTGACTCGGAGCTGGCCGCGATCATCCCGGGTGATCCCGCAGCCAGTGAGCTGCTCAAACGTGTTCGCTCCGATGACGAAGACACCGTCATGCCGCCCACGGGTGATCGTTTGACCAAAGAGCAGATCGCGCGGTTGGAATCGTGGATTCGCGACGGTGCTCCATGGCCTTCACCACCCGTGGATGCATCCAAACTCGCTAAAACGCCAATCACCTCCGATGCGGCCTTTCTCCGCCGCCTTTATCTCGACATCATCGGCCTGCCGCCTGCCGCGGAAGAGGTCAGCGCCTTTCTCGCGGACTCCGATTCTGACAAACGCACGAAGCTAATCGATCGCCTCCTCGCCGATGAACGCTGCGCGGATCATGCGATGGGCGAATGGCTGGATGCGCTGGCGGAGAATCCCACACTGATCAATGCCTCCCTCAACAGCACTGGCCCGTTCCGCTGGTTTCTGTTCGATTCCCTGCGCGATGGCAAGGCGCTCGACCGTATGGTGACGGAACTGCTCATGATGCGGGGAGATGCCGCGCACGGAGGCAGCGCCGGGTTTGCGCAGGCGGCGGAGAATGATGCGCCATTCGCGACGAAGGGCCACATTGTGGCATCGGCGTTTCTCGGCGTGGAGTTGCAGTGCGCGCGCTGTCATGACTCACCCTATCACTCGACCACACAGCGTGATCTCTATTCCCTCGCCGCGATGCTGGAGCGCAAGACGGTGACGGTGCCGAAAACCAGCCGTGTGCCTGCCGCGTTCTTTGAAAAAAAGACCCGTGAGTCCTTGATCCGCGTCACGCTGAAGCCGGACGAGACCGTGTCGCCGGTCTGGCCCTTTGCCGCCCTGACCAGTGCGGCGGACAATGCAGGTCTCGATGCGATGGTCGAAGATCCGAAGGATACCCGTGAGCGCCTCGCAGCCCTGATCACCTCGCCGGAGAATCGCCGCTTCCCCCGTGTCATGGTGAACCGCATCTGGAGACGGCTCATGGGAGCGGGAATTGTGGAGCCGGTTCACGATTGGGAAGGGCAGGAGGCCAGCCATCCCGAGTTGCTGGACTGGCTTGCCAACGAACTGCTGACCGCGGACTACGATGTCCGGCACGTCATCCGGCTCATCGTCACCTCGCAGGCTTACCAGCGTGAGGCCGGCACGGAGAATCGGGCTGCCGCCGGCCCTGAAGAGCGCTTTTTCCATGCGCCGGGGCGGCGGCGTCTCACCGCCGAGCAGATCGTGGACTCACTCCATGCGGCCGCCGGTGCTGCCATCGATTCCGAACCCATGACCTTCGTTCACGACGGTTCGAAGACTCTGCAATCGCGTCAGGATCTCGGTCTTCCGCGTCGAGCGTGGATGTTCGCCAGCCTCAACAACGAACGCGACCGTCCCAGCCTCGCCCTGCCGCGTGCGCAGGCCGTGGTGAATGTTCTGGAGGCTTTTGGCTGGAACGGTGCCCGTCAAAAGCCCGTCTTTGTCCGCGATATCGAATCCAATGTCTTGCAGCCCGGCATCCTGGAAAACGGCACCCTCACCCAATCCCTGTCCCGGGCCTCCTGGAAGTCGGAACTGGCTGATTTGGCGGTCGAGGCCGGGTCGCCTGAGGTATTGCTGGAGCAGTTATTCCTCCGTTTTCTCAGCCGCAAGCCGCTGCCCACTGAGCGAGACTCGTTCCTTCCGGACTTGCGCTCCGGCTTTGAAACACGGCTCACTCCGCAGGATCAAATCGTGGAGCCCGCTCCGCAGCAACCGCTCCGCCTCGTCACCTGGCTCAACCATGTGATACCAGACGCCAACACCATCCAGCAGGAGATCGAAAACCGGGTGCAACAAGGCCCCAGCCCCGATCCGCGACTTCAACCGGAATGGAGAGAGGTTTATGAGGATATTGTTTGGAGCCTCATCACCCATCGCGACTTTGTTTGGATGCCTTGAACCCGATGCCTGCCAACCCGCCAATACCGCTTTCATGAACCGCAGACGCTTTCTCCAAACCAGTGCATCCTTGGGCGGCGGCCTTGCCTTGCCGGGTTCGCTGTTCGCCGAGCCGGATTCCAAGCCGATTCGCGGAAAAGCGGAGCACGTCATCTCCATCTGGCTTGGCGGTGGCATGGGACAGACGGACACCTTTGACCCCAAGCTTCTGGGTGACCCGAAAACGAACAAGCCCGGCTCCTACTACCCATCCATCGATACGGCAGTCCCCGGTGTGCGGGTCTGCGAGCATTTGTCCAAGGTGGCCCCGCTCATGGATCGTGTGACGGCGGTGCGGACGGTGAATCACGACGTCATCGACGAGCATGCCGCCGCCACCAACCGCATGCACACCGGGCGGGCGATCAGTGGCACGATCGGCTACCCCTCCATCGGCTCCATCATCGCCCACGAGCGAGGAGCCGCCGCCGAGGAGGCTCCGCCCTATGTCCTGATCGGTTATCCGAATGTCACGCGCGGCCCCGGATTTCTCGGTGCTCAGTCCGGCTACCTTTACCTGACCGACACCGCCCGCGGACCGGCGGGGCTTTCACTGCCTCCGGGCATCACGATGAAGCGTCAGGAACGACGCGAACGCTATCTCACCGCCCTTCAGGCCAGTGCCGGACAGACCAACGACCGCCAATTGCAAAGCTACGACGCCGCCATCGCGCAAAGTTTGAAACTGAGCGGGCCAGCCTTCAATCGCGCGTTTCAGCTCGACTCGGAGCCCGCGGGCTTGCGCAATGAATATGGTGGGGAGTTCGGACAGCGCTGCCTGCTCAGCCGCCGCCTGGTCGAGCGCGGGGTGCGCTTCATCGAAGTCTCCCACAACCTGAACTTCATTAATGGAGCCGGCTGGGATGCCCACAAGGAGGCCATTCTCAAGCAACACGAGCTGATTCGCGAACTCGACACCGCCATGGCCGCCTTGATCCGCGATTTGGAGGCCAAGAAATTGCTCGATAAAACGCTCATCATGGTCACTACAGAATTCGGCAGGCCGCCGGAGTTCGACAGTGGCGGCGGGCGCGGGCATCAGGGTAGCGCCTTCGCCTGCGTTCTAGCAGGGGGAGGCCTGAAGCACTGCGGTGCCTGGGGCGAGACCGATGACATCGGGAAAAAAATCGTCTCCAATCCCGTGAGTGTCCCCGATTTCTTCGCCACCGTCTGCGCTGCTCTAGGCGTGGACTACGGCAAGAATCTCTACGACGGCGACCGCCCCGTGCCGATCACCGACCAGGGAAGCCCCATTGCAGCGCTCTTTGCGTAGGAGCGCGATGATCGGCCGTGGAATGGCGGCAGGCTCCAGCTTGAAATCCCTTCTACGGCCTACTTCATCGTTTCATTCCATCACGAGCCGTCCTTCTTTCAAAATCGCCGGGGCGGCCGATGCCGTCCAGCGGCCGTTATCCTTCTTGATGTTTCTGGCCACCATCAGGCGGGGTTCACCACCGGGGCTTTTCGGCAGGGCAAAGGCGCCGACGGAGATGTCGACGTCGTGGTGGGTGAGCAGTTTTAGGTCGGGGTCGCACTGGTAGGTCCGGTCTTTGCTGTAGGTGCCGAGCCAGAAAAATCCGTGGGCAAAGGTGATGGTCTGAATGCCATAGGTCGTTTGACCGGGAACCTTGATCTTGTCGACGGCGACGAAGTCGGGTGTGAACTTGTGAACCCAGTTGAAAGGCTGTTCGTTATCCTTTGGCTTGCCCTCGCCGATATAGAAGAAGCCGTCCGCATAGGTGATGCCGTCGACTCCACCTTCGAAGGAGAAGTTGATCGGAAACTCCCCCGCGGGCCGGAGGTCATCACATGAATAGACGTTGATGAAGACGCCGCGCCTCTCCTTCGTCCGGTTCTGCGTCGCCACATAGACCTTGCCGTCATGAACGCAACAATCGCCGTGATGCGGATCGACCGCCCGCTCGGCAATGACGCGCCCGGTGAAATCGGTCTTCACGAGATTCGTGAACATCGACCAGTAGATGAACGAGCCGTCGGAGTCGAATCCCTGCAGATGCCCGCTGGCCTCGCCCTGGCAGATGATGGGCTCCGTCGCGGAGATGGAAGAAGCGCCGAGCACGAGCGCGATCAGAGCGTAGGGTAGGGACTTCATTCGGGTTGTTTTCCAATCAAAGACAATCTGGTTTACGACTACTTCTTCGGCTCGGCGCCGACTGGAGGCTTGGGTGGCTCCGGCGTCCACTCCGGCTTTGGGGTTATGCCGAGATGCGCGTAGATCATCGGCACCAGCGCTGTCTGCGGCACCGGTGCGTCGAGGAGACGCTCGCGTGGCAGTGTCGGGCCGTTCGCGATGAGCCAGATGTTCCGCTCCACGTCGCTGTCGCCGCCGTGGGAGTTGCCACGACCTCCATGATCGGTGGTAATGAGCACCAGCCAGTCTTCTTCGGCAAATCTCGGTCGCGCCCGCATCGCCCGGACCAGCTCGCCGACGTGGGAGTCCACATGGCTGATCGCGTTGAGGTAGATGATGTTTTCGGGTGAGAAACTGCCACGCTCGTCGATGGCGCCGTGGCCGAACTCATCCACGGAGCCGAAATAGACGAACATGGCGTCGGGATCCTGCTCACGCAGGGTCTTCAGCGCCGCGTCACGCACCTCGATGTCCTTTTCCGGGTTGTCGATGAAGTGCCGCTTGGCATCCGGCGCACGGGTGAACTTCACATCGAGGAATTCATCGCTTCCCACCCGCGATGCATCGGCGATGAAGTCATGGATCGGCGGCCAGTCGACAAAGGAGGCGCAAAAGGACCGGGGCTGCACTTCCTTGATCCGCCGCATGAAGTGCGCGTAGGTCTGAAACCGTCCGCCGAGAAATTGATTGTCCTTCACGCGGTGCCGGTCCACCCACACGCCCGTGAGCAGGCTCGTCCAGCCGGGACCGCTGACTGTCCGCTGATGCGTCGGTGTGCCAAGTTCGCCCCCGGCGTAGCATTTCAGCGTGAGGAGGCCGTTGTCGCCCTCGCAGAGCATTTTCAGTTGTGGAGCCAGCCCGCGTTCCATCGCCGCCGTCACCGCATCCGCACGGCAACCGTCGATGCCGATAAAGAGCACCCGTTTCCCGGCAAAGGCACCTTCCTGGCCCGGTCCTTGCGCGAGCAAAGCGGGAGCCATCGCGGACAAAAGCAGCGAGAGGAGGAATGATCGAGGATTCATGTGGGGAGAAAACTGCCGGCGAGGGATAGGATCGTTTGGCGATTTTATTTTTTTTCGCCGGTCGATTCCGTCGCAGGCCAGAGATCGTTGAAGGCCTTCACGGTTTCATCCACGAGCACCTGGCCGCCTTCGGGACCGACGCGGCTGCTCTGGATGATGGCACTGTAGCTGCCTCCGGCCACGGCCCGTGGTGTGGGCAGATAGCCCGCTGAACCGGTGAGCTGAATGAGAAAAGTCTGCACGGCCGGGCTGCGGGATTTCATCTGCACGCCGTAGTCGGTGAAAAGCTCAAACTCATTCGTGGCGATGGCCACGTCACCGAGACGCAGGGCGTGGAGTTCCATCTGGAAGACGCCGGAAGTGCCCGCTTTTTCGGCTTCGTAGCGATCCACCACACTTTTGTTCCAGAGATACCGCCACTGCTCCTTGGGGTCGTCTTTGTATTGCTCGACAGCCATTTGGGCATCAGCCAGCTCCTTCTCCGTCACTTTCCGCCAGGGCAGGTCGATCTTTCTCGTGTGATGCTGCAACACCGCGCCGCTGACCGGCTCCAGTTTGGCGCCTTCATACGCCTCCTCCCAGCCGCGAACGACGCGCCGGGCGACTTCTTCGAGCCGCGTCAGTCCGCGGAGACGGCGCATGCGCTCGTCGGCGGCTTTGCCATACATCGGGCGCGGCACCTGATCTCCGGCTGCGCCGGTCCAGGCGAGCACGTGCAGATCCTTGCCATGACGCTCGCGCAACTGACGGCGCACCGGGTCCCAGAAGTCGGCATGGATCACTTTGAGCCCTTCGACTTCCTGGGAGGGGCAAGGGACGTTCACCGCCGTGGCGATGAGCGTGTCGTTCTCATCCCAAAAGAACAGCACGTCGAGATTGTGATCCTCATAACCCTCTATGGCGCGAAACTCCGGCACGTTCGTGGGGCCATACATCTTGGCGGTTCCGTCCGCGTAGGTCGCGCGACGATTCTGCGCGATCACCGCCTGTCCCTGGCCCCAGCCTGCTTTGCCGGGCTTTCGATGGCTCCAACTCTGCGCCGCTGCCTCCACGATGCGATCGACGAGGAATTCGGTGTATTCCATGGGCAGCATCACATCCTGGCGAAGCAGACCGTAGCGCTCGCCCTTCATCGTCACCGGAGCGGTGTGGGTGTGGGTTGCATTGAGGATCAGCTTGTTTAGGTCGAATCCCGGCAGTTTGTCCTTCGCTTTCTCCCGGACCAATTCAATCAGCCCTTGGCGGATGGCCACGAGATCGCAGGAGATCATGATGGCCTGGTCCAGCGCCGTGTCGCCCTCCCGCGACTCCAGAGCCAGTGCGGTTGCAAAGATGGGCGTCTCGGCTTTCTCGGCGATGCGCACATGCATCTGCCCGTCCAGCGCCACGGGACGGGCGGGAGTGATGTCGATCGTCGCCGCGCCCACATGCAACTCCGAGGCGGCGGCGATGGAGGAAGTGGCGATGAGCAGGCAGAGCAAGAAAAAGCGCATGGGGGGAATAAGGGGTTGGTGCATCTCGAAAAGCCGGGATGTCGGTGTTTTTCTTGGCGGAGTTTGCGAGCCGGTTTCCAGCGTGACGTTTTGTCGCGGAAAGACTCTCTAGACCTCTCTCCACGCTCCCGCAAGACGGGCGGCATACGGGGTCGCGGGCCACCCGTCAATGCGTGACGCCACCAACGGTGATGCGGACTTGATCGGGGCGTTGCGGTCCGCTAAGCGAACCACCCGCAGCCAACCACCATCCATCCGCATGAATCACCGCCATCGTCCCCACTTCAATCGCCGCTCCTTCGTGAAAGCGTCGGGAACCGCCCTGTTCGCTGGCTTGTGGAGCCCATCCGTCTTCGGGGCCGATGCCGGCGCGGCCTTGCCGTCCGGCTGGCAACTGCGAATGGGCAACGCGCAAACACCGGAGGAGGCCATCGCCGAATTGGAAGCCTTCAAGAAGGCCACCCCGGACCTTGCGAGTTGGGAAAAGCGGAAGGCGGCCATTCGTCAGGGGATTCTCGAGGGGGCCCGGCTGGCGAATCCGCCGGAGAAGCCGCCCCTGGATCCGGTTTACTCCAACAAGCGGACCTACGATGGCTACACCGCCGAAAGTGTCTACATCCGCAGTTGGCCCGGATTCTATGTCACCGGCACCGTTTATCGGCCCATCGACATGAAGCCGCCTTATGCCGGCATCGTGTCGGCGCACGGCCACGGCGGTCGCTTTCTCCCGTCGCGCCAGACCCGCTGCGCCGTGCTGGCCCGCATGGGGGCGGTGGTTTTCCACTACGACATGGTGGGCTACGGCGACACCAAGGCGGCCGGCTGGGACCACGGCAAGGTTCCCGAGATCCTCCGGTTAATCACCTGGAACAGCATCCGCGCCCTCGATTTTGTTTCCTCGATCGAGGGAGTCGATCCCAAACGCATCGGCATGACCGGCAATTCCGGCGGCGCCACCCAGACCTTCATGCTCTCAGCCCTCGACGAGCGCATCGCGGTCGCGGTGCCCAGTTGCCAGGTTTCCGCCCACTTCTTTGGTGGATGCCCCTGTGAGAGCGGCATGCCCGTGCATTGGGGGCCACGCCACAAAACCAACAACGCGGAGATCGCCGCCATGACGGCCCCGCGCCCCCAACTCATCATTTCCAACGGCGCGGACTACACCAAAAACACACCCGAGGTGGAGTTTCCCTACATCCAGCACATCTACAGCCTGTACGGAGCCGCCGACAAAGTCGTGAACGCCCATTTTCCGCTGGAAGGGCACGACTACGGACCGAGCAAGCGCCTCGCCGCCTATCCCTTCTTCATCCGGCACCTGGGGCTCGACAGTCTGCGCCTGTGGGCGAAGGAAGAGCCCATCACCGAATCCTTCGTCAAAGTCGAAACCGAAGAGGAGATGAGAGTTTTCAACGCCGCTTATCCCTGGCCGAAGGACGCCGTCCCGCCCAATACGCCTCTGCCATTTTGACTCGTCATTTTCGCAGGTGCGCCGGTTTCCTGGATGCCGCGATAGCCGTGCCTGCGCCCGGATGAGTCAGGCGGACAAATGGCCCGCGAGCAAAGGTGTTCGCGACAGGATCTCGCTCCCACTTTCACCGTAACTTCTTTAGGTCGGCAACCGCTGTGCTTTGCAGCGTCTTGCCGGCAGGCCATTTCGCTCCCTGAAGGATCCATTCGCCGAGCGTATTCTTATCCTCCAGCGTCAGACCGTGTCCCAGTGGTGGCATGGTGCCCACCGATTCCTCAGTCAAATAGATGACCTGAACCAGCCGACTCCGTTCCGGATCGCCCGGAACAATGATTCGAGGTTGGCGAGCCGGATCATAGAGGGCTTGGGAGGTGCGGAAGTCCGGCACCGGGGCACCCATGAAATCCCCTTGATGGCAGGGCAGGCAACGACTTTCCAAAATCGGCTTCACCTGATCAAAACCCGTGACAGGCTGCGTGGACCACCCATCCTTGCCAACCTGCTGACACGCCGGCAGACATCCGGCCATGATGACTGCCCAAAGAATTCCCGACATCCGAGAAGGCATTGAATTGCGATTCATCCGACACCGATCTTGCCAAAGCGAGTTTGATGCTCGGCATCGACTGACGATTGCACGCCGTCCTTTGTCCGACAGACCGGGTTCGTCAGAGGAACGACCCTGAATGGGCGGGTTAATCGGTGAAATTGAAGCTGTTGGAGTCCAAAAACAGTCAAAAAAGGCAGGATATTTGGTTGACTTTGTTAATAATTTCTATAATTTACATAAGTTTCCCATATCGGTCCTCCCCTTGAAAGCCGACTTCCTCATCTTTGCCATCACCTCCTTTGCGCTGTTCGCCGGGCTTCATGCCTTCTGGTGGCGGAAGTGTCTGGGAGCGGTGCATTTTCTGGCCTGGGCGGTGCTGCTGATGGCGCTGCCGCTGGCGTGGGCGATCACCGAAAAGGCGGAGCAGCGGGAGCGCCGGTATTTGATGGAGCCGCTGGTGGGTTTTGCGCCGACCTACGCGATGGAGATGGCCCGGATGGGGCACGAGGAGATCGGATTGGAAACCGTGTCTGACGATGAGCGGTATCTGAGGCTGATCGAGGTGCAAAAGGACTGGCTGCTGGCCAATCCGCGGGTCGCGTCGATCTACACGTATCGTCGCCATGCCGACCGGGACTATCGTCTGGCCGCGGGGGAGCCAGTCCATTTCGTGGTGTGTGCCGAAGTGGACCACGACCAGAACGGCACCTACGAGGGTGACGACGAGATGCGGGTGGAGATCGGCGAAGAGTTTGTCGAGACCGACGCTGAGATGTTGAAGGTCTTTCTTGGGCATCCGACTTTCAGCGGAGATCCATCCAGTGACCGGTGGGGCACTTGGGTCAGTGCCTATGCGCCGATCTTTGGTCCGGATGGAAAGGTGGAGGCGGCTTTGGGCGTCGACTTCGATGCGAGGGAGTGGGTGGGGGCCATCCAGCGGGCTCGCAGCACCATGCTGGCTTATGCCGGGCTGATCATCCTCGCGGTGGCCGGCGGGGCCTCACTGGCGTCGAACCAACTGATCCTGCAGGCTTCGCGCCGCGAGCGTGAGGTCGCCGCAGTCACGCGGGAGGCGAAAGAAAAATTCGAGACGCTGGTCAATTCCATCGAAGGCGTGGTCTATGAGTTTGACCCGGTGGCGGGGGGCTTTTCCTTCGTCAGCACCCAGGCGGAGCGCATTCTCGGCCGCGAGGCGGGCTATTGGATGGATGAGCCGGGGCGTTGGGAGGGACATCTGCATCCTGACGACCGGGACGGTGCCATCGCCGCGAGACAGGAAGCGGCCCGGGGCAGTGGCACCTACAGCTTCGAATACCGCCTCTACGACGGCGAGAACCGCATCCTGTGGATCCGGGAGACGGGACATCCGGTCCGCGACGAGGCGGGCGCGGTGACATTGCTGCGCGGCGTGCTCGCGGATATCACGGACCAGAAGCTGTCCCATGAGGAACTGGAGCGGACCCACCGCCAACTCGTCGACACCTCCCGCCGCGCCGGGATGGCCGAAGTGGCCACCGGCGTGCTGCACAATGTGGGAAATGTGCTCAACAGCGTGAATGTCGCGAGCACGCTCATCCACCAGCGGCTCAATGGCAGCCGGGCGGGCAGTCTGGGACAGTTGGCCGATCTGCTCAAAGCACAGGGCGACAAACTGGGCGACTTTTTCACGATCGACCCGCGCGGCAAGATGGTTCCGGCCTACATCGAGACGCTGGCAGGACACCTGCGCCGGGAGCAGGAGGAGGTGCTCACCGAGGTCGACCAACTCGTCAAAAACATCGAGCACATCAAGAATATCGTCGATCTCCAGCAGAGCTACGCCCGCACCGGCGGCACGATGGAGCCGATCGACCTCATCGATCTGGTGGAGGATGCCATGGGCATCAATGCCGCGTCACTGAGCCGGCATCGCATCAAGATCATCAAGCGCTACGACGAGGGCGTGCCGCCTGTGCTGGCCGATCGCAACAAGGTGCTGCAGATCCTGGTAAACCTGATCCGCAATGCCAAGCACGCCGTGGATGACTCGGAGAACGAGCAGAGACTCCTCGGCATCGCCATCCAGCGGCATGGGGATGATCGCGTGCGCATCACCGTGGCCGACACCGGCGTCGGTATCGCCCCGGAAAACATGAGCAAGCTGTTCTCGCACGGATTCACCACCCGCAAGGACGGCCATGGCTTCGGTCTGCACAGCAGCGAGGCCGCCGCCCGCGAGATGGGCGGGGCATTGACGGCCCACAGCGACGGTCCCGGTCGCGGTGCCATGTTTACCCTGGAGTTGGGCGTCTCCCAGTCCGCGGTTTCCCTAACGCATCATGAAGCCGCCTGAATCGCGCATCCTTGTCATCGATGACAATCCGGCGATTCACGAGGACTTCGACAAGATCCTCGCACCCGCCGCTCCGTCCGGAGCCGATGCCCTGGGCGAGGCCGAGGCCCTGCTCTTTGGCAGCGCCGCATCGGGCGCCTTTCCCGCTCCGGCTCCGGTCGGGAGTGGTTTCGTCCTGTCCCATGCACTGCAGGGCGAGGAGGGATTCCATCTCGCGCGTCAGGCAGTGGAAGCCGGCAGCCCCTATGCGGTCGCCTTCATCGACATGCGCATGCCTCCGGGCTGGGACGGTCTCCAGACCGCCGAGCGAATCCTCTCCGTCGATCCCGCCATCCAGATCGTGATCTGCACGGCCTACTCGGACTATTCGTGGGACGAGATCAGAGCCCGTCTGGGCAGGCCGGACGGGCTGTTGATTTTGAAGAAGCCCTTTGACGTGGTCGAGGTGCTCCAGATCGCGCACAACCTGACTCGGAAGTGGGAGATGGCCCGCGAGATCACCCACCACGTGCAGGCGCTGGACCGCCGGGTCGAGGAGCGCACTGCGGCCCTGAAAGCCAGCCGGGAACACTTTGCCACCCTCTTCCGGTCAGCGCCCCTGGCACAGATGATCGTCGACAGCCGGGGACCCGAGCGGCTCGAGGTCAATGAAGCCCTGTGCCGGCTGACCGGCTGTGGCCCCGAGATCTGGAGCCATGCCCCCGCCGCCCTGCGGGCGATTGAGGCGTCCGGTCTCGGCGAAGTCCTGCGCTGGCACCATCCCATCGAAGGCGTCGAGACGACCCTGCAGGATCGAGCCGGCATGGAGCGACAGGTTTTGATCTCCTCGGTGATCATCGACCGGAGCGGCACGCCCTCGCTGCTGCTGATGATCCACGACGTGACGGAGCGGAAAAAGCTCGAGTCCGACATCCGGCAGATGCAGAAACTCGACGCCGTGGGCCAACTGGCGGCCGGCGTGGCGCACGATTTCAACAACCTGCTCACGGTCATCGCCGGAAATGCCCAACTCGCCCGTCAGGCGCGCGAGAGCGGGCTGGAGTTCGAGGAGCAACTCATCGAGGAGATCATCGAGTCCTCCGCCCGCGCCGCCAACCTCACCCGCCAGTTGCTGGCTTTCACCCGCCGCCAAGTGTTCCAGCCCCGTCCGATCAGTCTCAATCAACTGCTGGAAAATCAGATCTCCCTGCTCGCCCGGCTGCTTGGCGAGCATATCGAGATCGTCTGGCAGCCGGTGGCTGCTGGAGACTGGGTGCATGCCGATGTCGCCAGCATCGAGCAGGTCGTGCTGAATCTCGCGATCAATGCCCGCGATGCCATGCTGGGCGGTGGACGCCTCACCCTCGCCACCTCCACCGGCCGCATCGACGATCCGGCCGAAGCCAACCGGCTGCGGGTCGATCCCGGTGCCTTTGTCTGCCTCACATGCTCCGATACGGGCGCAGGGATGGAGCCGGAGGTCGCGGAGCGCGTCTTCGAGCCCTTTTTCACCACCAAGGAGATCGGCAAAGGCACGGGACTGGGCCTCGCCTCCGCGTTTGGCATTGTCCAGCGGCACCGGGGAGCGATCACTCTCGATACCGCACCCGGTCGAGGCGCGAATTTCCGCGTGCTCCTGCCGTCGGTGCCTGTGCCGGATATTGCCGACCGGGAGTCGGGACTCGCCCTGTCAGGTGCCAGCGCCGGTGCTCCGGGTCTCGACATCCTCGTCGTCGAGGACGAGCCCGCGGTGCGCCGGATCGCGCTCCGCCTGCTCCAGTCCCTCGGTCACCGGGCGATCGAGGCCATTGACGGACACTCCGGATTGGCGAAATGGCGTGAGCGTCGGCGGGAGATCGATCTGGTCATCACCGACCTGGTCATGCCCGGCGGGATGAGCGGCCTGCAACTTGCGGAGACCATTCAGTCCGAGAGGCCGGAGTTGCCCATCATCCTGGCCAGCGGCTATTCCAGCGAGCTCATCGAGGGGAGTGCCGCGCCGATGGGACCCCTGCGCCGCTTCATCCCGAAGCCCTACGATCAGGCGGTCCTGGCCGAGACCATCTCCAGTCTGCCGATCCATGAAAAGGTCGATCTCGAGCGGATCGTGACCCTGCCGGGATGACCGACGAGCTGTCCGTTTCTGAAAATCAAGCCAACCAACAACCAACCAAACCACGATGAGAACCCACCGCCTTCCTTGCCCGTCCACCCTGGCTCCCGCCCTGCTGGCCCTGGCCCTGCCACTGCACCTCGTGGCCGGTGACAAGGCTCAAGTCGTCGAGGCTGCCGTCGTTCCCGCCGAGGAGCCACTCGGAGCCACCCTCAGCGTCGGCTACATGAGCCACTACGTGTTTTACGGAGTCGACTACGGTGGGAATGCCGTGTGGACCGGCCTCGACTACACCATTGGCCAGTTGCCGATCCCGGTCGATATCGGGGTGTGGTACGTGAATCCCACCGATGGTCTGCTCGACGATGAACTCGATCTTTACGCGAGCATCGGCGGCGAAGTCGCCGGATTCGATGCAGCGCTGACGATGTTGGGATACTTCTACCCGGATTCCGGCGACGAGGCCACCTACGAGCTGGGTCTGTCGCTGGAGCGCAGCCTCGGCTGGCTCGATTGGAATGCCACCGCCAGTCACGATTTCGTCATCGAAGGCTGGTACTTCGAGACCGGTCTGAGCAAGGCGTTTTCGCTCTGTGATGCCGCCGAGTTGGTGATCAGCGGTGGCGTGTCTTACCAGATCGACTATCACGTGGCCGGCGGCCAGTGGAATCACGCCTACGCCATGATCTCCCTGCCCATCGCGCTGCGCGAAGAGGTCTTGCTGGAGCCGTACGTGGCCGGCCTGTTCGCGCTCGACGCGGTCGAAGCCTTCCAGGACGACATCGTCCACGGCGGGGTGAGCCTGAGCGTGAGCTTCTGAGCCTTTGGCCGGGCGATCCGTGTCTCCGGTCGCGGAGATACCCTGTTTGATCGGAGATGGTACCCTGTCTGATCGGAAAAGCCGGGGCGTGTGGAGCCAACCGGAGGCCTGGTGGAAGGGGCGACGTTTTGTCGGAGCGCCTGGGTGCCCGAGTCGATCAGTGTCGGCTTTTGATCACGCGGGCATACTCCGCCTGAAACGTCTCGGAGCCATCGACACAGAAGCCCAGATCGCGCAGGAGACCGTCGCGGATGTCGTAGATCCAGCCGTGGATGGTCAATTGACCGCCCGCGGCCCAGCGGTCGCCGACGGAGGTGACGCGGCAGACGTTGGCGACTTGTTCGATCACGTTGAGTTCGCAGAGGCGGTCGGCCTTGGCGTCGGGGTCTGCGATGTCCTGGAGACTTGGCTCGTGGCGCTCGGCCACGTCGCGGACGTGGCCCAGCCAGTTGTCCACCAGTCCGTGGCGGGCGCCCGAGAGTGACGCCATCACCCCACCGCAGCGGTAATGGCCGCACACGATGATGTCCCGCACCCCGAGGATCTCCACGGCGAATTGGATCACTGACAGGCAATTCAGGTCCGAGTGGACCACCACATTTCCCACATTGCGGTGGACGAAAATCTCGCCCGGCAGCAGGCCCACGATCTCGTTGGCGGGCACCCGGCTGTCCGAGCAGCCGATCCAGAGATATTGGGGCTTTTGCTGATCGGCGAGTCGTTTAAAAAAATCCGGGTCGCGATCGGTCATCGACGCCGCCCAATGGCGGTTCGCATCGATGAGATGGGGCAGATGTTTCATGGCTGGGCAGATTGGTGGCGGGGGGAAGCCAAGTTGGAGAAGATGAAGGCGATGTCCAGCCGGGATTTCTCCCGTCGTTTCGAGTTTCTGGCCGCTATCGCCGGTCGGGGCCTCCCCAAGTCTGATGACTAGGGGAGGGGATGGTGAGAGCCGTCTGCCGATGGTCTGACGGCGGGTGGCTGCAAAGAGGTTCATAGCCAGAGCCGGCGCTCAGGGGCTGGTCGTCGGGCGCGGCAGAGAGGGTGGAATTTTGAGAAATTTGCGGAAATTTATGGAAAATTTACTTAAGTATTGTAAAATATCGGGACTTATGAATTGGCATGCGATCTCCGGAGTGATCTTGGGCGTTTTGGCAGTCAGCGGGCAGGCGAAGGAGCCTTTCTCCCTGGGGTCGAAGCGCATCGATGAGGTGAGGACGACGGCCTACACCCACACGGAGGCAGATCACATCGAGTACGGTCGCAAAACGGCGGCGGGCACGACTCTGCGATACGGAAAGGGCTACTCCTCGGCGGCGGCGGATTGGTCGAAGTATCCGCTGGGGACGAAATTCAAGATCGAGGGGATGGACACGACCTTCGTGGTCGATGACTACGGCCGCGCGCTGGTGGGCACGGAGACGATCGACATCTACAAGCCGTCGCGGTCGGCCATGAACAACTGGGGGGTGCGGCATGTGGATATCCAGGTGCTGGAGATGGGTGATTTTGAGAAAAGCCGGGAGATCCTCGCCGGCCGGACCAAATACGCGCACGTCCGTCAGATGCTGGCGGCGATCGACAATCAGCAGAAAGACGGGGAGCGGGGCTGGTCGCTGTTCAAGCGCGCCCAGGAGAAGGCCAAGGCCCCCGACCCGGCCCCGGCGAAGGCTCCGGCTTTGCCGTCGGCTCCGGAGTCGCCGAAGTCCGCTCCGTCGATGGCTTTGGCCGCCGCGGATGCCCCGAAACGAGCACCGCAGCCAAAACCAGCGCCGCAGTCGAAGCCGGCTCCGACTCCAGCTACGGTACCTGCGCCCGTGACCGAGGTGGTCACGGGTCCGGTCGTGGCGGCGACTGCTCCGGCCCAGGCTCCGACGAAGCCGCCTGTCTCTGCGCCGGCGCCGACTTCGCCGCCCATGCCGGCGACGACCGAGCCGGCGATCCGCCCGGCCCAGGCTCCGGCGGTGGCTGCGGCCGCCGTGTCGAGTCCGGCACCGGCTGCCAGTCAGCCGACGGTGGTGCGCAAGGTGCGCCCGCTGACGATGGAACTGGCAGCGGCACAGATTTCCCCTGCTGGTCACCAGGAGACGGCGCCGGCACCGGTCGCTCCGGGACCGGTGGAGCCGAAGAAGCGCGCCTTTCGCCCGCTTTGAGCGATCGGCCGGAGGCGTGGGGCGCGTTCATGGGAATGCGCCTGTCTTGACCCCTGCGAGGGGCTTTCGTATTCGTTTGTATCGATCTTTGCTCCGCATTTCACCCGATTTGGCCATGAATCCCGCCGCCAGCCTCAGCCCCCAGCCGGACTCCGCGGAATGGAGCCGGTTCCTCGACGACACCATCGCCGCCTTCGACTGCACGACGGGAACGCTGCACCGGCTCGATCCAGCGGACCAACACCTGAAATTGGTGGCGCATCGGGGCATTCCGGAGGCCCTGATGCCGGTGATCGGCTCGATCCCGATCGGCAAGGGCATCGCCGGGACGGCGGCTCAGCGGCTCGAACCGGTGGAGATTTGCAACCTCCAGACGGACACCTCGGGCGTGGCGAAACCGGGTGCCAAACAGACCCACGTGCAGGGCTCGCTCGCGGTGCCGGTGCTGGATGGCAGCCGGCTCTGCGGCACGCTGGGGGTGGGAAAGCTGGAACCCTACGATTTTTCCGATGCGGAAAAGGCGCGGCTGATGGACTTGGGCCGGGCGATTGCCGGGCGGCTGTTGCCAGCCTGAATCAGCCCCCGATGGGCGGGGATCGGCGCATTTCCGGTCCGGGCGGGGCTTGCGAGAGCGGGGCCAGCGGCTACGATTGCGACTGTTTTTGAAATCCATGAAAATCCTGACTTACACCTCTCTGTTGCTGGGACTGAGCCTGCTTTCCGGCGTCGTTTCCTCCGCTGCCGAGCCGATTCCGGCCGAGCACCGCATCAACGGCATCGCGATCGGCTGCCAGGCCTACACGTTCAATCGTTTCTCGGCCTTTGAGGCGATCGAAAAAACGGCCGCCGCGGGAGGCAAGGTGATCGAATTCTATCCGGGCCAGAAGCTGTCGCCGGCCGAGCCCGACACCAAGCTGGATCACAACGCCTCGCCGGAGACGCTGGCCAAGGTGAAGGCGAAGCTCGCTGAGCACGGCCTGATCGCGGTGGCCTACGGCGTGGTGGGGCTGAGCAAGGATGAGGCGGAGTGCCGCAAGGTCTTCGAATTTGCCAAAACGATGGGTATCCGCGTGATCAACACCGAATCGACCGACGCGCTCGATACCGCCGAGAAACTGGTGAAGGAATACGACATCCAGGTGGGCTTTCACAACCACCCGAAGCGGGAAAACGACCCGAACTACAAAGTCTGGGACCCCAACTACATCGTGGAACTGGTGAAGGACCGCGACCCGCGCATCGGGGCCTGCGCCGACACGGGCCACTGGATGCGTTCGGGCCTGAAGCCGGTGGATTGTCTCAAGATCCTGAAAGGCCGCATCGTGAGCAGCCACCTGAAGGACCTGAACGGCTACGGCAAGGGCGTACACGATGTGCCCTACGGCACAGGGGAGGCTGATATGCCGGCGATCCTGGCGGAACTGAAGGCTCAGGGTTTCTCGGGTCCCGCCTCGATCGAATACGAGCACAATTGGGAAAATTCGCTCCCCGAGGTGAAGCAGTGCATCGACTTCGTGAAGGCGTGGAAGCCGTGAATCCGGCAGGGCGATCGCTAGGAGGCGCCAGTCGGACCGGTGCCTCTTCCCGATCGGCAAACAAACAGGGCTGAGCCGACAGAATCCCGTCCCGAATGCGCGATTACTTCATCCGACGCCTCCTGCTGGTGCCGCTCACCCTGTTCGGGCTGACCCTGCTGGTGTTTCTGGTGACGCGGTTTGCTCCCGGCGGTCCCCTGGAGACTGCTCTGATGGCGGGTACGCTCGGGCAGGGGGGGGAGTCGGTCCGCGGCGCGCGGGAGAGCAAGGGCGGCTCCGGCATCGACGATCAGGCCAAGGAGGCGCTGGCGGCCTACTATGGCTACGACCAGTCGGCGGTGCGGGCTTACTTTACCTGGCTTGGTGTGTTGCCGCGGGAGTTGAACCGGGTGCATGAGAGCTTTCCGGATGCCACCCAGGAGACGGTGGAGGTGAGCATTCCCGGCACGACGACGACGGTGCGGGTGTCGCGCCCGGGTGACGGGGCGATGGAGGTCATCACAGGAGACCCGTCCGTGATCGAAGGCTGGAAGGTCCGGGTGGAGTCCGCCGAAGAAGTGGGGGAGAAATGGCGGCGTCTGAATCGCGGACAGGAGGAGCCTGCCGAACACCTTCCCAGGGTCGCCCTGTTCCAGCCGCGCTTTGCCGGGGTCTTCCAAGGCTACCTCGGCGAATCGACGCGCTACAACGAACCCGTCTGGTCGATGATGGTGGAGCGTTTCCCGGTCTCGATCTACTACGGGGTGATCACTCTGATCCTCACCTACGCGGTCTGCATCCCACTGGGCATCTTGAAGGCGATCAAGCACCGAACCGTGCTCGACACCGCGTCGTCTATCCTGGTCTTCGTGGGCTACGCGATACCGGGTTACGTTCTGGGAGCGCTGATGGTGGTGTATCTCGGATCGCGGCTGGGCTGGTTTCCGATCATGGACTTCGTCGGGGAGGACTTTGATACGCTGAGTTGGTGGGGCAAGATCAAGGATCTGGTCCATCACAGCGTGCTGCCGCTGATCTGCTACATGGTGGGGAGCTTCGCCTTCCTCACCATGTTGATGAAAAACAACCTGATGGACAATCTGGCGGCCGACTATGTCAGGACCGCTGCCGCGAAGGGCGTGCCCTACCGGACCGCGGTGTTCCGGCACGCCTTCCGCAACTCGATCATCCCGATCGCGACGACGTTCGGGCAGAATATCACCCTGTTCGTGTCAGGCTCGCTGCTGATCGAGAAGATTTTCGACATCGATGGCTTCGGTCTGCTCAGCTACAACGCGGTGCTGGAGCGCGACTACACGGTGGTGATGGGGACCCTGTCCTTTGCCGCCTTGCTGATGTTGTTGGGCAATATCCTGTCGGATGTTCTGGTGGCGATGGTCGACCCTCGGGTCAGTTTCAAGTGACGCGGCCGGCCAGTCGGACAAGACGAGCATTTTTTTCACCCTCTTTCAAGACGACTAGACGCATGTTTCGCAAACTGGGATACGGCCTCGCGGCCATCGGAGCGCTGGCGATGCTGTTCCATCTGCTGGAGATCCGGTTTCCCACCCTGAAGTGGTTCTTTGCCGGCAGCGAGGGGTTCGGATGGACAGTTTGCGGGCTGGTGACGGCGACAGGTCTGGCCCTGGCCATTTTCGGACCGCGGGATTTCCAGTTCAGCCCGCAGACGGCGAGGCAGATGGCGCGGTTCCGGTCGATCCGGCGCGGCTACGTGTCGCTGTGGCTCCTGGTGGCGCTGGTGGTGCTCGCGATGCTGGACAATCTCGTGGTCGGCAAGCGGGCGCTGGTGGTGCGGTATGACGGGCACTGGTTTTTCCCGGCGCTGTCGGATCCGATTCCGGCCAGCACCTTCGGAGGCGAGGGTGATGGCGAGACGGACTACCGGGCTTTGCAGCAGCGATTGGCCGCTGATGGCGGCGGATGGGTGTTGATGCCTCCGGTGCCCTGGGATCCGACCCTGGACTCCGATGCCGAGCAGGTGGCCAGATTGGTGCAGGGCGCGGACGGGCTCTATCGCGAAGAGGGCCAGTCCCGTCCCTATTCGGGGCTGGCATCGATCTTTTTCGAAGCGTCGCCCGAGATGAAGCGGCAGGAGTGGCGATTCCGGAAAGGGCTCAAGGACGGGCCGATGGAAGGGTGGGACCTCCAGGGCAACCGGGTAGAAAAGGGACTCTGGAAGGCCGGAGCCGAAGTCAGTCGAGAGACGGTCGATGCCGCGGGCCTGGAGCGCGCCGATGGCGAAAAACTGTCCCCCCTCACCGTGGTGCTCTACCCGCCGGTCCGTCCCTCATGGGAGGACAGGCACTTCCTCGGCACCGACACGGGTGGAAACGACATTCTGGCCCAACTGTTCGGCGGCTGGCAGATCCTCCTGCAGGCCAATGTCATCTATCTCATCGTGACCTATGCCATCGGCGTGTCGCTGGGGTGTGCCATGGGATACTTCGGTGGCAAATTCGACATCGTGGTGCAGCGGTTCATCGAGATCCTGTCGAATCTGCCGTTTCTCTACGTGGTGATCATCATCGCATCGGTCATCGAGCGGCCCCCGATGCCGGTGCTGGTCGGGGTGCTCTGCCTCTTTTCCTGGATCGGGATGACCTACTACCTGAGAACCGCGACCTACCGGGAGAAGGCACGGGACTATGTCGCGGCCGCCCGCCTGATGGGAGCCGGGACGGGCCGGGTGATTTTCAAACACATCCTGCCCAACACCATCGCCATCGTCGTCACTCTGTTGCCCTTTTCTGTCACTGCCGTGATCGGCAGCCTGACGGCACTGGACTACCTCGGGTTCGGCCTGCCGCTGGAGTATCCCAGTTGGGGCCGTCTGCTCAGCGAGGGAGCGGACAATCTCAGCGCCCCGTGGATCGTCAGCGGCGCCTTTGCCGGCACGGTCATCGTGCTGGTGCTGGTGACTTTCGTGGGCGAGGCGGTGCGCGAGGCATTCGACCCGAAGAAATTTACGACCTACAAGTAACTGATGGACCGGCAGGCAACACAGTCAAAGCGCATGCGGTGGTGGCCGGCGACAGCCCTGGTGGCGGCGATGCTGGCCGGTTGCGGCGGTCCTGCCGGAATGCGGCCCTATGACAACACGGCCGAGGTAAAGGCATACTACGAGGCGCATCCGGAGTTTTTCAAGTTCGCCACGCCGGCCGACATACCGGCGGACCTGAAGTGGGAAAACGGGATGGACCAGCCCGAGATCGGCGATGACCGGGCCCGCAAAGGCGGGGTGATGAATCTGGCGATCAGCACCTTTCCCCCGACCTTCCGCACCTTCGGGCCGGACAGCAATCACAGCTTCCGCGGACAATTCTACGACAACATCGAGGTGTCCCTGGTCGGCTTGCATCCCGAGACGATGGCGGTGATCCCCGGGGTCGCGAGTGAGTGGGCGGTGACTGCGGACAATCAGACCGTCTTTTTTCGGATCGATCCCGAGGCGACCTTCTCGGACGGAGTCAAAATCACGGCGGACGACTGTCTGATGACATTCTACCTTTTCCGATCAGACTACGCGAACGCCCCCTTCTACAAGCAGTACTACACGACCGAGTACCAGAGTATCACGAAGTACGACGACCGCACCATCGCCATCACACTGGCAACGCCGAAACCGAAAGCGCCCTACTTCGCGACGATCCTGCCGAGCCCGTCGCATTTTTTCCGCGAATTCGGACCGGATTTCCCCCAGCGCTACCAGTGGCGGGTCAAGCCGGTCACCGGCGCCTACGTGATCGACGAGACGGAGACCCGCAAGGGCCGCCTCGTCACCCTGAGCCGCGTCAAGGACTGGTGGGCACGGGATCGGCGCTTTTACAAGAACCGCTACAATCCCGACCAGATCCGTTACCGGATGGTGCGCAGTTCGGAGAAGGAGTTCGAGTTGTTCCGCAACGGGGAGATCGACTACTTCCTCCTCAACGAGCCGCGGTTCTGGAACGAGAAGACCGAGATCCCGCCGGTGCATGACGGGTATGTGAAGAAGGCGGTCTATTTTAACGATTATCCGCGGGTGCCCCGGGGGCTCTACATCAACTGCTCACAGCCCCTGCTCGACAATGTGGACATCCGCGTCGGGCTACAGCACGCGACCAATGTGAAAAAGCTGATCGAGTTCGACTTCCGGGGCGACTACAAGCGCTCCAACAGCTACTCGGAAGGCTTCGGCCGCTTCACCAACCCGGCGATCATCGCGAGGCCCTACGATGTGGCCAAGGCGAGGGAGTCCTTTGCCAAGGCCGGCTTCACCCAGCGCGGTTCCGACGGCATCCTAGCGAAACCGGATGGGACGCGGCTTTCGGTCACCATCAGCACCCAGCAGGATCCGCTGACCAACCGCATCCTCCTGCGGCTGAAGGAGGAAGCCGCCAAAGCCGGGCTGGAGTACCAGATCGAGGCGCTTGATGGCACCGCGTTTTTCCAGAAGGTGATGGATAAGAAGCACCAGATCTGTCTCTGGGGCTGGGGGGTGACGCCACCCTATCCCGACTATCATCAGGGTTTCCACTCGTCGAATGCCTACGACGAGGGGTCGAAGACGCCCAAGCCGAACACCAACAACATCACCGTGAGCGTCGACCCCAGGCTCGACGAACACAGCACCGCCATCCGCCGCGCGACGTCCGAGGAGGAGATGGAGCGCCATTGCCACGCCATCGAGGAAGTGCTCCACGAGATGGCCCCCTGGGTGCCGCTGTTCCACCGCGATTACTACCGCTTCGGATACTGGCGCTGGCTGAAGTTTCCCGAAGGTACTCTGAATGTGCGCGTCAGTTCCGAGCCGGATGAGGCACATGTCCACTGGATCGATCCGGTGGTGAAGGAGGAGACCCTCGCCGCCAGGCGGGAAGGCCGCACCTACCCGGAAACGACTGAAATCTTCGATCAACACCGCATCCCATGACGCCGGAGACTGGCAACCGCGACGACGATATCCTGCTGAAGGTCACGGACCTGTCGGTCGCCTTTGACACCGAGTCCGGCCCGCTCGTGGCGGTGGATGATGTCGATTTTTCCCTGCATCGGGGCAAGACGCTCGGCATCGTGGGCGAGTCCGGCTGCGGGAAAAGCGTGTCCGCCCTGAGTCTGATCCGCCTGCTGCCCCAGCCGATGGGCCGGATCCGGTCGGGAGAAGTCTGGTTCGATGGCCGCGACCTGCTGAAGGTGCGGCCCGAGGAGATGCACCAGGTGCGCGGCGGAGAGATCGGCATGATCTTCCAGGAGCCCATGACGGCGCTCAATCCCGTGCACAGCATCGGCCGCCAACTGACCGAGGCGGTGCTGCTGCACCAAAAGATCAGCCCCGCCGAGGCGCTGGAGCAGGCGGTCGAAATGCTGAAACGGGTGCGCATTCCCTCGCCGGAGATCCGCGTGGGCGAATACCCCCACCAGTTGTCCGGCGGCATGAGGCAGCGTGTCATGATCGCCATGGCCCTGATCAACCGTCCCAAGCTGCTCATCGCCGACGAGCCGACCACCGCTCTCGATGTCACCGTGCAGGCGCAGATCCTCGCCCTGATCGAGGAGCTCCAGGCCGAAATGGGCATGGCCGTGATCCTGATCACCCACGATCTCGGGGTGATTGCCGAGAACTGCGACGACGTGGTCGTGATGTATGCCGGCCGCGTCGTCGAGCAGGCGCCGGTGTTGGAGTTGTTCGGGTCGCCCACCCATCCCTACACGCGCGGTCTGCTCGACTCCATCCCCCGGCTCGATCACCCGAGGAAACAAAAACTCCGCACCATCGAGGGCACGGTGCCGTCCCTGAGCCGCATGCCGGCCGGCTGCCGCTTCGCCCCGCGGTGCTCGAATCCCCATGATGATACCGTGCTGGCCCAGCGCCCGCCGATGGTCGAGTTCCGCCCCGGTCATTGGGTGGAAGCCTGCCCCTGTTTTCGCGAGGCGCTCGCCAATGCCACAGCCGAACGATGAATCCCATTCTGAAGATCGAAAACCTCAAGGTCCACTTCCCGGTGAAGGGCGGTGTCTTCCTGCGTCCCGTGGGCGCCTGCAAGGCAGTCGATGGCGTCTCCCTCACCGTTGGAGAGGGCGAGACCGTTGGTCTGGTGGGTGAATCGGGCTGTGGCAAATCGACGCTGGCCAAAGCCGCGTCCCGCCTGCTCACTCCGACCGGGGGGCGCATCGAGTTCGAGGGGCGCGACATCACCCGGATCGGCCAGCACGCCCTGAAACCTCTCCGGCGCAACCTGCAGATGATCTTTCAGGACCCGGCCGATTCGCTGAATCCCCGTCACTCGGTGCGCGACATTGTCGAGGAGCCCCTCGTAATCCAGAAAATCGGCACCAGCGGCGAGCGTCGCAAACGGGTCGCCGAATTGCTCGAGCGGGTCGGGCTTTCCGAGGAGATGGGCAGCCGATTCCCGTTCGAGTTTTCCGGTGGCCAGCGGCAGCGCATCGGCATCGCCCGGGCCATTGCCCTGAACCCGAAGCTGATTTTCTGCGATGAGCCGGTCTCCGCGCTCGATGTATCCGTGCAAAGCCAGGTGCTGAATCTGCTGATGGAGTTGCAGGAGGAGCGCGGCCTGAGCTACCTCTTCATCGCCCACGATCTCGCGGTCGTGAAGCATGTCTCGGACCGGGTGGCGATCATGTATCTCGGCAAAATCGTGGAAATGGCCGACGCCGATGCCATTTACCAAAATCCCCGACACGCCTACACCAAGGCGCTGATCGCCGCCATCCCGGTGCCCGATCCCCAGGTCCGGCGCGACCGGCGGCCGCTGGAGGGCGATGTGCCCTCGCCGATCAATCCTCCGGAGGGCTGTGCCTTCGGCCACCGCATGGGACATCCGAAGTGGCGGGAGAGCGTGGGCATGGACCTGACCCTCCAGGAGGTGGCGCCCGGCCACTGGGTGCAGCCGTGCCCCTGTTGCACCTGAGATGCCATGTCCACCGATGCCGTCACCATCGTGCTGCCCGCGGTCGACGAGCCGGCTGTGGCGTTCGGGACGCCCGCCGGACGGCTCATCCTGCCGGGGCGGGCGCTGCCCGAGCGGCGCATTCCGATCAGACCCTGTTTGATCTCCGATCTGACCCTGTCTGCTCGCGAGGCGGCGACCCGGGCCTACGCGCCCTATTCCCGGTTTGCCGTGGGTGCCGCGCTGATCATGGCCGACGACCCCGCGGAACGGATTTTTCAGGGCTGCAATGTGGAGAGCGCCAGCTACGGCGCGACCATCTGTGCGGAGAGAAATGCGATCCAGTCCGCCGTGGCGGCCGGATTCCGGCGCATCGCCCTGCTGGCCGTCTCGACTGCGGCTCCCGCCGACGGGCCGGTCGAGGGCCGCTCGCCCTGCGGCTTGTGCCGGCAGGTGATCCGGGAGTTTGCCGGCGCCGACACGCTGATTGTGTTGGACTCGGGAGCCGAGGGCACCATCGGCGAGATCGTCGATGTGGACCGGCTGCTGCCGTGGGGATTCTGCCTGGAGACGTGATTTGGCCGGTTGCGAGCCTGTCCGGCGCACTTTTTCATTGATCCGGCGGGGAAGATTCGCTAGACGACTGGTCCGCCATCGCGATAGGATGGCGACTCCATTTCCCCCCCGGCCGACCGAGACCGGCCCTCAGAACGAACAGAAAGACCCTTTCCACCATGTCAAACGCCGCCAACGAACAGAACCAAGACGTCGTCACCGAGCAGGATCTGGACAAAAAACTCCGCGATCTCTATCTCCGGGGCGTGAGCGCCATGGAGTTGCGCAACTGGGGCTATGTGATCAGCCTTTTCCAGGCCGTGCTGAAGCAGGAGCCGCGCTTCCTCGACTGCCGGCGGCAATTGCGGCTGGCGGCGGTGAAGCAGCAGGCCGGCAAGAAGGCGTTCGGCACCGAGTCGGTGAAGGCGATGGCCCTGCAGCGCGAGGTGAAGAAAAATCCGGCCGAAGCCATGATTTCGGTCGAGAAGGACGTGCTGGCCACCGATCCCTTCAATCCGCAGGGCAATCAGGTGCTGTTCGAGGCGGCCATGGCCACCAATCTCCCCCTCACGGCCGGCTTTGCCCTGGAAACGCTGACCGAGGGGCACCCGGACAACAACAAATACTGGCACCAACTCGGCGAATTCTACTACCAGCAGAACCAGTACGAGAAGGCTGCCGAGGTATACGGAAAAATCCGGAAAAAGGATCCCGCCGACCTGGTGGCGATCAAGATGGAGAAGGACGCCACCGCCCGGCAGTCGATGACCTCGCAGAAATGGGAGGGCGGCAGCTTCAAGGACCTCATCGCAAACAAGGACGAGGCGAAGAAGCTCGAGCAGGCCAATCGCGCCGGCATGACGCGCGAACTGCTGGAGCAGCGCCTGGCGCAGTTGCTGGAGGAGTACGCGGTGGATCAGAACAATCTGAATGTCGTGAAGCAGATCGCCGACTGCTACGAGCAGTTGGAGGACTTCAACAGCGCCCTGACCTACTACGAATGGGCCCACCAGCTCAGCAGCAACGACCCGTCGCTTGAGCGCAAGGTCGGGGAGCTGAGGGAGCGGGTGCAGGCGCAGTATCTCAAGGATCTGAAGACCTGGATCACGGACAATCCCGACCACCCCGAGATCGAGGAGCAAAAGGCGCGCCTCGCCGAGATGGAGGGCCAGATGTCGTCCGGTCTCATCGACGAGGCCCGCAAACGGGTGGACCGGAACCCCACCGACATGCAACTCCGCTACGAACTGGGCCAGCGGCTTTTCGGCGCCGAACAGTACCGCGACGCCATCCAGCACCTCCAGATGGCCAAGCGCAGCCCGAACCTGCGCATCAAGGTGATGAACATGCTGGGCCAGTGCTATGCGAAGATGAAGATGGTCGACCTCGCGGCGCAACAGTTCGAGGAGGCCGTGGCGGAGATCACCGGCATGGACGAGACGAAGAAGGAACTTCTCTACAACATCGGCCTGCTCTACGACGAGATGGGGGAGAAGGAAAAATCCCTCGAGGCGCTGAAGCAGATCTACGCCGCCGACTACGGCTATCGCGACGTGGCCGAGCGCGTGGAGCGGTCCTACGGCGGCAACTGATCCGATGAAGTTGCACAGTTGGAACGTCAACGGCCTGCGTGCCGTGCAGAAAAAGGGATTCGCGGAGTACGTGCTGGCTCACCGGCCCGATGTGCTGCTGCTTCAGGAGACAAAAGCCACGCCGGATCAGGTGGAACTGCCCTCGTCCCTGAGCGACTGGCGGGTGCATTGGAATTCCGCCGAGAAAAAGGGCTACTCCGGAGTCGCCATCTTCACCCGCGAGGAGCCGCTCGACGTGCGGCTCGGCATCGGCATCGACGAGCACGATCACGAGGGGCGGGTGCTGACGCTGGAATTCCCCGATTTTTTCCTGATCAGCGTCTACACGCCGAACGCCCAGGACGGCCTGCGGCGTCTCGACTACCGCCAGCGCTGGGATCGCGATTTTTTGGCCTGGGTGCGTGGGCTGGAGGCGACCAAGCCGGTGATCTTCGGCGGCGACCTGAATGTGGCCCACACCGAGATCGATCTGGCGCGGCCGCGGGAGAATCGGATGAGCGCCGGCTTTTCGGACGAGGAGCGGGCCGGTTTTGATGCGATCGTCGGGGCGGGCTACATCGACAGCTTCCGCCACCTGCATCCCGGCGAGCCGGGCCACTACAGTTGGTGGAGTTTCCGTGGCGGCGCGCGCTCCCGGAATGTCGGCTGGCGCATCGACTATTTCTGCGTGTCGCCGCGACTGGGCGACCGCATCCGCTCGGCGGCCATCCACGCCGATGTGGAGGGGTCCGACCACTGCCCGGTGGAACTGGTGCTGGGTTGAAGCCGCGCGCGCCTCAGCGCTTTTTCCGTCCACCTTTTCCCGCCAGTTCGTTCGCCCGCGCAGGATCGTGGTCGGGATTGGGCCGGGGCATCCGGGCTTCCGTCGTGGCGAGCCAGGTGGTCAGGGAGCTGTCGAGATCGACCGCAAGTTCCCGCCGGCTGGTGGACAGGTCGTTCGTTTCCCCGGGATCGGCCGCGAGGTCGAAGAGAGAAAGCCGGCCGTCTTCGTGATGCCGGATGAGCTTCCAGTCGCCCCGCCGGATCGCTGATGCTGGTGAGTCGTGGTGGTAATGCGGGAGGTGCCAGTGCAGGGCCTCGCGGGTGGGTGGGGCGCCGGGCTCGCGCAGCCAGCGGGTCAGGCTGATGCCGTCCGGGGGCATGTCGGCAGCAGCCGGGATGCCCGCCAGATCGAGGAAGGTGGGGTGCAGATCCGCAGTCTGCGCCGGCATCTCGCAGATCGTGCCGGCGGGAATCGTGCCCGGCCAGCGCAGGATGGCGGGCACGCGGATGCCGCCTTCATAGAGGGTGCCTTTCTCACTGCGGAGCGGCAGGTTCGATGTGTGGATGGTGCCCGATTGGTCGTGGATCAGGCCGCCATTGTCGGAGACGAAGACGATCAGGGTCCGCCCGGCGAGTCCGGCCTCGTCGATGGCGCGGACGATGCCGCCCACGCTGTCGTCCAACTCCTCCAGCAGGCCGGCATAGTCGGGTCGGCTGGGGAATCCGGGCTGGGGCGCCTTCTTTTCGTATTTCGCGAGGCGGTCGGGCGTCGTGCTGATCGGCAGATGCACGGCGTAGTGGGAGACTTGCAGGGCAAAGGGCCGGTCGCGGTGGCGGCGGATGAAATCGACTGCCCGGCGGGTGAGAAAGTCCACCGTGCGGAGCGGCTCCGGCTCGCCAGTGATGGCCGGTGGCACGGTGTGACCCTGGCATTCCACCACCGTCTGCCAGCCCTGGTCCTCCGGGCCGTATCCCTCGCCGCCGAGATGCCATTTGCCAAAATAGCCCGTCGCATAGCCTGCCGCCGCGAGCCGCTCGGCATAGGTCACGGCCTCCAGCGGCAGGGCTGGCGGCACCGTCGGATCGATCAGCCGCGCATAGGGCCGGCGGTGTCCCGGGATGTGCTGGGTGATGCCGAACCGCGCCTCGTGTCGTCCAGTCTGGAGATTGGCGCGCGTCGGAGAGCACACCGCGGCCGAGTAGAATTGGGTGAAACGCAGCCCCTCCGCCGCGAGCCGGTCGATGGCGGGGGTTTCGTGAAAGCGATTGCCATAGACCGGCAGATCGGCCCACCCGAGGTCGTCCGCGAGGATGACGACGATGTTGGGCGGCGTCGCCTCTGCCGCGTCCACCCCGGAGGCCAGCATGGCGAGTCCGACGGCAAGCAGGAGCCCCGGAGCCGGTGCCGGGCGGCGATGGAGGAGAGTTTGGCGACGGGTGGAGATCATGATCAGCAGGCGAAAAAGAACCAGACAGCCACCGGCGACAAGACCCGGACCGATCGTCGCGGCGACGAGGGCGGGTGAATTCGGAGATGACGAGTCCGCCCTTTGTAGCCAATAGCCGGAGCCAACCGCAAGGCGGAAAAATCGGGCAGGGGCGCAGAAAGCGTTGTTTTCTGGGCTCCGTCGGCGTCGGGAAGGCGCCCGGAGGGATTCCCGAGCCGGAGATTTGACACGGCTCGGGGACACTGGCAGCTTGAAAGTCATGAACGCTGAACTTTCTCCTCTCACCGGCTCAGAACTCGAATCCAACAATCCGACCAGTGGCTTGCCGACGCCGGTAGCTTCGGCCACCAGCGCGCTCATGGATGACGACGACGATTTTGGCGATGTCGAGCTGGGCGAGCGGCAGGTGGAGGCCTGTTCGATGGAGGAAGGCTGCACGGTCTGTCAGTAAGGGGCCTCCCTGGCCGGACCGGCCGGTCCGCGGATCGAACGCGCTTGAACCGCCCCCCATCCGCCCGCATAGTGACCGGCACATGAGCGTCTCCAGCCCCGCCGCCACCGATCTGAGCCCCGACACCCGCATGGGTGAACTGCTCGCCGTCTTTCCCGGCGCGCGGCGGGCGCTCTTTGCCCGCTATCACATCGGTGGCTGCCAGAGCTGTGCCTATCGGGACGATGAAACCCTCGCCGAGGTGTGCGAGCGCAACGAAGACCTGCCGGTCGACGAAGTCATCGCCCACATCGAGTCGAGCCACGAGGAGGACCTCCGCGTGTTGATCGATCCCGCCGACCTCGACGGGTGGCTGAAATCCGACGCGCCGCCCGTGTTGATCGATCTCCGCACCCGCGAAGAGCACGAAGCCGTGGCCATCGCCGGGTCCGAATTGTTCAGCAACGAGCTGACCCACGAGATTTTCGGCCAATGGCCCAAGGACCGCGGCATCGTCGTCTACGACCACGCCGGCGACCGCTGCCTCGACGCCGCCGCCTACCTGATCGGGCACGGCTACCGCGCCACGCGGGCGCTCCGCGGAGGCATCGATGCGTGGAGCCAGCAGATCGATCCCAGTCTGCCGCGCTACCGGGTGGAATTTGAATGATCTGAGCTTTTTTCCCAGATCCACCCCATGACTGCCGACCACAGCACCGAAGAGCGCATCCGCGAAGCCATCGCCAACCCCCGCAACATGGGCGAGATGGCCGACGCCGACGCCGTGGGCACCGTCGGCAGCCCCGACTGCGGCGACATGCTGCGGATGTGGCTGAAATTCAAGGAAAAGGACGGTCGCAAGGTCATCGACCGGGCCTCCTTTCAGAGCTTTGGCTGCCAGACGGCCATCGCCGTGGCGAGCGTGGCCACGGAGCTGCTCGCCGGCAAGACGGTCGAGGAAGCCCTGAAACTCGACGCAGGCGATCTGGCCCGGCCGCTGGGGCCGCTCCCGCCGATGAAGATTCACTGCGGCCAGATGGTCGAAGGCGCCCTGCGACAGGCGCTTGAGGAGGAAGCCGCCGGCGAGACTCCGGCCGCCGCGGAGCCACCGTCTTCCCCCGCCGGACAGACCCTGTTGGGCCGGCTTTCCGGTCCGGCGCCGTCAGGCGGAAAGCTCAAGATCGTCAAACTCGACGACGCCGGCGCCTGACACGTCGCCATTTCATCCATTCAGCCCCATTTTCCCATGAGAACCCACGAAGAAATCGAACTGAACCGCGAGGTCGAAGCCATCCAGATCCCCAGCGGCAACCTGATCTCGCTCCCGGCCGGCACGCGGGTGATGATCACGCAGGCCCTCGGCGGCACCTACACCATCGCCACCCAGGCCGGGCTCGCGCGGATCTCGAAGGACAACGCTGACGCGCTCGGCATCGATCTCGATGCGGAAAAAGACAAGAAAAGCGCCGCCCAGCAGGCCATCGAAGCCGGTGATCTGGAGAAAGCGGTGTGGGAACAGCTCAAGATGGTCTATGACCCCGAGATCCCGGTGAATATCGTCGATCTCGGACTGGTGTACGATTGCACGGTCAAGGAAGAGGAGGGCGAGACCACGGTGAACGTGAAGATGACGCTCACTGCTCCCGGTTGCGGCATGGGGCCGACCATCGCGGCCGATGCGCAGTCGAAAATCATGAATCTGGGCCCGATCTCCCATGCCCAGGTCGATCTGGTGTGGGATCCGCCGTGGAATCAGGACATGATCTCCGAGGAGGGGCGGATGAAGCTCGGCATGGTCTGATTTCAGCGCCCGCCGGGTGGCCTGACGATTCTGATCAGACCCTGTTTGATCGGCGATCAGACCCTGTTTGATCGGAAACGGGCAAAGACGATCAGGGCTGTTTTTCGCGCGGAGCGACGGCGTCGCGGTCGGCTTGGGCGGCGGTGCGGAGGCGCTCCAGCATCTCGTCGAGATGGGGCCGATTCTGAGTGGCGAGGTCGTTGGTCTCGCCGGGATCGGCGGCGAGATCGTAGAGTTCGGCGCGGAGGGGAGCGTTCGGGTCGGCTTTGGGATCGAGACCGGGCACGGGGCCGTGGACGATGAGCTTGGAGTCGCCGGCGATGAGGGCGCGGGATCGGAAGCCGGGGGCGACGGAGTAGATCAGCCGAAGACTGTGGCAGGCGGGACTACCGGTGAGGTCGATGGTCAGATCGATGCCGTCCCATTTCAGGTCGTGGTCCGGCTGGTAGCCGGCCAGGGAGCAGAAGGTGGGCATCCAGTCGCTGATGTGGGCCGGGTAGCCGATGGTGGAGCCGGGCCGGATGCGGCCGGGCCAGCGGGCGAGGGTGGGCACGCGGATGCCGCCCTCGTAGAGGTCGCCTTTTTTGCCGCGGAGGGGCCGGTTGCTGCCGGTCAGGGCGCCCTGGGGATAGTCGTCGGCGGGGTATTTGGTGTCGTTATTTTCCGCGGTGCTGCCGCCGTTGTCGCTGGTGAAAACGATGAGGGTGCGCTCGCGGTGCCCCTTGCGATCGACGGCGTCGACGATGCGACCGACGGCCTCGTCGAGGTGGGCGATGCAGGCGGCGTAGTGGCGGGGCACATCGCCGACGATGGTGGGCGGCACCCGGTCGAGGTAAGCCTGGGGCTCTTTCACCGGCAGGTGGACGGCGGTGAAGGGGACGTAGAGGAAGTAGGGTGTGCCGGCGGCGGGCCGTTCTTCGATCCAGCGGACGGCCTCGTCGGCGATGAGGTCGGTGACGTGGCCGGTCTCGGTGATGAGGGTGCCATTCCGGTGCCAGGTGGTGCTGTAGGGGCCTTTTTTGTAAAAGTGGTCATAGGGGCCGACGCCGCCGGCGAGGGAGCCGTAGCTGTGGTCGAAGCCGTAGTGGTTCGGCCCCCACTCGGGCCGGGAGCCGAGGTGCCATTTGCCGGTGAGGCAGGTGTCATAGCCGGCAGTCTGGAGGGCGCGGGGCAGGGTGACGGTGTCGGCGGGCAGGGCGCGCTCGTTTTGCGGGCTGGTGACGCCGAAGCGGCTCCAGAAACGCCCGGTCATCAGGGCGGCGCGAGTCGGGGTGCACACCGGGGCCACGTAGTGCCGGGTGAGCTCGGCCCCCTCGGCCCGCAGGCGGTCGAGATGCGGAGTGGGCATAGTGCCGCCGTGAAAGGCGACATCGGCCCAGCCGAGATCGTCAGCGATGATGAAGACAATGTTCGGCCTCTCGTCGGCGCGGCCGGAGCCGAAGGCGAACAAGGTGGCAAGGATCGCGATCGCGACGGGATGGAGCCGGCGGGCGGCGGCCGTTTTCATGCCGTCGATGATGCCGGGTCACCGACCGCACCGCAAGCCGGAAAGCACGGTGTCATCGATGCGCGAACGCGCGGTCGAGGCACCACGGAGGGGATCTTTCCGGCAGCCGGGAAGTCGGCCGCGCGATCAGGTCGGCTGTTCGCCGCGGGCCATGACGACCTTGCCGGTGCGGACCGTCTCGATGATGTCGTAGCCGGACAGGAGGCGGATGGCGGCATCGACTTTCTCAGAGTCGCCCTCAATGCGGGCGATCATGGAGGTCTCGGAGAGGTCCACGGTCTTGCCGCCGAAATGCTCGATGATCTGGAGCACCTCGGTGCGCTTTTCACCGCCGATGACGCGCAGTTTCACCAGCACCATGTCGCGCACCACGGCATCGGCGGGGGTGTGCTCGGTGCAGTGGATGACGTCGATGAGCTTCTCGCACTGTTTGATGATCTGGTCGAGTCCGGCGGGATCGCCCGAGATGCCCAGGGTGAGCCGGGAAAAGCGCGGGTCGCGCCCCTGGGACACGACGAGCGAGTCGATATTGTAGGCGCGGCGGGCAAAGACCTGGCAGATGCGCATCAGCACGCCGGGCTGGTTGTTCACAAACATGGAGAGCGTGTGACCGCCCACGATATCGGGCCGCGGCTTGGGCTTTTGGTCAGTAGTGGTGATGGTGCGGGACATGACGGGTCTGGGGGAGTGAAAAGTGAAAAGTGAAAAGTGAAAAGTGAAGAGTGAAAAGTGATCAGTCTTTCGAAGAAGTGATGAGGTGTGGTCGGCAGACTTGCTGCCGACCGAAAACTGACCGCTGAATGCGTAGGTCAAAACCTCAGGTGGAACCCACGGGCTTCTCCATCTTGTACTTCGGGGGCTCGATGAGCATGTCCTCGAGGGCGGCGCCGGCGGGGATCATGGGGAAGACGTTTTCCGTCTTGATGCACTCGGCATTGATCAGCACGGGGCCGTTCTTGCGAAGTTCGAGGGCTTCTTCGAGGCGCTTGCGCACATCGGCGGGGCGTTTCACCGTCAGGCCGGTGGCGCCGTAGGCTTCGGCCAGCTTGGCGAAGTCGGGATTGCCATCGAGATCGACGCCGCTTTCGCGGTTGTCGAAGAAGAGCTCCTGCCACTGGCGCACCATGCCGAGGTAGTGGTTGTTCAGCACCAGGATGATGACGGGAAGCTTGTTGATGACGGCGGTGGCCAACTCGCAGAGGGTCATCTGGAAGCCACCGTCGCCGACCACGGCCACGACGATGTCGTCGGGACAGGCGAACTGGGCACCGATGGCGGCGGGGAAGCCGAAGCCCATGGTGCCGGCGCCGCCCGAACTGATCCACTTCCAGCTTTCGTCGTTGCGGTAGAACTGGGCCGCCCACATCTGGTGCTGGCCCACGTCGGTGGTGACGATGGCCTTGCCCTCGGTGACTTCGAAGAGTTCGTCGAGCACCTGCTGCATGCGCAGGCCGCCCTGTTTCTTGTAGGAAAGCGGGAACTTCTTCTTGTAGCCGTCGAGATGCTCCAGCCAATCGGCGGTGGGCAGGGGCTTGATGTGTTGGTTGAGCGATTTCAGCACCGCCTTGGCGTCGCCGACGATCTGGACATCGGGGCGGATCATCTTGTTCATCTCCGACGGGTCGATGTCGATGTGGATGATCTTGGCATTGGCGCCGAACTTGTCCGCCTGGCCGATGATGCGGTCGTCAAAGCGCGAGCCCACGTTGAGGATCAGGTCGCACTCGCACATGGCCTTGTTGGCGTAGGCGGTGCCGTGCATGCCGAGCATGCCCAGGGAGAGCGCATGGGTCTCGGGGAAGACGCCCTTGCCCAGCAGGGTATTGGTCACGGGGCAGCCGAGCGTGGTGGCGAGGTGCATCAGTTCCTTCTCGGCACCGGCGATCATGGCGCCATGACCGGCGAGGATGACGGGCCGCTTCGACAGGGCGATAAGCCGGGCGGCCTGCTCGACCGCCTCCTCGTCAAAGTCGAAGCCGGCTTCGGGATGATAGCCGGGCAGGTCGATCTCGCTGTCGAGATCGCCGGTGAAGGGCGACTGGCTCACATTCTTCGGCACGTCGATCAGCACCGGGCCGGGACGACCGGTGGTGGCGATGTGGTAGGCCTCGCGGGCGATGCGGGGCAGGTCGTTGGTGTTGCGCACCAGATAGTTGTGCTTCACCACCGGGATGGTGATGCCGAAGATGTCGGCTTCCTGAAAGGCGTCCTTACCCAGCATCCAGGTGACCTGCTGGCCGGTGATGATGATCATCGGCACCGAGTCCATCTGCGCGGTCATGATACCGGTGATGGTGTTGCCGGCTCCGGGGCCGGACGTCACCAGCACCACGGCGGGCTTGCCGGTGGCGCGGGCATAGCCGTCAGCCATGTGGGTCGCGCCTTGTTCGTGGCGGGTCAGGACGAACTTGATGTTCGTTTTGACGGTCTCCAAGGCGTCAAAAATCGGCAGGGCGGCTCCGCCGGAATAGCCGAAAATGTATTCGATGCCGAGTTCATCGAGCGTCTTGATGAGCGCCTGGGCGCCGTCGAGTTGTTCCTTGGCCATGGTGGTGATGGGGAAAAATTGAAGGTTTCGACACAAAAATCGGCTCTCATCTGGCTTTCGCAAATAAAAAATGCGTGTTTTACGCGAAAGATTCGCCTTTTGAATCGATTTGGAAGTTAAAAATGGGGCAAAATTGGTAAAATGGGCCATTTTGGGCCGAGCCTCGTGAGGGAAATGGCAGGTTTTTGGCGGGAAGTGGGCGACGCGGTGATGGAAATGGCCCAACGGGAGAGATTTTCGCGAAAAGGGCGTTCAGAGCCGCCATGAGGGGCGTAGACTGGTGGTCGGCCAATGCCGACTCCCGCCATGAAGGAAAAATCCCGCTCGCTACTCGCCTTTGGTGCCGGCTTGATCGTCTCGCCGCTGTTGCTGGGGCTGTTCGCGGCGGGCTGTGCCACCTCATCCACGACCATGAACGACGCTCCCATCGAAGACTATCGCGCGGCGCTGGCGCGGACCGTTTCGACGCCCACTCCGGAGGCTGAACAGCGCGGACTGGAAGCCTGGAAGGGCCTGCTTTCGAATCTGACCGAAGAAAACATCCGCGGTCGCGCCAGCCGGGTCTATGCGGACGAGACTTTCTTCAACGACACACTCAAGACGCTGCGCAGCGGCGAGGCGGTGGAGGAATACCTGCTGGAGACGGCGAAACTGCTCCACAGCGGCACGGTCGAGTACCACGACACCCTGCGGTCCGCCGACGGCACCTGGTATGTGCGCTGGGAAATGGTCTATCGGGGCAAAAAGCTGGCCGGCGGTGAGCCGATCCGGACGATCGGCATGTCGCAGCTCCGATTCGACGCCGAAGGTCGCGTCGTGCTGCATCAGGATTTCTGGGATGCGTCGCGAGGGATCTTCGAACATATCCCGGTGGTCGGTCCCCAGGTTCGCTGGGTCAAGGGTCGGCTGTAAAGCGGTGCTTTATTCCTTCGCCAGATCGGCGAGGGCTTCTTTGCCGCGAGCTTTGGTGCCGGGATCGTCCCGCTCTTTCGACGGCAGGGCCAGACCGCGTTCCAATGCCTGTTTGGCGTTAGCTTTTCGATTCATCTCGGCGTAGGTGAGTCCCAGTTCGATATGGTGGGCGACGCGGTCGGGCTTCAGGGCGATTGCCTTTTCAAAAGCAGCCGCGGCATCCTCGTGCGAGGCATCGGGAAGGCCGCCATAGACCACCTTGACGATGCCTTTGAGCAAGGCACCCGTGTCGGCCACGGCCCGATGCCAGCGGCCCAGCATGTGCCAGGCATAGTCGGAGCGCTCGTCGAGGGCGATGGCCTTTTCGGTGTGGATCTTCACCTGACGCGAATACTCGACTTTTTGCCGGGCGGGAACCAGATCCAGCAGGCGACCGTAGCAGATCGCCACGGCGAGATGGGCGTCGGCCAGATCGGGAGCGAGTGTCAGCGCGCGCTGGGCATACGCGAGAGCCTTTTCTCCGGCGGCGCGGCGGCGGTCCTCGTCGGCGAGATCGACCATCGACTCGCCATACTGTTTGGCGATCTTGATCAGCAGTTCGGGATTGTCGGGCTGGAGTTTCTCGGCTTCGAGATAGGCGTCGAGGGCCCCGGCGGTTTGCAACTGGGCGTCGAGGGCATCGCCGCGGATGATGAGTGCGACGGCGGCCTCGTTCCCGCGGGCGGCGTCGAGCCGCAGGGCGAACAGCAACAGGGTCAGGGGCAGGATCCAGGCGTGGGGTGTCATGGCAGGATGGGGGGCTTTTCGAATCGGTAATGGGAGACGATCCACTCCTCGCCGCCACGATAACCCCACAATTCGGCACAGGCCATGAAGAAGACGCGCCAGTAGTGCCACCATTTGAGGGCCTCGGCAGGGCCGTAGGTGCTCTCGAGGAGCGGAAAGATCTCGTCGCGGTGCGCGTCCATGTTTTTCAGCCAGCACTCCGAAGTGAGCTGGTAGTGGCGGCCGCTGACGCACCAGTGGTCGCGGATGCGCAGGTCGTCCTGAAAGTAGAGCAGCAGGTCGTCGGAGGGCATCTGGCCGCCGGTGAAGAAATACTTCGCCATCCAGTCGTCGTCGGACTTGGCTTCGTAGTGATAAGCCGCCACGCGGTGGGTGAAGATGTGGACGAAGAGCGAGCCGCCCGGCTTCAGCCAGCCGGCGACGCGGCGAAGCAATTCCTCGTAATTTTTCATGTGCTCGAACATTTCGACCGACACGACCCGGTCGAAGACGCCCTCGCCCTCGCCGGCGTAGGTGATCATGTTCGCGGTGCGGACGGTGAGGTTGCCAAAGCCGCGCTCGGCGGCGACGCGGTCGATGTGGGCCTTTTGGGAGGCGGAATTCGACACCACGGTGATGCGGGCCTTCGGATAATGCTCGGCCATCCAGAGCGAAAGCGAACCCCAGCCGCAGCCCAGCTCGAGGATGTGCTGCCCGTCGGCCAGCCCGGCGCGCTCGCAGGTGAGACGCAGCATTTTCTCCTCCGCCTCGGCCAGCGAGTCTTCAGGTGAGTCGAACCACGCCGAGCTGTATTTGAGACGAGGGCCCAGGCATTTGAGGTAGAAGCCGGCTGGCACCTCGTAGTGCTGCTCGTTGGCCGCATCGGTATGGATGGCGACGGGGCTCTGCTTCAGGCCGGCGATGTGGCTCATCAAGGCGGCGCGCTGGGCTTCGGCGGTGGGATGGACGACCTCCCGCAGGGTCTGGGCCAGCCGCCGGCGGATGCCAAAGCGGATCACGGAATCGGGCAGGGCGCCGCGGGCGAGGAGGTCATTGATGGAAGGCATGGGAAAATCTTGGGTCAGGGTGGCGTCGGGATCAGGCGTTTGTTTTGCCATCCCTCGGGGAGGTTCTCGGCCAGGGGATGAAAGCACTGACGTTACGCTGGTAGTCCCGGTAGCGGTCGCCGCGTTTTTCGAGGGCGAGGGCTTCGGTCAGGGGAATGCCGGTGAATTTGATCAGGAACCACAGCATCGCCAGAGGAGCGAGAATGGCGCTCCAGCCACCCGGGGCGGGCAGGGCGGCGAGGAAGAGGCCCCACCAGAGTAGGGATTGGAAAAAGTAGTTGGGATGCCGCGACCAGGCCCAGAGCCCTTCCTGGCAGAGGGCCTGGGGATCGTCGCGATGAGCCACCTTGAAGCGCGCGAGTTGGCGGTCGGCCAGACCCTCGCCGGCGAGTCCGACAAACCACAGGGCGAAACCGGCGATCTCCAGCGGATGAAAGTCGGCTCCGGGCTGGCGCGCGATCCAGAAGACGGGGAGCATCAGCAGCCAGACCAGCAGCCCCTGGCCGAGGAAAAAGCCGAGGAAATTCGCCGCGAGGCGGTCCTGCCAGTGGCTGCGAAGCACCCGGTAGCGCGCATCCTCAGCCGGATGGTGCCGGGCGACGCGACGCCAGAGATAGAGGCCAAGCCGCAGGCTCCAGGCGGCGACGAGGGCGGCGATCAACAGACGGCGCGGTCCCCAGCCGTCGCCCAGAGCGGCATAGAGGGTGGCCACGGGAGCGAAAGCCAGCGCCCAGGCGACATCGACGAGGGCGTAATTGTCCAGCCGCACCGCGAGACGCCAGGCGGCGACGAACCAAACCGAGAGCAGGACGGCGCCGGCCGTGAGAGTCAGGGCAGAGTCGTTCATGGTGCCGTGGGGAGTTGTGACGCGAGCCGCCGGATCAGCGGGTGGACCGAACAGGCGACGAGAATGGCGATCGGCGGCGAACTGACCGCCCATGCGGCGATGCAATGGACGCAGCTCATGCCGAATTCACCAAAGAAAGCCGATGGGCTGCGCAGAAAGAGTTTCAGAGCCTCGGGGATGGAGAAGGGGATTGGCTCGGCGCCGAACAGCCGCTCCCCGGCCCGGATGTAAACGGGGATGAGCAAGAGGTGCAGCGGGTAGAGCAGCCAGTGGAGCGAATGGATGACCGCCTGGTTCAGCCGCAGTGCCCAGCCCGCCGCGGTGGCGACGATGCCGGTGGTGCCGAGGATGGGGAAGACCCCGCAGACGACCCCGCAGGCGACCGCACGGGACAGGGCGGCCGGGCTGGCTCCCTGGGTGAGCTGCGATCGGATCGGCAGGAGGACGCGGCGCCTCCAAAAGCCGGGTCGGTCATCGGTTTGGGGCACGGCGGTCGGTTCAGAGGAGACCATCCTCGCGATGGAGGGTGGCCTGGTTGGCGGGCCGGGTATAGACGGCCTGGACGACGCTGATGTTGCGCGTGGCGAAGGCCGCTTCGCAGTATTTCAGGTAGTAATTCCATTTCCGGATGAAACGCTCGGAAAAGCCCAGTTCCCGGACCGCGTCGAGGCGGCCATTAAAGGTCGCGTGCCATTCGCGCAGGGTGCGGGCATAGGAGGCGCCGAGATCCTCCAAGCCATGCAGGAACAGCGTGCCGGTGCGGTTCATGGCCTCATTCATCCGGCCGATGCTGAGGAGCAGGGAGCCGGGGAAAATGTGCTTCTGGATGAAATCGGTGCCGCGTTTCAGCTCCGCGTGATCGCAGTCCGGCACGGTGATCATCTGCACGGCGAGCAAACCGCCGGGGGCGAGGACCTCGTGGCATTTCGCGGTCCAGGTCTCCAGGTAGCGGTCGCCGACGGCCTCCAGCATCTCGATGGAGACGATCTTGTCGAAGGTGCCCGAGAGATCGCGGTAATCCTGGAGCCGGATCTCGATGCGGTCCTCCAGACCGGCCTCGCGCACGCGGCGGGTGGCTTCGTCGTGCTGGGCAGGGGAAATGGTGACGCCGGTGACGTGGACGCCGTGGTGGCGGGCGGCGTGGAGGGCGAAGCCGCCCCAGCCGCAGCCGATCTCCAGCACCCGGTCGCCGGGCTGGAGCTTGAGCAGGCGGCAGAGGTTTTCGTATTTCTCGGCCTGGGCGGACTCCAGAGACTGCTCCGGGTGGGTGTAGCGGGCCGATGAGTACGTCATGCTGGGGTCGAGCCAGAGTCGGTAGAAGTCATTCCCCAGATCATAGTGCTCCTCGATGTTGCGCCGGCTCATCGTCTTGCTGTTGGCGCGGAGCCGGTGGCCCACGCGGTCCAGCAGGCGCAGCAGGCCGACCAGCTTGAGCCGCTGCGACGAGCCGCGGGTGCGGGGATCGGCGTGGAGATTGACGATGAACCATTCAATCACCGCGCGGATGTCCGGGGTGTCCCAGTCGCCGTCGAGATAGGCCTCACCGAGGCCGACATTCCCGTGGAGGGCGCATTTGCGGAAGAAATCGTCGTTCCGAATCGCGATGCGGGCGCGCGGGCCGGGCTCATCCGATCCGAAGACTTCCACCGATCCGTCCGGCAGATCGACATGCAGCCGGCCGAGCCGGAAATCGCGCAGCGTGGCGAGCAGGGGACGGCGCAGCAGGCTGGTCAGCCAGGAGCGTTCGCGCGTCGCGGCAGTGACGGCCGGAGTGGAGGCGGTGGATTCGCTGAGATTCATGGTTTCGGTGTCGGTGGGGTGAGTGACGGATGGGGGCGGTGGAGGTCGCGCTGGAGATCGGGCCGGTCGGACTTGCGGATGAAGGGCAGTCGCTTCAGCCAGAGCAGAAATGCCTGCCAGTGGATTTTAAAGATGATCTGGAGAGTCAACAGGGGATAGCGGATCGCATACCAAGCCAGCCTCGCATCGGTGATGGGGCGTCGATGGCCGCGGATCCAGCTCACCAGGATGGTCTCACCCTTCTCGAGGTCGTCGATGTGGATTTCGATGTCGTCGCCGGGGACCTTGAGGCGAAAGTCGAAGGAAGCGTCGAGATGGGTGAAAGGTGAGACATAGAAATGTTTCGGCGTGGTGAGGTGGAAGGTATCGGGCGATTCGGGAGTGGCGATGAGATAGGGTTTGAGTTCTCGGAAGGTGTTGCAGACTTCCACCACAGCATGTTTCGCCCGGCCCGAGGCGTCGTGGATGAAGTAAAAGCAGACCGGATTGAAGATGTAGCCCACGATACGCGGCAGCGTGATCAGTCGGACGCGATCCGATGCCTCCAGGATCACGCCGCGCTCCGCGAGCCACGCCGCGAGATTGGCCCTCAGGTCGGGGCCGGCCCCGACAGCGAAGTGGTCGTCGTCCCGGAAGGTGTAGAGGTTGAAGCGATTCCGACTGAACAGGGTCAGATCGGAGATCAAACAGGGTATCTCCGCGAGATCGAGGTCGAAATAAAACAGGCGGTAGCGGAATCCGTGGCGCTTGGGCGAGAGGCGCTGATGCACCACTTCGCAATCGTACAAGGCTGAGCGTCGGCCGGTCATCTCATCGCAGCGACCAGGGATCGCCGTCGAAGATAGTCTCGCAGACGGTCACGGCGGAAAGCAAGCCGTCTTCGTGGAAGCCGTAGCGGGTCCACGCGCCGCAGAAATGGGTGCGCGAATCGCGGGCGGCCCGGTGCAGCTCCGGCAGGCGTTCCTGGGCGCGCCGGGCGGCGAGGTCGAAGAGCGGGTGCTCGTAGTCGAGGTCGCGGTGACGTTTGTCGGCGGCGGGCGGCTCGGGAGCGTTCAGCGTCACGTAATAGTTGGCGCGATCGGAGACTCCCTGGAGCGAATTCATCCAGTAATGGGTCGAGGTGCGCCGGCCATCCGGCTCGGTGCGGTAATTCCACGAGGCCCAGCAGCGCCGGGTGCGCGGCATGACGCGGTCGTCGGAGTGCACCACCACGGCATTGGGTTGATAGGCGAATGCCGGGAGGATCTCCCACTCCAGTGGCGTGGGATCGGTCAGCATCTTCAGCGAAGCGGGGGCGTGGGCGGCGAGGATCACGCGGTCGTAGCTCTCCTCGCCACGCGGGGAAGTGATCGTGACGCCTTGGGGTGTGCGGGTCACCGACTGCACCGGCGTGGCGGTGTGGATGCGGTCGCGAAAGGGCGCGATGAGCCGGGTGACGTATTCCCGTGAGCCACCGGTGACGGTGCGCCAGGGGTGCTGGGTGTGGAGGCCGAGGAAGCCGTGGTTGTGCCAGAATCGCAGCAGCGTCAGCGCGGGGAAGTCGAGCATTTTGTCCGGCGGGGTCGACCAGACGGCGGAACTCATCGGGACGAGGTAGCGCTCGAGAAAATCCCGGCCGTAGCCACGGGCCTCAACGTACTCGGCCAGGCTCATCGCGGCCCAGCGGGGCTCGTCGAGCGCGGCGACAGCCTCGCGGTTGAAGCGGTTAAGCTGCATCAGGAAGCGCCAGTGGCGGACATTGAGCAGATTTTTCCGCTGGGCGAAGAGGGTGTTGAAGCCGGCGCCGTTCCATTCCACCCCGCTGGGTCCATGCTGGACGCTGAAGGACATCGAGGTGGGCTGGGTCGGCACCTCCAGGGCCGCGAAGAGTCGGGTGAGGTGTGGATAGGTCACCTCGTTGTACACCATGAAGCCGGTGTCGAGCGAGACCGTGCGATCGCCCTCTGAAATATCGACCGTGTGGCTGTGGCCGCCGATGCGGTCGTCGGCTTCGTAGACGGTGACCTCGTGCCGGCGATGGAGGAACCACGCGCAGCCCAGGCCGGCGATGCCGCTTCCGATGATGGCGATGCGCATGAGTTGGGGAAAAGGGGACGGAAAGGAAGAGCGGGGTGAAAACGGGAATTCGTCCGCCGGGGGGCAGTCGGATGCCTGGCGCGGGCAGGTTCGGCGGCGAACGGGCAACCGTTTCGCGTCGGTTTCAGTAGCTTTTCTGGCTGGAGCCCGGCGACTTTTTGGCCAAAGCCGGAGTGGCGGCAGCCATCATTCCGCCGAGGCTGCCACTGGCTTACCCTGTTTCAGGGCTTCGGCTTCGCGGTAGACCGAGGGCGGCACGCCCTTGAGATCCCAGATCAGTCCGACGGCGGCCATCAGGCGCAGCACGTACCAGGAGATGTCGATTTCCCACCAGTAGAAGCCCTGCCGGGCCGAGTGGGCGTAGCGGTGGTGATTGTTGTGCCAGCCTTCGCCGAGCGTGATCAGGGCGAGCGGCAGGCTGTTGCGGCTGTCGTCCGTGGTTTGGAAGCGGCGCCGGCCGAGCATGTGGGCGAGGGAATTGATGAACAGGGTGCCGTGGAGCAGCACCACGGTGCTGACGAAAAAGCCCCAGACGAAGAGCTGCGGGCCGTTGGTACCCAATTCCGGCGCCCAGGTGGCGAGGGCGGCTCCGATCGCCCACAGCAGGACGCCGAACAGGACCGGGACGAGGAAATCGTGCCGGTTGAGAAAGACCAACTCCGGGTAGGCGGCGAAATCCTTCACCTTGCCATAGTCGGTCGGGAAATTCCGCCGGCTCGTCAGCCAGCCGATGTGCGACCAGACGAAGCCGCTCTGGACCGGCGAGTGCTTGTCGTGCTCCTCGTCGGAATGCGCGTGGTGATGGCGATGGGTCGCCGCCCACCACAGTGGACCGCGCTGCATCGAGGTATTGCCGAGCAGGGCAAAGCAGAACTGCATGAAACGCGAGGTGCGGAAGGCGCGATGGGAAAAGTAGCGATGGTAAAAAGCGGTGATGCCGAACATGCGGACCACATAGAGCGCCGCTGCGACGGCCACGGCGAACCAACTCCAGCCCACCCAGAGGAGGAGCAGGCAGCCCGCATGGAGAAAAAGATAGGGAACGAGGCGCGGAAAGTCGAAGCGGTCTTCATCCGGCAGCGGAGGCGCGCCGGGCGGCACATAATCGGAGTCCCACCATTGGCGGACGGTCAGGACGGCATTTGACAGGAATTTCACGGGTAATGGGAAGGATTCGGCAGCGGAAGGTTTTTGGATTCATCCCGTCGGGGCGGGTTGCCGCCGCGGGCGCGCACCATTTGGCCGAAAGGGCGATCTTTTTCAAGCCGGGATTGTGCCGTTCATCAGCATCCGCGCCCGCTCGAAAGCATCCGGGGTGGGGCGGGGGAGCGGCTGGTCGAGCCCGAAGACCGACTCGACGGTCGAAAAGCCGAACCGGTCGTCGAGAATCTCGAAATGGTCGGGGCTGATGAGGTCGGGGTGCTCCACGCCGCAGGTGTGGCAGAGCTTGAGCATCTCCATCCGCAGGCTGACGAGGTAGTTGGCCAGTCGCGCGGCTTTCAGCGTGGGTTCCAGCCCGGCCATGAGCCAGCGGTTGTGCGTGGCGATGCCGGCGGGACAGTGGCCGGTGTGGCAGCGCTGGGCCTGGATGCAACCGATGGCCAGCATGGCCTCGCGGGCCACCGCGATGAGGTCGCAGCCGAGCGCGCAGGCGAACAGGGCATCGATGGGAAAGCCCAGCTTGCCCGAGCCGACGAAGACGATCTTGTCGTGCAGTCCCTGCCGGGTGAATTCGCGATAGACGCGGGTGAATCCCAGCTTGAAAGGCAGGGCGACGTGGTCCGTGTAGACGAGCGGCCCGGCACCGGTGCCGCCCTCGCCGCCGTCGATGACGATGAAGTCCGGCGCCCGTCCGGTGGTGGCGGACAGCCGGGCGAGATCCACCCAGAAAGGCATCTCGCCGACGGCCGACTTGATGCCCACCGGCAGGCCGGTGGCGGCGGCGAGCCTCTCGATGAAATCGAGCAGGCTGTCGGCATCGTGGAACTCCCGGTGTCCGGCCGGGCTGTGACAGGTTTTGCCCGGCTCGACACCGCGGACCCGGGCGATCTCGGGCGTGACTTTGCTGCCGGGCAACAGGCCGCCGAGCCCGGGTTTGCCGCCCTGGCTCAATTTGATCTCCAGGGCGCGGATCTCCGGGGTGCCCTGGACTGTCTCGACCAGTCTTTCGAGGCTGAAACGCCCGGCCGCATCCCGCACGCCGAAGTAAGCCGTGCCGATCTGGAGGATCAGATCGCCGCCGTGGCGGTGGTGGTCCGACAGGCCGCCCTCGCCCGTGTTTTGCAGCGCGCCGGCGATCTGGCAGCCGCGGTTGAGCGCCTCGACCGCGGCAGACCCCAGGGAGCCGTAGCTCATGCCCGAGACATAGACGAGGGAGTCCGGGCGGAAGGCCCTTGCCCGGCCCCGGTGGGCGCCCATCACCTTGGCGCAGGGCAGGCGGTAGTTGGGATCGTGTCCCGGCTCGCCGGGCTCGGGTTTGATCAGGGGAAAGGCGGCGTGCTTCAGGATCAGGTAGTTCGACGCGTGCTCGATGTCGTTGTCCGTGCCGAAGCCGAAATAGTTGTTCTCCCGTTTCGACGACGCATAGACCCAGCGCCGCTGGTCTCGGGAAAAGGGACGCTCCTCGTCGTTGTCGGTGACGATGTACTGCCGCAGTTCCGGGCCGATCGCCTCCAGCAGATAGCGGAAATGACCGATGATGGGGAAATTGTGCAGGATGGCATGCCGGCGCTGGGTGAGGTCGTGGACCAGGAGCGCGAGCAACAGCAGGAGGAGCACTCCCAGGGAAATCCAAAGCCAGAGCATGGCGGCGAAGATAGCGCCGGGATCAGGGGATTTCAGCCACAGAAACGCCGGGTTGGGGCTAGAAGACCCGTTTCGAGGCTAGTTTTTGCCGCTTAGAAATTACAATTGATAAAATTACAATAAATTCTAATTTGGACGCGGGGAATCAGGACCGAATCAAGAATCTGTGGTGAATTTCAGCAAAATGGGGAGCCGGCTGATCGGTTGGGCCGTGGCACTGGGCTGCCTGGGGTGGCCGGGGGAGGACCATGCCGTCGAACCGGCTGCGCTGAATGCCGGCAAGGCCCAGGAATACCGCGACTGGAAAAATGTGCGCTTTCAGCGGCTCATCGGCGCCGACGAGCTGCCGCCGGTCGAGGTGCGGTCGATCATGCTCGACAGCCGGGGCGGGCTCTGGCTGGCTGGTGCCTCGGGGCTGTATCGGTTCGACCACCGGGGGTATCGGGTGCAACTGGCGGGGCAGGACGGACAGGCCGCCTTTGGTCGGAAAGCCGTGACCGCCATGACGGCCGGGCTGAAGGGCGAGGTCTGGGTCGGCACCGCATCGGGCGAGCTGCATCAGGTCGACCCCCTCAGCGGCGTGTCGAAGGTGCGGGCCTCGATCCACGACCTGCCGGGCGATGAGATCCTCGCGCTCCAGACCGACCTGAAGGGCGACCTGTGGATCGGGACCAATCAGGGCCTCGCCAAGCTCGATCTGGCGGAAAACCGCATCGTCACCTTTCGCCCCGCCATTGGCGATACACGGGTGTCCGCGCTGGCTCTGAGCGCCGAAGGCGATCTCTGGATCGGGCTCTACGATGGTGCCCTGGTGGTGCAGCGCCGCGGCGAGACCGAGCTCTACCGCGTCTGGCAGTCCACCACGCCCATTTCCGCCATCGCCCCCGGCACCGGCGCGGCCATGTGGATCGCCACCGAGGGCTCCGGGCTGTTCCGCTACGATCCGGCCACCATGACGATCCTCACCGGCACCGGACATCCGGGCGTGGTGCTCCCGTCGCGCATGCTCGGCACGGTCAGGCAGGACAGCAAGGGCCACCTCTGGGTCGCCATCCCGAAAGGCCTCGTCCGCATCGAACTCGCCAGCGGCAATGTCGCCATCTACCGGCACGATCCCATCGATTCCGGCAGCCTGCCCGGCCATCTCGTCACTGCCCTGTGCGAGGACCGCGACCGCGGCATGTGGGTCGGGGTCAGCACCGGCCTGGTCAGCCGCGTCGATGTCGGCGCCTTCGGTTTCAGCCGCATCCGGGCCGAGGACAGCGACGCGAACGGCGTCAAGCCCGGCGAGGGAGCCATCTGGGCCTTTTCCGAGGAAGCCGACGGCTCCGTCTGGGTCGCGTCCGAGTCCGGATTGCTGCGCTGGCATGCCGAGCAGGGCTGGATGCCGCGCCCGGTGGATTTTCCCGATCGGGTCAATGGATTGCCCGGCGAGCCCTTCGTCCAGGCCCTGCTGCGCGACACCACCGGCCGCCTCTGGGTCGGCACCCGCGGCGATGGACTGTTCCGCGTCGGCGCCGACCGCACGCTCCAGCAGTACACCCGCGGCTCGGACGATGCCGCCTCGCTGCCCCACGATTCCGTCACCGCGCTTCATGAGGATGCCAAAGGCCGCCTCTGGGTCGGCACCATGGGCGGTGGCATCGCCCGCCTCATGGACCCGGGCTCCGGCCGCAGCTTCCTCGCCGCCCTGACCGACCGCGGGGTCAGTGAAGACGGTGCGAAAGAGGCCATCCTCGACTGCCGGCACATCACCGCCATGGTGGGCGATCCCCGCGGCCAGACCTGGGTGGGCAGCCTGGAGGGCCTCTATGTGCTCGATGGCGATCTCGGGAAATTGTCCAGCTACCGCTCCATCGAAGCCCTGAAATCCCTCGACCTCGGCGAGTCCCCCGTCTCCAGCCTCCGCATCGATGCCAGCGGGCAGCTCTGGGTCGGCACCCTCGGCGACGGCGTTTACCGCATCGATCCCGTGTCCGGAGAGACCACCCGCTACACCCGCTCCAGCCACGGCCTGCCCGATGATCGCGTCGCCTCCCTCGCCGAGGACGCCGCCGGCATCCTGTGGGTCGCCACCGGCAGCGGACTCGGCCGACTCGATCCCGCCACCGGGCGCATGCGCCGCTTCGGCCACATGGACGGGCTCCAGCACGGCGTCTTCCACCCCGGAGCCGCCGCCCGCCTGCAGAATGGCGCCCTCGTCATCGGCGGGGCCGATGGATTCAACATCATCGACCCGTCCAACCTCCCGCCCGAGCGGACCACCCCCACGCCCGTCCTCGCCGCCCTCGAGCTGTCCGGCGAGACCGTCGAGCCCCGCCCCGGAGGACCGATCGAGAAACCCCTCGCCGAGACCAGTCACCTCGTCCTCGCCTTCGAGCAGGCCAATCGCCTTGCCATCAAACTCGCCTCCGGCGGCCTCACCGACACCGGCCCCGAGCACTTCCGCTACCGTCTCGCCGGCCAGGATCTGATGTGGAATGTCGCCGGCTCCGACCGCCAGGCCATCTACACCGCCCTCCAGCCCGGCAAATACCAGTTCGAAGCCCAGAGCTCGCCCGATGGCATCCAGTGGAATGATGTCAGCAGCCACCTCGAAGTCATCGTCCGCCCCCCGTGGTACCGCACCTGGTGGGCCTACCTCCTCTATGTCGTCGCCTTCGGCCTCACCGTCTGGGGCATCGCCAGCCTCATCGGCCTGTCCCGGACTCGCTACCACCGCCGCCTCATCGAGCGCGCCGAGCAGCAGCGCGACCGCGCCGAAGCCGAGCTCGCCCGCCAGCTCCAGCACGCCCTGTTGCTCGACCAGGCCGGCCGCGAGTTGGGGCAGGACCGCGACCCCCGCGACCTCTTCCACAGCGCCTTGAAGATCGTCGCCCAGCAGTTCGACGCCACCCGCTGCTCCATCGTCGCCTGTCCCTCCGACGCCTTCACCGGCGAAGGCGCCGACGGCACCCTGCACCTCCTCGCCGACTACCGCGCCGTGCCCCTCGCCGACGGCACCCCCGACCTCGTCGCCGTCGACGACGCCCTCGATGCCGCCATCCGCGAAGTCGTCGCCCAGTCCGAGATCGCCATCATCCCCCGCGGCTCCGCCGCCTCCCGCAGCGGCGCCCTGCACACCATCGCCGAGCACTGGTCGCCCGCTGGCGGATTCATCCTGCGCCGCACCGCCTTCCTCGACCGGCCCAATGGCGCCATCATCCTCCAGCGTCCCCCCGGCGCCGAGAGCCTCGCCTCCGTCGACGTCCAGACCCTCGAGTCCCTCTCCAACCAACTCGGCATCGCCATCGCCCAGTGGCGCGTCGCCCGGCAGGACCGCATCCACCGCGAGGCCCTCCAGGTCGCCCGCGAAGCCGCCGAGTCCGCCAACCGCGCCAAGAGCGACTTCCTCGCCAAGATGACCCACGAGCTCCGCACCCCGCTCAATGCCATCCTCGGCTTCTCCGAGGTCATGAACGAGGACTCCGAGCTCAACGACCGCCAGCGCGAGGTCATGGCCATCATCAACAACAGCGGCGAGCACCTCCACGAAGTCATCAACGGCGTCCTCGACCTCGCCAAGATCGAAGCCGGCAAGATCGAGATCCACCCCGGCCGCTTCGAGATCGAGCGCATGCTCCGCTCCCTCCACAAGATGCTCAGCCTCCGCGCCCGTTCCCAGGGCCTCGGCTTCCCCCTGGAGCTGCTCACCGCCCTGCCCCGCCTCGTCGAGACCGACAAAAGCAAACTGCGCCAGATCCTCATCAACCTCCTCGGGAATGCCCTGAAATTCACCGATACCGGCAGCGTCACCCTCGCTGCCTGGGCCGAAGTCACCGGCGAGACCACCCAGGACCAGGGCCTGCGCCGCCGGCCCATCCGCCTCTACTTCGAAGTCCGCGACACCGGCAAAGGCATCGCCCCCGACGAGATCGGCACCCTCTTCGACCAGTACACCCAGACCGAGTCCGGCAAAGGCGCCGCCGACAGCACCGGCCTCGGCCTCACCATCGCCAAAGCCTTCGTCGAGCTGCTCGGCGGCCACATCACCGTCGACAGCACCGTCGGCGCCGGCACTACCTTCCGCTTCCACATCGCCTGCGAGGAGATCTCCGCCAGCGGCGCCCTCGATGCCGAGCCCAGCGCCGACATCGAGATCGAGCCCGAGCCCACCGCCGGAGCCGGCGCCCTCGCCGGCGGCTCGCCCGCCCTGGTCCGACACCGCCCCGCCGCGGCGAAATCTCCCGCCTCCGGCAGTGGCAGTGGTCACAACAGCAACGGCGCCCTCCGCCGCCTCGCCCCCGGCCAGCCCGAGGTGCGCATCCTCATCGCCGAGGATCAGATGCCGAATCGCCTCCTCCTGCGCAAGCACCTCGAGCCCGCCGGCTTCGTGCTCCGCGAGGCCGAGGATGGCGCCGCCGCCGTCGAGATGTGGCGCAAATGGCAGCCCCACCTCATCCTCATGGACGAGCAGATGCCCCACATGACCGGCCGCGAGGCTACCCGCGCCATCATGACCGAGGCCGAGGAGACCGGCGCCGAGTGGCTGCCCGTCATCGTCGCCCTCACCGCCTTCGCCCTCGACCAGAACCGCAGCGCCGCCATCGAGGCCGGGTGCTCTGACTTCCTCGCCAAACCCTTCCGCCGCGAAGAGCTGTTCGGCGTCATCTCGCGGAATCTCCCCCACCTCCACTTCGACGGCGGCGCCGAGACCCCCGCCCGCGACACCGCGCCCCTGCCGCCCGTGGCTCTGGCGGGGTGAGAGGGGAGTGAAAAGTGGAGAGTGGAGAGTGGAGAGTGGAGAGTGGAGAGTGGAGAGTGGAGAGTGAAAAGGGAGAAGGAGAGAGGCGAGAGCGGGGTGTGAGGAGAGGCGGCGCGTTGGACCGGACCGTTGGCGGGAGCGGGTGAGTCGCGTCCCGGAGGGACGACGGAAATGAGCCGGTGGCGACAGCCACCGGATACGAATCTCACACGGAAGAGCGCCCCGGCAGGGGCGCTGGAACCGCGGCGGTCCGGGTGGTTTGTCTCGATCGGCGCCTGCCGGGATGGATGAGGAAATCAAGCCGGCGAATGGCTGGCGCTCCGCCGCCCCTCCGGGGCGGTCGATAAAAATGGTGCGAACCGGCGGCTGACGCCGCCGGCTAATTTCCGGTGAGCCTCCGGCTCTCGGGGGTAATAAGATTTTCTGATCGATCGTCAGGAAGAGTGTCCTGGATTTAGTTGGAGACGTATGGAGCCCTCCTGCAGTAACTCACGCCGTGACGGAACGCGACGGGGTGATTTAAATTTGAAACCAAAGCCTAATTCAGCAAACGCCTAGCACTATCCGGGTGAGTTGGCTAAAAGAGTCAATCGACAGCATTCTCGAAAAACCAACCGTTCGAGGTTCCTTGGAGGGCAAATGGAAAATCTCTAAAATACATTATGATTTGGTCGTTAGGTAAGTGGCGGTGATCTGGAAGGCTCGGAGAAATTGCCTTCATTTTTGTTAAAACGATTGCGCATGCAGCAATCGCATGAAGCACATTGTTGAGCGAAGCTTCCGGAAAATTAATAGATCTATTGTGCTTCACTTTATTGTATGATTGGTACCACGAAGGTGAGAGCGCGGGGTCTTGTTTCCATTCGGAAAACGGGGCAAGATAAAGGGGGGTGGGATTCCAATTTGTAAAAACAAATGTTGGCTCGTGTAATCCGGCATCAGATCCGAAGATGGCGAAATCTCTCATGGTGAGTCTTTTGTTCGGCTTTTCGGATGTCATAAGTTGTTTAATTAGAGATTCGAATTCGGTGCAGCTCCGCAAAAGTAATTCGTAACAGCGATGCGAATAGGTGTGGAGGTTGGAGTTGCAAGGGTGCACAAACTGAAAGAGCACCTTTACATCCGAAATTAGCAGATTAAATGATTCAAGGTTGTCACTTTTGTCTTCCATGCTGTATGTTGCCTATTTTCAGATGTGTCCTTTAGCTATCTTGTCAATTATTGATGATGTAATTGCGTTGGATAGTCTCTGAAACAATTTGTGATTAATTTGTGTGTCAAAATAAAATGAGTGCGCAATTTTGTTCCGAAGTTTCCCGGTAATTCTGTACGCTAGACTAATGTTTGGATTCCGGTTCTCGTCTAATTGATCTGCGAGAGATGTAATTTCTTCGAAATCGGTGCAGTTAAATTTTGCATCACCTCCTGGAAGGAAATCTTTAAAGCTCCCCAAGGTGCACTTGGGGTTTTTGTCTGCGACTTCTGGGTGGTAAAATCGCATTATGCTTTCAAATAAAATGCATCCTTTCAGCAGGTTGAGATGAAATGGCTCAAAGGTTCCGTTTGAAATTCCGAATGAAATCAACTTTGCTCTTTCGCTTTGCTCTAAAAAATATGTTAAAAGCGATGATGCAAGAGTTTGGGAGCCCGTTGATTTCAGCTTCTTATCAGGGTTTGCTTGGGTTGCTCTGATTTCTTTGTCGGCTACTAATTTTTTCAACAGATCTTCAAACATATTAATCCGAAACGATTGTTTCGAGTCTTCAAAGGATTTGTAAACTGAGATCTTATCTTCTATAAGGACCCGAATTCGAGCGACGACCGGCGAGGCAATATTTGGTGGACTGTCCGGGGCAATAAGTAGAAATCCGATCGCTGGTGTTGATGCGTGATCTATTGGGCTCTGGCGTCTGATGTCCTCCTCGGCGGCCGCATCGATAAAAAAGGTTGCCGCTTCGAAATCTCTTGAGAAAATTGCAGCAATTCCCAGCCAGAAATAAGCCGCTCCTTTGTGTATTAGATCGAAAGATTCCTCATTCGATTCTTTCATTTTTTGTAAAAAAGCGATTCCTGAGTCGAATCCTTCGACGTAACGACCGCTGGCTATTAAAGATGCAAATATTTGCCTAGAAAAAAGCTCGTCTGCTAATGCTGGGTTGGATACAGCGTCTTGAAATGAAATATTAGGTGAATTCATGAGAGGCTATTAGACTGAAGGTTCTTAAGGTCAAAAGTTGGCTTCGGAAAGCAGAAAAATTCAACCGCCGCAACGCCACCAAACGGCGCGCTGCGGCGGTCGAGTTCAGAATACCGGGTTTCAGGGTCTCGGCGACCGATTTCAGGTTGTCCTCCCCCTCACTGCCCCAACAACACGCTGCGCACCGGGCTCCACTGGCCGATGGGTTCGTCGTCGACGCGGTAGATGGCGCGGTAGCTCCACTTGGTCGGGGTGGCGGGGTGGGGATGGCTGTCGATGCAGCCGGGGGTAGTGTCGATGGTGAGCAGGGTCCAGCCGGCACCGCGATCCACCTGGATCTCGCACTGGTCCACGAAGCGCTCGTAGCCCTCCCAGCCCCAATCGATCAGGACCTTGTTGCCGGAGATCGAGATGCCCAGGTCGGGCTGGATCAGCGTCAAATCCGGCGGCGACTCCTCCGGTCCGATCAGGCCGAGATCGGCGCCGATGGCGTCGGTGTAGCCGGTCGCCTCCTTGATCTGCTGCACCACCGCGAAGATGCGGTTCAGCGCGCCCGGCGGCTGCGGGACCACGGCGGGCACGGTACCCTCGGAGGGCGGCAGCGCGGGCAGGGTCAGGACGGGAAGTCCCGGCTCGCCTGAGTCGTCGCCAAAGCGCACGTCCTCCAAGGCGGCCGTGGCGCTCTTGCCGAACGTGCGGATGGTCCCGATCCAGGCGCCGATCGCGTAGGCGAGCCATCGGGCGTCGGCGACGCGTTTGTTGATGACGTCCGGCGTCAAGTCGACGGCAGGGCCGTGGACGAGGAGTTTGAGCCAGAAGTTGGTGAGCCACTGCACCTGGGCGGCAGCTCTCGGCGGGTAGTATCGCTGTTTCATGGTTTCTTTTTTTGGTTTCGGTTTCTCGGAAACGGGGGCGACCGGCACATAGCCCGGGTCCCCCGGTTCAAGCACGACGCTCGGAGATCCCCACCTGAGGTTCGGATTATCGAACGTGTAGGGTCTCCCGGTGGCCGGATCGATCATGTCCCAGTGGAGGGTCTTCATGTGGTCGGCGGGCAAGGGTTCAGGGTGAAATGGGCCGAAACAGGCCCGAAAACGGCAAAAGGGCCTGTACCTGGCGGCTGGGTACGTGTACCTGGCGTCTGGTGACACGTACCCAGCCGCTGGGTACACGTACCTAAAGGCTGGTGACGTGTACCCAGCCTCTGGGTACGTGTACCTAATGCCTGGTGACGTGTACCCAGGGGCTGGGTACGTGTACCTAAAGGCTGGTGACACGTACCCAGAAGCTGGGTACGTGTACCTAAAGCCTGGGTACACGTACCTAGAAGCTGGGTACGTGTACCTAGAGACAAAAACAAAGCCTCCCGCCGACGGCGACGGGGGGCCGGGAACGGCCCGGAGAGCAGCGTGGCAACCGGCGGTGACGGCGGCGGCGGCGGGGAGGCGGAATGGCGGCCGGTCGCGGTACAGGGGGCCGCCTCTGGAGGGCTTCCAGCGTGGCCGAAAAGGAGAAATGGAGAGGTGCCGGCCATGGCTGCGCCCGTTTTTTCAAAAAAGGGCGTCGCTGCCAAGCTTTTTTCTCAGGCAGCGTTTTTTTTCTGATTTTCCCGTCTCCGGCCCGAGCCGGCCGGGTTGGGACACCGGCGCGGGTGGCTGACCGGACCGGGTGCGCCGGCCCGACGGGTGCGGCGGGGCCGGTGGGTGGCGGGTGTGGCGCGCAAGTCGCTGGCAGAGAGTCGGTCGGGGCGATGGGGTGGCCGGGGTGCGGCGGCGTTTCCCGTGGGGCGGGCGGGACGCCCGCGGTCCCGGTGGGTTGGCGAAAGCGGCGCCGCCGGGCTGCCGGAGTGGGATGGGCCACAGGGCCGCCTGACCGAATCGGCCGACGCCGGGCATGGGCCGGTCGGATACCCAAACGCGCTCCCGCGGCCTGCCTACTCCGATGAAAGAGGGTACCATCGGCGAGGAGACCCTGTTGGATCGGAGAGGCAACCCTGTCGGATCGGAAATGGGGTCCTCCGGGCGGTCAGGCGGTCGGCGCGGGGCTGGGGGAGGGGGACAGAATCAGGAGGCGGTGGAATCATGACGGGGGATGGGCGGGAGGCAGGGAAGAAGGAATGGCAAAGTCGCGCGGGCTTTGCCTCAAGGAGCGGCGGCGCCCCCGCCGCCGAGCTAGTGGAGGCTTCATCAAGCCGGTCAGGCGGAGGCTGTGGCGGCGGCGGGGGCGCCGCCGCTCCGTGGGGGGGGACGGTGCGAACCCCGAGGGAAACAGATC
>JAEUHH010000114.1 GCA_016795505.1 Verrucomicrobiales bacterium | reverse complement strand
AAGGGCGTCGGGTCGATTGCCCTGCCGATTGGATGCCGGAGGCATCACAGCCATTAGCCGGTGGTTGAGCGCAGCGATACCACCGGTCCATCCACCCGCATGTCGAGCATCCCGGAGGGATGCCAGCTGCTTGCCATTCCGCCTGCCGCCTCGCCCGCTGGCATCCCTCCGGGATGCTTGGTTTCCTTTCCATTTGATCCGGTGGTGTCGTCGCTACGCTCCTCAACCACCGGCTAATAGCTGTGATGCCTGCGGCATCTATTTCGCTCGAAACACCCATTTGGACCGAAGAGCCGTCTTAATCCCGTGGCATTCCGATCCTACCCTGTTTGATCGGAAAGCCAGCCTGGTCAGTCACCGAGGATGGCCTCGGTCATGCGGAGGGCGTGGAGATTCGGCCGCACGTCGTGGACGCGGTGGAGGGGTACGCCGAGTTCGCGGGCGTAGGCGGTCAGGGCGACGGTGGGCCACTCGCGGTCGACGAGGGAGTCGGATCCGACCAGCTTGCCGAGAAAGGACTTTCTCGAAACCCCGAGCAGCACGGGCCTGCCGTCGATGCTGAGCCGGTCGAGGGCGCGGATCAGGGCGAGATTGTGGTCGAGGGTTTTGCCGAAGCCGATGCCGGGGTCGAAGACGATGGCCTCCGGGGCGATGCCGGCCCGGGTGGCGTGTTCGTATTGCCGGGCAAAGAAGGCGCGGACCTCGGCGACGACGTCCTCGTAGTGCGGCGCCTGCTGCATGGTCCGCGGTGAGCCCTGCATGTGCATGATGACGACTCCGGCTCCCGTGCGGGCGACGACTCCGGGCATGCGGGGATCGCCGCGGAGTCCGGTGACATCGTTGACGATGGCGGCTCCGGCGGCGAGGGCGGCCTCGGCGACGGCGGCTTTGGAGGTGTCGATGGAGAGGAGCGCTCCAGACCGGACGCGATGGATGGCGGCGATGACGGGCAGGACGCGGGCCATCTCCTCAGCCTCGGACACTTCCGCGGCGCCGGGCCGGGTGGACTCGCCGCCGATGTCGACGATGGCGGCCCCGGCGTCGAGCAGGCCGAGCGCGTGGTCGAGTGCGGCCGCCTCGTCCCGATGGGCGCCGCCGTCGGAAAAGGAATCGGGAGTGACATTGAGGATGCCCATGATCTCCCCGCGCCTCGTGAGGTCGAGGGTGTGGTCGCGGCAGCGCCAGATGACGGGTGGGCGGGACTCGGGCATGGCTTTCTTCGAAACCCTGACCTGCTCGCCGGAGCGGTCGCCGCGCGCAACCGGAAATCCACAGCGCAGGCTTGTCGCCAGGGACGGAATCGGGTAGAGTGGCCGTCCTTTGCCCGGGAAGTCGATGGTTGCCGGGTTCGAAACACACACGGCGCAACGATGAGGACGAATCTGGCAGGCAAGACGGCGGAGCGATGGGGCCGGTGGGCGGTCGGGGCGATGGCGATCCTCGCAGCCGGGGCGGCTCAGGGTCAATTTCACAACGGGAACGCGCCGGGGCAGACCGTGCCGTCGGCCAATGGCACGGCCATGGCGACGGGGGCGGGTGGGCCGACGATCTATCGCGGTGACCACCAGTCGGCGGGCATGATCGACACCGGTTCGGTCGACGGGGCGAAGCTGGTCTACACCGATTTCCGGAATGCGGTGGTGTGGGGGCGAGCGATTTACCATTCAGACGACAGCTACACGGAGTCCAAGCTGGACGACGAGACCCGCTCGCTGACGCAGGAGACGAAAAGCCCGAATGGGGTGACGCTGATGAAGCGGCTGATCTCGCTGGATGCGAACGGGAATCCCTCGGAGATCATGATCTACGACGGCCGCGGTCAGTACCGCTATCGGGGACAGATCCTGAGGGATTATCAGGGCCGGTTTTCCGAAGAGCAGATTTTCGACACCAATGGCCAACTGCTGCGCCGGACCATTCAGGAATACGACCCGACGGGCAAAGCGCTGCCCCTGAAGGTCGTGGACGATCTGGCGAAAATTCCGGCCGACCTGAAGCTGGTCATCACCCAGGCCGACGGTGTGGGGCAGGATGGAAAGAAAGCGCAGGAGAATTACCAGAGATTCCTTGAGGAGGCCCGGGAAGTCACCCCCGGAAGCGCGGCGAATACCGCCGCGGCGGAGCCGGCTGCCGGGCAGGCGGAGCCGGGCAAGAAGGCTGGTTTCCTCAAGCGCTTCTTTGGCACGAAGGACTGATCGCGTTTCCGATTTTCCACATGTCCAACCGGCTGACTCCCGCCCAGTGGCTGCTGATCCTCGTCCTGGCCGCCGTGGCGGTGTCGGGCTGGTTTTACGGGGTGCAGTGGAAGCAGGTGGCCGCCGGGGCGGATACGACGCATCAGGAAAAGCTGCTGATCGATCTCCAGGACCAACTCGACCGGATGCGGGCGGAAAATGAGCGGCTCACGGCCCGCATCCATGAGCTGGAAAAGCCGGCTGCGGAGGAATCGCCCGAGCCATCGCCGCTGGTGCCGCCATCCTCTCCCCTGGAACCTCCGGGCGAACCGCCGCCGGTGGCGCAGTGAGGGGCGGAGCGAGCTCGCTGCTGGCAGGAATTCGCTTTTTCAACCCCTCCGTTCTCTCGACGCCCTTGGGGCCGGGTTGGTGGGGGGCAGAGGGCGATCGTGCCCTGTTGAATCGGAGAGACAAGAGGGCTTGATCACGCTTCCGTTCTCGATGGAAAATTACCTGTGTTCAGTCGAAAATTGGAAAACTCGTGAAAGCGAAACGCCCTTACTCCCACCGACCCCCGCCGGTTGTTGGCAAAGGACCCAAAATCACAAAAATATTCTTGCTGCCAGTCATGGACCAGACCCAATTTTTAAAGGCTTCTCCAAAATTTGTCCGCGCCCCTAGGTGCGTCCCAATCGCGGTAATCTGCACGCTGATAGCAGTGGCCGTCCTCGGCGCCGAATATCTCCCGGTTCAAGGGCGTGGATATAAGGTTGAATGGGAGAGGTCCTCCCTTTCGAGGGCCGAGCGGGACCTGAGTCCCATTGCGGCGTTTCGGTACATCGAGGCACCCAAAGGGCTTTCCAAAGGAAGTGCGTTGTTTGGAACCTCCATAAAAATAGTCAACCCGACGCCCGAAATGGCCAAGCTCTATCGACTGGACCGGGATTACGAAGAGCATCTCTATGCCTGGGTCGGAGCGCCAACTGCGGCAAAAAGTATGACCGACAACGGCGGGGCCATCACTTTGATGAATCTGAACACTGGCGAAAATTTCGGTACGATCTATTCAACCGAAAATTACAACGGACATGGTTTTGGCTACGCCCTGAAGCTAAGCTCCGACGGCAAGCACCTCGGCATTGAGTCCGCAGGAGGCCCGGCGGCGGTTCTTCATCAGGATACGGGCGATCTGGTATTCTTTCGGCACCCCGATTTCGACACCTACATCAAGGGACGGAATGGTGAGTTCAAGAAAGATGTCCATCAATCGGGTAAATCAGTTTACAACGGTTCCAGGTTGGAGTTCCTGCCTGGTGAGTTGGTTCTGGTAACCGGCGTGCGGCAAAAATACAATGCTTCCAGTCAACCCGGTGGAGCCCACGCCAGTTTCCACCTCTTTGACATGCAAGGCATGCACCTTCGGCCCTTATATGAAACCGAGAGGGATACTCGCTTTCGATTTTGGAGTTATGCCTGTTATACTACCACCGGCCCGAGAGTGATTTTCAAGCCGGGTACGGACTTGGTCTTCTATGCCTGTCCGGGGCTGGTAGACACCGGCCTTTCGCGCCTAAACGTAAACGGCACGTGGGCAAATGGCAGAGTGGGAGCTTTCAGTCTCGCCAAAGGCCAGCACATCGATATGACCCTTTTTCCTGATTCCCAGGCAGTTCGCAGCGGCAGTGGAAAGCTGGGAGAAATCGGACATATAATGGCCATGACCGATAAGCGACTTGTGGTAACTCAGCATTACCCAGCTGGCTATGCGGATAAGTATGACCCTTCCGATTCCGGAAAGCTTCACGTTCTCTCCATCGACGGACCTACTTCGAAGCTAGCCGGCGAGATCGGGATCGGGGCGTCTCTGGGCGAGAGTATCGAAATCACAGCCATGACCCCTAAAGATGATCGTTTTCTCCTCGTGGCGTATCGCACGGTTTTTTCCGAAGACCGTGATCGAAACAGATTGGATCAGTATATTCACGAACGTAGCTTCCTTGGGGTGTGTGACCTTGAGAACCTGAGATTCCAGAAGATTGAGGATTTCGAGTTGGAGGGAACTGGTGTTCTGGGCATCACATCGATGGTGTTCAACCCCGTAAATCGAACAGGCATCATCTTCGGACATCCATCCCATTACGGCGGAATGGGCAGGCTGATGGAGATTGATTTCAAACCGGATCGCTTTGATGAGTACTTTTACAGAGGGCAGCAATAATCGGGAATCGGGGTAAAACCGCCTCCAACCCGGCCCCAAGGGCGGCGAGAGAATGGAAAGGTTGAAAGGGCGAGAATCTTCTAATTTTCCCGTCCCTTTAAATTAAAAAGGGGCGCCCGCGAAAAGGCGGAAAAGAATGATTCTGCCAATCAGGTCAAAACCGGCATTCCGATCTGAACCAAATATTCAAAGGTCGGGTCGTAGTATGCAGGAGATCGCGTAGGGTCGGATGGATCCCCGGGAGGAATGAAGATCACCATCCCCTGTCGAGCACGGGTGAGAAGAACTCGATAGGCGTTCCGAAGATAATTCCGGTTCTCCGGCTTGGAAATGTTGGTCCACCGGCTTCCCCTGAAGTCGTGATAGCTCCATTCAGAGCCCCCAAATCTAAGGTCGCCATCCCACGTGACGCACGTCCAATCGAGTTCGAGCCCTTGCACCTGAAATTCAGTCGCCGCATCTTCCAAGTAGTAACTCGATCTTGTGTCTTCACGGTCGTTTAAGAACCAGTGAACCGGATCTACGTCCACTCGGACGTCGATCGCATGGGGCTTCAGTCGTTGTGCCTTTGAAGAGGCAACCAAGCCAAAACGCTCTGAACCTCGCGCCTGTGACCTGATCCACTCCTTTGCTCGTTCCAAATCGCGGGAAATCAAGATGGGAAACTTTCCTTTGAGATTCGCGTAGCTTTCGCGGGCCGCCTCAACGTCACAATCGAGAAGTGCCTTCACAAAGAACGACACATTCTCCGCCCGAAATGACCGCATCGAGACGGAGAGGTGGAGGTTGTCGTCGAAATGGGCATTTGGGGAAAGAACAGCGATCTCTTGGGCCGTCGCCGCAGCGTACTCGCTGTCAGTCAGGCGAGACGAAACGTACATGTGCCAATCCGGAAAGTGATTCCGAACGGCATCAAGCCACGTGTCGATACCAGCCTCTCCGATATTGATCTCTTGCCCCCCGCCAACGAGGCAAATGATCACGGCCCAGTCAGTGTGGCGATCCATATAGGAGATCAGAAACTCCGGCTCGGATTGATTGAATCCCGGACGCTTCTTCTTCCGCTGCATGAAGTTCGCCGTTTGTTGGAGATTCCACGCACGCTGCGCTTCATCGAAAATGACCACATGCTCATTGGGCGCCCGCGGATCCAGCAATCCCTCATCACGAAAGTGATGAACATTTTGGATAAACGCCTTAACACTTTCGCCTACTTGGCTCTTTCTGACCTTCTCGCCCTGACTTTTGCGGCGCTCAACTTCATCTCGAGCGAGAGCTTCGCGGAGCACTGCCACGAGCGGGCCATTGCCAGACAGGAAGACAGCATGAGTGGGTTGTTCAAGCTCTCGGCGATGCCGGGTGGCGACATTCAGCCCGACCAGTGTTTTTCCAGCGCCCGGGACCCCTGTGACGAAGCAGATGATCTTTCGGCGATGGATCATTGCCTCGTCCACAAGAACATCGAGCCGACTGGAAGTGACTCTGAGATTCTCAGCGCCGGCATCGAAGCGAGCAATAGCTTCTACGGAGTGGTGCGCGTAAAGAGCCCGAGCCGCCTCGACGATGGTTGGGGTCGGACGATATGGGGCAGAGGCCCAATGAAGAGCTTCCAAGGGTTCTCCCGTGATGGCTTCGATAGCGAGGTCGATGACCCTTTCCAAACCTGTCTGTCCTACGAAGACAGGACGGAAGACCCCGTCGAGATCTGCAATCAAACGGACTTTGGGATGGTTGACCGCTTCCGTCGCGATTAAAACTGGTACAATAGAGGCGTTGTGGCTGGCTTCGTGAAAGTTCTTCAGATCGAGGGCGTAATCCCAAACCTGTTCGATCGCGGCCCTTCCAAAAGTGGCTTCACCGACTTTGAACTCGATTGCAAAAATCACCGGTCCGATTAGGAGGACGGCATCGATTCGCCTGCCTAAACGAGGAATGCTGAATTCTAGGAGGATATTCCCCGACCGGCCCTCAAGTGCATTTCTGAGGAAGGACAGTTGAATAATCCAAGCGTCTTTTTGGGTCGGGAGCACCGCAAACTCCGAGTTTGCCAGCAGGGCGCCAACAATCTTCTCCGGGTCCGTCACGAGGAACTGCTCGATCGAATCTCCGTACCAAGCACGAGATCTTGCGACGTTTGTTTTTTCTGATTGGAAGGGATGCACCAGGGAGAGGATAGAGGGAGCGGGCAGAGTTGAAAGGCCTAAAATTAGGGTTCCGGGTAGTCAGTTGCCCGCAAGGTAGCCTTCTTAGGGGAGATTGAATGAACATTGACTCATCAGTCGTTTAACTCACCGGGCAAAATGGGGTGGCCCCGATTTCCCGATCCAACCCTGTCAGATCTCCGACCCAACCCGGTTGGATCGCGCCTCCGGAGCCAATCGGGTCGGGCAGGGCGGAATCCCGGCGGGGCTGGGACGAAAAAAGGGGGGTGGCGAGCGTTTTTGGGATTGTCAGGCGGATGCGGATTTTGGTAAACGGACGGGCGAAACTGAAACCAAATCTCCATGAAAACGAACCACAATCCGGAAGCGTATAACTATGCCCGTCTGATCTGCCAGCGGGTGACCGAGGAAATGATCTGGGTGCGCCAGCAGATGAACCTGAGCCGCTGCGAGACGGCCCGGCGAGGGGGGCTGCACCGGGAGTGCATCTGTGGCGTGGAACGGGGCGACAACCTGCCCACCCTGTTCCTGACCTGCCGGAACTGCCACGGGCTGGAGGTGCGGTCCTGCGACCTGATCACCGCGGCGGAAACGGGCGACCGCTCCATCTATCAGCCCTACGGGTGGTACCGGGCCTGAAGTCCGGGAACGGGGCCCCCGGGGAGCGGGACGGAAGCGGTGAAAAGGGGAGGGGTGAGCCGGGAAGGGCGGCCGGTGAGGTGCGCCCATCGACTGCCTCTCCCCTGACTGCGCCCTGGATCCCCGGTCCTTGATTTCCCCATTTCGCATCCCCAACTCCCCTGGCTCTCCCGGCCCGGGGGTGTCGGATTTCTCCGACTCGACAGGCGGGGCGGGCGGATGCTTCCGTGTCGCCATGCCAACCGCGCTCACCTGGGACAGCCCGCTTCCGTTGAATTGGGATGCGGCTTCGGTGACGTGGGACGGCGAAGTCCAAAATCCAAACCCAACCAATCCCATGCCGAACGACAACCGAATCAGTGCCTCCATCTCCCCAGCGGATATGGAAACCATCCTGGATAACATCGCGGAGATCCGCACCCTGCTGCCCTTCCTGATCAATCTGACCAAGCAGGAGCGCATCGAGCTGCCCAAGATGGGGCCGGCCTCGCTGGCCTTTGACGAGCAGTGCGCCGACTACATGGTCAGCGCGCCGAATCTGGTGCCGCCCTTCGTGTCGGTGTCCGAGGTGGAGAAAGACCGCGCCCTGCGGCTGGCCCTCGCGGAGATCTGGCGGGAGGCGAAGAAGCTCTGCGAGATGCTGGACGACACCATGATGCTGGTGGGCAGCGAACTCTGGATGGCGGACCTGAGCTTTTACCAGACGGTGCGCCAGGCCGCCCGCCGCGATGTGGCGGGGGCCGACACGGTCTATGACGAGCTGCGCCCGCGCTTCCCCGGCGTGGCCGGCGATCCCGAGGAGGGGGAAGAGGAGGAGGAAAACGGGAACGATCCCACTCCGCCGAATCCCTGAAACCGGCCGACAGGCCCTGAATGGTATCAACACGTTGAATAAAAGATGGTTGCGAGCCCTGAAAGGGGACCCCTCGGGGTGGTGATGCCCCCCCCTGGGGGTGGCGGGCCGAAGGCTCCGGGGTGCCGCGCCGAAGGCTCCGGGGTGCCTCATCCGGGCCACCAGGGTGGCGATCGGGACCCTCCGGGGCTCCGGTCCGGAGCCTCCGGGGATCGGGCCGGAACCCCTGAGGCCGGTGAGCCGAACCCGCCCGGGGTGGTGCCGCCACCCCGCGGGGGTGAGGACCGGAGCCCCGGAGGTGCCAGGCCAAAGCCCCGGAGCCCCTGACCGGTGCCTCTGGAGGTGGCAACCGCCACCGCGGGAGCATCGGCCCGCCACCCCGGAAGCCGACGAGTTGCTGCGAATAGCTAAGCGGGAGCGGCTTTGGGTTCCCGGTCAGAAGTCAAAAGTCAAAAGTCAAAAGTCAGCAGTCAGCAGTCAGCAGTCAGCAGTCGAAGGTTCCTTCCCGACGCCATCCCCCACTTGCGCCCCGAGATCCGAAATCCAAGATCCAAAATCCAAAATCCAAAATCCAAGATCCAAAATCCAAGATCCAAGATCCAAGATCCAAGATCCAAGATCCAAGATCCAAGATCCAAAATCCAAAATCCAAAATCCAAAATCCCGATTCCAATGCCCTACGATCCCAATCTCCCCGCCGAGGGCAGTCCGCTGGTATCCGCCGAGATGCGCGGCCAGCTCCAGGGGCTGCACGACCTGATCCAGACCGGCGGCATTTCCGGCGCGCAGGTGGACAGCGTCGCCACGCTCGATCCCGGCCAGCCGGCCTCGGCTACGGCGGGGGTGACCGGTCAAACGCTGCATTTCACCTTTGCGATCCCGCGCGGGGACGTGGGGGCGCAGGGGCCGTCCTTTGCCTCGGCCCAGGTGGATGCGGTGACCTCGCTGAACCCCGGCGATCTCGCCCAGGCGAGCCTGACCTTCGATGGCTCGGTGCTGCGCTTCAGCTTCGGCATCCCGCGCGGCTTTGATGGCTCACCGGGCACCAACGGCGCCGATGGCCAGCCGGGCCTGCCCGGCGAGGTGAGCCAGGCGGCGCTGGATGCGGCCCTCGCCACTACCAGCGCCAACAGCAACGGGGTGAGCCTGCTGAATCTCTTCGTCAGCGATCCCCCGACCCAGGGGGAGTTGCAGGTGGTGGCGAACAAGATCGATGAGCTGATCCAGGCGCTGCGGCGGCCGTGACGGGGGAGGGGCGGGAGGCCCACGGTCCCGGTCGGTTTTTGCGGGAAACTGGGCCTTTGATCCCGTGGCATTCGAGTCCGATCGGAAGGGCGCGGGAACCATCAAGGGCGAAATTCAGGCAAGGCACACCGGGACCGCGGGCGTCCCGCCCGCTCCAGAGCCTTTGCCGGTCGTCCGGGGCGGGCGGGACGCCCGCGGTCCCGGTCGGTTTTTGCGGGAATATCTTTCTTTTCCTGTCCTTCAATTCTTCTGGCGCGGGCGATGCGTGGCCAGCCGCAGCAGACTCGGTCGGTCTGTAATAAATGGCGTTAATGATTCGCGCCGGGAGCAGGTCTAGGTTAGGATCGCCCCGTTCCCGCCACCACCAGCCGGGCGGGTCAACCCACCTTTTTCAAAATCACCGATGCAGATCGCGAAACAGTATCTTTTCGCCGGCCGCGTGCAGGGCGTCGGCTTTCGCTACAGCACGAAGCGGCTGGCGATGGGCTTCGATCTGGTGGGGTGGGTGCGGAATCTGGACGATGGCCGGGTGGAACTGCAGGTGATGGGCGACGAAGGCGAAGTGGCCGATTTCATCGAGGAAATCCACAACAGCCCGCTCGGTCATCACATTCAGGAGCAGGAGGAGCGCCGCATCCCGACCCTTGACGGAGTCGTCGGCTTTACGATACGCTGAATCCGCGATGGAAGCCCCCCGGATGGACAGCTCATCGGCCACTGTGCCGGCCGCGGTCGAGGTGCGGAATCTGACGAAGGTTTTCGCTCTCTCGCTCACGAAGAACTATGTGGTGGCGGTGGAGGACCTGTCGCTCACGGTGGGATCGGGCGAGGTCTACGGCCTGATCGGGCCGAATGGCTCGGGCAAGTCGACCACGATGAAGGTGGTGCTGGGCCTGATGGCGCCGACCTCGGGCACGACGCGGGTGTTCGGCGTGGAGAGCAACGACGTGCGCAGTCGGCAGCAGATCGGTTTCCTGCCGGAGAATCCCTATTTCTATAAGCACCTCACGGGCTACGAGACGCTGCTGTTCTACGGCCGGCTGTGCGGCCTGCGGGGACGGGAGTTGAAGGATCGCGCCCACGAGCTGCTGGCTTTGGTCGATCTGGAGCGGGCCCGCGACCGTCGGCTGGCCGGTTACTCGAAAGGGATGCTGCAGCGCATCGGTCTGGCGCAGGCGCTGGTCCAGCGGCCGCGGCTGGTGGTGCTGGACGAGCCGACCGCCGGGGTCGATCCGATCGGCTCGCGGCAGATCAGGGACCTGATCCTGCGGCTCAAGGAGGAGGGCATCTCCGTTTTCCTGTGTTCCCATCTCCTGGAGCAGGTGCAGGAGGTGTGCGACCGGGTCGGCATCATCGCCAACGGGCGGATGTGGCGGGAGGGCTCGCTGAAGGACCTGATCGCGATCGAGGACCAGACGGAGATCATCCTGCGCGATGCGTCGCCCGAATTGCTGGCGAGAATCGCGGATCTGGTGAAGGCCGATGCCGGTGGGGCCGAGTGGCTGGGCAGCGGGAATCCGCGCACCACGCTGGAGCGGCTCTTTTTGGACAGTGTGCGGGCCAGTCAGGCCGATGCCGACCGCCGGGCGGCCGAGGCCGCGGCGCGCGAGGAGAAATGACCCCATGAGCGCGACTCCATCACTCCCCAAAGTGCCGATTTTCTCGCCCGGACGCATCTGGGTGCTGGCCACCAGCACGCTGACGCAGTTGGTCCGGATGAAGAGCTTCTATTTCCTCATCGTGTTCGCCCTGTTCGTGGTGGCGGCGAGCAATCTGAACCTGCTCTACACGGCGGCGCAGAAGCTGCGGGTGGTGAAGGACACCTCCTTCGGCGCGATGTCGATTTTCTCCTGGTTGTTCGCCATCGCCGCGACAGCGGTGCTGATCCCGCGGGATCTGGAGGATCGGACGCTCTACACCATCCTGTCGAAGCCGGTGCCGCGGCTGGAGTACCTGCTCGGCAAACTGGCCGGTGTGCTGTTGACCATCGGCATCGCCCTGGTCGTGATGCAGATCCTGTTCACCGGCATCCTGTTCCTCCGCGAGGTGACTGTGCTGGCGGAGGAGCGGCAGATCCTGGCGTCGCATCCGGAAAACACCGAGGCCGACATCCGCACCCAACTGGACCTGATCAGAGCGCAGGGTGTGAGCTGGCAACTGCTCTACGCGCTGTGGGCGATCTTTCTCAAAGCCGCCGTGGTGGCCGCGCTCACCATGCTGGTGTCGACCTTTGCGTCGTCGTCGCTGTTCACGATGATCGTCAGCACGATCATCTTTCTGGTGGGGCATTTCCATAAGCTCGCCGCCGGCTACTGGATCCAGGAAATGGGCGACAGCCTCGTCACGAAGCTGCTGGTGAAGCCCGTGCTGCTGATCATCCCGGACTTCCGCGTCTTCAATGTGGTCGAGGCTGTGGTGTCGGGGCAGCCGGTCGCGATGTCGGCGATGCTGACGATGACCGGGCTCGCCGCCCTGTATGTCGCGGTGTATTCGGCCATCGCGCTCTACCTGTTCATCGACAAGGAGTTTTAGCCTTCGTTTTTTCTCGTTTCCGATGAAGCTGCGCCGCATCCTCCGGAAGACCGCGATGGCCCTGGCCATGCTCGTGGTATTCGGGCTGTTGCGCTCGCCGGTGGAGGATTCCCTGACGCGGCGCCTCGTCGCGGACAAGCTGCTGATGGACACCCAGGCGGCCAATCTCAGCGGATTGATCGGTCAGTCGGCCTTTCTGGCCGTCCTCGGCGGGTTGAGGCCCCTGGTCGCGATCTACACCACGCTCCATGCCTTCGACGCCTGGTCCTATCGTGAATGGGACACGGTGGAGCGGGACTATCGCATCATCGTCACGCTCATCCCCGACGACATCGATTCGTGGAAAACCGGGGCCTGGCATCTCGCCTACAATGCCGCCGCCTCCTACTACCTCGATGAGTCACTGCCCATGGCGACGCGGCAGCGGCTGACGCGGGAATGGGTGCGCAAGGGAGTCGCCTTCCTGGAGCCGGGACTGGAGCAGCACCCGCGATCCTCCGCCCTGCACAAGCAGATGGGCGACATCTACCGGGAAAAGATCGAGGATCCCTGCCTGGCGGCGAGGCACTACAAGCTGGCGATGGAAGGCGATGCGCCGCGGTCCTACATGCGGCGCTTTCACGGCTACTTCCTGGCCCGGTGTCCGGGGCGCGAGCGCGAAGCCTACGACTTCCTGATGGCGCTCTACCGGGAGGGACCGGCCCAGCGTCTCCCGACCCTGATCCAGCGGGTCAAGGAGCTGGAGGCCAAGCTGGAGATCCCGCCCGCGCAGCAGATCCCGGAAGTCGATCCCGATATCGAAATGCGGAAGCAGTTTCCGCATTTCCGGGGAGAATGACCGCGTTTCCGGTGGTTCCGGGGGGCATTCCGTGGCCATTCGGGCCTGGCGCGCCAAAATTTGACCGCCCCTTGCATTGCGGATCGCCCGACGTGTGCTTATTTTTTTGCCCTCCCCCAGTCAAAACCTGCCGTGACCTGCCCCTGACCGCCGCTGCCGGCGCCCCCGATCGATCGGGAGCCGTCGGTTGTTTTCCCCCAAAGGGGCCGATCGTTTCCCCAGTTTCCTGTCTTTCCCTGAACCGCGCAGCGGATGAAATACGCCATTTTTGGAGATATCCATGCCAACCTCGAGGCACTGGAAGCGGTGATGCTGGACGCGGCGGCGAACGATTGCACGGACTTCGTCTGCGTGGGTGACATCGTCGGCTACGCTGCCAATCCCTCGGAATGCCTGAAACTGGTCCGCGACCTCGGCTGTCCGGTGGTGAAGGGCAACCACGACGAGGAGGCCGCCCTCAATACGCCGCTGGAAGGGCTGAATCCACTCGCCAAACACGCCCTGGAGTGGACCCGCAAGAGCCTCTCCGCCGAAGAGCGCGAGTGGCTGTCGGGCCTGAAACTGGTGCGGCAGGTGCGCGATTTCACCATCGTTCACGCCACCCTCGACACCCCGGGGAACTGGGGCTACGTGACCAACAAATTCGACGCGATGGCCAGCTTCAGCTACCAGTTCACGCCGGTCTGCTTCTACGGCCATACCCACACGCCGCGGATCTACATGAAGCACCTCGGGGTCGAGGCCGTCGAGGGCTACGAGACGAACATCCTGCTCGGGCGGAAGTATTTCATCAACGTCGGCAGCACCGGCCAGCCGCGGGATGGCGACTGGCGCGCCTCCTATGCCATCTACGACGTGGAAAACCAGCACGTCGAGATCCGCCGCCTCGAGTACGACATCGCCATCACCCAGCAGAAGATCCTCGATGCCGGCCTGCCCGAGATGCTGGCCAATCGGCTCGCGGTGGGAAAGTGAGCCCCGTCCCCAGCCCTCGTCCCGTGCCGCGGAGCCCTCTCCAGTCCGAAGCCGCCGGCAGGCTCGCTGCGGCGTCTTCCGCGCTGGTCATCAAGCCCAGTTCCCTCGGCGACGTGATCCACACCCTGCCAGCGGTGGAGCGCCTGCACCGGCACCGGCCCGAACTGGCGATCGACTGGGTGGTCAATACCGAGTGGGCGCCCCTGCTCGATGGCAATCCCTGCCTGCGGCGGGTCATCCCCCTCCCGCGCCGCGAGTGGCGCGGCTGGCGCGACCTGCCCACGGCGCGGCGCTGGGCGCGGGACACGCTGGGGCCGCTCCAGCCGGATCTGGTGCTCGATTTTCAGGGCCTGCTCCGCAGTGCGCTGCTCGCGAAAGCCTCGGGTGGGAAATTCCGGGTGGGTTTCCGCCGCGCCCGCGAGGGGGCGCCGCTTTTCTATCATCATCGGGTTGAGGTGGCGGCCTGGGAGCGCACCCATGCCGTCGATCGCTATCTCCAGCTCGTCACCGACCTCGGCGTGCCGGCGGAGGGCGCCGAACAGGTCCATTTCCCCCTGCCGGAGGGCGAATCCGTGTCGGGCGACGGTTTTTCGGCAGAGGGGCCGCCGTTTCTGCTGCTGCATCCCTTTTCCCGTGGCCGGGGCAAGTCGATGAGCTTTGAGGAAGTGACCGCCCTCTGCGAGCGCCTGCCAGAGCATCCCATCGTCCTTGTCGGCGCTGGCGTGTCGTGGCCGACCGACCGGCCCCGTCCGGCCCATGTCGTCGATTTGCTTGGCCGGACCTCGTTGCTCCAGCTCATCTGGCTGATGCGCCGAGCCCGGTGGATCGCCAGCGTGGACTCCGGTCCCATGCACCTGGCCGCAGCCGTGACGCCGCGCCTGCTGTCGTTGCACACCTGGACCGATCCCCTGATGGTCGGGCCGTGGCGGCGCGACGCGTGGATCTGGCGCGACGGCAACATCCTGCCGGTGCGGGATGTGGAGCCCGGTCAATTTCCTGAGGATCGACGCGCCCGCGACCGATATGCCGACGGCATTCTGCCCGAGCCCGGTGCCCTGGATCACGTGGCCGGCTTTCTCGCCCGGCGGATGGCGGAGGGCGACTGATCAGCGCTTCTTCAACTGCGGCAGCAGCTTGGCGACGCGCTCCTTCATCTCTTTGCCGGGCTTGAATTTCACGATCGCCCGCGCCGGGATCGGCACCGCGGCCTCCGGCTTGTTGGGATTCCGGCCGACTTTCGGCTTGGTCTGGCGGACCTGGAAGGCGCCGAAATTTCTCAGCACCACTTCGTCGTTCTGAGCCAGACTCGATGTGATCTCCTCGATGAGGTGCTGGACCACATCGAATACCTGTTGCTGCGTCAATCCCGTGTCGTTACTGATTTTCACGACCAAATCCCGTTTCGTAATGGTAGCCATAAGAGTCGGATAGTGTGTTGTTTTTGAGGGCTGGAATTCGGTTGAAGGACTCCTCCCAATTGCTTGCTTCGGTTCATTTAGCAAGTTCCGAGCCAGTTCGGAACGATCTCATCTACCTTCGCCATCCTTTTTCAGACTGCAACCGGTTCTTTGTGAACCCTTCTGCGACGGAAAAGTCGCCAAAAAAGGCTCACGAGACGACTTCGGCTGCCGTTTTGAAGTGCATCTTCGCCACCTCCGGCAGGCGCTCGGCCCCGCATTTTGCGATGAAATCGGCCGCCGCCCGCTTGACCAAATCCGATGCCCCTTTGGGAAATTCGCACCCCAGATTGCGGCCGGCGTCGCGCAGCCAGTCGATGAACGACTCGCGCGCCAGGATCGACGCCGCCGCCACGGCGATGTCCGACTCGGCCTTGGTACGCTGCTGCAGTTCGATGCCCCGGCCGCGGTCCTGCAGCGCCCGCTGCAACTCCCGCGGGTTGGCGAACTGGTCGCTCAGCGCCCGCGGGCAGTCCGGGCGCTTCTCCAGCAGGTTTTCGATGACCCGCGCGTGGCCCCAGGCCAGCAGCCGGTTCAGATTGCGGAACTGCCCATACATCGCGTTGTAGCGGGTCGGCCCGATGCGCACCACCTCCCAGACCACCCCCGGCACGGAGCGGATCGTCTCCGCCAGGCTGCGGATGCGGCTGTCGGAGGTGATCCGCTTGCTGTCCATCACCCCCGCATCCATCAGCGCCCGCGCAATGGCCGCGTCGGTGTAGACCCCGGCGATGGTCAGGGGTCCGAAAAAGTCGCCCTTGCCGCTCTCGTCGATGCCCAGGTGCGGCTCGAACATTTCGGGCTGGTTCACCTCCTCGTAGCCGAGCTTGGCCTCGCCGAGGATTTCCGGCTCGAGCACGAATTGGATGAAATCCGCCGTTTCCTTGCCCTGCACCAGGACTTTGGGTCCCTTTTCATAGACCGTTACGTTCAGCTTGCCCTTTTTTGCCGCGTAGAGGGCGTGGGGCTTCGATGCGAACTCAAAACCGCGGTCCACCAGCACCTCCCGGAGGCGGGTGGCCTGCTCGGCGGTGATCGCGGCGGTGTGGGACGTGGGAGACTGGGACATTTCTCGGCGGAGCCAGCATTCATCCTCGCGGAACGGGGGAAGAAAAGCGATTTTTCGGCTCTTGAGCCGTCCCCTCATGTCCGAAAAGCCCCCCCAGACCGTCGATCCGCTCGCCCTGCCCGCCGCCTTTCAGCGGAGCTTGATCGAGTGGTTCGATGCCGGGGGGCGCGACTATCCGTGGCGGCGGACCAGCGATCCCTACGCCATCCTCGTCTCGGAGATCATGCTCCAGCAGACCCAGATCGCCACTGTGCTCGGCCGCGGCTACTACCAGCGCTGGCTGGAGCGCTTTCCCGATGTCCACACCCTCGCTGCCGCGCCCGAGGCCGACCTGCTGAAGCACTGGGAGGGCCTCGGCTACTACAACCGTGCCCGCAACCTGCAAAAAGCCGCCCGCGCCGTGGTCGAGCAGCACGGGGGCCGTTTTCCCGAGACCCTGGAGGGCCTGCAAAGCCTGCCGGGCGTGGGCCGCTACACCGCCGGAGCCGTGCTCAGCTTTGCCTGGGACCGTCCCGCGCCGATCGTCGATGGCAATGTCGCCCGCGTCTTTGCCCGCCTCTTTGACCTGCGCGAACCGGTCGATACCCCGGCGTCAAAGGACCAACTCTGGCAGTGGGCCGACGCCCTGCTGCCGGAAAGCCGGGCCAAAGCCTACAATTCCGCCCTGATGGAGTTGGGCCAGCGGCTCTGCACCAAAGCCGCGCCCGCCTGTGTCGATTGCCCGGTCGCCCACTGTTGCGCGACCCGCGAGCCCGCCAGCCTGCCGGTGAAATCGGCCGCCCGCGCCACCGTCGCCGTGACCGAGCGGGCCTGGCTGGCCGTCCGGGACGGGCGCATCCTGCTGGAGCAGGAGTCCGGCAGCCGGCGACAAGGCCTGTGGCGACTGCCGCTGGCCGATCCTGGAGAGCCCCCCGGTCCGGTGCTGACGAAGTTGAAATATGGCATCACCCACCACCGGGTGGATCTGATCGTACAGGGTTGGATCGGAGATCCGACCGGGTTGGATCGGAGATCAGACCCTGTCTCATCGGCGGGCGAGCGCCGCTGGTTCGATATCGCAGAGGAATTGCCCGCCGTGGCCATGCCCTCGCCCTACCGGCGGGCGGTGGAGGCGGCGCTGAGAGATGGGGGCGACTTCCGGCTGGGTGAGTGAGGGTCAAAGGTCTGGCGAAAGGGAGATACTTCAGTTATCTTAAAGGCTTTCCGTCTCCCGCGTCGTCCATGCCGTCGTCTCCAGACTCCCGCCGTCCGTCCGCCTCTGGAGGACGCTCCCCGAAATCGCGCCCCGGTCCGGCGCGGTCGGGTGGACGCGGTCGGGGGCGGAAGACGGCAAAATCCGGCGATCCGGCGGATGGCTGGTCGCTGCTGGGGCCGCTCAGCCGCTGGGGTATGCGGCATCCGTGGCTGCAGGGGCTGCTGGCGATCGGGGGCTTTGCCTTCGGGGTCACGGCACTGGCGGGATTGGTGACGTTCCTTCACTATGACCGGCAGGCGGCGCGCTTCGATCTGTCCCAGGTGGCGCGGATGCCGCGGGAGTCCCGCGTATACGACATCAAGGGGCGGGAGATCGGCTACCTGCATGGCGATGGTCGCACGGTGGTGCCGCTGGACCGGGTGGCGCCGGTGTTTCAGCAGGCGCTGGTCGCCCGGGAGGACTCGCGCTTCTACGGGCATGGCGGCATCGATGTCTGGGGGCTGATGCGGGCCGCGCTGCGAAATCTGAAGGACCGCGACGCGGTGCAGGGAGCGAGCACCCTGACGATGCAGTTGGCCCGCAATACTTTCGACCTGAAGGAGAAAAATCTGCGCCGCAAATTGCTCGAAATGGCGATCGCCCGGCGGATCGAGTCGCGCTACGGGAAGGAGGAGATCCTCTATCTCTACGTGAACCGGATTTTCTTCGGCTCGGGGCTGAACGGGATCGAGCAGGCGGCGCGTGGCTATTTTGGAAAGGCGGCGGCGGATCTCGATCTGGCCGAGGCGGCGATGATCGCGGGCATCATTCGTGCGCCGAACCGTTTCTCTCCCTACCGACACTACGAGGAAGCGCTGGCGGAGATGCGGGCGACGATCAACCGCATGGTCGACGAGGGCGTACTGGCGCCGGAGGTGGCGGAGGCGGCGAGGGCCCGGCGGCCCGCGGTGCTGGCGCAGGAGGCCGGCTTTCGCTTCGCGGGCAAGACGGGGGAGCACGGTCGTCCGTATCGCGACAGCTATCTGATGGAGGCGATCCGGTCCGAGATCGACCGGCTCCTCACGCCGGAGCAGCGGGATGCGGGTGGATTTGAGATTTTCACCACCTTTGATCTGGATCTACAGGCAGCGGCCGAGGCGGCGGTGGAAAGACGGCTGATGGAGTTGGAAAACGCGGCGGACTATCCACATCCGCGGCTGGCGGATTTCCCAGTCCGGCTCGCCGCCGCGCCGGGGCTGGCTCCGGACTACCTGCAGGCCGCCGTGACGGTGATCGACAATGCCACCGGCGGGGTGCGGGCGCTGGTGGGCGGGCGCGACTTTGACCACAGCCGCTACAACCGGGCGACCCAGGCGCGTCGTCAGCTCGGGTCGATCTTCAAGCCGCTGGTGTATGCGACGGCTTTCGAGACCGGGCTTTTTCCGGGCACCTACATCAGCGACGATCCGATCCGACCCGGTGAAATCCGCTGGCAGGATGGGCACTGGAGCCCGGAGAATGCCGACCGGCAGTATCTCGGCAATCTGCCGGCCTCCCGTGGTCTGGTGGAGTCGCGCAACACGATGAGCGTGCGGGTGGGGGAGCGCGCGGGCATCGAGGCGGTGCTGGCCATGATCGACCACGCCGGTCTGGCGGAGCGGGACCGCCTCACGCCGTCGCCGCAGATTTACATTGGCAATATCGGGGCGCCGCTGGTGCGGGCGGTGAGCGCCTACTCGGCTTTTCCGAACGATGGCTTTCGCCACGAGCCGTATTTCATCGACCGGGTCGAGACGCGGGACCGCGAGGTGATTCACGAGCCCGAACGCGGGGGATATCAGGTGGTGTCGCCCGGCGCGGCCTGGTTGATGCGACAGATCCTGAGCGATGCGCTCGCGCCCGGCGGCACGGGTGTCTCGGTGCGAAAGCTGGGCTTCAAGGCGCCTGCTGGCGGAAAGACGGGCACGACCAACGACTATCGCGACGCGTGGTTCCTCGGCTTCGGCAGTCACCTGACCGCCGGGGTCTGGGTGGGGCTGGATCAGCCGGAGAAAATCGTCGATCGTGGCTACGGTGGCCGGCTGGCCCTGCCCATCTGGACGGACCTGATGCTTGCGGCTCAGGATCTGGGGTATCCCTTCGGCGATCTGCCCGTGGCGGAGGACCTGATCGACGTCGACCTGTGCCGCTACTCCGGCAAGCTCGCCAGTGATGCCTGCCGCCGGCTCGAGGGCACTTATCGGGAACGCATTCCCGAGGCAATGGTGCCGCGGAGCATCTGCGAGGATCACACCCGCATCGAATTGACCCGAGACGGCGCAGCGGCGAAGAAAAAGGGATTTCTCGAGACGCTCCGGGGCTGGTTCGGTGGGGAGTGATGCACCGCGAGTCACTACAATCACCCGTGCGATTTGTAATGCGACCTCCGACAGTTTTTTGTTTATTGGGCGCATATCCCGCTCCGGGATGCGTCTGAAACCGTTGGAGCCCGTCCTGGGACGGCCGCTCCGGCTTGTGACCCCACCCCAAACCAACACCCCGCAATCGACATGGACATCCTGAATCAACTCGCCGTGGCGCTCGGTTTCGCCACGCTCGCCGGTCTGAATCTCTACATGACGGTGTTCATCACCGGCATCTCCATCCGCATGGACTGGGTCCAGCTCAGTTCCCAGTATGAACAGCTCTCCATCCTCGGCTCCGACGCTGTGCTGGTGGCTTCGGGCATTTTCTTCGCCCTCGAGTTTTTCTCGGACAAAATCCCGTGGGTGGACTCGCTCTGGGACGGTCTGCACACTCTGATCCGGCCGATCGGCGGCGGCTTGCTCGCCATCCAGACGCTCGGCACCACCGATCCGGCTTTCGATGTGATCATCGGCCTGCTCGCGGGTGGCACCACCCTGGTGTCGCACAGCTTCAAAGCCGGCACGCGCCTGATCGTGAATGCCTCCCCCGAGCCGGTGACGAACGTGCTCGTCAGCACGGCGGAAAACGTCGCCGTCGCCGGTGGTCTGGCCCTGATGGCGTGGAATCCGCTGGTCGCCGCGGTCGTCTTCATCGCCTTTCTCAGTTTCGCGCTGTACGTGACGCCCCGGATGTTCCGCCGCTCGAAGGCCTTCTTCTGGCTGCTGTGGAACAAGCTGGGTGCCGGCTTCCGCCGCGCCGACGCCTCGGGTGAGAACCGTCTCTATGCCCGGCTCAGCTCGGATGATGACCTCGCCCTCGCGGCCTCGCTCGGCGGCGGCCTGGTGGAGCCTCTCTGGACGGCGCCCGTGCTGGTGGCCAAAGCCAAGGGCCATCGCGTCATCAGCAGTTGCACGTTTGGCAAGATCGTTGCGGTGGAAGAGTCGCCCGGCGTGGTGCACTTCGTTGGCCGCCGGTTCTGGCGCAGTTTCCACTGCCCGATCCCGCTGGAGGGCCTGACGATCACGCAGGAACCGCGTTTCCTCAGCGAGGACGTGGTGCTCTATAGCCGTGATGGCGGCCGCAAACTGGTGCTGAAACTCCACGCCGGCCAGCGCGCCTATGCCCAGCGCATCGTGGAAGGCTTGCTGGAGCTCGGCAACGGAGCCGCGGCCCGCCCGGTCTCCGCAGGCAAAACCGAGCGCCCGACTGCGTCTTTGGTGGAAGTCGAAGCCGAAGTGGTCGGCTGACGAATGGTCCGCAGTTTTGTCCCATCCCCCAAACTCCATCGACAGGCGTGGCTGGCAACAGTCGCGCCTGTCTTGTTTTGGCCCCGGCGCGATGAGGGGCTGTCGCAGCCGGGGCAGGGTGCGGTAGGATGGGGCGGAAATCGGGTCGCCGGCCTTTTTCCGGCCATCATTTCCCCCAGAAGACTTCTCCCCAAACCTCATCGCCATGATCGCTCACACCGCCATCCACCGTCCGCGTCCGGTCCTGACCGGGATGCTGGCTTTTTCCCTGATGCCTGCCTGCTTCCTGATGCCCCAAGCCGGGGCGCAGTCGACCCCGCCTCCTGCGCTGGACGGCAGTTGGAAAAAGCAGCCACTGATCGACCTGTTCTGGGCCGAGGGCGCAACGGCGTTCGATGTGAATCAGGACGGCCACGTCGATGTGATCTACGGTCCGTATTGGTTCGCCGGACCCGACTACCGGCAGCGCACCCTGATTTACCCCGATGCCACGCGGACCAAAGCCAAGCTCGAGGACGGCAGCGAGGTGGAAATCGAGGGCTTCCACGGGGCGAAAAGCGTGACCAACGGCTACAGCGACAATTTCCTGAACGCCGCGCACGACATCAACGGTGATGGCTGGACCGATTACATCGTGATGGGATTCCCCGGCAAGGAGACGCTCTGGTATGAGAATCCGAAAAACGCCGCCGGTCTGTGGAAGAAGCACGTGGCCCATGACGTGACGGACAGCGAGTCGCCGATGTTCACCGACATCGATGGCGACGGGCGGCCCGATCTGTTGTGCATGAGCGGCGGGCATCTCGGTTACGCGACCTGGGATCCGAAGAACCCGGAGGCGCAGTGGACCTGGCATCAGATTTCGCCGCGGCTTGCCTTTCAGCGGTTCACCCATGGCATCGGGCATGGCGATGTGAACGGCGATGGACGCACCGACATTCTTGAGGCGACCGGCTGGTGGGAGCAACCCGCGGTGCTCGACGGCAAGGGACCGTGGAAGAAGCACGACGCGGACTTTGGCAAGGGCGGAGCGCAGATGTACGCGACAGATGTGAACGGCGACGGCCGGGCGGATGTGATCACCAGCCTTCAGGCCCATGGTTACGGCCTCGCCTGGCATGAGCAGACCGCGGATGGCGGCTGGAAGCGGCACCTCATCACGGGCACGCCCGAGTCGCCCGGTCAGACCGGTATCATTTTCTCCCAGCCCCACGCCATCGAACTGGCCGACATGAACGGCGATGGTCTGACCGATATTGTCACCGGAAAGCGCTTCTGGGCGCACGGAAAGGGCGGCGATCCCGAGCCGAATGCCCCGGCGGTGCTGTGGTGGTTCGAGCTGAAACGCGGCGGCGACGGATTGGCCAGCTATGTGCCGCACCTGATCGACAACGACTGCGGTGTGGGCACGCAGTTCGCCGTCACCGACCTGAATGCCGACGGCCGCCCCGATGTGGTGGTGGGAAACAAGAAGGGCGCCTTCGCTCTGGTCCGGGCTGGCCAATGAGCTGAGTTTCCAGCCTGTCGGTCGGGCTCTTGGTCCGACCAACGCATTCCATCAAAACCATGAAACGGCTCCTCCGCACCGTCATTGCCTGCCTGGTTTGGCTGGCCGCGTTTCCGCTCGTCGCCCAGCAGCGCGGGGCTCCCTGGTATGATGACCGGAAGGATCTCCTTCACTTCCTCGACGACGCCGGCACGCTCCAACCCGTGAAAACCCCGGCCGATTGGGCGCGCCGGGTCGCCCACGTCAGGGCCAACATGGAGCTGGTCATGGGGCCGCTGCCGCCGCCGTCGGATCTGCCGCTCGCGCCGGGGATCGATGCCGGCGAGCAACTGCGGCACTACACGCGTCGTCATGTCATTTTCCAGGTGGAGCAAGGTGACCGGCTCACGGGCTGGCTGCTGGTGCCCCACGGGGCGGGCCGACAGGATCCGCGTCCCGGCATCATCTGCCTGCCCGGCAGCAGCGCCCCGGGCAAGGACCGGCCCGCCGGCCTCACCGATGCCGGCGGCATGGCGTATGCGCACGAACTGGCCGCGCGGGGCTACGTCTGCCTGGTGCTCGACTACCCGATGCTGCATGCCCAGGAATATAAGACCGATCCTTACGCACTCGGCTATGCGAGCGCCACGATGAAGGGCATCGTCAACCACCGGCGCGGCGTCGATCTGCTGCAATCGCTGCCGGAGGTCGATCCCGCGGCCATCGGTGTGATCGGCCACTCCCTCGGCGGCCACAATGCCCTGTTCCTGGCGATCTTCGACGAGCGGGTCAAGGCCGTCGTCTCGAGCTGCGGCTTCAACGTGTTTGCCAAACACAACGGCGGCAATGTCAGCGCCTGGAGCAGCCGCTACTACATGCCACGCATCAAGGAAGTCTATGGCGACGACCCGGCCAGGATCCCGTTCGATTTTACCGAAATCCTCGCCGCCCTCGCGCCGCGTCCCGTCTTTGTGAATGCTCCGCTGCACGACGAGCCCGACTTCGAGGTCTCGGGGGTGCGCGATTGTTTCACGGCGGCGATCCCGGTGTATCGGGAGATTTTCCAGGCCGAAGACCGGCTTGCGGTCCGCTATCCCGATGCCGGCCACGCCTTTCCCGCGGCCGAGCGGCAGGCCGCTTACGCCTTTTTCGACCGGCACCTGATCCGGGCCGATGCCGCTCCGGCCGATCCTGCCCGTGGCTTGGCCCTGCACCGCGCCGGGGTCGTCGCGGGTCCGGTGGAGATACCCGCCGCCGAGACGCCGAAGCTGGGAACGGGCGACTTTTCCCTCGCCACCTGGGTGCGCTGCGACGCTGATGATCGTATCCCGGGAGATTTGGTCAGCCAGTATGATCCCGCCCGGAAGCGCGGCTTTCATCTCACCTTGAAAAGCAACCCCGGCGTCACCTCGAACCAGGCCAACTGGCGCCACCTTCAGTTCGGCATCGACGACAACCGCCCCTCGGCCTGGCAGGACTGCGGCCGGCCCGGAGGAGCCCTGTTTGCCTTTGCCCTCGCCACCCACGAGGGCGCCCTCTATGCCGGCACCTGCGAGCCGGGCAAAGACCAGCGCGGCACGGTCTATCGGCACGCCGGCGGGGAGCGCTGGATTTCCTGCGGCAGTCCCGATGGGAGCAATTCCGTCACTGCCCTGGCCGTTCACGACGGGGCGCTGTATGCCGGCACCGGGAAATACCGCGTCGCGGGCTCCAGTCTGCCGGAGTCGGAGAATGCCACGCTCGGTGGCCGGATCTTCCGCTACGATGGAGGCAACCGCTGGACGGACTGCGGCCAACTGCCCGACACCGAAGCCGTGGGCGGCTTGGTCGTCTATCGGGGGCGGCTCCATGCATCGTCGCTCTACCAGCCCCCCGGCTTTTTCCGCTATGAAGGGGGCACCCGCTGGACCCGTCTGCCGGATGCCGTGGGTCCCAATCGGGAAACCGGAGAGTTGGGACCGAAACGCGTTGTTTCCCTCACCGTCCACGATGGCCATCTCCTCGCCACCAGCTACGATGGCGGCCGGGTCTATCGCTACGATGGCGAAAAATGGACCGACCTCGGCGCGCTCGGGGATAACACCCAGACCTACGCCTTCACCTCCTATCGCGGCCGCCTCCACGTGGCCACGTGGCCCGGTGGCAGCGTCTTCCGCCGGGACGATGGCGACCGCTGGACCGATACCGGGCGGCTCGGTGCCGAACTCGAGGTGATGGGCATGATGGTGCACAATGGTCGACTCATCGGCGGCACCCTGCCGCTCGCCGAGGTGCATGCCTACGATGGCGACGGGAAGTGGACGCTCTGGCAGCGGCTCGATCATACGCCCGACGTGAAATACCGCCGCGCCTGGACCATGGCCGAGCACGATGGTCAGGTTTACTGCGCCACCCTGCCTTCGGGCAAAGTGTACGCCGCCAGCCACGGCCTCCAGACTTCGTGGGATCACAGCCTGTCACCGGGCTGGCGCCATGTCGTCGCGATAAAGACCGCCCGCGGCCTCGCGCTGCATGTCGATGGCGAACGCGTCTCCGAACTCCACGCGCCCGAAGCGGCCGGCTATCAACTCGATGGCGGAGCGCCCCTGCGGCTCGGTGACGGGATGAACGGTCCGCTCGCCGGCCAACTCGCCGACCTGCGCCTCTATCGCCGCGCGCTCACCGCCGCCGAGATTGCGGCGCTGGCCGCCAGTCCGCCGCCTCCATGAGTGATTTCGCACCCATCGCCCGCGTCGAGACCTGGGTCGTTCAGTATCCAGTCGTCGGCACCTTCAAATACACCGCCGCCGCCACCCGAGATACCGTGGTGGTCCGCCTGACCGATGCGGATGGGTGCCAGGGCTGGGGACAGAGCGTGCCTTCGCGCACTTGGAGCTATGAGACGACCGAGACGGTCCGGACCACGATCGACCTCTATCTCGGCCCCTTGCTGATCGGTTGCGATCCCGGCGATGGGGATCGCATCTGGTCCGCAATGAACCGCGCCATTGCCGCGTCTTACTCAACCGGTCAGCCCATCGCCAAGGCGGGCATCGATCTCGCCCTGTTTGACCTGACCGGCCGCCGGCTCGGCCAGTCGCCCGCGCAGCGCTGGGGAAGGCCGGAGCGCGACACCGTGACTCTGAGCTGGACGCTGGACCCGGCCCATCCCGGCGACGTGGCGCCGGCCATCGAGGCGGCGCACGGGCGTGGCTTCCGGCATTTCAATGTCAAGGTCGGCACCGATGCCGGGCTCGATCTGGAGGTCTGTCGCGAGATCCGCCGCCACGCGCCGGAGGCCTTTGTCTGGGTCGATGCCAATGGCGGCTACGACCTGGAGACCGCGCTGGCGCTGGCGCCACGCTTCGCCGATTTGGGCATTGCCGCCCTGGAGCAGCCCCTGCCCGCAAACCGCCTCACCGGCTATCGCCGGCTCCGCGAAATCGGCGCCCTGCCGATCCTGATGGACGAGGGCGTCGTGTCGCTCGCCGATCTGGAGGAGTTTCACCGGCTGGGCCTCCTCGACGGCGTGGCGATGAAGGTTTCCCGCTGCGGCGGTCTCACCGAGGCCCGTCGCATCGTCGAATATCTGCTCGAGCACGGGCTGCACTTCTTCGCCAGCGGTCTGACCGATCCCGATCTCTCGCTCGCCGCCTCGCTGCACCTGTTCGCGGCTTACGGATTGAGTCATCCAGCCGCTCTCAACGCCCCGCAGTTTCTTGACGGCAGCATCCTCGCCCGACCCATCGTCGTTGCCGGCGATCAGGCGACCGTGCCGGCTGGGCCCGGCCTCGGGGTCGAGGTGCTGGAGCGGGGCGGGGGAGGAGCCGAGTGGGCGGTCTGATCAGATAGGGTTGCCTCTCCGATCAGACAGGGTTGGATCGGCGATGGAACAGGGTATGATCGAAAAAAAAGTGCCCCCGCCGCCATTCCCGGCTTGCCAAACGGCCGGTTTTTTGGGGTTGTGTCGGGCGCCGACTGTGCGAGGGAATAACCGATTTTCTTTTCTTAACTCATGGACACGGACCCGACTATTCCATCCGACGATTCGACGGTGCGTCCCCGCGCCGAGGTCGACGCGGTCAAAGACGTGCTCGCCCGCTCGCGGGCCGAGGTTGCCAAGGTCATCATCGGCCAGCAGGCGGTGGTGGACCAGTGTCTGATCGCCATCTTCACCGGCAACCACATCCTCATCGAGGGCGTGCCGGGCATCGCCAAGACCCTGCTGGTGCGCACGTTGGCGAGGGTGTTGGGCACGGATTTTTCGCGCATCCAGTTCACTCCGGACCTGATGCCGTCGGACATCACGGGCACGAACATCTTCAATCTGCAGGAGGGCGCCTTCCATCTGGTCAAAGGGCCGGTCTTCACCGCGTTTCTCCTTGCGGATGAGATCAATCGCGCACCGGCCAAGACCCAGAGCGCGCTGTTGCAGGCGATGCAGGAGCGCCAGGTGACGATCGACGGGGTGACGCATCAACTGCCGGCGAGTTTCACCGTCTTCGCGACCCAGAATCCGATCGAGTACGAGGGCACCTACCCGCTGCCGGAGGCGCAGAAGGATCGCTTCCTCCTCCGGGTTGAGATGGACTATCCCGAGCGGGAGGAGGAGTTGCTGCTGGCGCAGAAATCGCTCGGCAGCGAGACGCCGGAGCAGATCCTGCAGAGCGGTGCGGTGCAGGCGGTGCTGACGGATGCCGACATCGTGCGGATGCGACAGGCGCTCCGAGGCATCACGCTCAAGGAGGAGCTGACTGTCTATGTGGTGGATTTGATCCGCGAGACACGCCGGATGGACAGCATCCAGGTAGGGGCCGGCCCGCGGGCGACCCAGGCGTTGCTGCTGGCCAGCCGGGCGCTGGCGGCGGTCGAGGGGCGCGACTTTGTGACGCCGGACGACATTCGCTCCATGGCCTATCCGGTGCTGTCTCACCGCGTGGTGCTGCGGCCGGAGTATGAGATCGAGGGGGTGACGGTGCAAGAGGCGATCCAGAAACTGCTGGAGCGGGTGGCGGTGCCGCGGTGACGATGGAGCCGCGGCTTTGGGAAAATGGCGAGCGATTTCAGCCGGGTGAAAGAGATTCAGTGAGTCCAGATTGACGAAAACCGATGCGCTTTGCCCCAAACTCCGCCCTGCTGTGGGCCGCCGCCCTGGTGGCGGTGCCGGCGGTGACGGCATTGGTCTATTTTCCCGATGGGCCGGGCCACTGGGCGGGCTGGCTGGCGCTGGCTGGCTTTGTGGCGGTGGCGGCGATCGATCTGGCTTTGTCCCTCGGGCGGCTCGACGGGGTGCGGCTCCAGGCGCCGGAATTGCTGCGGGCGACCAAGGGCAAAGTGGTGACGCTTCCCTTCGAGCTGGGCAACGCCGGCACGGAGACGCTGCGGTGGCTGCGCCATGGGCTGCCGATTTCGACCGATTTCCGCATCGAGGGCGGCGTGGTGGGGCAGGTGGGGAGTCTGGCGCCCGGCAAGGTGCAGCGGGCGGAGACGGATCTGCTGCCGCTGAGGCGCGGGCAGTTCTGGATCGAGGCGCTGCACGTGGAGACGCCGAGTCGGGTGGGATGGTGGCTGATTCGTCGGCGTTATCCATTGAAATTGGAGCTGCGGGTGTATCCGGATCTGGCGGCCGAGCGGCGGCGCCTGTCGGGGATCTTCCTCCATCGGGGCAACGAGGGGGGCCATGCGGTGCGGCAGGTCGGAAAAGGGCGCGAATTCGAGCAACTGCGGGAGTACCAGCCCGGCGACGACTACATCGACATCGACTGGAAGGCGACCGCGCGCCGCAACCGGCCGGTGACGCGCACCTACCAGATCGAGCGCACCCAGGAGGTCTATGTGATCGTGGACCATTCGCGGCTGAGCGCCCGGGAGATCCGGGTGCCGGTCGAGGAGGCGGGGGAACCGGCGGCGGGCGATGCCGTGGTCGAGTATGCGGCAGGGGGCGATGTGACGGTAACGACACAGTTGGAGCGTTTTTTGCATTGTGCCCTGATCCTGGCTTCGGTGGCGGAACGGCAGGGGGATCTGTTCGGCTTCATCAGTTTTGCGGATCAGGTGGACCGTTTCATCCGGAGCGGCGGGGGGAGGGAGCACTATTCGATCGTGCGCGATGCGCTCTACACGCTGGAGCCGAAGCCGGTGGCGCCGGATTTTGAGCAGTTGATGGTCACGCTGCGCCAGCGACTCACCCGGCGGGCATTGTTGGTGATGCTGGTGGACTTGAGCGATCCCCTGACGGCGGAGCACTTCTATGAGAGCATCCCATTGATCAGCCGGCAGCATCTCATCCTCGTCAACATGGTGCGTCCGGAGAAGGCGCATCCGTTGTTTTCGGCCCGGAGCCGGCCGGAAAAGACCGCGGACCTCTACGAGTCGCTGGCGGGGCATTTCCAATGGAACGAACTGGGCGAGATCGGCCGCAAGCTGAGCCATCTGGGGGTGGAACTCGGTCTGCCCGACCACGAGGAACTCTGTGCCGAGGCGGTGACGCAGTATCTGAATGTGAAAAAGCGCCAATTGATATGAATCGGGCCCGGTGTCGCGGGGCGGAGGCTGTTCCGCTTGCGCCGGCTGCCGAAGACTGGGATTTTCGATCGTTTCCTCCATGATTCTCGACCTCGATCAGTTCATCCTCCGCGAGCGGCCGTATTGGGACGAGTTGCAGGGACTGATGCGGCTGCAGGACAACCAGCCGGGGCGTGCAGCACCGCTGGACGAGGCGCGGCGGTTTCTTTACCTCTATCAGCGGGCCTCGGCCGATCTGGTGAAGCTCAAGACCTTCGCCGGCGACGTGGAGGTGCGGAACTGGCTCGAAAATCTGGTGGCGCGCGCCTACAGCCATCTGCATGAGCGGCGGGCGGAGCGGGTGCCCTTCCAGCCGTGGCGCTGGCTGACGCGGACTTTTCCCCGGACGTTCCGCCGGCATTGGCAGGCCTTTGCCCTGTCGACGGCGATCTTCTGGCTCGGCGGCGCGCTGGGCGCGGTGATCATGGCCTGGAATCCGGAGCTGAAGACGCAATTCATCCCGGCGCAGTTTTCCCACACCCACGAGTCGCCGTCGAAGCGGGTGGAACGGGAGGAAAAACAGGAATTCGACGCCTTCGAGGGGCGGCAGACCTTTTCGTCCTATCTGTGGGTGAACAACACCCGCGTCACCCTGCTGACGATGGTCTGCGGCATCACCTACGGGGTGCTGACGGTGCTGCTGCTGTTCAGCAACGGGCTGCTGATCGGCATTATCGGCTACGACTACATCGCCGACGGGCAGGGTGTCTTCCTGACGGCCTGGTTGTTGCCTCATGGCTCGTGGGAACTGCCCGCGATCTTCATCGGCGGCCAGGCGGGGCTGGTGATCGCGCGGGCGATGTTCGGCTGGGGCACGAATCTCCGGCTCCGGCAGCGACTGGCCCGCATCCGCGACGATTTGCTCACCCTGGTGGGCGGGGCGGCCCTGATGCTGGTCTGGGCGGGGCTGGTGGAGTCGTTTCTCTCGCAATACCACGGGCCGCAGATCTATCCGTGGAAGATCGCCTTCGGCCTGGTGCAGGTGGCGGTGCTGGCGGGCTTCCTCGGCTTTTGTGGTCGTCGGGACGAGGGCGACGCCCCGCGTGGGGAGCGCACCAGAGTGTGAAGGCGGCACGGATAACCAACGAAATGCGATAGATGAGCCTCGCCAAGACAGCCTCCCTGGAGATCCGCACGCCGGAGGGGGTGTCGTTTTCCCTCGCCCTGGCCAGTCCGGTGGTCCGCTGCCTGGCTTGGCTGATCGATCTGCTGATCATCGGCGCGCTGTCGATCGCGATCTCGCAGGTGCTCGGGCTGCTGGCGATCGTCTTCGCTGCGGTGCCGGTGATCAACCGGGCGATCCTCGATTTCGCCCAGGCGATCCAGATCGCGCTGGGATTCATCGTCTCGGTCTTCTACGGCATCACCCTGGAGTGGTTGTGGCGCGGGCGGACGGTCGGCAAACGGATCTACGGCCTGCGTGTCGTGGATGAGCGCGGGCTGAATCTGACCCTGCGCCAGATCGTGGTGCGGAATCTCTTCCGCATGGTCGATATCCTGCCATCGATGGCTTATCTTGTCGGGGCGACATCGTGTCTTTTCAGCAAGCGCTGCCAGCGGCTGGGCGACATCGCCGCCGGCACGCTGGTGATCCGTCAGGTGAAATTCCCCGAGCCCGCCATCGACCAGATCCTGGCGCGGACGGGCTACAATTCTTTTGCCGAGCATCCGCATCTGGAGGCCCGGCTGCGCCAGCGATCCACGCCCGAGGAGGCTCAGGTGGCCCTGGACAGCCTGCTGCGGCGCGATGAACTCGATCCCGTGCACCGGCTCGAGGTGTTCGCCGCGCTGGCGGGGCACTTTCGGACGCATGCCGAATTTCCCGATGAGGCGACCCACGGTCTGTCTGACGAGCAGTATGTGCGCAATGTCGTGGACACGCTCTACCGGAAATCCGTGGTCGTCTGAAACTGCCGCCCTGCATCATGAGCGAAAGCCCCGCCGCCCTTCCCGTATCCGGTCGCATCCACCTGCCGGGCCTGCCCGCCTGTCCCTTTCTCCCCGCGGTGACGGAGCCGATCCCGGCGGCGGCGATGAAGGCTTTCCGAAACGGGGATCGTGGCGGGGATTTTTACCTTCAGGCATTGAAATGCGCGCAATCGCTCTGGCTTCAGGGTTTTCCGGCCCAGGCCCTGTTGCAGATCAACCGGGCGCTGGGGGCCGATCTGCAGGGCGGCGAGCCGGTGCTGGGCGACTGGCCGCTGCCCTACCGGGCTGCTGTCTGGGTGATGCGGCGGCGGGAAGCAGATCAGTTCATTGGGAATCCCCGGCGGCACTACCAGCATCTCGCCACCCGCATGGTCGAGCCGCGCAAGACCCAGCGTGCCTGGCGGGCGTGGGCGTGCTGGTATCTGGCTTGCCGGATTTTTCCGGACTGCCCCGCGGATGAAAAACAACTCGCCGAGGAAGGCATCGTCGAGCCGGACCGCGCCGCGATTGTCGCCGGACTGGCCGTCCACGGGCTCGCCGACGAGGTGGCCGGGTGGGAGCTGGCGGAGGCTCTCGCCTTGCCGCCGGATTTGACCGGGCTTTGAGAGAGGGCAGGGGGGGGAAGCGCTATTTTCCCAGATACTCGCGTTCGCGGGCCAGGTGCGACCGCAACTGCTCCAGGCCGTAGCGATAGCGCGAGGCAGCGGTGTTCGCGGGAATGTCGAGCGTCTCGGCGATCTGGGCAAAGGTCAGGTCGCCCCAGAGTTTCAGCGTGATCACATCGCGGAATTTCTCCGGCAGCGACGCCAGGGCCACCTGCAGGGCGCGCGTCTCGTCGTCGTCCGGCATTTCGAACCAGGCCACCGGCGGCCCCATTTCCTCCACCGCGCGCTGCTCGCGGTCGGTCCGCCGGTCCTGCATGCGGGCGGCGTCGATGGCGCAGCGGCGGATGTTGGTGAAGACCAGACCCAGCAGGTCGTCGGTGGGGCGGTCGCCGTGGGACTTCCACGTCTTGATCAGGGCGGACTGCAACACATCCTCCGCATCCGCCTCGCAGCGGGTTTGCTGCCGGGCGAACAACATCAGACGGGGACCGTATTCCCCGAGCCATTCGGACCAGGTGGGATGTGCGGGCATGGCGGTAGCGCTCTTTGTTTTTGACGCGCGAGCGGCCTGAACTTTTAGAAAAAAGCGGCACCCAGCCGGCTGTTTGTCTGAAAAAATGTCCGCCGCCCGGTCGCCCGTTGATCCCGGAGCCGCGGCGAATCACGTATCTCGTGACTGGACGCCGGGCGAAATGTGCCCGAAAGAACCGCCCTCCAACGCCATTTTTGTCCTTTCCCCATGTCAGATACCGAACGCTCCGGCAAAAAGCTCTGGGACCGCGCCGCCTGGACGGATGCCCGCTTTTTCATCCAGTATCTCCGGCCCCAGGCCAATGTGTTCGTGCCGGCTCTGTTCGCTCTGGCCCTGACCGGGGCGATGACGCTCGCGTTTTTCAATCTGCTCGGCCAGTTGGTCGGCACGGCTCTCTCCGGCGGCCGCTCGGGGGCCGATCTGGTGGCGGAGGCCAACCGCACCACGCTGATCCTGATCGGTCTGGTCGGCGCGCAGGCCTTCATCGCTTTCTGGCGCATCCTTCTGTTCGCCAAGGCGTCAGAGCGCGCCCTCGCCGCCGTGCGTCGCGACACCTTCAGCCGCATCATCCGGCTGCCGATGGCGACCCTGAATGCCCGTCGCGTGGGTGAACTGGCATCCCGACTCGCGAACGATGTCGAGGCGCTGCGGGAGACGCTGGTCTCGACCATACCCATGCTGGTGAGACACACCGTCATGCTGTCGGGCGGGCTGGTGTTCATTTTCCTGAAATCGGTCAAATTGTCGCTCTTCATGATCGCCACCATCCCGGTGGTGCTCGTGCTGATCGCCATCTTCGGCGCCCGCATCCGCAAACTCACCCGGAAGGCGCAGGATGAGCTGGCCAAGTCGCAGGTCGTCGTCGATGAGAGCCTCCAGAGCATCGTGAGCGTGAAGGCGTTCCGGAACGAAAGCCACGAGATCGCCCGGTATGCGAACCAGATGGGCGAGTTCCTGCGGACCGCCATCCGGGCCGCGCTGCCGCGTGCTTCGTTCATCGCCTTCATCATCTTTTGTTTCTCCGTTGCGCTGACCCTGGTGATTTGGTTTGCCATCCGCATGGTCAGTGCGGGCGAGATCGATGCCGCGCAGTTGGCGCAGTTCGGCGCCTTCAGCGGTCTGGTGGCGGCGTCTTTCGCCCAGTTTCCCGAATTGATCAGCCAGCTTCAGCGGGCGCTCGGGGCGACGGAGCGGGTTCGGGAGATCCTCAAGGAGGAGATCGAGCCCGAGGATGACGATGCGCCGCGGATGCGCTTCCGGGGCGACATCGAGATGCGCGGGGTCGAGTTCGCCTATCCCTCGCGTCCCGAAGCCGTGGTGCTGCACGACTTTTCCCTGAAAGCCGCCGCCGGCCAGCGCATCGCCCTCGTCGGTCCGAGTGGATCGGGCAAGACGACCACGATCTCGCTGCTGTATCGATTCTTCGAGCCGATCAAAGGGGAGATCCTCATCGACGGCCAGCCGATCCGTGATCTGTCCCTGACCACGCTGCGGCAGAATTTCGCGCTCGTCCCGCAGGAGGTGTTGCTGTTCGGTGGTTCGATCGCCGAAAACATCGCCTACGGGCGGCCCGGAGCCTCGCGGGAGGAAATCGAGCGGGCGGCCCGACTGGCCAATGCCAGCCAGTTCATCGACGCCCTGCCCGAGGGCTACGAAACCCTCGTGGGCGAGCGGGGCACCCAGCTTTCCGGCGGACAACGCCAGCGCATCGCCATCGCCCGTGCCATTCTCGCGGACCCGGCCATCCTGATCCTCGACGAGGCCACCAGCAGCCTCGATGCCGAGAGCGAGCGGCTCGTCCAGGAGGCACTGGATCAATTGATGGAAAACCGCACCTCCATCATTATCGCCCACCGCCTGTCCACCGTGCGGCGCTGTGACCAGATCCTGGTGATGTCAGGCGGCGCCATCGTCGAGCGGGGCACGCACGACGAATTGGTGAAACACGAGCAAAGCCTCTACGCGACGCTGGCCAAGCTGCAGTTGGAGTGACCAGATGAGGCGGGCGGCCCGTCGCAGCCGCGGGTGTTGCGCAGGGGAATTGTTGCCTTATCGTAAAAAGATGAGTCAGGTTCTCGCAGCGCTCCCCGAGGTTGCTGATCAGCACGCCTTCAATTTGGCGCGTTGGGGCGAGTTGTCAGTTGACCCTTTCCTCGCTTCTCTCGATTACCGCATCGAAACCAACCGTCACGGACAGATTGTCATGATGCCGCCTCCGGGGTTCCACCACAGCGAGTTGCAAGGTGCGGTATTTGAGCTGCTTCGGGACCGCATGCCGAAGGAAATGGGTCGCGTAAGACCGGAGTGCCCGGTCTCCACCAGCGGAGGCGTCAAAGGCATCGATGTCGTCTGGATCTCGCACCGACGGGTCGAGGAAGGGTTGCGGGATAACGTCCTGACCATCGCGCCTGAGATTTGCATCGAAGTGTTGTCCCCCGCGAATACGCGGGCGGAGATTGAAGAAAAGCGGCGGCTTTATTTCGAAGCCGGAGCCGGAGAGGTGTGGATTGTGTCGTCGGAGGGGAAAGTCGCCTTTTTCGATGCCGTAGGCGAGCTTTCCCGCTCGGCTTTGTGCCCGGATTTTCCGGTCACGGTCGGATTTTGACGACCAGCTTTGACAGTTGCCCCCGCCGGCCGCAGCCCTCACACCAGCACATCCTTCACGACATGACCGTGAATGTCCGTGAGACGGAAATCCCGGCCTTGGAAGCGGAACGTGAGCCGCTCGTGATCGAAGCCGAGTTGGTGGAGCAGGGTCGCGTGCAGGTCATGGACATGCACTTTGCCCTCCACCACTTCATAGCCGAAGTCGTCTGACGCCCCGTGGATGTAGCCGGCCTTGAAGCCTCCTCCGGCCACCCACATCGTGAAGGCATCGATGTGATGGTCGCGGCCACCCGAGCCGCCCTCGCGGACCTCGCCCATCGGCGTGCGGCCGAACTCACCGCCCCAGATCACGACGGTATCCTCGAGCAGGCCCCGCTGTTTCAGATCCAGCACCAGCGCTGCCGAGGCCTGGTCCACATCGCGGCACACGGCGGGCAGGTGCTCCTTCAAATTTTCGGTCGGGCCGCCGTGGTGATCCCAGTTCGTGTGGTAGAGCTGGACGAAGCGCACCCCGCGTTCGATCAGGCGCCGGGCGAGCAGGCAGTTGTTCGCGTAGCTGTTGCCTCCCGGCTTGGCGCCGTAGAGGTCGAGCGTGGCCTGGCTTTCGCCGCTCAGATCCATCAGTTCCGGTGCGCTGGACTGCATGCGGTAGGCCATCTCATAAGCCGCGATGCGGGTGGCGATCTCAGGATCGCCGGTCACACCGAGACGCTCGCGATTCAGCGCGCCGACAACATCGACGAAATCGCGCTGCTTCGTGGCATCGATGCCTTTCGGGCTGGCGAGGTTCAGGATCGGATCGCCCGTGCCGCGGAAGGGCACGCCCTGGTAGCTCGATGGCAGGAAGCCGGCCGACCAGAGCGCATTTCCCGCCCGTGGACCACGCGGACCGCTTTGCAGCACCACAAAGCCCGGCAAATCGCTGGAATCGCTGCCCAGCCCGTAGGTGACCCACGATCCCATGCTCGGGCGGCCCGGCACCTGGAAACCGCTGTTCATGAACAGCTTGGCCGGCCCGTGGTTGAATACGTCGGTCTTCATGCCGCGCAGCCAAGTCACCTCGTCGACGATGCGACGGTGATGGGGTAGCAGATCCCCGATCGTCATCCCGCATTCGCCGTAGCGGCCGAACGTGCGTTGGGGGCCGAGCAGGGTCGCCCCCTTCGGTAGGAAGGCGAAGCGCTTGCCTGCGACCAGCGACTCGGGGGGCAATTTTCCGTGATGCTCGCGCAGAACCGGCTTGTCCTCGAACAGTTCGAGCTGGCTCGGACCGCCGGCCATGAACAGGAAAATCACGTTCTTCGCCTTTGGCCGGTGGTGGCCGTGACGCGGCGCCATCGGTTCGGCAGACCGGTTCACAGCCGACTCCGCCATCATCTGGCTCAGGGCGATCGAGCCCAGGCCGACGCCACACCGCTCAAAGAAGTGACGGCGGGTTTGGCCCAAAAGGGCGGCTTTATCGGTCCGCTGGACGGTCTCTGGGGAACTGGCTTGAGCTTTCATGTTCAGAGGGTCATACGATGGATGCCGGAAGGCCCGCAGGCATTCAGCCCGATTTCGAGACCGGACCAAGGTGAGCCTCAAACTGCCTCCGAAACGGACAGTTATCAAGCCCTGAGCCGGATGGCGGGAATCCGTAGGGTCGAGCCAGGGAATGGGATGGGCTTTGATGGGAAAACGGCGGCGGCCTCACTGGGCCATGCCGCCTTTTCCTTTTCCCTTTCCACGATTGGGTTGGGCCGATGGATCGTGATTCGGGTTGGCTTCCGTTGGACGGGGCGCATCGACTTCCGTCTGCCAGGCGTGTAAATCGGCGGCCAGTTCGCGGGCTTTTTCGGGCATGGACCCGCTGAGATCGTTCCGTTCACCGGGGTCTTTGGCGAGATTGAAAACTTCGACTGTTTGCGTCTCGAAAAACTCGATGATCTTCCAGTCGCCCTTTCGCATCGCACTGCTGGGACCGCCACCGCCGATGTAACATGGGAAATGCCAGAATGCCCGGTCGCGCGGGAGCTTTTCCGTCTTTCCAGTGAGCAGGGAAGCCAAACTCTCGCCATCAAGGATGTGATTCTTCGGGCGGGACAATCCGGCGAAATCCAGCAGGGTCGGGTAGAAATCCATCGTCAGCACAGGCTCGGCCGAGCTGTGGCCGGCGCGGACGCCGGGACCGCGAATCGCCAGCGGCACGCGGATGCCGCCCTCGTAGAGCGATCCCTTGCCCGCATTCAGTGGCGCGGTGTATTGGCGGGTGCCACCGTTGTCCGAAGTGAAGAGGACGATGGTGTTTTCGGTGAGACCCTGCTCGTCGAGGTAATCGAGAATGCGTCCGACGTTCTGATCGAGAGCCTCGACTGTCGCGGCGTGGTCGGCATCGATCTCCACGCCGAGTTCGGCAGCTTTCTTCCGATATTTTTCGGCCAGTTCCGGTTTGGGATCGTAGGGGGCGTGCACGTCGTGATAGGCCATGTAGAGGAAAAAGGGGCGGTCACGGTTCGAATCCATCCATTCGATCCCGGCTCGTGTGAATTCATCGCTGAGATAGGCCCCGTCGGCACGCTGGTAGGCGTCCTTCTCGAATCCCAGGCTCTTAGGTTCCTTGAACACCTCGAATCCCTGACCGATCGGCGTGAAGGGACCGCTGTTGCCGCGACCTAGATTCCACATCCCGATCATGCCCGTGGCATAACCTCCGGCGCGAAAGGATTCGGCGATTGTGACCGATTCGGTCGGCAGTTCGGCGCGGCTCTCTGTCGAGAGGACCTTGTGATGTAAAGATCCGGGTGCATGCCGTTCGTCCACCACGGTGTAAACGCCGTGCCGGGGCGTGTACTGGCCGCTCATGAGACAGGCGCGGGTCGGGGCGCAATTGGGCGCGCTGGAGTAAGCCTGGGTGAAGACGGTGCCCTCTCGGGCGAGGCGGTCGCAATTTGGGGTATCGATGTGGGGATTGCCCGCGAACCCGACGTCGCGCCAGCCCATGTCATCGATGAGGAAAAGGACGACATTGGGCGGCTTGGAGCCGGATCGCGTGGGACCAGGCAACGTGGAACCGGCATCCTGCCGGTCAATCCCCGGTCCGGCTCCCGGAGTCTCTGCCGACCGGCGGGACGCCGGTCCCACATGGCCAGCTTCCACGGGGGCTGATTCGGCGGCCGCTGCCTTTCCGTCGCCGTCGCGGTCGGCGGCGGCGAGTTCCTTGGTGAGTGCGGCGGCGAATTCGTTCGCGGTGAGCAGGCCGTTACCGTCCGCGTCGATCCCGGCGACCTTTCCCGTGAGGTAAGCCGCCATGGGTGACTTTGGCTGGCGCCCGGCATATTCCTCGCGCTTCAAGACGCCATCCGCGTTCGAGTCGAAGGCGCCGAAAGCCAGTCGCGCCTGGTTCATCAGCTCGGCGCGGTCGATCCCGCCGTCGCCATTCAGATCCAGAGCATCGATGTTTGCGGCGAGCCAGTTCTCCGGTGCCACTGGCTCGGGCGAGGCTGGCTGAGGGGCTGGCATGGAGGTTGGCCCGATGGATGCCGCGGCCAGTTCCTCGCTTTCAAGCTGTCCGGATTGGTTCCGGTCGAGTACCAACAATCTACGGCCGGCTTCACGCATCTCCGCATCCGAAATCTCGCGGTCGCCATCCGTGTCGATGGCCGTGAGCAGCACGCTGCGTGGTCCGCCACCGCCTCCACCACCCTTGCGGGGTTCTGTCATTGGTGGCGGCGCGGGAGGCTCCGGCGGGGAAACCGGCTTGGGATCGGCCGTGTCGGCGGCTTCTTGCTCGCGCAGGCGCCGGTCGATCTCCTGACCGATCTCAAAATAGCTGCCCTTTTTCATTTCCGGAGTGGTCGGCGCGGGCGGAACGACGGAATTGTTTTGGGCAACGGCCGGCGCAGGCGCGGGCGCATCCTCATCACCCTCCGGCGCCATCGCCGCGCCGCCTTTTCCGCCACCGCCTTTTCCTTTCATGCCGCCCTTGCCACCGCCTTTTCCACCTTTGCCCCCGCCGCCACCTTTGCCGGCCGGTTCCTTCGCGGGATCATAGGTCGGATTCATCTTCGGCATCGACGCGCCGACTTCCGCGAGATAGGCGTCGAGCCGGCGCTTCAAATCGGCCGCCACCTCTGGCTGCGAACGGCTAAGGTCCCTGGTTTCCCCGAGATCGGCGTCCAGATCGAACAATTGGGTCTCCCCCGTCTCATAAAAATGCAGCAGCTTGTGCCGGCCCAGGTAAATCGCCGAATGCGGCGTGTCGCCCTGGTAATGCGGAAAGTGAAAGACCAGCTCTTCGTGCGGACGCTTCACCGGCTCCCGGCTGCCTTCGAAAATCAGCGGCGTGAGATCGCCCCCTTCGATCCCCGCTGGCAGCGGCTTCGTGACTCCCGCCCAGCGGCAGAGTGTGGGAAAAAAGTCGTAGCCCACCACGCGCTGGTGACACCACGAATTCGCCTCGATTCCCGGGCCGCGCACAATCAGCGGCACGCGGATGCCGCCCTCCCACACGCCGCCCTTGCCCGCCGTCAGCGGGCGTCCGTTGCCTTTTCCACCGCCCGCGCCGTTGTCGGACATGTAGATCACGTAGGTCTTGCCCGTCAAACCAAGCCGATCGATCGACTCCAGCAGGCGGCCCACGCCCGTGTCGAGATCGGTGGTGATCGCCGCCCGCGCCGGGTCGGAATGCATCTTCCCAGGCGGCTGAGAATCGTAAAAAGCCCGCGTCGCCTTTAGCGCGTTCTCCGGCAAATGCAGGGCGAAATAGGACATCTGCACGTAGAAGGGCTTCCCGGCGCGGCTCTGTTTTTCCATGAACGCCGATGCGCGGTCCGTCATGCCGAAGATGTCCACCGGATTCGGGTCCACGTGGGCATCGGCATCGCGATTGCCCGTGTCGCCGTCGCTTTCGTCATACCCATGCGCCTCGGGACCGCCGCCCGAGAGATGCCATTTCCCGTAGTGTGCCGTCGCGTAGCCTTCCGTCTTGAGCATCTCCGCGACGGTCGTTTCCTCTGGTCGGATCGACTTGCGGTTCGCACCCTCGATGAGTTTGTGCCCCTCCTCGGCCGGCGCGGCCTTCGTCCAGCCGAGTTTGGCGGGACTCATCCCGGTTTGCAGGCTGATCCGGGTGGGTGAGCACACTGGTGCGGGCGAGTAAGCCGCGCTGAAACGCATCCCCTGCGCGGCGAATTTCTCCAGATGCGGCGTGCGATAGAAGTCGCTCTTCGAATTCGGCAGATCCGGATGCATCTGGACGGAGAGACCGGTCCAGTCCTGGTCATCCGAAAGAAGGAAAACGATGTTCGGCCGCTCGACTGGGGTGGCGATGGAGAAGCCTGTGCTGAAAAGGACGAGGAGGAAGAGTGCGGAGATTTTCATGGTCACCGGAATCAACACGGCGTGGATGTCTGCAACATGACAGCTGCATTACGAGGATGAAATGTGGGCAGGCACCCGAACCCGCACCTCGTTTCTGCCTGCGGCATCGATCCCGAACCCGATCTCCCCGCCGTGTGCGTTTACGATTTCCCGGGCGAGACTGAGGCCCAGGCCGGTCCCGGTCTCTCCCGACACAGTGGCCTTGGCTTTCTCTCCCCGGAAAAAGCGTTCGAAGACCCGCTCTCGCTCCGCCTCGGGCACGGGATCGCCGGTGTTGGCCACGGTCCACACGATCCACGATCCCTCTCGAAAAAGCCGGCAGACGATCTCACCGCCATCGTGATTGTATTTCACGGCATTGGAAAAGAGGTTGTGCGCGACGCGCTGCATGAGAACCGGGTCGGCCTTTGTGGCCAGTCCGCAGTCGATTTCACTCTTCACCACGATGTCCCGCTCCTCGGCGAGCAGGCTGGCGTCCTCGAGCCAGGTTTCGAGCAGGGCGCTGAGGTCGATCGTCTCGGGGCTGATCTCGAGCCGGCCCGCATCCGCCCGTGAGAGCAAGAGGAGGCTTTCGAGAATGGACCGCTGCCGGCCGGTCTGCTCGAGGAGTTGGGAGACGAGGGTCTGGGTCGCCTCGTCGTCCGGGTGGTCGCGGAGGGACCTTTCGAGGGTCGCCTGCATCACCGCGAGCGGTGTCTTCAACTCGTGCGAGGCGTCGGCACTGAAACGGGTCGCTTGGTCGAAACTGCGCTCAAGACGCTCCAGCATGGCGTTGTAGTTCCCGATGATCGCCGCGAACTCGCGGTCGGCCCCCGCCACTTCGAGGCGTTGGTCGAGGGCCCGGGCCGAAACCTTCCGCATGTCCTCGCCCAAGGCGGTCACCGGACGCAAGGCCCGCCACGCCACGAAGGCTGCGCCGAGCGCCACGATCAGGAGCGCGCCCGGCAGCGCCACGAGAAAGGCACGGCGGAGTTGGCGCATGTCGCCAGCGACCTGATCGAGATCCGCGGCGAGGAGGAGTTTGGTTTCGCGGTTTGCGAAAGCCCCGACGAGAAAGGCACGCCCACCCGATGTCGTTGGGTAAAAGCGCGGCTCCATCACCTCACGTGGCGGCGGGGCCGGCCGATCGGACGGGCTCCGGCTTTCCTCGTCGCGCGGCTGGGGATCGAGCGGCTCGGTGCCGGGCACAAAGCGGGAGGGATCGAGCCCGGCCGGCCATCCTGCCGAACGCACCAATTCCCCGTCCTGCGCATCGAGCAGAATCAGCGATCGTTGACGGGCCTTCTCCGCGCCGAAGACATCTGTGAGCGAGCCCTCGAGTCGGGTGGCGTCGATGTTCCTGCCCGATCGCAGGGTGACCCGGTAGCCGAAATGCCGCATCTCTGCCTCAAGATCGGCGATCCGCGCGCGGTTCAGCGACCACCACGCCACCGTGCCGAAGGCGAGCACGACGAGCCCCGATATCAGGGCCGAACTCAGGGCAATGCGCCAGCGGAAGGAGTGCATCGCGTTGGGTCAGGATTGGCGGAGTCGGTAGCCGACACCCCGCACCGTTTCGATGAGTTTCTTTTCCCCCGGCGCCTCGATTTTTTTGCGAAGCCGGGTCATGGCCACATCGACCATGTTCGTCCCGGTGTCGAAGTGAGTGTTCCAGACATGCTCGGAAATCTGCGAGCGTGAAAAGACTCGCCCAGGCGATCGCATCAAGTATTCGAGCAGCGAGAATTCGCGCTGGCTCAGTTCGATCAGTCGGTTGGCCCGCTTTGCTTCGCGCGTGATCAGGTCGAGGCTGAGGTCGCCCACTTGGAGAATGTTTAGCGTCACGCCCGAGGCTCGCCGCAGGAGAGCCTGAAGCCGGGCGACCAGTTCCTCGACGTAGAAAGGCTTCGTCAGGTAATCATCGGCGCCGAGGTTGAGTCCCTCGATCCGCTCGTTCAATTCATTGCGCGCCGTGAGGATCACGATCGGCAGCGTGACATGCCGTTGCCGGAGACTGCGAAGGACACTGAGCCCGTCGCGTCCCGGCAGCATGATGTCGAGGATCATGGCATCGAAGGACTCCGTCGTGGCGAGTTCGTAGCCCTCCTCTCCAGTGCGGGAAACGATCACGACAAAGCCGGCCTCCTCCAGCCCGGAGCGGATGAAGCCGGCGATCTGCGGCTGGTCTTCGACGACGAGGATGCGCATGGATTTGAGGACAAATCTCGCCCAAACCGGAGCCGATTCAGAAAAAATAAGCAATCACCGTTTCGATCCACCCTTTCCCTTTTGCGGCCCGCCGGCGGCTCCCTCGGGCCGGGCATAGACCACGCTGAGGTCGGCCTGGCCGAGAACCTTGCCTTCCATCGCCACCAGCAATGCCTCTCGACTCACGCGACCGACCGATCCGGCGGGTCTCACTTCGTCGGATAGGGCATACAGATGCAGCACATACGTTTTGTCGCCCGGTCCCTGGGAATGCGGCGGTTCATAACCGGCTTGGCCGCGGAATCCTGCTCCCTCTTGCCCGATGCCCTTGGCATTCTGGGGAAGGCTCGTCGTGTCGGCGGGGATGTCCCACATTACCCAGTAGCTTTTCATTTCGTCGCCCGGCGCGAGATGATCCATGATCAAAGCGAAACTTTTCGTGCCGGACGGTACCCCTTTCCAGGCCAGCGGCGGCGACACTCCGTCGCCATCGCCGGTGAACTCCACGGGTAGTCGACCATCATCGCCAATCGCCGGGCTGGACAGGGAAAAGCCTGGTGCCGCGGGCCTCGCCGCCGCACCTCCGTCTTCGCGGTTGGGAGACATGCTCTTTCCACCACCGCCACCGGGGGGACGACCGCTGGCTTCCTCGCGATCGAGCCTGCCGTCGCCATTGCGATCAAGCGCGCGAAGGTTCGCGGCCGCGTCGGACAACTCTTCGGAATCGATGATCCCGTCTCGGTTCGCATCCAGCGCGCCGAGCAGGGGATCGGGCCGCTGACCACCTCCGCCCATCCCACCGGGAGGACGGCCGCTGCCGCCACCGGCACGCACGCGGTAAACCTCACGGGTCACGCCTTCGCGGCCGTTGTCGAACTCGAAGGGAAAGGTCCCGTCTTCCCCAATCTGATAGCGCACCGCGCGCTTGTCGCCATTCACGGAATAACTCAACTGATAAGAATCGGCGCCCGTCTTCTCGAAACCCGTGATCTCCGCGCCGCGCAGGGCCTGAAGAGCCTCGCGCACGCCCTGGGCGCGGGGCTGCGGATCGACCTGGCCCTCCGCCTCCACCACCTCGCCGCGAAAGCCCGCGAAGACATACGGATACTTCGTCGCCGCGTGATAATGATAGCCGAGGCCGTCGTGATCGTGGCCGTGGCACTCGTCCAGATTCCTCGGAGCCTGGCCATTGGCCTCGGTCAAACCGAGCACGGGATAGCCATCCAGTCCGTAGGCAAGCGGCTTGCCCTTGCCGACGATCGCCTCCAGATGCACCGGTGCGAGGTGGTAATGATAATCGTCGGCGCGTCCGCAGTGGCCGCCCCACTGGTCGAGTTCCCCAATTTCATAGGAAACTTCGCCGCGATTGTTCTGCGGATTAAAGATCGGGATGCCATTCACCGCGATGGCGATGGCTCCGCGCAGGAAGCGACCCTTGATCAGGGCCGGCTCGAGGGCGACCACCGGCCGCAGCGGCACCCGCCAGGCATTCCCGCCCACATAGGGCTGTGGCAGCGGCACCTGCTGCTGCCACGCGGTGATGCCGACCATCATGTTGTGATCCGGTAGGCCGTTGCTTTCCATGTAGAGAAAATCGTCGTCCCACGAGATTCCGACTCGTCCCTGAAATGGCGCGAAGGCCTGGGCCGTTGCGGGAATCTCGCCGCCGGACTGGTCCATCGTCCGTTTACCGGGAAACTCGGCCTTGAATGGCGCGAGATTCGACGCCACGGCCGCGACGGCGAAGGGAATCAGCACCGGGAGAGAAAAGAAAGCCGCAGTCGCTGCAATCCACCCAAGCAGCGGAGCGACTGGCAGGATGCCAGTCCCACGTTCTGATCCAACCCTGTTGGATCGGCGATTATACCCTGTTGCATCGGTTTTCATGGCGTTTCGTCCTGGGGCGAAAATCAGCGATTCGACTCGTCGATGTGCCCGCGCGGCCATTTCGGCGGGAGTGGAGCCCCGTTGGGGGGGCTGGCGACTTTGGTTCGGAAGATCACGGTGTTGTCGAGGGCGAGATCCTTGGTCCAGATCCACTTCGCGCCGGCGAAATCGTGCTGATAAAACGGCTCCTTCGGGCCCACGGCCTCCTCGCTGTGTTCGGTCGCGTTTTCCCAGGTGCTGTCATCGAAGTCGACCGCAAACCAGTTGACTGGGATCGCCTCATGGCGCGTCTTCGGATTTTTCAGGTCGCCGTCGATCGGGCCCTGGAAAAAGCTCTTCGCCTTCCATGAGGCATTGGTCACGGTGCCATCGCTGAATTTCAGGATGAAGCCGCCGTCGCCGATCTGGGAGTTGTCGTATTCGAGACCCGTGTTGGCGTCGGCGTTGTCCTTGGCCATGACGGCGATGGTCATGGGATACTCGGGCAGGATCTCGACCGAGACGACATTGTGCGGGATGAAGGAGATCGAATCGACCGCCACGAGATTTCCGTTGATGTAAAGCTCGAACCAGTTGTCCGCGTAAATGTTGGCCTTGGAGGTGTCCGTGATCTTCGGCTTTTGAACTTGCGGGCCGCCTTTGGCCCTTTTCTCGGAGGGACGGGCTTTTGGGGATGGCTCCGCCGATGGGGCGGTGGGAGTCTTCACGAACAGGCCGATGCCGACGAGGAAGACGAGCGAGCGATGCCACAGGGAGTGCTTCATGGGGAATGTGAGGTTGTTTACACTCACATCCAACCACGCCCGCCTGACGGGTCCGTTACGGCACCATTACGGCGGTGTAATGTTTCCGGCTTTGGCGAGGTCGATAAGCGCTATTCCCGTGTGATGAATTCATCCGTATTCATCAGCGCGCGCGCCACGGCGGTCCAGCTTGCGGCAGTGGCGGCATCGAAGCCGGCGGGCCATTCCCGCGGGGCCACGGTGCGGGCGCCGGCTTCGTCCTCGCGGAAGCGGCCGGCCTGGAGTTCCTGGAATGCCGCCAGCGTCTCCACCTCGCTGGCGCTGGGCTGGCGGGCAAAACAGAGGGCCCAGCCGTGCCGGATGCGGTCGCGGTTGGCCGCGCTGTCTGTGCCGGAGACTTCGCGCATCAGCCGGGCGCCCAGGCCCTGAGCCAGCTCGAACATGGCGGCGTCGTTGGCCAGCGTCAGGCTCTGGAGTGGCGTGTTCGACCGGGTGCGCGCCGTGCAGACGCTCTGGAAGTCCGGCGAGTCGAAGGTGGTCATCAGCGGATACGGGGCGCTGCGGTAGAAACGCGTGTAAAGGGCGCGGCGGTAACGCTCCGGACCTTCCGCCGCCACCCAGTTCACCTTGCGCTGGGTGAAGGCATAGACGCCCTCCGGCTGCGGCGGCATCACGCCCGGACCGCCGATTTTGGGCGTGAGCAGCCCGCTGGCCGACAGGGCGGCGTCGCGCACGATCTCGGCATCGACCCGCAGGCGGTTCTGGCGCGCCAGCAGACGGTTCAGCGGATCACTCTCGGCCAGTTCGTGGCGATGTTCCGAGGATTGACGGTAGGTGCGCGAGGTGACGATCAGCTCGTGCAGCGCCTTCATCGACCAGCCCTGTTTCACAAACCAAGCGGACAGCCAGTCGAGCAGCTCGGGGTGGGTGGGATAGCTGCCCTGCACTCCGAAGTCATTTTCGGTCTCGACGAGGCCCTTGCCAAAATAGCGCATCCACACACGGTTCACCGTGACCCGCGGCGTCAGCGGATGATCCGCGCGCACCAGCCACTTCGCGAGATCGAGGCGGTTCGGCTGGGCCGGATTGCCCGGCAGTTCGGGGAAGACGGCCGGCACGCCGGCTTTCAGCGGCCCGGTCTCCGTGTCGTGGCGCAGGAAGTCGCCGCGGATGTGGATGTAGGTGTCCCGCGGCTGGGCAATCTCGGCCATGACCATCGTTTTCACCGTCTCGCCATAGCCGAGCGCCCGCTTGGCCGCGCCCACCGCGGCGAGGGCCGCGAGGCGCTCGGTGTCGGCTTTGTCGAATTCGGCGGCGAGGTATTTCTTGTGCTCGGCGGTGCGTTTCCCCGCATCGATGGACAGCACGGTGAACAGCTTTTCCGCATCCAGCGTCTCCGGCACGGTGGGGGAGACATCGACGGCAAAGCGGCCCACATTGTAGTAATCGGACAGCTCATGGTGCAGCAGCACCTCTATGGGTTTCCCGTCTGCCGGGATCGGCTCGGCTAGGGTGAAATGCACCTCGTGGGGCGCGTTCATCTTCGCTCCCGGAGCGCTGCCGTTACCCACATTGATGGCCCATCCCGTGCCGGGGAGGTCGTCGATCAGTCTCTCCGGTCCGTGATCCGGCTGCGCATGATCCGCCTGCACGCCCGCCACCGGCACCGCGCGCCCGCCGTGGCGGATGTCGACACGCGTGAGGATGAAATTGCCGTTCCCGGCCAGTCCCGGACCCTTGGCCGGGAGCGAGTCGTGGGTCAGCACCCGCAGGCGCACCGCGGCCACCGGCGTTTTCGGGGCGGCGTAGCGCACCGTGTAGATGTCGCGCGGCCCGCCTTTCGCGGCCAAGATCGACCCATCCTCCAAGCGCTTCAGCTCCGCCCCGTCGGCGGCGGAAAAGGTCTCCGCCGCGAGGGGCGACCAACGGGCGCCGGCCGTTCCACTCGGGCCACCGCGTTTCGCCAGCGTGGCCTTTTCCCAGGCTTCCTGGCGCTTGGCTTTCGAGCGATCCAGCGCGGTCAGGGTCTTCTGCGCTTCTTCCAGCGCCTTCTGTCGGGCCGGATCTGCCTGACTTTGCAGCATCTCGCCCTCGCTGACCTCCACCGTCGCGCCGATGCTGTTCACGTCCGAGCCCTGATTGAAAAAGGCGAACAGCTCAAAGTATTCCCGGTGCGAGATCGGGTCGAACTTGTGCGTGTGGCACTGGGCGCAGCCCAGGGTGAGCCCGAGCCAGACCGCGCCGGTGGTGTTGACGCGATCCACCATTTCCTCGTTGCGGAATTGTTCGGCATCGGTGCCGCCTTCCTGGTTGATCAGCGTGTTGCGATGGAAGCCGGTCGCCACCAGTTGTGCCTTCGTTGGCTGCGGCAGCAGGTCGCCGGCGAGTTGCTCGATGGTGAACCGGTCAAAGGGCAGGTCCTCATTGATCGCGCGGATCACCCAATCCCGGTAGGGCCACTGGGTGCGCTCGCCATCGATGGTGTAGCCGTTCGAGTCCGCGTAGCGCGCCTGATCCAGCCAGTGACGGCCCCAGCGTTCCCCGTAGTGAGGGCTCGCCAGCAGCTCGCGGGCGAGCGACCGCACCGCCCCGTCGGCATCGCGGGTATGGGCGGCGGCAAAGGTCGCCACCGCCTCCGGCGTGGGGAGCAGTCCCGTCAGATCGAGCGACATCCGGCGAATCAGAGTCGCGGCGTCTGCTTCCGGAGAGGGCTTCAGGCCTTCCGCCGTCAGGCGGGCTTCGATGAAACGGTCGATCGGATGCGCCGAGCCCCCGGGAGCCGGCTGGGGTGGTTCCGCCTGGGAAAGGGGCAGGAAAGCCCAGTGCTCCTGATATTCCGCGCCCTGATCGATCCACGCCTTGATCAGGTCCACCTCGCGCGCCGTCAGCGTCTTTTTCGTCGCCGGAGGCGGCATGACCGAGTCCGGATCCGGATCGAGGATGCGGGCCAGCAGCTCCGAGTCGGCCGATTTTCCCGGCACGATGGCGGCGTGCCCGCCCAGATCGGCCGTGGCTCCGGCGCGGTTGTCGAGTCGCAGGTCGGCTTTGCGGCTTTTCGCGTCCGGCCCGTGGCAGTGGAAGCATTTGTCCGACAGGATCGCCCGGATGTCCCGGTTGAACTCGACCTTGTCGCCCTGACCCAGCGAAAAACCGGGCAAAGCCAGAGACAGTCCCGCCGACAGGAGCAGCGGGGCGAGGCGAACGATGGAGAAACGGGCAGACATGAGCGCCCGGAAGATACCCCAGGACGGTCCCGATGGGAATCTCCCGCGATCAGGGGTGGCAACAGGCGTAAGAAACACCGGAATCACTCCTCCCGCCGCCGGAACACCGCCACGTGCCGGTCGATCGACTTGCCGGGGGCCTCGTCGAGGGCGCGGCTTTCCTCGTTCCGCTCGGTCGCGATCAGCTCGCCGCCGAGGCGCTGGATGGCATCGAGGGCGAGCTGGTGCTCCTGATCGAAATAGCTGGTGATGACGAGCCGCCCGTCGGCGTCGAGCTGGCCGAGGGCGTGGTCGAAGATCTCGTCCCAGGTGCGCTCGCCATTCCAGTAGTTCTGGTGACGCAGGAAGACGAGGTCGAAGCCGGCGCCGTCGCCGAGTTGGCCGTGCTTTTCCAACTGCGACGCGTCGCCGGCGAGGAAGCGGGCCTCGCGCCGGGCGCCGGTCTTCGGGTCGATCCGCTTGCCGCCGAAGCGGCGGTTGGCCTCGGCGATCTCGCGGAGCCGCACGTCGATGCCGGTGAGCTGGATGTCGAGCGGCCGGGCCTCGGGGCCGGTTTTTTCGGTCCGCATCTCGGTGAGGGCGTCGCCGAGGGCATCAGCCTCGCGGCAGTCACCGCAGGCGATGTCGAGGATGCGCAGGGCCTCGGCGCCGCCGGCCTCGAAGACGCGGCGGATGGCGGCCTCGTCGTTGCCGAGCACGCGGCGCAGCATTTTTTTCAGCCGCGCCAGATCGGCTTCGGCTTTGCCGGGCGGGGGGGCGGGGGGCGTTTTTCCGGGTTCGGACATGGGGCGAAAGCGGGTGGAAACGGAAAGGTCGGTCCCGATGGTAAACGCCGGAGGCGCTCCGATCAAACAGGGTTGGATCGGCGATGATACCCTGTTGCATCGGAAATCCGCCTCGTCACCGCCGCCGCCAGAGGCTGGTCTGGGAGGTGCTGAGCTGAAATTTTCGCGCGTGCTCGCGGATCAGGAAGGGCAGGTCGGTCACCCGGATCAGTTCGAAGTCGGACTCCAGCCCGGCTCGCAGGTAGTCGAGCGTCGGCCCTGGAGGCTGGGCCTCGCGCGGGGTGTAGTCCTCCAGCCAGGTGGTGGGCGTGGCGAGGACGAGCTGTCCGCCCGGCTTGACCAGATCGGGCAGTCGCTCCAGCAGGCGCGCAGGCTCGGAGAGGCGGCAGAGCAGGTTCGCGGCGTGGACGAGGTCGAAATGGCCGAGGTCGTCACGCAGGTCCATGGCATCGCCCACTTCGAACTGCGTCGCGACGGGCTGAGCGTCGTCCGGCACCCGCGTCATGAGCGTCTCGGCGAGGTGCGACTCGGTGTAGCGGTGATAGGCGAGCGTGCGTCCGCAGCGCAGGGCGTCGGCGGCGTCGATGAAGGTGCGGGAATAGTCGATGCCGATGACTTCGCGGGCGTATTTCGACAGTTCGAAGGTGGAGCGTCCCACCGCGCAGCCGAGGTCGAGCGCCCGATCATAGGGCGCCCGGCCGAGGTCGAACATTTCCGTCACCGTGGCGGTGGGAAACTGGAAGAAAGCATCGTCGAGGGAGCCGGCCACGGCTTCCAACGGCGAGCCCGCGACGATGTGCTCGCGGGGCGCGTAGTGGAACAGCAGATAGGTGTGCAGCACCCGGGCCTGCTCGTAGGGATTCATGGCGGGCCGGGGTGGTGGGCGATCACTCTCCCCGCAGGGCGGCGAGCAGGTAGTCGCTGGGGCGGAAGTGTTCGATGAGGATCTCCTGACGGCCGTCGCGGTTCATGCGCACCTGGGCGATGTCGAAGTTCGGCGTCTTGTGTGGGGCGAAGAGGATGTCGTCGTGGGTGGAATTCTCATGTTTTTTGAACATGTCGGGCACGATGTCGCCGCCGAGATGGTCGTCGCGGCCGGTGGCGAGGTGGCAGGTGCCGAGCACCTTTTCATCCTGAATGTCGGCGCCGGAGACGGGCAGCACCTGAGTGCCGAATCCGAGCTCGCCGAGGGTGCCGGTCATGGGATCGTCGGCGAGGCGGGCATTGTGGGCATCGATGGTGGCCTGATTGCCCTCGATCAGGGTGGAGCGGACGATGCAGCGGTCCACCACGTCGAGCACGCCGAGGGTGCCGTCGGCATACTTCATGGGAAACTGGCCGCGGGCATCGACGGGGACGAAATAGACTTCGCCGGCGGGCAGATTGGCCACGTCGGGGGTGCGGCCCTGACAAAGGCCGTGGGATTTCTGCGCCTCCTGCCCGTCGAGTCCCAGCCAGGCGGTCAGGACGCGGCCGTCCTCCAGCGCAAAATCGATCTCGATGGAGTCGGCGCCAGTCATGGCCCGGCGCAGCTTTTCGGCGTCGGCGCTGACTTCGTGGTAGTCCACGGCGAGGCCGGAGGAAAGGATGATGTCATTGACTCCATGCAGGGTGGCTCCGCGGAATCCGTACTCCTTGCACTTGGCGGTCAGTGGCGCGGTGGCGGAGTAGGTGGAGAGGCAGAGGATGATGTCGTAGTGCGGATAGATGTCCCGGTCGAGGCTGAGCTGGCGGCCATCGGCATCGTAGCACTCGTCGCGCAGGTCGAGATTCGAGCCATGGGTCATCGGGTAGGCATACATCTCGCCGCCGGTCATGCCGAGGGTCTCCAGGCCGCCGTCCTTGAGGCCGAGGTAGAATTCCTCGTAGGCTTTCTTTTGAATCGCGTGCCCTTCCGCCTGGAGGAAGCCGTAGCCCTTCATCAGGCTCATGTCCTCGAGATCGATGAGCAGACAGACGCGGCAGCCTTCGGTCGGTTCGAAGACGGTGCCGAGCAGGCGGGTGAGACTGAATTCCGGAAATTCGCGCATTTCCGGATTTAGAACGATTTCGGGGGCGAGTAAAGCGGCGGACATGATGGTGGGAGGTGGACGGCTTCTTTTGACAGGGTTGGTGGGTCGGGCTTACAAGAATCACCGGATTTTTTCCCGGGACCCTGCACGCATGGTTGGTGGAGTTTACGAACCGATGGGGGGCCGGGATTCACGATCAAGATGAAAACGACGGAAATGACCAAAGTGGCGGTGATCACGGGCTGCTCGCGTGGGCTGGGACGAGCGATGGCGACGGGATTCGCGGCCCGCGGCTGGCGGGTGGCCGGCTGTGCACGGAATGCCGGGGCGGTGGCGGAACTGGCTGGCTCGCTGGGCGAGGGGCATCTGTTCCGCGCCGTCGATGTGACGGACGATGCCGCGGTGGCGGCCTTTGCGCGGGAGGCGATCGATCACCTCGGCGCTCCCGATCTGCTGCTGAACAACGCCGCCCTCGTCAATGGCAACGCTCCGCTGTGGGAGATCGACGCCGCCGAATTCGATGCCGTCATCGATGTGAACCTGAAGGGCGTGGCCAATGCGGTGCGGCATTTCCTACCCGCGATGATCGCCCGGGGCTCGGGGGTGGTGGTGAATTTTTCCTCCGGCTGGGGCCGCTCGACCTCGCCCGAGGTGGCGCCCTATTGTGCGACCAAATGGGGCATCGAGGGCCTGACCGCCGCGCTGGCCCAGGAGCTGCCGCGCGGACTGGCCGCGGTGGCGCTGAATCCGGGCATCATCGACACCGACATGTTGCGGAGCTGTTTCGGCTCGAGCGCCAGCGCCTACCCGGATGCGACGGAGTGGGCTCGCCGGGCGGTGCCGTTCCTGGAAAAGCTAGGGCCGCGCGACAATGGCCAGGCGCTGACGGCGCCCTGATGCGTCCGCGGATTGTCGTCGCTGGAGCTTGCGGAATCCCCTGGCGCGGGTTAAATCCAGTCCCCTAGAAAAAATCCCATGAAAATCGGCTTCAATCTCCTCCTGTGGACCGGTCACGTGACCGAAGAGAATTTCCCCGTGCTTGAAAAGCTCAAGGCCACCGGCTACGACGGCGTGGAGATCCCGATTTTCGACCCCAGCGATCCCGGTCACTACGCGAAGATCGGTCAGGCGCTGAAGGACAACGGTCTGGCTTCCTGCGCGGTCACGGTGTGCCCGGATCAGGCGCGCAGCCTGATCAGCCCGAATGCCGCCGATCGTCAGGCCGGCGTGGACCACCTGAAGCGGGTCATCGAGTGCGGTCATCAGGCCGGCATCAACAACATCTGCGGCCCCTACTACCAAGAGCTGGGCAATTTCACCGGTGCCGGTCCGACCGATACGGAGCGCGCCCATGCGGCGGAATGCCATCGCGAACTGGCCGAGGTCGCGCAGCAGGCCGGCATCCGGCTGACGATCGAGGCGCTGAACCGCTTCGAGTGCCATTTCCTCAACACCATGGAGCAGGCCAAGGCCTACGTGAAGCTGGTCAACCACCCGAACTTCGCGACCATGTACGACACCTTCCACGCGAACATCGAGGAAAAGCACCCGCTGGAGGTGATCGAGCCCAATCTCGACGTGATCCAGCATGTCCACATCTCGGCCAACGACCGCGGCACGCCCGGCAAGGATCACACGCCGATCCGCGAGACCATCGCGATCCTGAAAAAGAACGGCTATGACAACTGGATGGTGATCGAGGCCTTCGGCCGCGGCCTGCCGGAACTGGCCGCCGCCACGCGGGTGTGGCGCGATTTCTTCCCGAACGTGGAGGAAGTCTATCAGTTCGGTTACCAGCACATCGTCGATTGCTGGAACGCGGCCTGATCCGAATGGCACGGGATTAAGGGAGTCGGGTCGATTGCCCTGCCGATTGGATGCCGGAGGCATCACAGCCATTAGCCGGTGGTTGAGCGCAGCGATACCACCGGTCCATCCACCCGCATGTCGAGCATCCCGGAGGGATGCCAG
>JAEUHH010000025.1 GCA_016795505.1 Verrucomicrobiales bacterium | reverse complement strand
AGCTCCTCGTCGCCAATGAGGGCGAATACATCGTCGGCGGCCCGGGCGTGACGCCGGGATCGGTGAGCATCGTCGATGTCTCGGGCGGCTTTGGCGCGCCGCCGGTGAACACGGTTGGCTTCACGGCCTTCGACGGCCAGGCGGCGACGCTGAAGGCGGCTGGTGTTCGCATCTTCGGCGCGGAACTGCCCTCGAACGACCTGGAGCCGGAATACATCGCGGTTTCGCCGGATGGCGCGACCGCCTTCGTGACCTTGCAGGAGAATAATGCGGTGGCGATCCTGAATATCGCCACGGCGACCTTCACCAACATCCTGCCGCTGGGGTTGAAGGATTTCAGCACGTTGCTGGCGGACTTCAGCGACCGCGACAATGCGGCCGGAACGGGTGCGATGGGCGTGCTGAAGACCGGCAATCCGGTGTTTGGCCTCTACATGCCCGACGCGATCGCCTCCTTTCAGTCCGGTGGGCAGAACTACTACGTGATTGCCAACGAGGGTGATGATCGCGACGACTTCCTCACTCCCGACGAGACGTCGCGCGTCAGCTCTCTTGACCTGGACAACGGGCTCTTCCCGACAGAGACAACGTTGAAGCAGAATCGCAATCTGGGGCGACTCACGGTCACTCTCAGGGGTGAAGATGGACAGGCATTGGTCTCGCCAGTGCAGAAGTTGCTCGCGCTGGGTGGCCGTTCCTTTTCGATCCTGAATGCCGCGGGCGCGATGGTCTATGACTCGGGCGACTTCATCGAGAAGACGATCCACAGCTATGGCACGCCATTCCATGACGATAGCCGCAGCGACAACAAGGCCGCCGAGCCGGAAGGTGCCACGGTGGGCGTGGTCAACGGCCGCACCCTGGCTTTTATCGGTCTGGAGCGCGCCAACGGCGTGATGGTCTTCGATGTGACGGATGTGAACACCCCGACCTTCGTCAGCTTCCTCCATCACGCCGGCGACGTGAGCCCCGAAGGCCTGACCTTCGTTTCGGCCACCGAATCGCCCAGCAACAAGGCGCTGCTCATCGTGACCAACGAAGTCAGCAATACGGTCACGATCTACGGATTCAGCAGTGAAGTGACCATCAATCCCACGGTCACCTCCAAGCCAAACAAGGATGGCGGCACGGTGACCGGGGGTGGGACTATCTTCGCGGGTGAGCTGACTACCTTCGAAGCGATCCCGAATCCGGGCAATTCCTTCGCCCGCTGGGTCGTAACTCGCGCCGAAGGCGACAAGGAGTTCTATACCGACGCCGTTCTGGATATCGCCCTTTTCGAAGGTGACAGCATTGAGGCCGAGTTTGCCAGGATCTCCGGCAAGTTCACTGGTCTCGTGGTGGACGACCCTGTGGACCACGCCACGTCCGGCTTCGTCAGCGCGAGTGTCACCGCCACTGGCAATCTCTCCGCTAGCGTGATCTTCGGCGGTCAGAAATGGGGCTACAAGGGCACCTTGCTCGCCGCCGCAGGTGGTGTGGCAACGTCGAACAAGTCCGGCACTGGTCCAACGCTGACCGTGACGTCGGCGGTGGGAACTCAAATCGAAGGTGACGTCAATGGCGTGCCCTTCGTGCTGGAAAAAACGCTGTGGAAGAAGACTTCCAACGAGTATGACTTCGGCGGTCTGCACACGGCTTGCCTGGCTGAGGACATGGTCGCAGAATACGGTTACAGCCTGATCAAGATCTCGGCCGCCAGTGGTGCGGCCACAGTAAAGGGCCAACTGCCGGACGGCACGAAATACACCTCCGGGACGGTCGTGTCGGGTGTGGACAACTCGCTTCCGGTTTACGGCCTGATCAGGGGCGGCGCCTCGAGCTTGTTCGGCATCCTGATCCCCAGCGTTGTCACCTCGGTGACTCTCTGGGACGGCGACGTGAGCGTCCTTGGAGCCATCGGACCGGTAGAACTGATCGCGCAGGGATCCCAGTACCTGCAGCCGGCCTCGGGCACCCCGGTCATCGTTGGCGCCAGCGATTTTCTCGCCGCGATTTCCCAGGCTGCCGGCGGTACGCCGGACCTTGGGTTCGCCTCGGTTTCGCTTCTCGGCACGCTGGGCAATGCTCCGGCTGTGAGCACCCCCGCCACTCCCTACACTTTGGAGTTCAGCGGCGGGGAAGATCCGTCCTCCGCCACGGTGATCTTCAATGTGAAGACCGGCGCGACCAAGTTCCAGTTCGTCCACCCGGTCACCGGGAAGAAGGTGACCGGCTACGGCGCGGTGGTCCAGCATCAACTCAACGGCGCCGAGGATGGGGTCGAGGCAGGCATGGGCTGCGGGATCTACCTCGTGAAGCAAAAGGTCGGAACCGTGACCACCTCCTATCCCGGTTGGATGGCCTTCGACGATGTCGGTATTGAGTGAGATCGTTGGGTCGATCATCCAATCCGTCGGCTATTTTGCCTGCGTCTGGGAGCCGCGCGTGGGAGACCACGTGCGGCTCATTGTTTTTTTCCTCTCGACCGGATCGAGTCGGGCTCCCTCAACCCGTCAAGTTTCGCCCCATGACTGTCCTGCCTAGGCAACAGGGGCCAGTCGCAGAGTGCCGATTCGGGTCGGTGATCACCATCGGATGGGCATGATTCGGTCAACCGGGTGTTTCGAGGTTCCTGCCGTATTGGGCGTGGCACTACTGTCGGGGGGATCTCGCGACCTCCTGGCGATGCCTCTTTTTTCTATGCGGTGGGCGGACGGTCTGCCGCTGTTGAAAACTGTGGCACGATGTCATTCCGGGTGGCTGTCACAAGGGGACATGTCGAATGATCGGCGCCAAAAGCCGTGGGGAAGGGGGCAGAGGAGGACTTCCAAATCTTGCGGGTTCGACTCAATACCCGTTCGCGAAGCGCCATCTGCCTGTTGCGGCGGCGGCACGCCTTTCCGGTCAAACCCTGTTTTATCGGCGATCCGACCCTCTCTCATCGGAAATCGAGATGCTGGATGTGACACTAACGTAACAGTCTTCGTTTTGATTCGGTTCGGGTTTCCTGATTTTGTCGACCCAGCCTTGAGAGATCTTTCGCTCCTGCGGGTATTCGTCACCCGGCACCGCCCGCTCGACCGGGAAGAATTCGACAGGCCGCTTCCCCCTCCCTTGAAACCATCCATGGCTTCGGCCGCTTCGGGATCGCCTTCGGTTCCCGGACAGCCTTCCCGACCCGGTCCTGCCGTTCCTCCAGAAATACTCATGAAAACATCACTGTTCCGACCCTTCGCCGCGTTGGCCGCCAGCTTTGGATTGCTGGCCGGCTCTGCCATCGCCGATCCCTGGCCGCCGGTTGCCGGCGATCTCATCCTTGGCATTCAGGCCACCGGTGGGACGGGATCGAATGTCAACTTGTTCTACAATCTCGGGCCCGCCTTCGAGTTTAGAGACAATGGAGACAACGGTGTGGTGGTCAACATCGCCCAGGAGATGATTGACAACTACGGCACGGACTGGTTCGAACGCACCGATCTCTACTTCGGGGCGATCGCCAATTTTAGTGCATCGTCTTCTGGACCAGTGACTAATGGAGATCCCGTTCGGACTTTCTATTTGTCGCGATCAACGTCGACTCCGGGTGGCTCTGCCACGTGGACGGGCTTCAACACCTCTGCATTGGGAGTGGCTGGAACAAAGCTAAAAGGCCAGTATGACGAAGTTTTCCCGAACGAACCCGGCAGGCCGGACTGGGTGCCCACTGCGAATGAGGTAGGTATTTTGGCCAGTTCGGACACCGTTCGCTGGGCGAACAGTTGGACTACGTGGAATCCGGTTCCCGGTGCGGCCTATACGGTGTTCACGGGTGGTATTCAGAACAATTTCGGGAAGGCTCCCGGGGTAATTCCGATGGTGGACGTGCAGAGGATCACGCCCTCCGTGAACGGCACCTACGAAACCACCATCGCCATTGGTTCCAATGGCGACGTGATGGTGGCCACGGGCTTCTTCAATCTTGAAGCGACCACCCCCACGGGCGGCACGCTGACCGGCATCGCCCCCGGTGGGGAGACGGTCCCCGGAGGCACCGTGCGCAATGTCTCGGCGACGGCGAATACGGGCTTCACCTTCACCGGCTGGGTGGTCAACGGAGGTGCCGCCGGATCCACGAACCCGCTTCCCATCACTGTGACGGCCGACACCACGGTCGAGGCGCTCTTCGCGAAGGATGTCTCCGACACGGATGCCGACGGCATCTCGGCTCATGATGAGTTGACCATCCACAATACCGATCCCGGTGTGGCCAACACGCCCCCGGCCTTCCCGTCGGGCACGTCGCACCTCGGCACGCTCGGTGCCGGCCTGGTCGGTGCGGAGATCTCCGCCTTCGATCCCGCCAGCGAGCGTTTGTTCGTCACCTCCGGCGCGGGTCTTCAGGTCATCGACCTGTCCGATCCCACCGCGCCGACGCTCATCACGACTATCGATCTCTCCGCTGCGCCCTTCAATGCGGTGTCCAATGACCTGTCCAGCGTCGATGTATTCAATGGAAAGGTGGCGGTCTCGGTCGTCAATGCGAACAAGGAAGTCGCCGGCAGCGTGGTCTTCCTCAACGCCGCCACCGCCGGGGTGGGCACAGGGCATCTCAGCACGGTGACCGTCGGGCATCACCCCGACATGGTGACCTTCACCCCCGATGGGTCGAAGCTCCTCGTCGCCAATGAGGGCGAATACATCGTCGGCGGCCCGGGCGTG
>JAEUHH010000021.1 GCA_016795505.1 Verrucomicrobiales bacterium | reverse complement strand
TTCCGTGCCACGCCACTGGTCGCCAGCGTGGTGCCGAAGAGCCATTCCGTGACCTGCTCGCCGGTGGCGGGGTTCTCCAGGATGAGATGCGACATCTGGCCGGAGGCGTGCCAGCGGAAGCGGGTGACGCGCTGGGCCGGGCTGCCGAGGGCCTCGACGCTGCGCAGGGGCTGGCCGAGGCGGTCGCGGGTGGTCTGCGTGATGGTCCCATCCGGCCCGATCTCACTGCCGGGCTGGCCATCGGCGGCGTAGCGGGTCTCCGAAACGAGCGCGGTGTCGGAGGGCGCGGGCGGCAGGTCGGGACGCTCGTAGGCGGCGCCGCCATTGGTGCCGATGTTGATGGAATACCGGGAGCGGCCGATGGGGTCTTGGTAGAAGGCGGCATAGCTGCGCCGGGCTGATGGGGCGGGCGAGACGCCCGTGGTCCCGGTGGGGCCATGGAGCGGGCCGGTGCCGGTGGCGTCGTGGAAGCGCTCGCGCCGGGTCTGGAGGATGGCGTTGCCGCCGCAGCCGATGGGGTCTTGGTAGAAGGCGGCATAGCTGCGCCGGGCTGATGGAGCGGGCGAGACGCCCGCGGTCCCGGTGGGGCCATGGAGCGGGCCGGTGCCGGTGGCGTCGTGGAAGCGCTCGCGGCGGGTCTGGAGGATGGCGTTGCCGCCGCAGCCGATGGGGTCTTGGTAGGATGCTGTGTAAGAGCGGCGGGCGGCCGGCAGGATGCCGGCGCTCCCAGGGGAGTCCAGCGGTCCGGTGCCGGTGGCATCATGAAAACGCTCGCGCCGGGTCTGGAGGATGGCGTTGCCGCCGCGATCGTAGGCGGTCTCGCTCTGCTCGATCACGGTGTCGGCGCTGACGGGGCCGGCGGGCGCGTCAGATTTGACGAGGCAGGTGACGATGGCGGCGGCAGGGCCGAGCCTGGAATGGGTGACGATGCGAATGAAGCCAAGGGATACCTCGTTCGGCAATCCGATGAGTTCAGGGCCATTCATCACGGCCTCCCACCAAGAGGAGGCGGCCCCATGCTGCGGCACATGGGGATTGTAGGCATACAGCAGGAAATTGATGTTCAGGAGAATCATGCACCGAGATCGCGAAGCGTCGCGGCATCGTCCAGTTCGTCCGCGATACGGTTAAAGCTCCCATCGCCCAATTCTGCCGGGAATGCGGCGTGAAAGAGCGGTGTTACCTCACAACGAACGGCTCCCGGCTCCGTGCCGAGCAATGATCGCCGATTCGATTGATTGAGTGCCTCTTTGCAGGACAGACCGCTCCGCCGCATTTCCTCACAAAGCAGACGCTCGATATCAGGATCGATGGTCACGGCAGTTCTCATTCGAACATCATGCCGTCAGAGGAGGCGCCGTCAAGACTGCCTCCGAAAGGCGGAGGCAAAGAGGCAAAGAGCCGGCCAGGATCTGAAATGATTCCCCAGCCGGGTCAGCCCGCATACGGCATCAGCCGAACCGACCGGCGATCACCCCGGCAGCGGCTCGTCCAGCATCGCCCGGACCGCCACGCAGACCCGGTCCACGATGGGGCCAAAGAGGGCGGCGCCTTTTTCGGCCGATGCCAGGTCGGGACGGCCCGTGCAGCCGGCCTGGGTGCGCTGCTTCATGTCCCGGCTCACGAAGAGCCCCTCGATGACATCCGGCAGCCACGGTCCGGCATGGGCGCGCGCGGCCTCGTCCACCAACTCCGGTCGCAGGTATTGGATCATCGATGTCTCAAACTCACAGGCATGCCCGACGAACTTGTCCTCCCCCTCGAGCCCGGCCGCGATGACCGCCTCGGCGATCGACCAGTAGGAGGCACCGGACAGGATCGTGTGCGGAAACTCGAGCTGCAGCTCGCGCAGCGCCACCCGGAGCGGGTCGGTGTTGCCTCCATGGCCGTTGAGAAACATCACGCGCCGGAATCCATCCTCCAGGGGCGCTCGCGCCATCTCGCAGAGCGTCGCGATATAGGTGGACAGCTCCGCCGTCATGGTCGCCCCGAGCCTGAGGTGGTGCGCGCTCGCGCCGAGCCAGTTCACCGGCAGCAGCAGCACCGAGCCCGGCAAGCGCGCCTCGACCGCAGCGGCCACCGCCTCGCAGATGATGGTATCCGTCCCCGTCGGCAGGTGCGGCCCGTGCTGTTCCACCGCCGCGATCGGCAGCATGACGAGAGTGCTGGCGCGATCGACGGCGGCGATCGCGGGGGAGGTCATTTCGTGAAATTTCATCGCGGGGATCCTGATGGGGGTTGCGGGCGGCTACCTTGACGAAAAAGAAACCTGACTTTTCGCCGTCACCCGGCTAACATCGCGGACAATCTAGCCCCCTGTCTCCGCCATGATCAAAAAGATTCTCCTCGCCTTCGTCGCGCTCATCGCCGGCCTGCTCGGCTTCGTCGCGCTCCAGCCCGCTGACTTCACCGTCTCCACCACCGCCACCATCCCGGCGCCGCCGGCGGTGGTGTTCGAACACATCAACAACCTGAAGAAATGGGAAGCCTGGTCCCCGTGGGCCAAGCTCGACCCGAATGCCACGAAGACTTACGACGGCCCCGCCGCAGGCACCGGCGCCGCCTCCTCCTGGTCCGGCAATGACGAAATGGGCGCCGGCACCATGACCATCACGGACAGCAAGCCCACCGAACACATCGCCATGCGCCTCGATTTCACGCGCCCCATGGCGGCCACCAACACCACCGCTTTTGACTTCAAGCCAGCCGATGGCGGCACCGCCGTGACGTGGAGCATGTCCGGCACCAACGGCTTCATCGGCAAGGTGTTCTTCCTGCTGCTCGGCGTGGAGAAGCAGCTGAAATCGCAGTTCGACGAAGGCCTCGCGAATCTCGCCAATGCCGTGAAAGCCGCGCCCGCACCGTGACCGGCGATACGCCGGCCCGATTCTTACGGACAATCGGATCGCGTGATGACGACGGCCCGCCGGGTTTGCGCGCCACCCGGCGGCATGGTTTCTTGAAGCGGTAATACCCCGCCCATGCACTCCGGACTCCATTCCCTGCAACACCAGACCCGGCGGCAACTCTTCCGCGACTGCGGCGTCGGCCTGGGCAAGATCGCCCTCGCCTCCCTCTGCGCGCGACAGGGACTCGCCGCCGACGGGCCTTTCACGCCGAAGCCGAGCCATCACGCAGCCCGGGCCAAGCGGGTCATCTACCTGTTCATGGCCGGCGCGCCGAGCCAGCTCGAGTTGTTCGACAACAAGCCCAAGCTGCGCGAACTCGATGGAAAGCCCATCCCGCCCTCCGTCATCGCCGGCCAGCGCTACGCCTTCATCCAGCCCGACGCCGCCGTGCTGGCGCCCCGCTTCCCCTTTGCCCGCCATGGCGAAAGCGGCGCCGAGATCTCCGACCGGCTGCCCCACCTGGCCAAAGTGGTGGACGACATCGCCATCGTGAAGTCGGTCCACACCGAGCAGTTCAATCACGCACCGGCCCAGATCTTCTTCAATACCGGCAGCCCCATCCCCGGCCGGCCGGCCATCGGCTCGTGGCTCAGCTACGGCATCGGCAGCGACACGGACAGCCTGCCCTCCTTCGTCGTATTGAAAAGCGGTGGTGCCCTCAGTGGCGGCGCCGCCATGTGGAGCGCCGGCTTTCTGCCCACCACCCATGCCGGGGTGAACTTCCGCGAGAGCGGCGATCCCATCCTGCACCTGTCGAATCCCCCCGGCTACGACGACCGCGCCCAGCGCGACTCGCTCGACCTCATCCGACGGCTCAACGAGCGCCGGCTCGGCATTGCCGGCGATCCCGAGATCCGGACCCGCATCGACGCCTACGAGATGGCCTACCGCATGCAGTCAGCCGCTCCCGAGCTGATGGATTTTTCCTCCGAGCATCCCCGGACCCTCGAGCTTTACGGCGCCAAGCCGGGCGACGGCAAGGCCGCCTTTGCCAACAACTGCCTCCTCGCCCGGCGCCTCATCGAGCGCGGCGTGCGCTTCGTGCAGGTTTACGACGGCGGCTGGGATCACCATTCCCAGGTGGAAAACGGCGTCATCGGCAAGACCCGCGACACCGACCAGGCCAGCGCCGCCCTGATCCAGGATCTGAAGGAGCGCGGCCTGCTCGATGACACGCTCGTCATCTGGGGTGGCGAATTCGGCCGCACCCCGATGGTCGAGGCCAGCGCCGCGCTGGGCCGCAGCCAGGGGCGCGACCACCATCCGCAGGCCTTCACCATGTGGCTCGCCGGCGGCGGCATCAAGCCCGGCATCACCATCGGCGCCACCGATGAACTCGGCTTCAATGTCGTGGAGGACTCCGTGCACGTGCATGACATCCAGGCCACCCTGCTCCACCTGCTAGGACTCGACCATGAGCGGCTCACCTACCGCTTCCAGGGCCGCGATTACCGCCTGACCGACGTGTTTGGCAAAGTGATCGACAAGATCGTGGCTTGAAGCCCCCCGCACCATCGACGGCACGGCGCCATTTCTGATGCAACCCTGTTGCCTCTCCGATGATACCCTGTTGCCTCTCCGATGATACCCTGTTGCCTCTCCGATGATACCCGAATGCCACGGGATTCAGCCGATTCATCGCCAAAATCCGACTTGCCGATGAAATGAGATGCCGGAGGCATCACAGCGATTAGCCGGTGGTTGAGGAGCGCAGCGACGACACCACCGGACAGATAGGAAAAAGAGCCGGGCATCCCGGCAGGGATGCCAGCAGGCAAGGCGGCACGCGGCTTCGGCGGTCACGGCGGCTGGCTGGCATCCCTGCCGGGATGCTCGAACATGAGAGCGATTTGACCGGTGGTATCGCTGCGCTCAACCACCGGCTAATCGCTGCGATGCCTCCGGCATCTGAGCGCCTGGAACGGCGAGCCACGGCCTAAATCCCGTGGCATTCGGGTATGATCGGAGGTCAGACCCTGTCTGATCGGGAGCCAGCCCCGCGCTCGACGCCGCAGTCGCGGTCGTCAGGCGAGCAATTTCTTCACCACCTTGCCGTGGACATCCGTGAGCCGGAAATCGCGGCCCTGGAAGCGGTAGGTCAGCTCCTCGTGATCGAATCCAAACAGGTGCAGGATCGTCGCGTGGAGATCATGGACATGGATGGGGTCCTCGGTGACGCCCCAGCCGATCTCATCGGTCTTGCCAATGATCTGGCCACCCTTCACCCCGCCGCCAGCCATCCAGAGGCTGAAGGAATACGGGTGATGATCGCGCCCGGTGACCTTGGCAAAGCCCTTGCGATTCTCGCCCAGCGGCGTGCGGCCGAACTCGCCGCCCCAGACGACCAGGGTGTCCTCCAGCAGGCCGCGCTCCTTCAGATCCTTGAGCAGGGCGGCGACGGGCTGGTCGGAGATCCTGGTATTGGTCGACAGGCCGGAGTCGAGATTGCTGTGCTGATCCCAGGTGGACAGGAAAAGGGTGACGAATCGCACGCCCCGCTCGACCATGCGACGCGCGAGCAGGCAATTCCGCGCGAAGGAGCCCTCGAAGCCCGATTTGTCCTGCCGGTTCACCCCGTAGGCCTCCAGCGTGGACGGCGACTCGCCGGAGAGGTCGAGCAACTCGGGCGCGGCTGACTGCATGCGGAAGGCCAGCTCGTAGTTCGCGATGCGCGCGGCGATCTCCGCATGGCCGGTGGCATCGAGCCGCTGGCGATTCAGCGCCGTGATCGCCTCCAGACTGCGCTGTTGCATCGCCGCGGTGATGGTCGGCGGGTTTTCCAGGTTCAGCACCGGGCTGCCGGCGTTGCGGAACAGGGAACCGCCGTAGTTCGACGGCAGAAAACCGCTCGACCAACTGGCCGCGCCTCCCGGCAGGCCGCGGCCCAGAGTGGTCAGCACCACGTAGCCGGGCAGGTCGCTGCTCTCGCTGCCGAGGCCGTAGTTGAGCCACGATCCCAGGGTGGGCCAGCCGCGCAGGGGCGAGCCCGTCAGCATGAGCAACTGGCCGGGCAGGTGATTGAACTGCTCGCAGTACATCGACCGCACCAGCGCGATGTCGTCGGCGCAGGTGCTGAGATGCGGGAGCAGATCGCTCATGTCCATGCCGCACTCGCCGTATTTCCGGAAGCTGCGCGGGCTACCCATCAGGCGGGCGCTTTCCTTCTGCGTGAAGGCGAATTTCACCCCCTCCAGCAGGGAGTCCGGCATGGGCTGGCCGTCGAGTTCGTTGAGCTTCGGCTTGGGATCGAAGAGATCCATCTGGCTCGGCCCGCCCTCCATGAAGAAGTAGATGCAGCGCTTCGCCTTGGGTGCGAAATGCGGCCGCGCCGACCCCGCGGGCGCCGCCAGCAGGCCCTCATCCCGCAGCAGCGAAGCCAGCGCCACGGTCCCGATGCCACTGGCCGTGCTCTTGAGGAAGCGGCGGCGCGACAGCGCCTCTGACAACTGGGGATCGATCATGCCGGCTTAGTTTCGGGTGATGAATTCGTCGAGGTTCAGCACCACCCGGGCCGTCGCGGCGAGGGCGAGCGCGGCATCTCCCCCGCTCTCGCGGAACAGATCGCGGTGGGCGGAGCGCAGCGTGTCGGCCTCGGCCGCGGTGGGCGGACGGTTCAGGCAGCGCAGGAAGAGCGAGTCGATGGCCGCATCGACATCGGCCCCGTGGACGCGGTGCAGGTCGCGGCCGAGCGTCTCCGAACATTCGAAGAAAACCGGGTCATTCAGCAGCGTCAGCGCCTGCATCGGCGACTCGGTACGGTCGCGCCGGCTGCACGACAGGCTGGTGTCGGGCGCGTCGAAGGCGGTGAGCATGGGATAGAGCACGGTGCGTTTCAGCAGGATGTAGCAGCCGCGCCGATAGCGGTCGCCGCCCTCGCTGACCGGCCAGGCCACGGTGCGGCCGACCTCGGTGACGAAAGCGGGCAGCGGCGGGCGGATGCCCGGCCCGCCGAGCCGGCGGTCGAGCAGACCACTGGCGGCGAGGTGGATGTCGCGCACCGCCTCGGCGGGCACGCGGAAACGATTTTGCCGCCACAGCAGGGCATTTCCCGTGGCATGATCCGCCAGACCGTCGCGGACATCCGAGCGCTGACGGTAGGCCGACGACTGCGTGATGAGGCGAATCAGTTCCTTTCGGCTCCAACCGAGCCGGCGGTACTCGGAGGCGAGCCAGTCGAGCAACTCCGGGTGGGTCGGCGCGGCGCCCTCGGTGCCAAAATCATCCGGCGTCGGGACCAATCCCTCGCCAAAGAGGTGCAGCCACACCTGATTCGCCGCGACGCGGGCGGTGAGAGGGTTTTTCTCATCGAACAGCCAGCGCGCCAGATCGAGCCGGTCCGCATCGCCCGATCCGGCGGACAGCGGCGGGAGCACGGCGGGCGTGCCGGGCTGGACGTTGTCTCCCCGGCTCTGGTAGTCGCCCCGCAGGTGGATGTAGGACTCGCGGCGCGACTGGGTGCGCTCACTGAAGACCGCGGCGCGGGCCGCCAGGGTCGGCTTCGGGTCTTTCTTGCGGTCTTTCTCCGTGAGCAACGACTCGGCGTAACGCGTCAGCTCAGGTGTCATCGGAACATTGGCGGTGACCTCGTCGGCGTTGTTGAAAAAGGCGTAGAGCCGGAAAAAGTCCGCCTGGCTGAGCGGATCATGCTTGTGATCGTGGCACTCCGCGCAGCCGATGGTGAGGCCGAGCCAGACCGTGCCGGTGGTATTGACCCGATCGACGATTTCCTTGGTGCGGTAGAGTTCCAGATCGACGCCGGCCTCGGTATTGCGCAGGGTGTTGCGGTGGAAACCGGTCGCGATGCGCTGCTCCAGGGTCGGCTTTTCCAGCAGATCGCCGGCGAGTTGCTCGATGGAGAATTGGTCGTGGGGCAGGTCGCGGTTGATGGCATCGATGACCCAGTCGCGATAGATCCAGGCCCAGGGGCGCTCGCTATCGCCGAGATAGCCTTCGCTGTCGGCGTAGCGGGCCATGTCGAGCCAGTGGCGGCCCCAGTGCTCGCCGAAGTGGGGCGAGTCGAGCGCGCGATCCACCGCCGCGCGCCAGGCAGACGCCGGATCGTCGGACCAGGCCGAAAGAAACTGGCGCGTCTCCTCCGCCGACGGGATCAGCCCGGTCAGATCGAGGCTCAGCCGCCGCAGCAGCGTGGCCGGATCGGCCTCGGGCGAAAGGCCCAGCCCGTCCCGCTCCAGCGCGGCCAGCACAAAGGCGTCGATGGGATTCGCCACCCGCTCCGCCGCCTGCACCACCGGGATCGGAGGCCGGGCGATGGGCTGGAAGGACCAGTGATCCGCCGCGTCCCGCCCCGCACCGAGCGCATCACCGCTCCCGGCCAGACCAACCAAAGCCGAGCCGGCCACGACGACGCTGCGGAAAGGGAGAAAGATACTGGAGGCGGGCGGTTTCACGCGATCCTGAAGCGTAGCACGGACCAGGCCCGTCCGGCGGTCACGCATGCGCGCGTTTTCGACGCTGAAGGGACGGGGCACCGGAGTGGCCGCTCTGCTTTTCCCTTCCCTCTGCGTGGACTTGAGGGGCATCGGTCCGAATTCGGGGGTCAAAGCTCCGAATTCGGGGCTCAAAGCTCCGATTTCGGGGCTCAAAGCTCCGATTTCGGGGCTCAAAGCTCCGATTTCGAGGCTCAGACCTCCGATTTCGAGGCTCAGACCTCCGATTTCGGAGCTCAGAGCTCCGATTTCGAGGCTCAGACCTCCGATTTCGGAGCTCAGACCTCCGATTTCGGAGTTCAGACCTCCGATTTCCGAGCTCAGACCTCCGATTTCGAGGCTCAGACCTCCGATTTCGGAGCTCAGACCTCCGATTTCGGGGCTCAGACCTCCGATTTCGGAGCTCAGACCTCCGATTTCGAGGCTCAGAGCTCCGATCCGGGGGGAGGCGCTCGGTGGCGCAGTGGATTCAGCACGGAGGCAAGGCGCCGAAGATCTCGGCGGAGAGGAGGCGGTTGCGGTTCGCCTGCGCATCCCGGCTCCGCCAGCCGAAGAGCCGCCACCCATTCGGGGAAGCGCGGTACCTGTTGCCCCAAGAGTTTTGACACCACAGGGAGTCAAGGAATGAGGGGAAAGAAATGGTCATTGCCTCAAAAGAGATGACACCGGCAACCTGCCCTTTTTCGCCAGCGGCTCACTTGCCTCACAGCAACCGAGGCGCGGGCCACGCCCCACTTTTTTCCTTTTCGTCGCGGCAGATCTCGGTAGTCTAGCGAAATGGAATGGCATTACGAGTCCAACCGCCGCAGCGAGGGCCCTGTCAGCGCGACCAAGCTGAGAGAGCTGTGGCAGGACGGCGTCATCCGCGATGACACGCTGATTTGGGGAGACGCACTGGAAGGCTGGACAACATATCGTGAATGCGAGGATGTGATCGAACGCTCCGCCTTGACCGAAAATCTCGAGTTTGTTCCGATGCAGGGTGATGCCGACTCCATGGCGGTCTGTGCGTGGTCCGGCAAAAGCCTGCCCGAGGCGGAGATGTTACGCTACGGCGACCTGTGGGTGGCGCCCGAGTACAAGGATGTGTTCATCCAAAGCCTTCAGGAAGGTCAACCCTTCGCCACTCAGACCGACGACCAGGAAGAACGGGTGACTGACTTGAACCTGGCCACGATACTGACTCAGAGCTTCTCGATGTGGAAAACGAATTTCCCGGTCATTCTCGTTACGACGCTCATCGTCTGGTGGCCCTTCGATCTGCTGCAATACCTCCGCACGCCTTCAGCCTCTTTTTCCGAGTCGGAAGGAGGCCTGGAGCTTTTTGGCATCGAGTGGGGTTACTACGACAGGACGACGCAATTGCTTCAGAACTTTCTCACCATCGTCAGCACCGGAGTAGCCACCTTCGTCGCTCACCAGACGTGGAGAAGAAAGCCGGCGACCAGCCTCGTTGCCGCACTTCATGGCGGCCTCAAGAACTGGCTGCGGATCCTCGGGACGGATTTCCTTTTCGGCTTCTTCCTGGTGTTGCTGGCGATCCCTGGTGTTCTGTTGGTCGTCACTGGCCATTGGGTGACGACCACGATCGGGATCGCTTATCTGATCACGGCTCTGGGGATCTTCTCCGTTCGGCATGGCTTCAGCACTTCCGTAGCCGTCAGCGAATCCTGTGGCGGATCGTTTGCCTTGGAGAAGAGCCGGCAGATCACCCGGGGGAGATTCTGGCGCGTCCTGCTTTATCAGGGCATCGTCCTTGGTGGCGTTTACGGCTTCGTTTTTGGGTCCGATTTTATCTTTCTTCTTCCGTACACGGACAATCTGGTGGTCACCTTGATCCAATCCGTCGCCATCAATTTGGTTCTGACTTTCGGTTGGGTGGAGATCTGTGTCCTCCATCGCCATCTCGAAGCCAACCCGGTTCCGGTGCCGCCTTGACCACGATCCGAGAGGGTCCCATCGGAGATGAGACAGGGTCGGATCTCCGATGAGACCCTGTCTGGTCGGAGCGACGACTCATTTCCCATCAGATCCGGTCTCAACGGAATCCGACGCATAAAACACCCTGGCTTCGTGGCGGCCATGTGAGGCCAGACTCTGGTGCCGGATGAGTCCCGCTCGGGTTGCCATTTCCACCAACCTGTTGACGGACTCGGGAAAGTCATATTCGGCCACGTGGGCGCAGGCATTTTCCAAATCGGCAGCCGCCATCCGCGTCCAACCCCGCCGCATGTCCTGGATGTAGGCGGCCACTGCCTCGTCGCGGGTCTCCGAGTCCTCACGGACGACATCGATGAGCAGGAACGCACCGCCCGGAGCCAGTCGGCGCGCGGCTGCCTGAAACAGGCGCTGCTTCTCCTCGACGCCGAGGTGATGCAGAGCGAACCCGCTGAAAACCACGTCGAATGAGGCAGCCGAGCCGTTTTCCAGAAACGACAGCATGTCGGCTTGGATCAGTTCGACCCCGGGCAGACCACCGAGGTATTCGCGGGCCTCGGCGAGGGCTTCGGCAGAGAGATCGACTCCCGTGTAGCGGGCCGGTGGCGCGCTCTCCAGGGATCGTGCGAGGACGCGACCATTCCCGCAGCCCAGATCGAGAAACGAGCCCGCGGAGAGATCCCGGCGCTCCCGCAGCCAGTCCGACACGGCCGCGTAGATCTCGCGGTGGAACATGTAATTCCACTCGACCAGCGCGTCGTAAACGCTCCAGGACTTGCGGAAGAAGGCGACACTGTCATCGGTGCGCGGGCGGGGATCGGCTGTTTCGTTGACCTCGGACATGGGCACCTCCTTTACGGCTGCCGGCGCTTTTTTCAACCGCTCCGGGGAATTATTGCCCGACGACCCCATATTTCCTCCCCAAAACGGCATAAAACCTGCTGTATCAACGAGTTTCAACCCTCTGGCTCGCGATCCCGACCGGCTCGCGGCGATCCCGGAACGGCGCCTCCCCCACCCCCCTGTTTTCATGGGCGCTCCCGGGCATCTCCGCGCGCGCCGTCGCAGGTCCGCGCCGCGGGGTTGTGTGCTTCAATCCTAACACACAACCTAAACGTCAATGAAATCAACATCGAATCGTCTCGCAACAGGATCGCTGGCATCGGCCGGGCTGGCGCTCCTCTCCCTCCACACGGCTTTCGCCCAGGATGCGGCGCCTCCACCCGCTCCCGACACGGGCAACAACGCCTGGATGCTCACCTCCACCGCCTTGGTGCTGTTCATGACCATTCCGGGTCTGGCGCTGTTCTATGGCGGTCTGGTGAACCGGCGCAACGTCCTCAGCGTGCTGATGCACTGCTTCTCGCTGGCGGCCGTGCTCAGCGTGGTCTGGATGATCCTCGGCTACACCCTGACCATGGGCGAGCCGGGCGGTCTCATCGGTGGACTCGGCATGGCATTCCATCGCGGCGTCGGACCCGACAAAATCCTGATGTCGGCCTTTCAGATGACGTTTTTCATCATCACCCCGGCACTGATCGTGGGCACCTTTGTGGAGCGCATCAAGTTTTCCTCCATGCTGGTCTTTTCCGTGCTGTGGGCTCTGCTGGTGTATGCCCCGGTATGCCACATCACCTGGTTTGGCGGCATTTTCCAACAATGGGGCGTCATCGACCTGGCTGGCGGCATCGTGGTGCACATCACAGCCGGTGTGGCCGCGCTGGTGGCCTGCATCATGGTCGGCAAACGCCAGCATCCCGAGCCGCCGCACAATCTGCCCATGACGGTGACCGGCACGGCGATGCTGTGGGTGGGCTGGTTCGGCTTCAATGCCGGCAGCCAGGGCGGCGCCAGTGACGCGGCGGCGATGACGCTTTTTGTGACTCATCTGTCCGCCGCCACCGCCGCCTGTGTCTGGGCGGCGATCGAGTGGTTCACCGTGAAAAAGCCGAGCGTACTGGGTGCGGTGACAGGATCCATCGCCGGACTCGCGGCGATCACCCCTGCTTCGGGTGTAGCCGGGCCACTGGGCGCGATGCTGATCGGCACCGTGTCGGGCATCGTCTGCTGGTGGGCGTCGGTGAAACTGAAAAATCGTCTGCGTTACGACGACTCGCTCGACGTGGTGGGCGTGCACGGCGTCGGTGGCGTGGTGGGCACGATTCTGGCCGCCGTGGTCGGGCTGAAGGCACTGGGCGGATACGGCGATTTTGAGTTTGGCAAGCAAATGGGCCTGCAACTCGCCGCCGCGGGCATCACTGCCGTTTACACCGGCGTCGTGACCATCGGGATTCTCGCGGTGGTGAAGGCCGTGATGGGCCTGCGCGTGTCGGAGATCGACGAAACGGTGGGCCTCGACCAAAGCGCCCACGGCGAGACGGCCTACAACGACTGAAGGCACCTGTCGCCCGGCGCCCCTTCGGGCGATTGCCACTGGCGCCCGAATCCCAGGCAAAACCCTGACGGGACAGCGAGGCCCAGTCGCTTCCCGCTCAGGGCCGTCGCCCGTTTGAGTCTGGGTCAACTCGTAGAGCAACTGATCGACGGTCGGGAGCGGCCGCAGTCGGGAGCGGACACGAGATGACCGCCCCACCCTGCGCTACGCGCTCTGACACAGCATCTTACCGGGCCTCATAGGCGGGAGCGCCGACGTTCTCGCTGGAGCAGAGGGAAGCGGAGGTTTCCGAGCGGCGACCGGCCCCAATCGGGCCAATAAATACAATTTCGTATAAATACAGAATTGTATTTTGACAACCACGGGGCAATCTGGTAATGAGCCATCGTCACCATGAGAAACATCACCGGCACCCCTGTCGAAAACGACGACTTCTTTGACCGGCCCCGCGATCTGGACCGACTCCAACGCGATCTGGCCAATGGCGAGAATCTCTTGCTCACGGCACCCCGGCGGGTCGGGAAAACCTCCCTCGTCCTCCGGCTTTGCGAATTGGAGAGGCAGGCGGGACGCGCCGCCGTCTACATGAATGTCGAGGGCTGCCATGACGAACTGGCTTTCGCCGAAAAAATCGTCGATACGCTGAATGGCAACGGCCTGCATCCCGAATTGCTGGGCCGGATTTCGCTGGTGTTTCGGAGAGTCAGGGAGGCCTTTCGGGGCATGAAGATGGGAGCCGCGGGAGTCGATATGGAGATGGGTGCGGCCGAGGATCCCGATCACAGCACCCTGGGACGCACGCTGGAGAGCATTTTCCGCAAAATCGAATCGGAAGAGAATCCTGTCCTGCTCGCCATCGACGAGATGCCGGAACTCCTCCTCGCGCTCGGCAAACAGGATCGTGGCGCGGAGAGGATCAGCCACCTGCTGCATTGGCTGAGATCCCTACGGCAGACCTATCGAAAGCATGTCCGCTGGATTTTTCTCGGTTCCATCGGGCTCGACAGCTTCGTGGACGACCGCCAGCTTGGGAAAACCATCAATGACCTCACCAGCGTGAGTCTGGAGGCTCTGAGCACCGGGGAAGCCGACGCTTTCCTCACTCGTCTCGCCGAAGGAAACGGCCTGGCGCTGGGCGTCGATGAGCGCGCGGGCATCGTTCGGCGCTTGGGCTGGCCCCTCCCCCACCACTTGCAGATGGTGATCCACTCGCTCATCGACCGGGGCGTTCAGACAGTCGATGGGCCGGCTCTCGACGCCGCGTTCGAGGACATGCTGAAGCCGACGAATCTCAGCCAATTCGACACGTGGCGGCAACGTCTGGTGGAGCAGTTCGGAAAGAGCGATGCCGATGCCGCGAGGGACATCCTGCGCCATCTGTGCCAGCATCCCGAAGGGCGCGGCCGGGACCAGATTTTGAACGCCCTCATGTCCACCCGGCCATCGGCCGATCCAGACGCGGTCGAGGATCAATTGAGCCGCCTCCTGCAAGTCCTCCTGCGCGATGGGTATCTCTTGGAAAGACACGGCAGCTATGCCTTCCGCTCCTTTCTGCTCCGTGAATACTGGCACCGCCGCGAAGTGCGATGAAACAGACCGCTCCATCCTCGATCCTCGCCCTGCACGAGATATCCCTCTACAACACCGGCCGCGTCGCACCGGAGAAGATCATCGCCGCCTTCGCCGCGCGACGCGATCAGTTCCAGCGCATCGTCGCCGATCTGGCGGCCGAGAAACCCACGAGCCGCGCGCAGCATCACCTCATCGTCGGACAACGCGGGATGGGCAAGACCATGCTCCTGGCCCGTCTCGCGGCGGAATTGCGCACCGAACCCGCGCTGAGGGAACGATTCGTCCCGCTCGTCTTCGCGGAGGAGCAATACGCCGTGGACCGGCTGTCGAAATTCTGGCTGAACTGCCTCGACTCCCTCGCCGATGCCCGCGAGGCGGACAATCAGACCGAGGCCGTCGAAGCGATCGATGCCACGGTGAAGCGTCTGACCTCCGGCGGCTTTTCCGCGCCGAAAGACGACCAGCTCTTTGCCGACGAAGTCTATGCCGCCTTTGCCGCGGCCGCCCAAACGAGCGGTCAGCGACCCGTGCTGCTGGTGGACAATCTGCAACTGGTCTTCGAGCGACTCGAGTCGGGCCAGCAACACAGCCTGCGCGAGCTGCTGACGCGGCCGGGTGCCCCCATCCTCGTCGGAGCCAGCCCCAGCCCGCCGCCCCAGAGCCAGGATTACGGCGCGGCCTTTTACGATCACTTCAAAGTCCACTACCTGCGCCCGCTGGAGGAGGCCGAGATGCGCGACCTGCTCCTCCATCTCGCCGCCGCCGCCCAGCGCGACGATGTGCGCCAGCGCGTGCTCCAGCATCCCGCCCGCCTGAAGGTGCTGCGGCAGCTCACCGGCGGCAATCCGCGGACCACGCTGACGCTGTTTCTTCTCTACGCGGAAGACTTCGCCCCCAGTGTCTTTGGCGACCTGGAGGGACTGCTCGATCGGGTCACTCCCTTGTACAAAGCCCGATTCGAGGAACTCACCCCCCAGCAGCAGGTCATCACCAGCGCCATCGCCAACCATTGGGATCCCATCACCGCCGCCGCTCTGGCGGCGAATACGGGACTCCCTGCCGGCACCATCAGCGCCCAGTTGGACCGCTTGGAAAAAACCGGCGTCATCGAGCGCACCGAGCTCTTCGGCGAATCCCGCACCGGCTACATGATTGCCGAGCGCTTCTTCAACATCTGGTTCCTCATGCGCAGTGCCTCCCGCCGCCAGCGGCGCGAGGTGGAGTTCCTCACCCGATTTCTGGAAAATTTCTACGAACCCTCCGATCGCAGCCGCATCGCCCGGCATCTCATGGCGGAGGATGGCTTCAGCCCCGACCGCTATCTCTGGAGCCGCGCCGTGGCTGACAGCCTCCGCGACGAGCCTCACACCGCCGAAGATCTCAAACGCCACGCTGAACTGACCGCCCTGCGGGAGGAAGCCCGTGAGGCCCGCGCCCGGTTGCACGAAATCATCGATTTCAGCCAATTGCCTCCCGCGACCCTGGCTTTCGATGACTTACGAAAAAAGCTCATGTCGTTGGTGCCGGAGGCGGGCGAGACCGATCCCGAGACTTTTGCCAAAGCGGTGCTCGGCGATCGGGCTCTGTTCATGAGCGGCGAACGAGAAAAACTCGCCGCGCGCTCGGGGAAACTCGAAACCGCAGAGATCGAGGCCATTCTCAAAGCCATCGCCGCCTCCCGCGCTTCCGACATCCAAAGGTATCACGAAGAATCTGTCGACTGGTTCTCGAACCGGCTCGCCACGGGGCAGATTCGGAGTCGTGACGATGCGGAGGATTGGAATCGAACCATCCTCCAAACCGGGGAGGCAACCTGCCTGCAAATGCTGGTGGATTCGTTGCCCAATGACTTTGGTGCGCAGCTAAGCGATGCCGCGTTGGACCGCATTCGTGAGAAACTGACGCCTGGCCCAGACGCTCCCAGTTGGCAATTTGTTAATTGGGGCAACGATCTGCGCTTCAAACTGTCCCGCTACGACGAGTCCGAAACCGCCTACCACGAGGCAATTACCCGCGATCCCAATTCGGAACATGCCTGGCACAATCTTGGCTCCTTACTAGAATCCCACTTCCTCCGCCACGCTGATGCTGAGGCCGCATTTAGAAAAGCCATCGACATCAACCCGAGGTATGCGTTGTCTTGGATTGGGCTGGGAATTCTTCTCGGAAGCACCAAGCAGCGATTTTCTGAAGCCGAAACTGCTTTTCAAGAGGCTATTTCCATCAACCCAAAAGATGCCACACCTTGGTTTTTTCTGGGCAACCTCCTGAAAGACAATTTGCATCGCTACTCCGAAGCGGATGCAGCTTACCGGGAGGCAATAGCTCGCGACTCCAGGAGTGCCTGGACTTGGATTGAACTCGGCACTTTGCTCCAAGACAAACTCAAACGCTTTAGCGAAGCCGGAACCGCGTTCCAGGAGGCGATTTCCTGTGCCCCCAAACTTGCGGTGCTTTTGGTCAAATTTGGCATCATTCCGGAGGAACATTTGCGTCGCCACCCCGAAGCCGAGTCTATCTTGCGGGATGCCGTAGCCCTCGATCCGAAGAACTCTGCACTCTGGAGTTGTCTCGGCAGTCTTTACTGTGATTACCTCCACAGACCAGCGGATGCTGCTTCAGCATTTGAATCGGCACTCAAGTTGAGGCCAACCAATGAATCTGCACATCAGAACTACCTATTCCTGCAGCGTGATTTCCTGGGTAAAGGACCCGCCGCCCGTCCGCTCATGACGGACCTGATGGCTCTACTTGAACACCAATTTCCCGACACCACCCACCTCCACGAAGCCCTTTTTGCCGCTTACGACGACAACTGGGGCCTCGCTCGCGAAGCGCTCACCCAAGCCATCGAACTCCGCTCCGATGGCTTCTCACCGAACACCACCGACGACTGGCTCCGCACCAGCGCCGTACTCATTCACCTCAACTACGGCGACGAACTCATCGCCTTCGTGGATGGCCTGGGAGACACCGCCGCCCGGCTCCGGCCCTGGGTCGAGGCCCTGCGGGCCTTGCAAATTGGGGACCGCCAGGCACTCCGAAATATCGCACCCGAAATCCGCGCCACGGCCGAGATCTTCTACGACGGCATCGAGCGACGGCTCAACCATTTGCCCGAAAAAACCCGCCGCCGCCCCCTGCCGAAGCCCCCACGATCGCGGAGCCGAAAGAAATGAACCGATCAAACCCTGTCTGATCGGAGAGGAAACAGGGTATGATCGGAATGGCACGGAATGACGACAGTTCATCGGTGCAAAGGGGTGTTTCGAGCAAAATAGATGCCTCAGACATCATAGCCATTATCGGCAATCCGTAGCTGCGCTCGCCAGAGCGTGGCCGTCGGCCCGGCCTCTCTGCGGTTCCTGGCGACGGCGGCTACGACCTCATTTGAAGCGCTCTCACCACCAGTGACCCATCGGTTCATGGCGCGCTCCAGCGGGCGAACGTGTCGCGCAGGATCTTCGCGGCCGGTTTCAGGGAACCGTCTGCGCGGACCAGACCGAAATGCGATTCGTTCGGATTACGGATCGGGTAATCGTGAAGGCACCACGCGAGCGCACCAGCGGCCTGGCCTTGTTCGGCGCCGGCAAGCACGATCTCATACAGCTTCGCCTGCTCGGCTTCGGTGCCGGTGGACGCGCTCATTTTGTCGCGAAGATCCGGCGATGCCCCATACCGGTCATCGCGCGCGGTGCTCATGCCGAATTCACCGATGATCAGGGGCCGCTCTCCGCCCACGTTGCGCTGGTTGCGAAAGGTGGAGAGCACCCGGCTCGGCCCCTCTTTGAAGAACACGTCCTTGCCCGCATATTCGTGATATTGCAACACTTGGGGCAGGCCAACCTCTTTCAGCCGGTCTGCCCGATAGGCGAAGCCGATGGTGGTGAGATGATGGGGAGCCACCTGCCCGATCAGTGCCGGAGCGGCTTTGAGATACGCCCGCGTGGCGTCTGTCCACTTGGGCTCATCATCCGGCTCATTCATCAGATCCCACATTAGCACACGCCCGTCATCGCGGTGGGCGGCGACCACTGTCTTCAATCCGTTCTGCCAGCGTGCGTCGAGCCACTCTTGATCGAACTCGAGGCAGAGAATGAGCCGAATCCCCTGCTGCCAGGCGGCTGCGAGCAGGCTTTCGATCTTGTCGAGGTAAGCCGGGGTCGCCGAGCCGTCTTTCTCCAGCAGGCCTGCTTGCTCCAATTGTGGTCCGAACTGCACGAAGGTTCGCACCGTGTTGCACCCCAGTGACGCCGCCAGTGCCATGTCCTTGCCGAAAGTCTCGGCAGTCGTTTTCGTCCACATCCCACCCCAGGGTGTCTCACGCGGATAGTAATTCACCCCACGCACGGACAGCGGGTCCAGCTTGGCGACGATCTCGGCTGACTGCCTCGCGCCAGCCGCTCCACTCCCTGTGGTCTGCCCTTTGTCCGCATCGTTCCCGCCGCGAGTGGAAGGGCGATCCATCACGGCGACCCGGTGAGGCCCTGGAATCAAGCCAGTGGCGACCGGGAGTTGGGGTGCGCCGATTTCAGCATTCACCTCGCGGGCGTTCGAACCAGGAAAGGTCGTCTCATACCAATTTCCGATCAGCTGCCCGCTGCCCGCCGCGAGCGGAGCCGTGAGCGAAAAAAGCGCGGCGGCGATGGTGAACAGGTGGTGTCTTTTGGTCATGATCTCAGCTGTGGCTGGCGATGGGCAGGTGTGATCTATCGGTCGGCGTGCAAGACATGTCGCTCCTATTTTTTCATTCCTTTGAATTCCCGGGTCGGCAGCTCGCGCAACCGTTCCGGGCCGATGTCGCCGTCGCTCTTCGAGATCGAGTCAAATTGGTGAACGACACGCACGCGTTGGCCCATCACGGACTTTCACCCATCGTGGTCGACTTCATTCCATCACCGCGAACTCGGGGGACAGGAGCACGGCCTGGCAGAGCCCCTCCCAGGCGGAGAGTGGCTTCAGCGGGGCTTTTGGATTGGAGAAATCGACGCGGGCATCCCAACGCCGACTCATCCCGGGCATCGCAGGCAGCTCGGCACCCGGCATGACGATGCTGGGGCTCCACTGGTAGGCGGCGGCGTCCTTGCCCCCGACGCTGCTGACGATGAAATCGAGGGTATCTCCCTTTTTGACCGAGACCTTCGCCAGATCCGTGCAGACGGCCTGATTCCTGGCCTTCCACTCCCCGAGCAGCCCGTCACGGCTGCTGAGGATGCGCGCGACGACGCCGTCGCTCTTTTCGTCCATGTGGACGAGTTCGGCTGAGATGTCCACCTCGCCGTCGAGCGGGGCAACCCAGCGGCGGATGGTGCTGAGATGACTCGCCGGACCAGGATCACCGCCCATGGCATCGAGCATGACGCCGCTTCCCTTGAAGGCCTTGCCGTCGAAGTTGGCGATCGAGGTGAAATCCTTCACCCGCTTCGTGTCGGCATCGAGATCGCCGAATCCGTATTGCCAGTCCTGCGACTCCGGATGCACGAGATCGTGCTCCGGATAGGCGGCGAGATACTCCAGCAGCCGGCGGGTCTCCCGGTCGGTAGGCTGCCGCTGGAAAACGCGTCGGTAGAGTTCTCCGATGCGGGCCGCGTCATCGGCGTGCCCACTGGACAGGGACGCGGCGAGGCTCTTCGCGCTGTCGGTGAGCAGCGGGCTGTTCATCAGGATGAGCGCCCGGGGCGTGAGTGCGGTGCGGCTGCGTTTCGGCGCGCTAAAATTCGGATCGGGAAAATCAAAGCTGCGATAGAGGGACGGCAGCGTCTTTCGGTCCACGAACCCATAGACGGTGCGCCGGGTGCTCCCTGCGATGATTTCGGCCTTGCCGCCATGGTCGGACCGCAGGCGACCGGTGACCGTCAGCAGGGAATCGCGGAAGGGCTCGAGTTCGAGAGGCCGCATCGGGAAATCGGCCCGCTGGTAGGCATCGGTCAGCATGAGATAGCAGTGGAGCTTTTTGAGACTCCATCCGTGGTCCATGAACCAGGCCGCGAGATGGTCGAGGAGCGGCTGATTCACAGGCTTTTCTCCGCGGAATCCGAAATCGCTCGGAGTGGCAACGATCGGCTCGCCAAAGTGCCAGGTCCACACGCGGTTGACGAAGACGCGGGCGGTGAGTGGATTGTCCCGGCTCGCAATCGCCTGAGCGAGTTGGAGACGGCCGCTTTTGTCCTGGGGAAACGGCTCCGGCGAGACCTGCCCGAGCACGGTGAGGAACCGGCGCGGGGCTTCGGGACCCGGAGTCTGGGGATTGCCGCGGATGAAGACCTTTCCGTCGTACATCTTGTCGGCGTCCAGCCATGCCATCGCACGCGCCGGCGCCCCGGGATGTTTCGCGAGTGCGTCCACTTCCTTTCCGGACGGCTCGAAGAATTTCTTTCCTTCCTCAGAAAACAAGCGCGAGGTCGCATAGCGATCGGGCGCGATCTTCATCGGCGAATCCTTCGCGATCAGGATCTGGCGCAGGGCCTCGTCTTCGGCATCGGGCAGGGGGTGATTCGCCTCGAGTTCGTCGAGTCTCGCGATGAGCTTCGGCTGGAGCACCTTGGTGGCAAGGTCCAGCTCATCGCCGCCCAGCGTCGGCGACTTCGACAGCTCGGGCTCGATCTGTTTCCGCCAGGCGGCGTCCACCGGCGCGAAGACTTCGTTGTACCTTTTTGCCACCTCGGCGAGATCCTTTGCCGGTGTCGCAAAGGCCCTGGCTATTGCGGGATGGAGCGCCGGGGCCGGCTCCAGCTTTTTCCCGGTGATGAACTCGATGAACGGGCCAAACACCTCCGGATGCGCCTCGATCCACGCCTTGCGGCTGCGGGTGGTGCTGTTGTGCAGGTCGGACAGCAGCTTACGCTTGTTGAGCATGTCACTGATCGGCTTGTTGTCGTAGATCGTTTTCCATCCCGATTGCTCGGCGACTTCGAGATACTCGCCCACGCGGCTGCGCGCGGTCGCGCTCGCCTCGCTCGCCGCCTTGATCGAACCAACCGCGTAATCGCCACGAGCCTTCCGGTTCTTCTCCGTGTATTCGCGCGCCTCGGGCGAATCCGGCATCGGCAGCGGCGGTTGCACCTCGGGCTCCTTGCTGCTGCGCAGGACGGCGTAGAGCCCGTAATAATCCTTCGTCGTGATCGGCTCCAGCTTGTGGTCGTGGCAGCGGGCGCAGGACACGGTGAGGCCCTGAAGACCGCGCCCGATCACATCGATGGTGTCGTCGTAGAAATCGTCATCCACGCGCCGGTCCTTGCGCCGTCCGAGGCCGAGGAACCCCATCGCCCGCAGCGTCCGCGCGTCCGTCGCGGTATCGACCTGGTCGGCGGCGATTTGTTCGAGCAGGAAGCGGTCGTAGGGCTTGTCGCTGTTGAAGGCGTCGATGACATAGTCGCGATAGGTAAACGCGTTGGCATAGCTGTCGTCGCCATTGTAGATGGATCCCATGTTGTCCGCGTAGCGGGCCACATCGAGCCAGTGGCGGCCCCAGCGCTCGCCGTAGCGCGGATCGGCGAGCAGCCGGTCCACCAGCTTCTCGAAGGCCCCGGGATCGCTGTCGGCGATGAAGTCGCTCACCTCCTCATAGGTCGGAGGCACGCCGATCAGGTCGAAGTAGGCCCGGCGGATCAAGGTGCGCTTGTCAGCCGGCTTTGTGTCTTTCAGGCCGATGATCGCATCGAGCGAGGCAGGTTTCGGATCGACGACGGGTTGGAAGGACCAGTGCTTTTTCGCGTCTTCGAAATGCTGCTCGATTTTCGTCAGCATGCGCGGCCCGGAACGCGGATCCGGCGCCCCTGCCTTCACCCAGGCCTCGAGATCGGCGATCTGCGCGGCGGTGAGCTTCTTCTTCGGAGGCATTTCCAGATCGCCCTCCCCTTTCACAGCCTCGATGAGCAGCGATTTCGCGGGATCTCCGGGGACGATGGCCGGACCGGTATCGCCGCCTTTGAGCGTGCCCTCCTTCGTATCGAGCAGGAGGCCTCCCTTCTGCTTCTGGTCGGCGGAATGGCATTCGTAGCAATGCTCGACGAGGATGGGGCGGATTTTGGATTCAAAAAACGCGGCATCCTCGGCACGCGCCGCGCCGGTGACCAAAAGAAGCAGCAACACCCGGGAGTTCATGGCACGCATCCTCTGGATTGGTTCAAGCCAGCACTCCCTTCACCACGTGCCCATACACATCCGTCAGCCGGAAATCGCGGCCGGCGTAGCGGTAGGTGAGCTTTTCGTGATCAAAGCCGAGCAGGTGCAGGATCGTCGCATGCAGGTCGTGTACCTCGACGCCGTCCTGCACGGCGAGCGCTCCGAAGTCATCCGTCATCCCGTACACCGTGCCCGGCCTGGTGCCGCCGCCCGCCATCCAGATGGTGAACCCACCGGCGTTGTGATCGCGGCCGATGCCCTTCTTTTTCGCCACGTCATTGTTGTCGCTCGTCGGCGTGCGGCCGAACTCGCCGCCCCAGAGGATGAGCGTGTCCTTGAGCATGTCACGCTGCTTCAGGTCGGTGAGCAGCGCGTGCAGCGGCTGGTCGGCGGCAGCGCACAGCTCCCGATGGCGCTCGTCGTTGAGATCGTGCGTGTCCCAGTTGTTGTGATAGACCTGCACAAAGCGCACACCGCGCTCAACGAGGCGGCGCGCCAGCATGAGCTGGCGGCCCTGCTCGGTGTCACCGTAGAGATCGCGCACCGATTTCGGCTCGCGGGTCAGGTCGAAGGCATCCGTGGCTTCGACCTGCATGCGGAAAGCCGTTTCAAAGGCGCTGACCCGGCCTTCGAGCAAGGCATCGCCGGGATGCTTTTCCACGAAGTCCTCGTGCATCCGGCGCATCAGGTCGAGTTGGCGTCGTTGTTCGCGCAACGACGTGGTGCCGCTGCGGATGTGCTCCAGCATCTTCGTCACCGTCGGATCCTTCGTCGGGATGCCCGTGCCGCCGCACCACGCGGGGAGGAAGGCATTGCTCCACTGCTTGTCACCGCTGCTCGTCGTGCCATTGGGCGACAACGAGACAAAGCCGGGCAGGTTTTGGTTCTCTGAACCGAGACCGTAAACGCTCCACGAGCCGAGACTGGGCCGCACACTCGCGAAGTCGCCCGTGTTCATCACCAACTGCGCCGGTTCATGCACGCTGGTCTTCGTGTGCATCGATCGGATCACGCACAACTCGTCCGCATGTGTCGCGAGCTTCGGAAACAGCTCACTGATCTCCATGCCGCACTGACCGTGCTTCGCGAACTTGAAGGCGGAGCGCTGCAACTTCCCGCTGAGCCGTCCCATGCCGCTCGCGGCTTCGCCGGCGTTCTTTTGGTAATCCTTCAGCACCTCGTCGACGGGGCGGCCGTGGAATTTGTCCAGCATCGGCTTCGGATCAAAGGTATCCACCTGGGAGGGTCCACCTTCGCAAAAAATCTGGATCACCCGTTTCGCCTTTGGCGCGAAATGCGGCTTCTTCGGGGCCATCGGCGAAAGCGGGACCTCCGCGGCCATCCCGAGTTCCTGCATGAGCGCGGCCAGCCCGAGCCCGCCGATGCCCAAGGCACCCTGAGTCAAAAAAGCACGCCGGGTCGACGGCGGAAGGGAACGTGAACAAAGCCGGGGATTCATTCCTGATCTGGGACCGAGTCGTCCTTTTGGTGGTGAAAAATCTTCCTTAAAAATCTGTCGTTCTCCACCGATAAACCTCATGCCCAATCGCCGCCGCTACGTGATGGCGCCGCGCTCTCGCCAGGCTCGCCGGAGAAGCTTCAGCGCGGTGGCGGAGGCGCCGTCCATCTGGATCTCTTTGCCGACCCGCATCGGAAAATCAGGAGAGCCAGCGGCGCGGTCATTGGGAGGGCGGATTCCGATGCAACAGGGTTGCATCGGCGATCAGACCCTGTTGCATCGGAAACCACCCCTTTCTTACGGCCAAAATCCCGGCTCGTTTGCGGGCTGGCGTTCCGAAACAAAAGGTGTTTCGTTTCTCACCGTTCACATGATGGCTGCCTCCCCCAGTCGCCGCGCATGGCCCACCCCCTTCCTGTTTGCCTGCCTGACGGGGCTGGCCGGCATTTCGTTGTCGGGCACAGCAGCGGAGGCACCCCAGCCGGTGATTTTTTCGCGCGATGTGCTGCCGATCCTGTCCGACAACTGTTTCCACTGCCATGGCCCGGACGCGAAGGAAGGGCGGAAGGGCGATCTGCGGCTCGATGACGAGACCGACGCCAAGCGCGACCGCGACGGCTATCGGGTGGTGGCGGCGGGCGATGCGACGGCCAGCGAACTGATCCGCCGGCTCCTCACCGATGATCCCGACGAGAAAATGCCGCCGCCGAAGACGGGACGCCACCTGACGCCGGCTCAAACAGACATCCTGACCCGCTGGATCGCGGAAGGGGCGAAATGGGGCCGTCACTGGGCCTTCGAACGGGTGGAACGCCCCTCAGTCGCCGACGAAAGCCGGCACCCGGTCGATGCCCTGGTCGCGCGGCAACTCGCGGGCAGTGGCATCCAGGCCAATCCATCCGCCGACCGGACGACGCTGATCCGTCGCCTGACGCTCGACCTCACCGGCCTGCCACCGACACCTGAGCAGGTCAGCGCCTTTCTTTCCGACGAGAAACCGGGAGCCTGGGAGCGGCTGGTGGATCGCACCCTGGATTCTCCGGCATTCGGTGAGCGGATGGCCTGGGACTGGCTCGACGCGGCGCGCTATGCCGACTCGAACGGTTACCAGGGCGACAACGAGCGCACCATGTGGCCGTGGCGCGACTGGGTGGTCAGGGCTTTCAACGACAACCTGCCCTACGACCAGTTCACCCTCTGGCAACTGGCCGGCGACCGCCTGCCCGGCGCGACACCGGACCAGATCCTCGCCACCGGCTTCAACCGCAACCACATGATCAACGGCGAGGGCGGCCGCATCGCCGAGGAGAACCGCGTCGACTACGTGATGGACATGACGGAGACCTTCGGCACGGTCTGGCTGGGCCTGACGCTGAACTGCTGCCGCTGCCACGATCACAAGTTCGATCCGCTGACCCAGCGCGACTACTACCAGTTCACCGCCTTTTTCAATCAAACGCCGGTCACCGGAGCCGGCGGCAATCCCCAGACGCCGCCGGTGCTGGAGGTGTCCACTCCGGATCAGCAGAAGGCCATCGAGGCGGCGGAAGCCCCGTGGAAAGAGATCCTGAAGGAGGTAAACCGGATGGAGTGGGAGCTGTTTCCGCGCTCTGGCAAGGACCCGGTATCCAAGTCGCCCGTCGCGGCCAGTCTGCCGGAAGAACTGAGAAAATCATTGGATCTGGCGGCCTTTTCCCGCAAACCGGAGGATTGGGACCGCCTGTCGGCCCATTTCAAGGCCTCCCACCCGGCCTATGCCGAGTTGATCGGCCGCGCCAAGCCGGCCAAGCAGCGGCTGGAGTCCGCCCGCGCGGAGATTCCCAAAGTGATGGTGATGGAGGACCTGAAGGAGCCGCGCAAAACCCATCTCCTAGACCGCGGGCTCTACAATCAGCCGCGCGAGGAGGTGCCGGCCGCTGTCCCCGCCTCGCTGCCTCCCCTGCCCCACGGGGTGAAAGCCGACCGCCTGGGTCTGGCGAACTGGCTGATCTCTCGGGAGCACCCGCTGACGGCCCGGGTGGCGGTGAACCGGCTCTGGCAGATGCTTTTCGGCATCGGACTGGTGAAAACGGCGGAGGATTTCGGCGTTCAGGCCGAGTATCCCGTGCAGCGCGAGTTGCTCGACTGGCTGGCGGCGGAATACATGGAATCCGGCTGGGATACGAAGGCCCTGCTGCGACTCATCCTGACCAGCGAAACCTACCGACGCAGCTCGGCCATCGAATCGCCGGAGGTCCGCGAGCGCGATCCCGAGAATCGCCTGCTGGCCCGCGGGGCGCGCTTCCGGATGCCTTCGTGGATGATCCGCGACCAGGCGCTGGCCGCCTCCGGCCTGTTGCGCCCCCAGATCGGTGGGAAGCCGGTCTTTCCCTACCAGCCAGAGGGCATCTGGTCCGAGGCCACCTTTGGCAAAAAGGAGTATCGCCAGGACACCGGCGACGCGCTGCACCGACGGAGTCTTTACACCTTCTGGCGTCGCATCGTGGGGCCCACCGAGATTTTCGACAATGCCAAGCGCCAGGTCTGCGAGGTGAAACCGCTGCGCACCAACACGCCGATGCACGCGCTGACCACGCTGAACAGCACCACCCACGTCGAAGCCGCCCGCGCCCTCGCCGAAAAGGCCCTGCAATCGCCCGGCGACGAAACGGCCCGCCTGAATTTCGCCATGCGGCGCGTGCTCGGCCGCGATGTGCGGCCTGAAGAGGCCCCGGTCTGGCATCGCAGTCTGGAGCGGTCGCGGGCGGCCTTCCGCGCCGATCCACCGGCCGCCGACCGGCTGCTCGCCCACGGGGCTTCGCCGCGCGATGGTTCCCTGCCCGCTGCGGAACACGCCGCCTGGACGGCTGTCTGCCTGAATTTGCTGAACCTCGACGAAACCCTGACGAAGGAATGAACTCCGCCTGGCACCTCCTCGATCCGGCCTCGCCGTCACCGGTGCGCGACCGGCAGTTGGCCATCAACCGCCGCCAGTTGTTCGGTCGGACGGCCACCGGCATCGGCACGGCTGCCCTGGCGAGTCTGTTGGGACGCGAAGCCGGACGCGCCGACACCGGCGTCACTCTGCCGAACCTGACGCCGAAGGCGAAGCGGGTCATTTACCTCTTCCAGAACGGCGGCCCCACCCATGTCGATCTTTTCGACTACAAGCCGAAGCTGTCACAGGTCCATGGCCAGCCCGTTCCGGATGGCTATCTGGGGGGCAAACGCTTCAGCACGATGACGGGTGATCCTACCGGCAAGCTGATGCTCCAGCCAGTGGAGCCTTTCCGCCAGCATGGTGATTGCGGCGCCTGGGTGAGCGACTTCATGCCCCACACGGCGGCGATCGTGGACGACCTGTGTTTCATCAAGAGCCTGCACACCGACGCGGTGAATCACGCTCCGGCGATTTCCTTCCTCCTCAGCGGGGCGCAGATACCCGGTCGGCCGACGATGGGCGCCTGGCTGAACTACGGCCTGGGCTCCGCTTCCGAGGACCTGCCGGGCTTTGTGGTGATGACCTCGGTGAGCAAGGGGACCACCTGCGGGCAGATTTTCTACGATTTCTACTGGGGCTCCGGCTTTCTGCCGACGCGCTTCCAAGGGGCCAAGTTCCGCGGCAGCCGTGAGCCGGTCCTCTATCTGTCGAATCCCGACGGCCTGTCGAAGGACCTGCGCCGCGGCCTGCTGGACGACCTCGCCGAACTCAACGGCCTGAAATACGAGCAGGCCGGCGATCCCGAGATCCAGACCCGCATCGCCCAGTACGAGATGGCCTACCGCATGCAGACGAGCGTGCCGGACCTGACCGATTTTTCCGACGAGCCGGAGCATATCCTCGAGATGTACGGCCCCCAGGTGCGCGAACCGGGCACATTTGCCTACAATTGCCTGATGGCCCGCCGGCTCGCCGAACGGGGGGTGAATTTCATCCAGTGCATGCACGCGGGCTGGGACCAGCACAACAGCCTGACCACCGAGCTGTATACGCAGTGCCGCGACACCGACCAGCCCAGCGCCGCTCTGGTGCGCGACCTGAAGATGCGCGGCCTGCTCGATGACACGCTGGTGATCTGGGGTGGCGAGTTCGGGCGCACGCCGTTCATCCAGGGCGATATCGCCAACCGTCCCCGCTGGGGCCGGGATCACCATCCCTACGCCTTCACGGTCTGGATGGCGGGCGGCGGGGTGAAGCCGGGACTTTCCCACGGCGCCTCGGACGATCTGGGCTTCAATGCCGTCGAGAAACCCGTCCACGTCCACGATTTCCAGGCCACCCTGCTGCATCTGCTCGGCATCGATCACGAGCGCCTGACCTACCGTTTCCAGGGCCGCTATTTCCGCCTGACCGACATCCACGGCCATGTGGTGCGGGACATCCTCGCCTGAGTCACCTGCCGCATATTCGGCATTGGCGACGGGTGTCACAGATGCTTGGATGGCGGGATGACACCTTCCCTTTTTCGGCATCCCTCCCTGGCAGCCTGCCTCTGCCTGACGGTCTCCCACCTGATCGCGGCCCCGGTCATGGAGTCTTGGGAAACCGGTTACACCGGGGCCGACGCGACCGGCCCCCAGGTGGTCGGCTACTGGAAATTCGACGGCGACACGCCCGAGACCGCGCTGAAGGACGTCTCCGGCCGTGGCAACGACTTGAAACTGGAGGGCGGCTCACGGCTCACGGCAAATGGCAAGGCCGGCGACGCCTTCGAGGGCTTCCCCGGCTTTCCGGTGCAGGACAAGCGGCACGCCGCCGCCGCCGCCCACCAGCCGGGCCTGAATCTGACCGGTGCCTTCACCCTGGAAATGTGGATCTCGCCCAAGCCAGAGTTCGAGGACCGGCTGCGCTGCTTCCTGATGGACAAAAAGTATGTCGACCACACCGATTTCCAGTGGCAGATCGGTGACGCTGACAAGGCGGGACTGCGGCGGATGTGGGTCTCGATCGGCTTCGGCTCGGAGTCGCGAATTTTCTATTCCGAGGCCGCGAAATTCGAGCCGGGCGCGTGGCGGCATGTCGCTTTCACCTATGACGGCGCTGGTGAAGGGCGCTTTTTCATCGATGGACAGAGCGCGGGCCGCCATCATCATCCCGGCGTCGGCGGCGCGGTCCCGGGCACGAAGCCGCTGTCCATCGGCGACCGGCTCGGGAGCAATTACGGCGGCTTTCCCGGATTCATCGACGAAGTGCGGATCGCGAAGGGAATACTGGCTTTCGAACCCGTCTCCCTGACGATCCATTCGTCGCGCCGGGTCTGGCAGCGGATGGAAACGGCCGCCCCTGTCGAAGTGACTTGCACAAATCTCCGCCGCGAACCTCTCTCAGGAGCCCGGCTGCACCTGAGTTGGTCCGACGGCGGCGCCAGCGAAACGATCGCCCTCCCCGATCTGGCTCCCGGCACTGCCCATGTGGCTAAGCTTCCCGTGAACACCGCCCTGCGACCCGGCCGCTACGCTCTCAAGGCCCGTCTCGAGCTCACCGCCCCCAAGCCTTTGAGCACTTCGAGGGAGGCGACCTATGAGATAGTGGCCCGGATGCCGGCCCGGATGCCGGTGATCATGTGGGGTGCCGGCGGCGAGGAGATTCCCCGTCTCAAAGACCTGGGATTCACCCATTTCATCGGCATGAGTGCCCTCGCGAGCGACATCTGGGCGCAGAAAAAGCCGGTGCCGCCGGGAAATGCGGAATACATCGCCCGCAACCGGCAGGTCCTCGACGACGCGCTCGCCCACGGCCTCGAAGTGGTTGCCGGTGTGTCCCCGATGAACGTCCTCGAATCCGATCCGGCCAACCTGCGGATCGACCGGCAGGGCAAGCCCTATGAGCGCCGGGACATCTGCGCCTCCATTCCGGCATTCGCCCCGTTCTTCGGACAAGTCGGCGAGGCGGTGACGGACGCCTATGGCGATCATCCCGCCTTTTCGATGGCGTTGGTCAACACCGAGGTCAGGGACTCGTCGACGCCCTCTTTCAATCCGGTCGATGTCGCCAATTACCGCGCCTTTTCCGGCGGCGACATCCCCGCTGAAGTCGTCAACCGATGGGGTGTCGACTGGCAGAAGCTGCCCGGCTTTCCCGCGAACCGTGCGATTCCCGAAGATCACCCGATCCTGAAGTACTACCGTTGGTTCTGGACCGTCGGCGACGGCTGGAACGGCCTCCACAGCGCCGTCCACGGCGGCCTGAAGGTGAAAGCCCGTCCCGGTTTCCGCACCTTTTTCGACCCCGCTGTGCGGCAGCCGAGCATCTCCGGAGCCGGCGGCGATGTGGATATCCTCTCGCACTGGACCTACACCTATCCCGACCCGCTGAAGATCGGACTCTGCGCCGACCAACTCTTCGCCATGGCCGAAGCCGGGGGCTGGGACCAGCAGGTGATGAAAATGACCCAGCTCATCTGGTATCGCTCCCAGACCGCGCCCATCGGAGCCCCCGCCGCCGCGCCGGTGCCCTGGCAGGATCACGATCCCGACGCCGCCTACATCACCATCGCGCCCATGCACCTGCGGCAGGCACTCTGGTCGAAGATCGCCCGGCCCGTCCGCGGAATCATGTATCACGGGTGGCAGTCCCTCGTCGAGACGGACAGCCCCGGCGCCTATCGCTACACGAACCCGCATACCCAACATGAGTTGAAACGCCTCCTCGCCGGGGTGATCGAACCCCTCGGACCGGCGCTGCTTGAAATACCGGGCACCCGCAGCGACGTGGTCCTGCTGGAAAGCTTCACGTCGCAGATGTTTGCCCGCCGGGGCGGCTACGGCAGCAACCTCAACTGGTCGGCCGACGTCTGGCTGGCCCTCCAGCATGCCCACGTGGGTTGCGACATCCTTTACGAGGAAACCCTGCTCCGTGACGGTCTAAAGGACCGGAAGATCCTCATCCTGCCCGAGTGCGACGTCCTCACGGAGCCGGTCGTCAAGGCCATCGCCGCCTGGCAGGCCGCCGGCGGAAAGATCGTGGCCGATGAGTTCCTCTGCCCCGCCCTCAAGGCGGATGTGACTGTGACCAGCTTCAGGCGCGAGAAAAAGGCCGACCTCGACAAGGCTCGTGTGCTCGCCCTGGCGAAGGAGCTGGGACCGAAACTCGATGCGCTCGGCCTGAAGCGCCCCGTCACTGCCGACGACCCCGAAATCATCGTCCATCGGCGACGGGCCGGTGAGGCGGATTACGTCTTTGCCATCAACGACCGACGGGAGTTCGGCACCTACGTCGGACAACATGGACTGGTGATGGAAAACGGACTCCCGTCTTCCGGCCACATCATTCTCACCGATGGCGCCGGCCGCCACGCGTATGATCTGGTCGCGGGCATTTCAGTACCCATCGACGGATCGGGCCGCCTACCTGTCGCGCTGGGTCCCTGCGACGGGAGACTGTTTCTCATCCTACCCCGGCCGATCGGAGGCGTGACGATCGAGTCCCCCGACGCGGCCAAAGCCGGCGCGTCGATCTCCCTGACTGTGACGGTGACCGATCCCGACGGAAAGCCGCAGCCAGCCGTCATTCCCCTGCGCCTCGACATTCGCGATGCCAACGGCCGCCTCGCCGAAGGCAGTGGCTATCGCGCTACCGTAGACGGGCGACTGACGCTGACTCTCGACCTCGCGCCCAACGAAGACCCCGGCGTCTGGGAAATCACCGCACAGGAACTCGCGTCGCGTCGCAGTGCGATGGTGTCGTTGCGGGTGGAGAAGTGATACCAGTTCCGACAACGTTTCATCCCGAACGCCCCCTCTCCCTGCGGCTTCCCGGCATGGTAGACCGGTCAGTTCGGGCTTTCCGCGGCAGTTGATCCCCGAAACCGGAGCCGGAGGCTTCGCGGATAAAAGCCGGTGGCGAACGGCCCTCCACCAGAACGCCCCGGCAGGGGCGGCAGGTGAGCATCGTGGGCAACTGATCGCGCGGGACATTTGTGGGCCTGGTGAGTTTTACCGGGCACTCCCTTTTATTCCCGCGCCGATCCGATCAGACCCTGTTTGATCGGCGATCAAACAGGGTTCCATCGGAATAAAACGACCGGCTTCCTCCGTCTATTCCTATAGACAAGAAAGGAGCCCCCATCCGATGAAACCCCACCGTAGCCGGTGCCTTGAGCCCGGCCGTCTTCAGCGAATCCGCCTGCACTGGCGGTGTCCGTGGCGCAACTGGCGCGAGGCGCGCTTCCACCTCAAGGGCATCTTCCGCGAGGTGCTCGACCGCTGACCGCCTCACGCGAGGATCTCGCGCACCACCTCGCCGTGAATGTCGGTGAGGCGGAAGTCACGGCCCGCGAGACGGAAGGTCAACTGCTCGTGATCCATGCCCAGCAGGTGCAGGATCGTGGCATGCAGGTCGTGCATGTGGACTTTGCCCTCGACGGCGTTGAAACCGAGTTCGTCGGTGCCGCCGTGGGCATAGCCAGCCTTCACGCCGCCACCAGCGAGCCAGACGGTAAAGCCGCGCGGGTTGTGGTCGCGGCCGTTGTTCCCCTGGCTGAAGGGCGTGCGCCCGAACTCGGCGCCCCACCACACCAGCGTGTCCTCCAGCAGGCCGCGCTGCTTCAGGTCCGAGAGCAGGCCGGAGACCGGTTTGTCGATCTCGAGCGCGAGGTCCTGGTGCTTGGGCATGTTGCTGTGCTGGTCCCAGACAGGGGTGTTGCTGTTGTCGCAGTGGCTGATCTGGATGTAGCGCACCCCGGCCTCGGCGAGCTGGCGGGCGGCGAGGCATTGGCGACCAAAGCTGTCCGTCGGCTTGCTGCCGATGCCGTAGAGCGCCCGGGTCGAGTCTGTCTCGCGGTCCACGTCGACCAAACCGCCGGCGTGGCTCTGCATGCGCCAGGCGAGTTCGTAGGAGCCGATGGCGCCTTCCAGATCCGGCTGCGGTCCAGATCCGGCCTGGGCGCGGTTGATGGACTGGAGGAAGTCGTATTGCCGGCGGCGGTCGCCAACCGGCACGGGGCTTTCCAAATTCTTCAGCCGCGGCGCGGCGTCGCGGCGACCGGGCTGCCCGAGCACGGTGCCCTGGTGGATGGCCGGCAGGAAGGCATTCCCGTAGTTCCGCGGACCGCCGTTGTTCGCCGGGGGATTGATGGTGACGAAGGCGGGCAAATTCTCATTCGCCGAACCGAGGCCATAACTGATCCACGAGCCCATGGACGGCCGGATCAGGTTGGTGGCGCCGGTGTGGAGAAACAACGTGGCCGGCCCGTGGGCGACCCCCTCGGTGTGCATGCCGTGGAGGAAGCAGAGGTCATCCACGTGCTTCGCCATTTCGGGAAGCAGCGATGACACCGCCCGGCCGGTCTGGCCATGGCGCTGGAATTCCCACAACGGTCCCATCACGGTGTGGGACTCGACCTTGCGGGTGCGGGGATTGAGAAAGTCCGTCTTCTTGCCGTTGGCGCGGATCAATTCCGGCTTCAGGTCGAAAGTATCGACATGGCTCGGCCCGCCCTGCATGAAGATGAAAATCACGCGTTTGGCCTTGGCGGGATGCATCGTCACCGTGTCGGGCAACAGGGCATTCCCCGCGCGGGCCGACATGCCGGCAAAAGCGAGGTAGCCAAAGCCACAGGCGGCTGATTTCAGCAAATCCCGGCGCGAGTGGGCCATGAGGGGATGATTCGGTCCAGGAAAGTCAGGCATCGCGAAAAAGGGCGGGAGTGGTGACGATTCAGCGAATGTATTGGAAGTCGACGCACCCGAACAAGGTACGCATCAGCGCGGACCAATCCTGAGCCCGGTCGCTCCCCCCGCGGAGAAACTCCAGGGAGAGCCGCGTCTCGGTCTCGCTCGGATCGCGCCCGAGGACCAATTGGTAGGCTTCCGTGATGCGGGCGGCCTCGTCCGGGGCCGAAGCGGTGCGCTCCAGCAGGCGGGCGGCGGCGCGGTCGGCCTGCTCGGCGATGAAGGGGCTGTTCATCAGGAACAGGGACTGGGTGGGGATGGTGCTCTCGGTGCGCTTGCCCACGGTGAAATTGGGATTGGCGAAGTCGAAGGTGTTCAACACCTCGTCGATCTGATTGCGATACACCGGCACATAGACCGATCGGCGCAGCACCGGCGGCATGTCGTCGTATTCCGATTTGAAATCCTTCGGCAGCGCCGGACCGCCGCGGGTCGTGTCGAGGCTACCCGCAAAGGTCAGCAGGCTGTCACGCAGGGTCTCGGCGTCGATCTTGCGACGGTGGGCGCGGTGCACCAGGCGGTTGTCGGGATCGATTTCGGCCGCCCGGGGATCAGAGTCGTTCTCGTCGCTGCTCATCGACCAGGCCCGGCTCAGCACGAGTTCGCGCACGAGAGTCTTGGTGGACCAGCCGCTGGCGATGAGCCGCCCGGCGAGGTGGTCGAGCAGTTCGGGATGACTCGGCGGCGTGCCGGTGGTGCCAAAATTGTCCGGATCAGCCACCAGGCCCTCGCCAAAGAGATAAAGCCAGATCCGGTTCGCGAGCACGCGGGCGGTCAGCGGGTTGCCCTCGTCAGTGATCCACGCCGCCAACTCCAGACGACCGCTCCCGGCGGTGATGGCCGGGGCATTGGCATCGGACGGCAGCGCGACCTGGAGAAAGCCTCGCGGAACCATCTCGCCAAAACTCCTCACCATGCCACGGATGCGCAGCGGCGTGTCGGCCGGCGCCTCGGCATCGTCCACGGCCATCACGGTGGGCAGGGACGGCTTGGCTTTCTCCATTTTGGACAACCGGTCCGATTTCTCCTTAACCGCCGCCTTGATGGCCGCGATCTCGGCCGCGTCGCCATTGGCTGCGACATTCTTGCCTTTCGCGGCACCGCTCTGGGTGAGCGAATCGGTCACGCCCTCGGGCAGCAACTGCACGGCATCGGCAATGACCACGCCGCTGGTGCCCTCTGTGCCGATCTCGACGACCGCGTCGCCGGCGGCGAAGTCGTAACGCCCGATCACGTGGAACAAGCCGTCGGCCGCGGGCGGTTCGGTCTGATCCACCCTTACCACCGTCTCCCCACCGCGGTGCCGCACCGTCACTGGTGTGGTGCGTGACCGGTTCGGCCCCGCGGCCCAGGACACCCGCACCTCGTGGCGGCCCGGCTGGTCGAGCCGGAAGCGATAGACCGCGCTCTTGAGACCTTTCTCCCCATCCTGGTCATGCCGATAGCCGGCCCCGACCCAGCGACGGCTGTGTGAGGACTCCTGCCAGGTGCCGGTCAGCTCGGCCTTGTCGTCATCGAGCACCAGCCCGGCGAGCCGCGAGGACGCGGGGTTGTTCTGGTCCGGGTCGCCGCCATCGGCCCCGAGGCGGTTCAGGTCGCGGCGCAGTTCGGCGATCTCGGCTTTCAGCGGTTCGGCCTCGCGCTCGTAGGTGGCCAGTGCGGCGGCCTGCTCCGGCGTGGGGCGATAGGCCATCGTGTACCACTGCGAGACATTCGAGTGCCGCACCGACCGGGTGCTCGTGAAGATGCCAGCCAGCGCATAGTAATCCCGCGTCGGGATGGGGTCGAACTTGTGATCGTGGCAGCGGGCGCAGCCGATCGTCTGGCCGAGAAAGGCCTTCCCGATCGTGTCAATCTGCTCGTCCACGATGTCGAGATCGAGTTGCCCTTTGTCCTGCTCCTCGTAGACATGGGGTCCCATCACGAGAAAACCCGTGCCGATGAGCTGCTCCATCCGCTGGTCCTCCGTCGCCGCCGGCAGCTTGTCCCCGGCGAGGTGTTCCCGGATCAACTGATCCAGCCCCTTGTCGCGGCGGAAGGAATCCACCACATAGTCGCGGAAACGCCACGCATCCGGCAGCGGCATGGTCCGGCCACCGCCACAGGTGTCGGAGTAGCGCACCAGGTCCAGCCAATGCCGCGCCCAGCGTTCCGCGAAGGCCTCCGAACCCATCAGCCGGTCCACCACGGTCTCCAGCGCATCGGGCGAAGTGTCGGCCAGAAAAGCCGCCTGCTCTTCCGGACTGGGCGGCAGTCCGGTGAGCACCACCGTCAGGCGGCGCAGCAGAGTCGCGCGATCTGCGGCTGGCGCCGGTTTCAGCCCCGCCGCCTCCAGCTTGGCGAGGAGGAAGCGGTCCACATCGGTCCTGGCCCAGTCGGTATCCCGCACCGCCGGCACCTCGGGATCGGCGATCGGCTGATAGGACCAGAATTTCCGCCCCGCCTCCAGATCGATGCCCGGACTCTCCGATTGGGTCTCGCCCGTGCGCGGATCGGGGGCGCCGCGGCGGATCCACTCTTCGAACTTCGCGATCGTCGCGTCGCTCAACTTTCCATCCGGCGGCATCTCCCAATCCGGCTCATGGTAGCGGATCGAACGCATCAGCAGGCTCTTTTCCGGATCGCCCGGCACCACCGTGGGGCCGTTGTCACCCCCCACCGCCCAGCCCGATCGCCGGTCCAGCCACAGACCGCCCTTGCGCTTGCCCGCCTCCTCCGAGTGGCACTCGTAGCAGCTCTCGATCAGCGCCGGGCGGATGTGCGTTTCGAAAAAAGCCATGTCCGCCGGAGCGATCGCCGCCTCGGGTGCACTCCAGGCGGCAGTCAGGCCAGCGGCGAGGCCGCCCGAGGTCCAGATCAGGCTGAATAGGCGAGTCGGTCGGATCATGTCGTAAAAAAGGCGCGGGAGACACCCTCATCATAGCCGAAACGCACACCCACTGGCCACCCGGATCGGGGCACGGCATCGCGGGAGGGGCGGCCGCATCGCGATCACGCCACACCCACCAAAAAGCTCGCTCCCGGCGCACCCATCCGATACCGTCCCGCCCTGAGCCCGCACTCCCCTGCCATGAAAATCCGCGACATCCGCCTGCTGCCCCTCCAAGGAGAAACCCCCGACGGGGGCTGGGACGAAAAGCACCTCGACCGCGAGACCAACCTGCACACCCTCGTCGAAGTCATCACCGACGAAGGCGTCACCGGCATCGGCTCAGTCTTCACCAACGCCACCCTGATCCGCGGTGCCATTGAGGTGATGCGGCCCTTTCTCATCGGCGCATCGGCCATCGATCCAGCCGCCACCAGCGAGCGACTCCACCAGCAGACCTTCTGGCAGGGCCGCGGCGGCGCCATCACCCACGCCATTTCCGGCATCGACATCGCCCTTTGGGACATCCTCGGCAAAGTGACCCGCCAGCCCATCAGCCGCCTGCTCGGCGGACGGTATCGCGAGTCGATCAAGCCCTACGGCTCCCTGCTCATGGACGAGCCCACCCGGATGCGCGCCCCGCTCGAGGCCGGCCTGAGTCGCGGTTTCCGCGCCTTCAAGATCGGCTGGGGACCCTTCGGACGTCGCGACCGCCGCACCGACGAAGCCATCGTCAAAGCCGCCCGCGACGCCGTCGGACCCGAGGTCGAGCTGATGGTCGATGCCGGCGGCTCCGACGCCTTCTGGCCGCACGGATTCAAGTGGGCCATCGAGACCGCGCGGATGCTGGCCGACTACGGCGTCACCTGGTTTGAGGAACCCCTCCGGCCCGACGATCTCGACGGCTACTGCAAGCTCACCGAGCACGCGCCCCTGCCCATCACCGGTTGCGAGGTCTTCACCCGGCGGCAGAGTTTCATCGAGTGGATCGAGCGCCGCGCCGTCGATTACATCCAGCCCGACGTGACCAAAGTCGGCGGCATCACCGAGGAGCATCGCATCGCCCAGTGTGCCGATGATCATTCCATTCTGTTCGTCCCGCACGGCTGGAACACCGCCGTCGGCCTCGCCGCCGACCTGCAGTTGGTCGCCGCCGCGCCTTGTGCCCGATGGGTCGAATACATCACCCCCGCCCCATACATTGATGACCTCCTCGCCGAGCCAATCGAACTCGCCGACGACGGCACCGTTGCCATCCCCGACGGCCCCGGTCTCGGACTGGCGTGGAATCCCGACGGGATCGAGCGGTTCACCGGCGGGCTGACCCTCACCGATTCAACCCTGTAGGATCGGAGACCGAACCCGGTTGGATCGGAGCAGATACCCTGTTGGATCGGTAAGCCGCAATGGCAGCGTCGGCGGAGTCGGCGGGGGAGAAAGCTGGCGTTGGTTGGGGCGTAGGAGAACGCCTGGCGATGGGCGCTTTCCGTCGCCCCTGCCGGGGCGCTCCGATTTTTGGGTGCGGAGATCCGGCGGCTGTCGCCGCCGGCTTATTTCCGTCGAGCCTCCGGCTCGCGGCCGGACAAGCCACTTCAACCCACCACAACTCAGCCCCGCGAGGTCAATCGGCGGAACCAACTCTTCTTCTTGGGCGCTTCAGTGGCGCCTGAGGAAGCTCCTCCGGACGGGGAACCGCTGCGGCCGCCGCCACCGGACGCTTCGCTGCTGCGCGATGATCCGTCACGGTCGTTCCGGTGCTGACCTCCGCCGCCGCCATGCCGGCGGGAACGGGAGGGCGTGCGACGCGATGACGATTGGCTCCCACCACCTGCGTGGCCGGAGGACTCGCCACCACCACCTCGGGGGCCTTGACTGCGATCTCCACCACCGCCGGCATTGCGACGGGCGCCCTGACGCTGTCCGCCGCCACGGTTTCCACCGCCACCGCCACGATTACTACCTCCGCCGCCGGCTTTCACCGGCTCGACGTAACCGACTTCCTGGCGATAGCCAGGGACCTCCTCCACCGGGATGGGGCGGCCGAGGACTTTCTCAATATCCTTGAGCAACTTGCGCTCCTCGCCACACACCAGGGACACGGCGCGGCCCTCGGAGCCGGCCCGTCCGGTGCGTCCGATGCGGTGCACGTAGTCCTCCGGCACATTGGGCAGCTCGAAATTCACCACGTGCGGCAGCAGCTTGATGTCCAGCCCGCGCGCCGCGATATCGGTGGCAACCAGCACCTGGATGCGGTTGCTCTTGAAGTCGGCCAGCGCCTTGGTGCGCGCGTTCTGGCTTTTGTTGCCGTGGATCGCCAGCGCGGTCACGCCGTCGCGCTCCAATTGCTCGGCCAGGCGGTTCGCTCCGTGCTTGGTGCGGGTGAAAACGAGCACCTGATGCCAGTCACCCTGTCGGATGAGATGGGAAAGCAGGGCGCGCTTGTCACCCTTGCTGACGGGATGCACGGCCTGACTGACCAGCTCAGCTGTCTCGTTGCGCCGCGCCACCTCGATCAGCACGGGATCGTGCAGCAGGCCGTCGGCGAGCTGGCGAATCTCATCGGAGTAGGTCGCGGAAAACAGCAGGTTCTGCCGGCGCGCCGGCAGCAGTTTGAGCACCCGGCGGATGTCGTGGATGAAGCCCATGTCGAGCATGCGGTCGGCCTCGTCGAGCACGAGGATCTCGATGCCGGAGAGGTCCACGGTCCGCTGGCCGGCGTGGTCGAGCAGGCGTCCCGGCGTGGCGATGATGATGTCCACGCCGCGGCGCAGTTCATTGATCTGCGGATTCATGCCCACGCCACCGAAGATCACGGTGGAGCGCAGGGGCAGATTCTTCCCGTAGGTCACCACGCTCTCGCCGACCTGGGCGGCGAGTTCGCGGGTCGGGGTGAGCACCAGCGCCCGGGGACGGCGCGAGCCGCGGCCCTCGGGATGGCTTTGGCCGAGCAGTTGCAACAGAGGCAGCGTGAAGGCCGCCGTCTTGCCGGTACCGGTCTGGGAGCCGCCGAGCACGTCGCGGCCTTCGAGGATGACCGGAATGGTCTGGCTCTGGATGGGGGTGGGCTCGGTGTATCCTTTGGAAATGAGCGCGCTGAGGAGTTCGGCCTGAAGGCCGAGGGTATCGAATGACATAGACAATAGGGGTGTGTGTTGGTCCTCTGGTGTGGTAATGCGGAACCAGTGCCCCTTCAGAGGAGGAAGGCGGCGGACACCGAAAAACACCGCGAAAGGCGGGGTGAAAAAGTGCGGAAGCGCTGTCTACTCGTAACCCGGTATCGGGAAAGCGCGACACATTTCTTCATCCGGGGCGAAATCTTCACATTCTCCCCCACCCCGGCCGCTCGGCAAAAGCGGCGGATTTTTGGCGTGTCCCGGCCGGGCTACCGCGCTACACTGATCTCCATGAAGTCCCGCCCGGCGTCCGTTTTCCGACTCCTACCCGCGTTACTGGCCTGCCTCCCGGCGATCTCGGGAGCCATCCCGAACAGCTTCCTCGGCAACGGCTTTTTCGGGCCCATCGTGCCGGCGCATCCGCGGTTCAATGCCAATCTCACGGCGGAACTGCTCACCGCCGCCCACTGGCAGCCCAGCGGCGACTTGCCAGGTCCCTGGGCAGACGTCGCGACCGCTCCGGGCGTGGAGATCCGGCAAATGAGCGCGCTGCCCGTGCTCTTCGGTGCCGTGCCGGACTCGGTGCTGGCCTGGGGGCCGCCGGGACGCACCCGCGAGGTCATCGTCACCTTTGTCGATGCCGGCAGCTACTTCCCCTACCTCGCCGGCGGGGAACGCTCTCCCGATCAACGCGAGGCGGGCACGGAGCGTCGCGCGGACTTTGACCAGCTCTGGCACCGCGCGGCACAGGATCTGCGGCAGAGACTGGAGACCGCCTGCGGACCGGGACGGACCGTCGCGGTGGGGCGCGGCGACCGTCTGCGCACCGTCTATACCGAGTGGCGCTGGGAGGACTTCCGCCTGCGACTCGCCCGCCGCGACGGCCACTCCGTCGCGCTGCATCTGTCCCTCGCTGGCGAGCCTGCCCCCGGTGTGCTCGACGATGCGGTGGCGGCACTGGATGGCCCCACGCGTGCCGCCGCTCTGTCCGCGCGGGTTTCCACCAATGCCCGCGGTGAGACCGTCATCGGCGGCATCCCGGTCTTTGACCAGGGTTTCACACCCTACTGCGGCGTGCATGCCCTCGCCATGGTGGCCCACTATCATGGCCTGCGGCTGCCGCCCGGCGCCCTCGCGGCCGGGGCCGGCTTCGCCAATACCGGCAGCGCGCGCGGCAGCCACACGCTGGATCTCCATCGCGCCGTGGCGGAGGAACTCGGCTACGACTGCGCGATCTCCTCCCGGTTCGACCGGCGGGACATCGTACGCGCCATCGGAGCCGAGTTGCCCGTGGTGGTGTGGCGGCGTGTCTCTCTGGAGCGCGAGACAGTCCACGCCGCCTTCGCCCGCAGCCTTGATCGCCAGCCGCTCCTCCCGCTGCCGCTACCCGGACCGCGCGAGCTGGCGATGCTGCCCGAGCGCACCCGGCAGAGCGCGCCGTCGCACGCCTCGGTGATCTGCGGGCTGGATACCGAGCGCGGTACGGTCGTTTACCTCGAACCCTGGGGCGCGGAAGCCGGCGAGCGCCGCATGGCTCTCGCCGAGATGGAGGCGACGGTTTACGCCGCCTTCACCTTCCGCCCCTGACTCTCCGGCGGCTCAGGGCAACGGCTCGACCCGGATGGTGTGCTTCACCGGCACGACCTTGGCTCGGGCGGCTTCGTCGAGCCGGGCATGCTTCTCGCCGATCTTGCGCTTCAGCGTGTCGAGCGCGGCGCCGAACTCGGGATCGGCCTTGGCCTCATCGGCGAAACCACGGAAGTGGGTGACGAGATTCTTGATCGCCAGCGTCTCATAGGCCTGCTTCGCCCCCACCGCGTCGATCAGGCCCTTGAAGGCACCGTCAAAGGGCGTCGCCGTGTAGTCCGCCGCCAGATTGATCCCCGCCTCCAGTTGCTCGCGGGTGTATTCCTTCGTCTCCCCACCCCAGCTCACCTTGGCCTTGGCTGCGGTGAGGCCCTTCACCACCAGGGTCAGGCGGTTCAGGTCCTGGTTGAAGGTGCAATGCGGCAGGATGCTCCGCGTGCTGCCCGCATCCGACGGGCTGGCGTCGAAGCAGAAAGGCCAGCGCGTGCTTTCCAGTTCCACCGCTCCACCCGTGGCGCCGAGCACCCGATGTCCGTCGCTGGCCGTGGCCGCACCGCCGGCGGCCAGATCCACCGTCACCGTGCCGATGTTTCCGTCGAGACCCAGCCCTTTCAGGAAGGCCATCGCCATGAGCAGTTGCCCCGCCGGCGCCGGATGAAAGCCGTCGCCGCCGAAGGGCGCGTAGCCCTTGCCCAGCGCCGCCTTGGCCTTGGGCAGCGCCTCCATCATGGTGTCGTGGACATTGGCGAAGGCCAGGCCGTTTTCCCCGGCCAGCTTTTTCGCGATGTCGCGCAGGTGGGCGAGATTGTCATTGTAAACGGCGCCTTCCAGCGTCGGCCGGGTGAAGAAATCCGGATCGACGCCGCCCGGTGAGCCCACCACGACGCGCTGCACCCCGGCCGCCTTGAGCCCCGCGATCACGCGGCGCATGTTGGCCTCGTAGGCCGATCCGATGGCGTCGTTGTAGGGCTGGTAGCTGCCATCATTCATCCCGTAGCAGGTCGTCGCCACCGTGGGCTGGAACACCGCGAGGTCGTTGGCCAGCCGGTTGGCAAAACCATCCGCCCGCTCCCCGCTCCAGCCGAACTGGAAGACCCGGATGTCCTGCCGACCCGTGCAGGCCAGCAGATAGCACTCGATGTACTTCGAGTAGAGCTTCTGCTCCGTGATGCTGTCGCCGATCACGGCGACGCGGGCATTCTCGATGAGCAGCGGCCCCGTCGCCGGAGCCTGGGCCAGGGCCGCCCCCGCGGCGAGAGAGAGCAGGAGCGTGGACAGGAGTGGGATGCGTTTCATGGATGGGATGGCTATTGAAAAGTGAGCCCCCATTTCACGGGATGCCCGGCCCGGCGGCAAGCGGAAAAAGGGACGCGATATCGGCGGCCATCCCGTCGCCTCACCCACCAGCTGCGATGCCCCCATGGCCCGGCCCTTGCGATCGTACCCGGTTGCATCGGCGATCCAACCGGGTCTCATCGTGAGACCCGCGACTGACGAATGATGAAGATGTGTTCATCCGCCCCGGTCCGAGGCATTTTCGGGTTGCGGGGGAGGAGCGTGGCGGGAAGATGCCCCATCGCACCATGAAAATACTCGCTGTGGAAGACGATCCGCGCACCGGTGAGGCTCTCCGGCAGGGGCTCACCGACGAAGGGTGGGTGGCCGAAATCACCACCCGCGGCGATGTGGCGATCCAGCAGATCATCTCGAACACCTACGACGCCGTGGTCATGGATATCATGCTGCCCGGCTGCGACGGTCTCGAGGCAGTGCGGCAATTGCGCGCCCGGAACAATTCCACCCCCGTCCTGCTCCTCTCCGCCCGCGGCGAGGTGGATCAGCGCATCAGTGGCCTGAATGCCGGCGCCGACGACTATCTGGCAAAGCCCTTCTCCATGGCCGAGGTGATCGCCCGGCTCCGCGCCATCACCCGCCGCGCCGGCGAAGCCCCCAGCCAGTTGCTGCGCGTCGCGGACCTCACCCTCGATCAGGCGAGACGACGCGCGCACCGCGGCGAGCGGGTCATCGATCTCAGCCCGCGCGAGTACCGCCTGCTTGAGGTGTTGATGCAGAACGAGGACAATGTCTGCACCCGCAGCCTGCTGCTCCGGCTGGTGTGGGATTTCTCCTTCGATCCGGGCACGAATCTGGTGGATGTCTATATCCGCAAGCTCAGGGACAAGGTTGACGACCGACGGGAGCCCCCGCTGCTCCATACAGTGCGGGGCGTCGGTTATTACATCGGGGCAAAGAAAGAATGAGGCGTTCCCTGCAAACTCGGCTGATCTGGGGGCACGCCGTGCTCTTCCTCCTCGCCAGCACCGTCTCCATCCTCATCGGCTGGGCCGAGCTGGAGCGCGAGCGCTCGAAGGAGCCCGATCTCAAAAAGTCCCACTTCCAGTTGGCGCTGGTCGCCGCCGCGGTCTCCTGCGTGCCCGTGCTGCTGCTGTCCGGCGCGAGTTGGTGGCTCACCCGCCGCTGCCTCGCCCCCATCGTGGCCCTCACCGAGGCGGCGGAGCACATCCACGAAGGCACGCTGCACCGCGACCTGCCGCTTCGTGGCACCGGCGACGAGCTGGACCGGCTCACCTCGGTGATCAACGACATGACCTCACGGCTGGATGGCTCTTTCCAGAAAGTGCGGGAGTTCACCCTCCATGCCTCCCACGAGCTCAAGACGCCGCTCACCATCCTGCGCAACGGCTTTGAGAAAGCCCTGGCCGATCCCTCGTTGCCCGATCGCCACCGCGATCAGGTCTTCGTCTGGCTCGACGAGGTGGACCGGCTGAACCGCATCGTCTCCGGCCTGACCCTGCTCACTCAGGGCGACGCCCATCTCGTCACGCTGAATCGGGAGACCTTCGACATCGGCGACATCGTCACCGACATCGCCGGCGAGGCCGACATGCTCGGCCAGCAGCAGTCCCTCCGTGTCACCACCACCATCGAAAAGCCCTGTCACGTCTCAGCCGACCGCCATCTGCTGCGCCAACTCCTGCTGAATCTCACCGACAACGCCGTGAAGTACAACCGCGAAGGTGGCCACATCCACTACGCCGTCCATCGTGAGAGCGGCTCCGTCATCGTCGAGGTCGAGAGTGGCGGCCGGGGCATCGACCGGGAGGAGTTGCCCCAGATCTTCGACCGTTTCTTCCGCAGCGGCACCTCGCGCGGCACCAGCCATGACGGTTGCGGTCTCGGCCTGAGCATCGCCCTCTGGATCGCCCAGGAGCACGGCGGCACCCTCACCGCCACCTCGCGGCCCGACTGCACGCGTCTGCGTCTGGCCCTGCCGGCTTTGGGGTGAGTGGCGGTGGTCGGTGAAGAATAATCAGGAGGTGGCAATCGGCTGCCTGTTATAAGCAGTATGTCTGAAAACGCCCGCTGCCCCGCCACCCGTCTTCTCTACCCAACCCGCCACCGTTAGCTGGCATGGCCTTCCCAGAGACCCGCACCCGGCTAGAACACCAAATTGAACCCCAGCGCGGTCGACCGGCCCTCGAATCGGTCGCGGGCCTCGAACTCGATGGTGTGGCGCGCCAGAATGCCGAATTTCTGGGGCACCAACCAATAGGAGGCATAAGCCCCGGCCCCGAACAGGCGGTCGTGCAGACCGGGATTCACCGCGTCGGCCCCTTTGTCGTCACTCACCTGCCACTGGGCGAAGCCATACACCCCAGCCTCCAGCCGGTCGGTGAAGCTGTGCTTGGCGCCGACATCGAGGGTGAGATGCGAGCCGGGCGTGAGGTCCTGACCTTCTTTTTCCCCGTTGAATTCATAGGCGAGCGAGGCGGAAAAAAGCGTCGCCCGGCTTCCATCCGGCGACCAGCCGACGGAGTTGCGGAACAGGTGGGACCAGAAGCCGGCCCCGGTGTTGTCCAGGGCATCCAGCTCATACGATCCGGTCGGTGCCCAAAAGCCGTAGGAAGAGCTGAAGTCCCATTTCTCCGTGCGCCAGGTCAGCCAGGCGGGCTGGAAGTAGCTGTCCTGAAAGCCCCACACATCCTCATCGATCGCGATGTTGCGTCCGAAGGCACTCAGGTTGGCCGAAATGCTGCTCTGACCGTAGATCGGCATGAACAGGGTGGAGACATCGCCACCGAGCACTTTGATGCCGGGGCTCCAGATGATCATGGGGATGACCTGGATGGACTGGACGTCGATGTCGAGATCGATCCGCTGGCCGGCGATCTCAAATCCCGTCAGGCGATTGCCCGCGCCGTCACGCAGCGCGGTGGTGTCGTAGTAGTTTCCGTAGAGGGAAAAGATGAATCCCTCGGGCATCCCGAAGTAATCGGCGGGATTGTAGGCGCCGCCGCCCTGGTGGCCGATCTCGCCGGCGGGCAGGGCGGTGAGCGTGGCCGCCAGAGCCGCGAGGGCGATGGCACAGCGTGACAGGGGCTGGGTCTGCATGGGTGTGTTTCGTGGTTCGGATCTCAGAAAGAAATAAAGCGGATGCCGGCGCTGATGGTCCTTTCACTCGCCACCCGGCTTCAAGGTCCCGCCCTTCTGCCGCGGGGGGAATTCCTCCAGCGACTTCAGATGGGCTGCCAGCGCATCCTGCACCTGCCCGCCCCAGGCGATGCCCAGCTTCATGGCGGTGAACTGCGCGAAGTGCGAATCGTGCTTCTCGAACGGGTCCATGCGCAGGTTGAAGAGCAGGGCGCTCGGCTTGTTGTAATCGAAGAAGCCCTCGCGCTGCATGAAGTGGGACTTCCAGTTGCCGATGCGGATCGCCGTGAGCTGCGACTCGTTGTAGTAAAAGACCACGTTCCGCTTCGACGGCGCGTCGCCCGTCCAGTGGGCGAGATTGTTTTCCCCGTCGATCATCACCCAGTGCGACTCCCGGAGTTGGGCGCGCACATCCTCCACCCCGGCGGCGGCGGCCAGCGTGGCGAAGATGTCCTCGTTCGTCTGGATGCCGTTGGAGACCCGCCCGGCCTTGATCTTCGCCGGCCAGCGGATCAGCATCGGCACCCGTACGCCGCCCTCCCAGGTGGTGGCCTTCTCGCTGCGAAACGGCGTCGTGCCCGCGTCGGGAAACCACGCCACCATCGGCCCGTTGTCCGCCGTGAAGATCACGATCGTGTCGTCCGCCACGCCCAGGTCCTCCAGTTTCTTCAGGAGCTGGCCCACCTGCGCGTCCAGCTCCATCATCCCGCTGCCGTAGATGTCGATCTCCGAGGTGTGGGGCGCGGCCAGTTTCTCATTCCCCTCCCGCAGGTGGGTGTAGATGTGCATCCGGGACGGGTTGTGCCAGACAAAGAAGGGCTTCCCCTCCTTCACCGCCTTTTCCATGAAGGCCAGCGATCGCGCGCCGAACTCGTCATCCACCGTCTCCATCCGCTTCGAGTGCAGCGGGCCGGTGTCCCTGATCGTCTGCCTACCCACCCGGCCGAAGCGCGCATCCACCGTCGGGTCGTCCACCTCCGTGGCCACGCAGTCCAGCACCCCCCGCGGCCGGTAGCGTTGGTCAAAGCCCGCGTCCTTCGGCCAGTCGCCCAGTTCGGGCTCTTCCTCCGTGTTCAGGTGGTAGAGATTGCCGTAGAATTCATCGAAGCCATTCACCGTGGGCAGGTGCTCATTGCGGTCGCCGAGGTGATTCTTGCCGAACTGCCCGCACCGGTAGCCCAGCGCCTTCAGCACCGTCGCCAGCGTCGGATCCTGCTGGCTCAGCCCGATGGGCGATCCCGCCATGCCCACCGTGGTCAGCCCGGTGCGGATGGGGAGCTGCCCGGTGATGAAGGCGGCCCGGCCCGGCGTGCAGGTGGGGTGCGCGTAGTGGTCGGTGAAAAAGATGCCCTCCCGGCCGATGCGGTCGATGTTCGGCGTCGGCACGCCCATCATGCCGTGGTTGTAGATTCCCAGGTTCCACATGCCCACGTCGTCCGTGGTGATGACCAGGATGTTGGGGCGTTTCGTCTCCGCATGGAGCAGCGGGGCCGCAAGCAGCGCGGTGAGGATGGCGATGGCAGTTCGTTTCATGGCAGGTTCAGATGGTGAGGACGCCGCGGATGCGGTCCGAGGTGATCAACAGTTTGGTGAGGAGCTGGACATTGAAATCCGGGAGAAAATGCTCCGACACCTTGTCGGTGATACGGATCTCCCGCCTTGACGGACGCTCCACCCAGCCGAGTTCCACCAGCCGGGCGATCTTGCGGCGGATCGTCTCGCGGGGCATCCCCGTGGCGGCGGCGAGGGAGTAGGCATTGCAAGCCGGCATCCGGGCGCGCATCTCCGCGTTGCCCAGATAGTTCGGCAGCGTCTCCCGGTCCGCCTCCGACCGGGTCGGGAAATGGTTGGCCAGATTGTGGTGGGCGATCTCCCCCAGCACGATCACCAGCGCCAGATCCCCATCGAACTGCCGGTAGATGTCCCACAGGTAATCGATGAAAAAATGGGACATCAGCAGCGACACCTCCCCCTGATGCCGATGATACGACTCCATGGAGAAGGGGACGGGAGAGCGTGGCGGTTTCGGCATGGCACGGTTCGGACCGATGCTAGGAGGAGCCCCCGGCGCCGACAAGCCCTAAACTGCCCGGATTGGGCAGTTCCAGCGCCGCATCGCAGCCTGAAGCCGGAAAACTGACATCCGAAAACTCCCCCACTCCCCCCTCACGGTCTCCCCTTCCACACCTCCCGCGACCGATTGGTGAACTCCAGCGTGATGACCACCTCGCCCGCGTTGTTGATCGCCTGGCCGTGGCCCTTCGCACCCGCTCCGGTCCGGTCAGTCGCCACCGGCATCGTGATCGTCTTGATCGTGCTCGTCTCCCCCGAGGGCTGCTGGTAGCCCTGACCCTTGCGCAGCACCAACGCCGGCAGGCGCCGACCCTTCCGCGTGGTGTCGTTGCCCAGTTCGGCATTCCCCTGGAACAGCGCCTGATTCCGCGCCGGCGATCCCGTCAGCGCAGCCAGGATGTGGTAGTGGCCGTTCACCCTGTCCACATCCACCCGCTGGATCACCGCCACCCGACTGGCGTCGTCCGCGCCCGCGAGGTCGCCCTCCCGC
>JAEUHH010000104.1 GCA_016795505.1 Verrucomicrobiales bacterium | reverse complement strand
CCGGGATGCTCGACATGCGGGTGGATGGACCGGTGGTATCGCTGCGCTCAACCACCGGCTAATGGCTGTGATGCCTCCGGCATCCAATCGGCAGGGCAATCGACCCGACGCCCTTAATCCCGTGCCATTCCGATCAGACCCGAATGGCACGAGCTTAAGCAGCCGAGTCGATTCGGGATGCCGGAGGCATCCGAGCGATTAGCCGGTGGTCGAGCGAGGAACGAGCGACACCACCGGAACCAGGCAGTGCAAGAACGGGCATCCTGAAGGGATGCCAGCAAACGGTGTCGGGGGCCGATCTCAGCGCGGCTGGCATCCCTGCCGGGATGCTCGGATCTTGGGGCGCCAAAGTCCGGCGGTGTCGTCGCTGCGCTCCTTGACCGCCGGCTAATGGCTGCGATGCCTTCGGCATCGTCCAAGTGCCCAGGGACGGGAATCACCCGATCACCCCGCTTAAGCTCGTGCCATTCCGATCAGACCCTGTTGCATCGGCGATGTGACCCTGTTGCATCGGCGATCAGACAGGGTCTCATCGGCCCGCCTGATCGACTCCCTCGCCCGCCGCGGCGGCCTGCCACTCGTCGATGGCGCGGCGGATCACTTCCGCCCGGATCCCGATGCACACATCCAGGGCCCTGTGCCGATCGTCATTCCCGGTTCCGCTGTGGATGCCGACCAGTTCCCCTTTCCGATTGATCGCAGGCCCACCGCTGTCGCCCTTTTTCAGTAACCCCCGGCTACTGAATATCAGCGGGTAAAAGTCGACGAGTTCGCGAACCACTTCCCCCGTGAACTTCACCGATGGAGGGACGGCGGCGCTCTTCGCCACATGGGTCAGGGTCCCCTCATGCACCAGGGGATTTCCGATACACAGGATCGGCTCGCCCGCGGGCACCGGCTCTTCGGCCATGACAAAGTGCGACGGAGTCGGAAAGGGCACCCTGACCAAGGCCAGATCCTCCCCCTTCCAGATCTTGATCACCTGCAGGGGAATGAGATAGGCGGTATCGAGCTCGGCCAGTTCGCTCTGCACCAATTGAAAGTCGGCGGTCGTGAGCGGGCCGGAGATCGCCTCGAGACTCCATTCCCGGACCTCTGCCCGCGAAAGATCACCCGGATTGGACTCCGCCCCCTTGATCGTGGAGATGAGCGGGGTGCCCCCGTTGGCCCCGATGAGAAACCGGGGCGCCGCCGCGGCGAGGTCCACGATCGTGAAGGATTCACCCTTGGGAAGGTTGTGGGCGGCCGTGAGGCAAAAGCCATCCGCCGAGACCGGCACCATCAGCCCGGCACTGATATCCGGCCGCATCGACTTGCTCGATTTCGTCTGGTGGGCGGTCTTGATATCCGCCAACCCGTCGCGCAAAGACACCGCGGGATCCCGCTCCCCGCCCAAGGTCGATTCTTTATCGACGATCACCTGATACAACGGGAGCGGATCGGGCATGGCAAAGTCCCTGCGGGGATCGGAGCACGATGCCAAAAGGATCGCGGAGACGGCGACCGGGATGAGGCAGGCGAGGCGAGTGGTCATCGGCAGTCGTGGCGGTGCGGTGATCCCACGGCCGGGTCCGGGGCATCGGACGGGCGGACCACGGGAGGGAATCCGGCGCCCGAGGCCCGCCCGGTTACGATCGGGGGGAGGTTCACCACGCCCATCTATCGACTTCCCCCCACCGTGTCAACCCCGCTCCGCCGCCAGATCCCGCCTGCCCATTTCAAGAATTTCCCACTTTGCCGAAAAAAATCTTGCCACACCGGCTCGGACCGTGATGGAATCGCCCCAACGAATCTGTGTCGCCGAGATGAAACCACTCCACTGGGATGCCATCAACCCGTTCACCGGCAAGCCATTCACGTTCGATGATCCGAACCTGCGCTGGGGCGACCCGGCCTACTATCTCGAGCCCGGCGATCCGGGCTTCGTCCCCTACGACACACCGGCTCCAGTGCGCCCCAAAAAAGCCGGGAAACCCTTTCGCAGGAAACTGAAACCAACCGACAAAAACCCAAACCAACCGACCAGAAAAATGAGTACGTTCCAATACAATGTGGCCCCGAACTCCAACGGGGGATTCACCACCCGCCCCGTCCTCGGCACGGCGGCGGACACCACCGCCCTGCTGGCCGCCATCGGCGCCAGCGCCGGAGTCGAGCCCGCCCAGGCCGAAGCCGTGTTGCGCGCCTTCTTCGCCAAGGTGCTGGCCTGCGCCGGCGGCTGCGAATGGTCGCCCAACTTCCTCGACCTCGTCACCTTCCGTCCCACCAGCGGGGGCAGCAAGCCACTGCCAGACGACTTCCACAGCGCGGAGGACATCAAGGCCGGCGCCGCCATCGCCTTCCTTGCCACAGTCATCGACGGCTGGCGCGCCGGGCTCACCCTGGAGAGTCTGGGCGAGGTCGGCAAAGTCACCCCCGAGATCGAGACCGTGATCCGCCAGAGCGACCTGGCGGTGGACAAGTACACCGCCGGCGGGATGATCCAGGTGCGGGGCGACCACCTGAAGTTTGATCCGGCGGACGCGACCCAGGGCGTGTTTTTCCAGCCCTCGACCGGCCCCGCGGTACGGGCGACGGATTACGCCGCGATTCAGCCCCAATCGGTCATCGTGCTGGTGCCTGCCGGCCTGACCGGGCCGCTGACGGTGAAAGTGGCGACCTACATCAACGGCAGCGTCCGCAGCGACACCTACACGAACCAGTTGACCACGCCCTGAGCGGGCGGCGGGCACGAGAGACGACCCCGGCGGGGTGCTACTACGACCCCAGCGGGGTGTTGAGCCGATCCCGGCGGGGTATCGCGACGATCCCGGCGGGGTATAGCGACGATCCCGGCGGGGTATAGCGACGACCCCGGTGGGGTGCAGCGACGACCCCGGTGGGGTGCAGCGACGACCCCAGCGGGGTGTAGCAACGACCCCAGCGGGTAATTGCCGCGTACCCGGCGGGGTAGCCGCGCTCGCCAGAGCGTGGCCCGAAGCATCCGGCCACCTTCTGGCGAAGGCGGCTACGGCAAAAGCTGGCTGGCCTTCGCGTCTCCCTGTCTCCCTGTCTCCCTGTCTCCCTGTCTCCCTGTCTCCCTGTCTCCCCCACTCCCAGTCTCCCCCACTCCCAGTCTCCCCCTCTCCCAGTCTCCTCCTCTCCCAGTCTCAACTCTCTCTCCAAGTCTCCCCGTCTCCAAGTCTCCCCGTCTCCAAGTCTCCCCGTCTCCAAGTCTCCCCCTCTCCCAGTCTCAACTCCCTCTCCAAGTCTCAACCCGCGCCCGCACCATCCCCGCATTCGGATCCTCGATCGCCTCGAAGATCGCCAGGGCCGCCTCCGCCCGTGCCAGGGCCTCGGCCCGCTCGCCGAGGCTCTCGTGGGCCAGGGCCGCATTCCACAGGGCATTGCCCTCGCCGCGCCGGTCCCCGATCTCGCGGACGATCGCCAACTGCTGCTCGTAATACCCGATGGCGCGGCGGGCGTCGCCCAAGTCGGCGTGGGCGAGGCCCAGGTTGCCGAGCGCATTGCCCTCGCCGCGCCGGTCGCCGATCTCGCGGGCGATCACCAGCCGCTGCTCGTAATACCCGATGGCGCGGCGGGCGTCGCCCAACTGGAGGTGGGCGCTGCCCAGGTTGCCGAGGTCGGCGCCCTCGCCGCGCCGGTCGCCGATCTCGCGCCGGATCACCAGCGCCTGCTCGTAATACCCGATGGCGCGGCGGGCGTCGCCCAACTGGTGGTGGGCGATGCCCAGGTTGCCGAGGGCAGTGCCCTCGCCGCGCCGGTCGCCGATCTCGCGGTAGATCACCAGCGCCTGCTCGTAATACCCGATGGCGCGGCGGGCGTCGCCCAACTGGCGGTGGGCGTTGCCCAGATTGCCGAGGGCGTTGCCCTCGCCGCGCCGGTCGCCGATCTCGCGAGCGATCACCAGCCGCTGCTCGTAATACCCGATGGCGCGGCGGGCGTCGCCCAAGTCGGCGTGGGCGACGCCCAGGTTGCCGAGGGCATTGCCCTCGCCGCGCCGGTCGCCGATCTCGCGGTCGATCACCAGCGCCTGCTCGTAATACCCGATGGCGCGGCGGGCGTCGCCCAACTGGAGGTGGGCGTTGCCCAGGTTGCCGAGGGCATTACCCTCGCCGCGCCGGTCGCCAATTTCCCGGACGATCTCCAAGTGCTGCTCGTAATACCCGATGGCGCTGCGGGCGTCGCCCAAATCGGCGTGGGCGAGGCCCAGGTTGCCGAGGGCCGTCCCTTCCCAATCTCGATTTCCCAGCTTGCGGGCGAGCTTCAGGACCTCCTCGAAGTCCCTCAAGGCACGGCGGGCATCGCCGATATCGAGACGGGCGATCCCCAGACTATTGAGCGCCTGTATTTCCTCGCGGGCCGATCCGCCTTTCCGATAAGCTGCCAGCTCCTCCTCCAAGCGCCGAATGCGATGCTCGGGATGGAGACGATGATCGCCGCTCCGCCAAGGCCGCCCATCGGGATCGTGGGGCGCCATCTCCGGCGCGGAACGGGTGCGGAGGTCGAAGACATGGCTGCGCCAATGCCAGAGATCCGGCGCCTGGTCGAAAAAGGCCCGCTCCAGCAACTCCGTCATCCACAGCACCACGGGACCGGGGCAGACCTCGGGGAAGCGATCGCGCTGGAGATTGGCGGTGGAGAGGAGAGAATCGGGCGCTTGGTCCCCCCTGGCCAGCTCGGGGGCGTAGTCGACGCGGGATTCGAGATTGATGACCATGGCGACCGCCCGCCGGGCCGGATCGGCCTCCCGAAAGAGGGCTTCCAGCCGGTCGAGCATCCCACCGGACGGCTCTGGACCGTATAGGTCGAGGACGAGCATCTGAACGCCCTCCCCGGCGAGGATCCTGGACAGCTCGCGGATCAGCCGGCCGCGCTCGACGGGATCGTTGTAGAGGGCCAGCCCGAGGCGAAAGCCGCTGGCCTGCCGCAGGAACAACGCCAGCTCCCGGAGCGCGGACTCGCATTCATCGGGCCGCCGGGGGCCGCCATCATCCTCCCTTGCGGCGGGCGGGGCGGGCTCGCTTGGCGGCGGCTTTTTTGGCAGGCGCTTTTTGGCGGGGTCCGGTGGCTGTGGCGAGGGCATCTTTGAACTTGTCAGTGTCGCACACGGCGGGGTGGACGTCATACCAGGAATCGTCGCCGTTGTATTCGAGGACTGACCCATTGCCCATCAGTTCGGCAAAGAACTCGCGGGCGGCCTGGACGGCCTCGCGGGTGGCCTCGGTCTCGGGCTGGGCGTGCCGGGTCTTGGTCTGGTGGACCTCCACGAGGATGGGAAAGTAAACGGACTCGGGGAAGAGGAGGCGGGAGAAGTTGATGGACAGCTTTCGCACCGCCTCGGCGGCGCTCTCCTGATCGACGCGCTCCTTTTGAGCGACCTGGGCTTTGAGCTGGGCGCTGTCGAGCAGGCGGATGAGGTCGCGCACGCTGCCGCCGGATTTCTCGGCGAGGTAGCGGGCCACCTCGGGGCTTTCGAAGACCAGATCGATGGAGATCCGGCGGTCGATGAGCCGGACGAGGGAGTCGATGCCGGCCGGGTGCAGGTCTCCATTGCGAAGCCGGACCTTCACATTGGGCATGGTGATGACATGGGGGAAGGTGCGCCCGATATCGATCGGGGCGAGATTCATCGCCACCGGCGCGGTGAAGATGATGTCCGCCCTGATGCTGACGAGCATGTCCCCGCCGGAGTAGAACAGGTGCTGGGCCTTTTCCCGGGGGGTGATGCGGTCGAGATTGTCCTGCACGATGAGGAGGCGCTCGGGCTTTCCGGCCTTTTTCAGCACCTCGCGGGCGTGGTCCAGAAGGGCATCCATCAGATCGCGCAGCTCGGTGGCGTAGTTTTGCACGTGCCGGCGGATCTCTCGGCGGGAGGTCTCGCTGCCGACGATCATGGACTTCAGTCGTGCGAGGAGCTTCAAGGAAAAGATGCCGGGAAGACCGGTCCTGGCTGATGCCTCGACACTGGCCTCCAGGCCGATCTCTTTCTTCCACTCCGAGGCGTCGGTGAAGGCCTTGTCGGCGAACCAGAGGGTGAACCGGGAGAGCACATCATCGTCAAGCGGGTGGTCCGCCTCTTGAAAGGCCTGGGCGATCTGATCGCCGATCCACAGGTAGATGTCGCTGTAGTCGCAGTCGGACTCGAGGCTGGCGTCGAGATAGATGTGGATGGGGGTGAACAGGCCTTCGTCCTGCAATTCCTTTTCCAAGTGGAGGAGGTAAGTGCTTTTCCCCGAGCCGCGGGCGCCGACAAAGGCGCACTTGGCGTAGGCTTTGGGGACGCGGGCGGCGTTTCGCAGGATCGCCTCCAACTCCACCAACTCCTGGGTTCCGCGTCCATCACCAAGCGGAACATAGCGCGGATCATCCGGACCGAGCGGCCTGGGGTCGAGCCGCGTGGCTGACTCGGCCAGGCTCTGGGCCGGATCGCGCGAGCTGTCGTGCTGTGGGGAGACATTCATGCGGGGCTACTATCGTAACGATCTCGCTATAAGCAACCGCTCCGCCGTCCACCAGCCGGCCGGGCAGACAATCGCGCCCCCTCGGAGGCTCACCCGCGTACCCGGATGCTCGCCGAGTTTCCATGGGCGTCGAGGCCCTCGACTTTGGCGAAGGCCTCCACGATGGGGGCGGATTTGGCGATGGCGGCGCGGTCGAGTCTGACGATGCTGGTGCGGCGCTGGAACTGATCGACGGTGAGGCCGGGGAAGCTCTTGCCAGCGCCGCCGGTGGGGAGTTCGTGACTGGGGCCGGCGAGGAAATCGCCCACGGCGACGGGCGACCAGTTGCCGCAGAAGATGGCTCCGGCGGTCCGGATGCGTGGCAGGAGTTGTTTCTCCCGCCGGGTGACGAGGGACAGGTGCTCGGGGGCGAAGGCATTCACGATCTCGACGCCGTCGTCGATCTTTTCCACCAGCACGAGCCAGCAGCGCTCCTCAATGACCTGGCGCAGGGGTCCCTGGCGGCTCAGCCGGGCGGCCTGGGTCTCGATCTCGCGGCGCACGGCGTCGATGAGCGCGGGGGAATCGGTGATGAAGCCGATCTCGCTGTCACCACCGTGCTCGGCCTGGGCCAGCAGGTCGGCGGCGATGAAGTCGGGGCGCGCGGAGTCGTCGGCCAGGACGACGATCTCACTCGGTCCGGGCAGCAGGTCGACGGCGACGAGGCCAAACATCTGGCGTTTGGCCTCGACGACGTAGGCATTGCCGGGGCCGTAGACCTTCACCACGGGAGCGATCGTCTTGGTCCCGAGGGCGAGGGCGGCGATGGCCTGGGCGCCGCCGATCTTCAGGATCTCGGTGGCGCCGGCGGCGCGCAGGGCGTGGAGGAGCGCGGGGTTCACCGATCCATCGCGCTGCGGCGGGGTGCAGACGACGATCTCGGGACAGCCGGCGGCCTTGGCGAGGGCGACGGTCATGTTGGCCGACGAGACGAGCGGTGCGGTGCCGCCGGGCACGTAGATGCCGACGCGCTCGAAGGGCTGGTAAACCTCGCCGACCTCGGCGCCCTGGGCATTGGTGCCCATCCAGTTGTGCCGCAGGCTGCGCCGGGCGAAGTCGGCGACGTTTTTCCGCGAGGCGGTGATGGCCCGGCGGGTGGCGGTGTCGACGGCGCGGTCGGCGGCATCGAGTTCGGCGGCGGTGACGCGCAGGGCGGCGCCGTTCTTGAATTTCACCCCGTCGAATTTCTCCGCCAAAGCCAGCAGGGCGGCGTCGCCCCGGTCGCGCACTTCAGCGATGATGGCGCTGACAGTCTGCTCGACGCGGGCGAGCGGCTGGGCGCGGCGATCGAGGGCGCGGAGGGCGGTGCGGTAGTTTTTCTGCTGGTAGGAAACGAGTCGCATGACGGGAAAAGGGGCGTGTGGCCGGCCCGGTCGGCCGGTCGCGCCCAAGGTAGTGGGCTTTCGCCGATTTCCAAGCCCGAAGGGCGCCGCACAGCGTTCGTCGCGCGGCGCCCGGGCGGATGCGCGGATCACTTCAGCGTCCGCAGCCACGCGACGAGATCGACCAGTCCCTGCTGGCCGATGACGGCGGCGAGGCCGGGCGGCATGAGGCTCTGGGGCAGGTCCTCGCGCTTGGCGATGTCGGCCTTGGCCACACTCTGGTCGACGCCGCCGGGCAGGCGCAACTGGAGCGCGGCATCGGTCTCGCCGGTGGCGAAGCCGATCAGGGTCGATCCATCTTTCTTCGTCACGCTCAGGCCATGGAAGCCGTGGGAAATGGCCGCGCTGGGGAACAGGATGGCCTCCAACAGGCCCTCGGCGCTGAGCTTGCCGCCGATCTGGGTCAGGTCGGGGCCGAAGTCGATCCCCTGCCCCTTCACCCGGTGGCAGGTGGCGCAGGTGGCTTTGGTGAACAGGTCGGCGCCCTTCGCGGCATCACCAGCCTGCCGGGCGAGATCAGCCACGGGCGGGAAGGACTCGGCTCCGGCGGCCTTTGGCAGGGGCAGGACGGACGAGGCCTCGTTGCGCAGGCCGGCATCGGGACTGCGGGCGATGGCCAGCGCGGCGACGGGCTTCAGCGTCTCGTCGAGCTGGCCTTCGCGGGCGAGCTTGAGCAGTTCGCGTCCGCTGTTGCCATTGGTGGCGAGGGCATTGACCATCTCGATCTTCAGGGGAGCCGGTGTCTCGGCGCGCTTCAACTCGCCAGCGAGGAGACCGCTGATGTCGCGCTCACCGGTCCGCCCCAGCGACCGCACCAGCGCGGCGGCGCGAGGCAGGTCGCCGGCGTCGCGCAGGTAGCCGGTGAGGGCCCCGCGATTGGCCTGCAACAGCAACCGGGCGGCAATCACGGCCTCGGGAGCGTCGGGCTGTTTCGCGACAAAGGCAGCCAGCTCGTCGGGAAACCCGGAGAGATGGAGCCGCTCGGCCAGGGTGACGAACTCGGCGGTGCCACGGATCGGCGCGAGCAGGGCATCGAGCCGCGCCGGTCCGCCGTCGAGCCGGGCGATGGCATCGGCACCGATCTTGGCGGCGGCATACAGGGCGGTCTCGGCTTTCCCCATTTCAAACAGGCGGCGGTAGGCGGCATCGCGCGTCTCTCCGGCCGCCTGAAAGTCCAGCGCGCGCAGGTAGGGCGCCACATCGCTCTCGGAGCCGGCGAGGACGATGTCGACGATCTTCGCGGCGGACTCCGGCGCCCGGCTGCGCCAGACGAGACGATTGGGCAGTTTACCGGCAGCCGCCAGTCGGCTTTCCCAGTGCAGATCGGCTCCGATGCCGAGCGCCTCGACCATCCAGCGGTCGGAAACGTCTGCCTGACCGGCCAGCTGGGCCCACAGCGCGTCGGCTTTGGCACCGGCGACATGGCGCAGCGCCAACGCGGCCTCGCGGCGCACCTGCGGGTCCTTGTCGGCGACGATGGTTTCCGCCGCGGCGAGCACCGGCTCACGATTGTCGCCGGCCGCCTGCCGGATGGCCCGGAACGCCGTGATCCGCAGATCGGCATCGGCGTTTTTCAGCGCGGCTTCGGCGTGCTTCACATCAATGCGCGTCAGCAGCCAGAGGGCCCGGGCACGGTGACGGGTGTCGGCTTTCTCATCCTCAAAGAGCGCCTTCAGCGCCGGCTCGGCCTTCGCACCCATCTCGCGCAGCGCGGTCCACGCGAGATAGCGGGCGGATTCATTCGGACTCTTCAGGCCCGCGATCGCACTCTCGACCGTGTCGAGCTTCGCGGGTGCGGGCGTTTTCTTCGGGGCTTGGCCTTTTGGGATGACCTGAAAAATCCGACCGCGCTCGATGTCGCCCATGGCATGACCACCCACGCCGGGATCATACCAATCGGCCACAACCAGGCTGCCGTCGGGCGCGACGCAGACATCGCTGGGACGGAACCAGCGGTTGCGGGTGCCCTCCAGAATATTGACGGTCTCCGCCGTGTAACCGGCGCCCGCCTTCTTCACCGGATAAGCCCGCACCACGCTCGGACCGGCATCGCAGTGGATCATCTGGCCGCGGAAGACGGCCGGGAGCAGGTCGCCCTCGTAAACGACAATGCCGGTCGGCGATCCTGCGCCGGTCTGAAGCAGATTCGGCACCACGCCGGGATCGTTCAGCCGCCAGTGACGCAGGGGGATCTCCGTCTCCATCCCCACGCGCGGCTCGCGCCAGCCGGCGCCGGTCAGCTCGTCGGTGTAGCCGTAGTTGCCGTATTCCATGACGTAGTTGATCCGCACGCCCTGGTTGCCATCGTCGTCGTTGTCACTCTGCCAGACGGTGCCGAAGGAGTCGACCGCGACTTCCCAGTTGTTGCGGAAATTCCACCCCAGCATCTCAACCCGCGATCCGTCGGGCTCGCAGCGGAAGACGAGGCCCTGCTGATGCGGCCGGTTGTTCGACGTGGTGCACTTCACGCCGTTGATGTCCGTGATCTCCTGGCCGTCCTTGTCGCACAGACGCTGCCCGGCATTGCCGAAATTGAAGTAAAGCCGGCCGTCGGGACCAAAATGGACCGCGTGAATGCCATGGTCATGCTGTTTGCCACCGATCTTGGTGAACATCATCTCCTTGCGATCCGATTTCCCGTCGCCGTTGTCGTCGAACAGCGAAAACACCTCCTCGCCTGCGCTGACAATCACCCGGCTGCCCAGCACACAGATGCCGTGGGCGGAGTCGATGTCGGTGCCCTGATGGAAAACGGTCGTCTTGTCCGCCTTTCCGTCGCCGTCGCTGTCTTCGAGGATCAGGATGCGGTCGCCCTCCTTGCGCTCGCCGAGATGGCGGCGGTAGTTGACCACCTCGCAGACCCAGACCCGGCCCTTTTCATCCACATCGATCGCCGAAGGGCTCAGCACCATGGGCTCGGAGGCGTAGAGCCGGGCTTCCAGTTCGGGATGCACCTCCAGATTCGCCACCGCGTCGGCGGGATCGTGACTGCCGCCGCCCGGGGCGCTGCGAGTCTTCGCCTGGGCCAGATAGCCGTCAGGAGCCTTGTCAAAAACGAGGAACTTCACGCTCGAGGGCGCATTTCCACCCTGCTGGTTCACGCCGCCGTCATCCAGGGCCCCCTTGGCGAGGAATTTCTTCGCACCGCCGGGAATCGCGTAATGAATGACCGAGGTCGCGTGCGTCCCGACGCCGTAAGCCAGCTTCTTGCCGTCCACCCGCATCTCCTGGCCGCCGGCATTGTTCACCCGGCTGATCCGGCCCCACTCGGCGGTGGCCGATTTCCAATCCAGCTCGGTCAGCTTTTTCTCCGAGCCATCCGCGAGCACGAACCGCGGCTCCACCCAGTTGCTCCAATCGAAGGCCATGCCATCGCCGCCGTCGGACACCACCAGATAGATCTCCTTCGTGCCCGCCGGCAGATCGACCGCGACGTCCACCGACCGGCCCGGCGTCTTTCCGGTGACCAGCGCCGATTCGAAAAGCGGCTTCACATTCGGGTCGCCTTTCGGCGCCGAGGCCTTCTGTTGCTTCGGCTGGTTGCGCCCCTGATCACCGGCGTGTTCCAGGATGTTCGCTTCGAGGGACTCACGCGTCGGCCGTGGCGTCTCGATGCCGCCCTCGGGGATGTCGAGGCGCGCCGTCCACGCCACGCCGTTCAGCACCGCCCGGCGGAAATTGTCATCCTCCCAATTCCAGTGGTAATGCAGCCCCGTGAACCCGTAGCCGCGTCCCTTGGCATATTCCTCGCCGCGTTCATAGGCCCAGGCGACGTGCTGCGGCTCGCGCTTGGCCACCGCGGCGCGGACGGCGGGATTGCCCGAGTGCGGGCCGTCGGGCCGGCTCATCGTCGAATCCGGCGCCACCGCGGACAGGATCGGCGTCACGCCCTTGAGCCCCTCGACGAAACGCATGTGAAAGTACCATTCATCGTCGATGACGAAGGGCTTGATGCCCCGCGCCGCGGGATGATCCGGAAAGACCTTGAACTCCGGCTTCCAGTGCGGATTGACCGACCAGTTCATCTCGAAGTAGCCGCCCATCCAGGCCAGCATGCCCTTGGCGCTGGGCCCGATCGGCACCTCCACGGCGTAGTGCAGGCAGGCGAGACCGGCTCCCGTGCGCATCACCTTGTCGAGTTCCGGCACATGCCCATTCACCAGATGGCCACCGCCGCCGGAGCAGAAAAACACCACGGTGTCGGCATCGCGGAAAAACTCCTCCGGCTTTTCCGGCCAGCCGATCGAATAGCGCGACTCGACCTTCGCGGCGGGATAGGTGTCCGCCAGCCATTGCCCGATGAGACGGCAGCCCGGCGCGTATTCATGGGCGCCGAAACCGTGCGAGGTCTTGTGCGAAACGAAGCACAGCACGGTCTTGCCATCGTCCAGCGGACCGGCGGCGGCAAAACCAAAGCCGACAGCCAGTGCGGCGGCCGCGGCGAAAAACGATGCAACAGGGTTGGATCGGCGATGAAACAGGGTAGGATCGGGGCTCATGGACCGCGATTGTCCCAGAATCGGGGCCGGCGTCAAGAAGCGGAAACGAGGGGTCGGCGGCCGGCTGCTCCCGCGGATGATGCGGGATGGTGAGCTTGAGTCGCCAACAGGAACTCCGGGTGATCAGGGCCCGAAACACGGCTTCATCGATCAGGCCGTCGGGCACTGAATTCCCGACATCCTGTCCTCGACCGTTTTCCCGGAATTTCCGCTACATTTTGTCATCGTCGCCCACCCCGAAGCCCCGCCCCGACCGCCCAAGCTGGTCTGAATCACAGAGCACTCCCGCTCGACGAACCGGACTGCCACAGGCCATTTGGACAGCCAGACCACCGCATTTTCGGAAAGACCGGAGCCGTAAAACTATTCATTCCAGACCTAGCGCAATCGCGCCATACGAAAGGAAAATGATTCACGCCGGACACTCCGTCACAAGGGCAGGTTTTCAGGGTTGGGGCTCCATGATTCGCTCCACCCCCGAGATCCGACCCACCGAAACCTGAGAGAATCCACCTATTCATTCACACCACATCATGAACAAGAAACTGATCGCAGTCGTCGCCGGAACGTGCGCCGTCGTCGCCGTGCCCCTGCTCCTCCTCGGAGAGAACCTGCCCGTTTCTGCGGACGAACAGAAGAAACTCACGCCCAAGGAAGTCCTTGACGAACTCATGGCCGGGAACAAGCGCTACGTGGAGGGCAAAGTGTCCGAGCCCAACATCAAGGCGCGGATCGAAGCCTCCTCCTCGGGACAGTATCCGAAAGCAGTGATTCTGTCCTGCCTGGACTCCCGCGTGCCGGTCGAACTGGTCTTTGATCAAGGGATCGGAGACGTCTTTGTCGGCCGCGTCGCCGGCAATGTCGAAAATGAGGACCTGCTCGGATCGATGGAATTCGCCACCAAGGCGGCTGGCGCCAAACTGGTGATGGTTCTCGGCCACGAAGCCTGCGGTGCTGTGAAAGGCGCCTGCGACAAGGTGGAAATGGGCAACCTCACCGGCCTGCTGAAGAAGATCGAACCCGCGGTGAAGGCCGTCGAAGGATTCGCCGAAGCTGAGCGGACCTCCAAGAATCACGACTTCGTCGAAAAAGTGATCGAGCAGAACGTCCGGCAGACCGTCTCCGACATCCGCACCAGCAGCCCCATCCTCGCCGAGATGGAGAAGAAGGGTGAGATCCTCATCGTCGGCGGCCTTTACTCCCTCGAAGACGGATCGGTGAAACTCCTGGAGTGATCCGGCCAAAGGTCCGCGAGGCACCCTCTGCCACAAACGCGTCCAAAAACCCCCAACCCTCCGACCCGGTCTCGCGTCCATCCGCGGGACCGGGTTTTTTCTTGTCGTTAGCATGCACCCCAACGAACGCCCTGAGGGCGTCGATGGTCGGGAATCAGGTGGCTCGTATGCGTCACCACCGACAGTGGCCGATCGGTCCGATCTTTCGTAAGCTACCGTCGCTCTCCCCGCGCGCTTTCCCATGACCGGCCTTTTCCCCAACGGCATTCCGACGCGACTGCTCCGCCACTGCGCCCTCGCGGCGCTGGGATGCCTCCTGGCGCCGCCGTTCGCTCATGCCGCAACCACGCCGGAGGCCGAGGCTTTCTTTGAAACGGAGATTCGCCCCGTCCTGGCGACGCGCTGCGTCTCCTGCCACGGACCAGAGAAGCAGGATGGCGGTGCCCGGCTCGATTCGCGCGCCGCTGTCGCCGGTCTGGTGCCCGGCGGAAGGCTCAGCCGCACGATCGCGGGCCGGTCAACCGCCCCGGCCGCCTGCGTGCTGGAGCCGCGACTGGTGGAGGCCTTCGAACGCTGGATCGCCCTCGGCCTGCCCTGGCCGGAGCGGGCCACGGTCGGCTCTGCCGACGATCGCGAGGCGCTGGCCAGACGTCACTGGGCTTTTCAACCCGTCCGCGAGCCGGCCGTGCCTGCGGGCGCGCCGCATCCCATCGATGCCTTCGTCCAGGCCGCGTTGAAGGCGGCGGAACTCAATGCCTCGCCCGAGGCCGATCGGCGCACGCTCCTGCGCCGCCTTTCCTACACACTGACCGGCCTGCCGCCGACGGCCGACGACGTGGAACGGTTCGCCGCCGATCCCGATCCGCTCGCCTACGAAAAACAGGTGGACCGCCTGCTCGACTCACCCCACCACGGTGAGCACTGGGCCCGCCACTGGCTGGATGTGGCCCGCTACTCCGACACCAAGGGCTACGTCTATGCCCGCGAGGAAAAAAACTGGCCCCATGCCTGGGTCTATCGCGACTGGGTGGTCGCCGCGCTGAACAGCGACCTGCCCTACGACCGCTTCCTGATGCTGCAACTCGCCGCCGACCGGATCGCCGACAAACGTCCCGGCGACGCCGCGGCGATGGGCTTCCTCACCATCGGCCGGCGCTTTCTCGGCGTGAAACACGAGATCATCGACGACCGCATCGATGTGGTGACGCGCGGCATGCTGGGGCTCACGGTCGGGTGTGCCCGTTGCCATGACCACAAGTACGATCCGATCCCCACGGCCGACTACTATTCGCTCCACGGCGTCTTCGACAGCAGCGTGGAGCGGCTGGTGACCTTCGGCGAGGGCGGCGATGCGGCCTTCTGGCAGGCGCACGCCGAGCGGGAGAAAAAGCTCACTGATACGATGGCCAAATTCCGCCTCGAGGCGGCCGACCGGGTGCGGGAGCGGCTGGGAGATTACCTGAAAGCTCAGACTGAATTGCACAAGTATCCCGCCGACGGGTTCGACCAGATCTTTCAAAAGACCGACCTGCTCCCGGCCTTCGTCCATGCCTGGCGGGATCACCTGCGCGACGCCGGCGAGCGTCAGGACCCCGTCTTTGCCCACTGGCACGCCTATGCCGCCGCACCGGTCGCGGAATACGCCTCCGTGACCGTGGCGAAAGCCCCGGCGCGGCTGATGCGGGCCTTTGCGACGCCGCCGGCCTCGTTCGACGAGGTCATCAGCCGGTATGCGACCGTTTTCCGCGACATCGACAGCGCCTGGAATGCCACCCGGAAGGCCGATCCTGCCGCCACGCGCCTGCCCAATCCGGACGACGAAGCCCTGCGTGCCGTGATTCACGGTCCCGGCTCTCCCTGCGAAGTGCCGGAGGGTCCGGTCGTGAACGTGGAGACCTATTTCGACACCGGCTCCATCAATGAATTGTGGAAGCTGACCAACGAAATTCACCGCGCCATCCAGTCACATCCCCAGTCCGTGCCCGCCGCCCTGACTCTGGCCGACCGTGCGGTGCCGTCCGAACCGCGCATCCTGCTGCGGGGAAATCCGCTGAATCTCGGCGACCGCGTGCCGCGGCAGGTTCCCGGCGTCCTGTCCGGCGCCGACCGCCGGCCCTTCACCGACGGGAGCGGTCGCCTGGAGCTGGCGCGGGCCATCGTCGATCCGGCGAATCCCCTCACCGCGCGCGTCATCGTGAACCGCGTCTGGGCGCACCACTTCGGCACAGGACTGGTGGACACGCCGAGCGACTTCGGCACCCGCGCCGAGCCGCCCTCGCATCCGGAATTGCTCGACTGGCTGGCCACCCGGTTCGTCCGCGACGGCTGGAGCCTGAAAAAGCTGCACCGCCTCATCCTCACCTCGTCCACCTACCGTCAGAGCTCGGCCGGGCCGACTGATCCCGACGACCGGAGCCGCGCAGTGGCCCGCGACCCCGACAACCGCCTGCTGTGGCGCATGAATCCCCACCGCCTCGGCTATGAGGAATTCCGCGACACGATGATGGCCGCCTCCGGCGATCTCGATCCGGCTCTCGGCGGACGCCCGGTCGAGGCCTTCCGCGCCCCATTCTCCAAGCGGCGGGCGCTCTACGGCAAAGTGGACCGGCAATTCGTCCCCGGCGTGTTGCGCCTGTTCGACTTCGCCAACCCCGACCTCCACATTCCCAAGCGCAATGAGACCACCGTGCCGCAGCAGGCCCTCTTTTTCCTGAATCACCCCCTCGTGCTCGAGCGCGCCCGCGCCGTGGCCCAGTCCTCGGGCGACGAGGCCACCGCGCCGGCGGAACGCATTCGCCGCCTGTTCCGGGCCGCCCTGCAGCGGGATCCCAGCCGCGATGAGATGGCCGAGTCCCTCGCGCTGGTCTCCGCCGCACCCTCCGAGCCCCTGCCCATGCCGCCACCGACCGCCGCCGACTGGCAGTACGGCCACGGCGCGATGGATGAAAAGGCCGGGCGCGTCACCGGCTTCACCCCACTGCCCCACTTTGCCGGCGGCGCCTGGCAGGGTGGCCCGCAATGGCCCGATGCGAAACTCGGCTGGGTCCAGCTCACCGCCACCGGCGGCCATCCCGGCAACGACCGCGCCCACGCCGCGGTGCGCCGCTGGACCGCCCCCCGCGCCATGACCCTGGCGATCAAAACCAAGCTGACCCACCAGCCCGCCGCCGGCGATGGCATCCGCGGCTTTGTCGTCAGCTCGCGGGTCGGCCTGCTGGCCTCGGCCTCACTCCTGACCAAGTCCGCGGACCTCAATGTCGCCTCCCTGCCGGTCGAACCCGGCGAGACGATCGATTTCCTCGTCGACATCGGCGACGGCCTGAACAGCGACCAGTTTCTCTGGGACATCAGCCTCGCCGACACCGGCACCGACGGCGAGAAAGCCGCCGTCGCCTGGCAGGCGGCGGCCGATTTTCCCGCCAATCCCGTGCTACGGCTGAGCCCCTGGGAGCAACTCGCCCAGGCCATGCTGTGCTCGAATGAGTTCCTGTTCGTGGATTGACCAAACTGACTCCCCCGCCACCGCCATGTATTCCCGCCGTTCGCTCCTCGGTCGCTCCGCTCTCGGCTTTGGCTCGCTCGCCCTCGGCGGCGTGTTCGGCGAGGACGGTCTGCTGGCCGCCGCCAATCCCCTCCACTCCCGCGGCAGCCATTTCCCCGGCCGGGCCAAGCGGGTGATCCACTTTTTCCTCAATGGCGGCCCCTCGCACGTGGATACCTTCGATCCGAAGCCAGCCCTCGCGCGGGAGGCCGGCAAGCCGCTGGCCAACACCCTCACCACCGAGCGCAAGACCGGCGCCGCCTTTCCGTCCCCCTTCGCGTTCCAGCGCCATGGCCAGTCCGGCATCGAAGTGAGCGAGCTGTTCGCCAGGACCGCCGCCCACATCGACGACATCGCGGTGATCCGCTCCATGCACGCCCAGGTGCCGAATCACGAGCCCTCCCTGATGCTGATGAACTGCGGCGACTCGGTGCAGGCCCGGCCCAGCTTCGGCGCGTGGACCCTCTACGGGCTCGGCACGGAGAACCAGAACCTGCCCGGCTTCATCGCCATGTGCCCGGGTGGCATGCCGATCAAGGACAACGAAAACTGGCAGTCCGCCTTCCTGCCCGGCGCCTACCAGGGGACCTATGTCGATTCCAAACACGAGGAACTCGGCAAGCTGATCGAAAACATCGACCACCCGCAGATCGCGCGGACCGACCAGCGTCGGCAGCTCGACCTCCTCGCCCGGTGGAACGCCCGGCACCGGGAGACCCGCCTCGACGAGCGGCTCGACGCGCGCATTCACAGCTATGAGCTGGCCTTCCGCATGCAGCACGAGGCCAGCGACGCCTTCGACATCTCCCGCGAGCCGGCCCACATCCGGGAACTGTACGGCAACAGCACCCACGGCCGCCAGACCCTGATCGCCCGGCGGCTGCTGGAGCGCGGCGTGCGCTACGTGCAGCTCTGGCACGGCGCCGGACAGCCGTGGGACAATCACAACGACATCGAGAAAAATCACCGCAAGCTCGCCGCCGACATCGACGGACCGATCGCCGCGCTCATCACCGACCTGAAACAGCGCGGCCTGTTCGAGGACACGCTGATCCTGTGGGGCGGCGAGTTCGGGCGCACCCCGACGGTGGAGCTCAGCGGCGCCGGCAAGCCGCAGATGGGCCGCGATCACAACCACTATGGCTTCAGCGTGTGGCTCGCGGGCGGCGGCATCAAGGGCGGCACCGTGCACGGCGCGACCGACGAGTTTGGATTCAAGGCCGAAAAAGACCCCGTCAGCGTCCACGACCTGCACGCCACCATGCTGCACCTGCTGGGACTGGATCACAAGCGGCTCACCTACCGCTACGCGGGCCGGGATTTCCGCCTCACCGACGTGCACGGCCGGGTGATCCGCGAAATCGTCGCGTGACGATTTCCGATGAGACAGGGTCTGATCGCCGATCGAACAGGGTTCGATCGGAATGCCCCGGGCTGGGGGCGGTGTGTCGGTGCCAATTGGCGTATCGAACGGAAAAGATGCCGGAGGCATCAAAGCCGGTAGCCGGTGGTTGAGGAGCGCAGCGACGACACCACCGGATGGAATGGCAATGAAACGGAGCATCCCGGAGGGATGCCAGCGTGTGAAGCAGCGGGCGCACTGGATACAGGCTGGCATCCCTCCGGGATGCTCGAATCGCGGCCGATGGACCGGTGGTAGACCCTTTGCCAAAAAGATTTGCCGAAAAGAGCGAGTCAGAATCTTCAATGGCAAGGCGCGAACGAAGGAGCGCAGCGAGCTGCGTGACTGAGAAGCAACGCAGCCAGTGGAGATTCTGGCCGCTCTCTCGAGATCTC
>JAEUHH010000102.1 GCA_016795505.1 Verrucomicrobiales bacterium | reverse complement strand
CGGAAATCAGCCGGTGGCGACAGCCACCGGATACCGGCCCACCCTGACGAGACCGCCCCGGCAGGGGCGGCGGAACGGCATCGGGGGCGGTCGATCACGGCCCGGCGGCCTCTTGTTGGCGCCCCATCCGGGGCGCTCGTGCTTTTTTGGGACGGGTACCGGTGGGTGTGGGCACCCCCACAAATAACTCGCGACCCCCCCGGCAAAAAAGGGGAAAGTGCAAACAAAACCCACCCCCCCCCCCCCGCCCCTGCCGCGGCGCCGGCGCCCCGGGGGCCCTCCACCGCCGTGCACACTCGATCGCCACACTACCCTCTACCGACCGGCTCCCTTTGTTGGCCTTCTTTCTCGACGCAGCCGCTCGCGATCGAACCGGGTTGTCTCTCCGATCCAACCCGGTTGCCTCTCCGATCCAACCCGGTATCATCGAAAGACATACCCGGTCGGATCAGAGGCCGCCCCCGCGCCAGGGCGAGCCCCGGAGCCGACGCGGACGCCAACGGCCCAGGGGATGGTGGTGGACATTCGCCAGCGGCGGTATGTGATGCCGCGGCATTTCATCGTGGGCGGGGGTCGGCGGGTGATGTTGGCTTTCAGCCAACGGGTCCCTGGCTCCGGGCCGATTCCTGGGGCGTTGCCCCAGGCTACGGTGCGGCCGGGCCTTTGGCCCTGGGATTTCCCTCTGCCGGGGCGATCGGTAGGGGCCGAGGCCGCTGGTTCGCGAATGTTCAGCGCGTGAAATCGCGGGAAATAGATGCGTCTGCGCGCATGGAATTGTCGATTGTTTGACCGATACATGCATTCAGACGCATGGAATTGTCATTCTGACGGGCGATACATGCGTTCAGACGCATGGAATTGTCATTCCGACGCCCGATACATGCGTTCAGACACATGGAATTGTCGTTCTGACGACCGATCCATGCGTCTGGACGCTGGTATCTGAGCTTGCCGGGCCGAAGCGCCTCTGCCCTCGCATTTCGGTCCTGCAACTCTGCGGCGGCGGCGGCGGCGCGGTCGTTTCACCCGGCCCGCGCATTCTCGGGAGTTGCGATCCCCGGGGCTGGTGGCCAGAGTAGCGGCATGATGAAACCGATCCGGACACTCTTCCACGCGCTGATGCTGACCACCCTCGCCACCGTGCTGTCCAACTGCGCCGGTGCCAAATTCGACCGCGACTGGCAGGCCGCCCTCGCCGCCCGGTCCGCGGCTCCCGCCCATACCAAGGCCGATCCCATCTCCGGTCCCTGGCAGGGCACCTGGCTGAGCCATGTCAATGCCCACACCGGCGACCTGCGCTGTCTGGTGGAGCCCAAGCCGGGCACCACGGCCGGCCAGCCCGGCGATTACACGTTCCGCTACCACGCGACGTGGGGAAAAATCTTCCAGGGTGGCTTCGATGCCGATTTCCCCGTCGTCAAACAGGGCCGCCGCGCCTACGGGGTGAAGGGAACGAAGAGTCTAGGCCTGTTCGGCGATTTCGATCACGACGGCCAGATCGTCGGCGACACCTTCGAGGCGACCTACGCCTCCGAAATGGGCGACCACGGCGTGTTTGAGATGAAACGGCCGTGAGGTGGGGGGGCGTTTTTTGGATCTTGGATCTTGGATCTTGGATCTTGGATCTTGGATCTTGGATCTTGGGTCTTGGGTCTTCGAACTTGGATCTTCGAACTTGGATCTTCGAACTTGGATCTTCGAACTTGGAACTTGGAACCAAGCTCTAAAAACTCATCACTTTTTACTTTTTACTCCCTCCTTCCACCCTACCAATCCCCCACGCTCCCATCGCGGTAGAAAACCCGCTCCACGATCTCCGGCTCGGGGGGATGCTTGCGGATCTCGGCTTCGTTGAGTTCGATGCCGAGGCCGGGGCGGATGTTGGGACGCACCAGGCGACCCTGTTTCTCGAGGGTGAAGCCCTGATCGACGATGTCGTCGCGCCACGGCACGTCGGCGTGAACGGTCTCGCAGATGATGTAGCCGGGCTGGGAGAAGCCGAACTCCAGCGAGGCGGCGGTGCTGACGGGGCCCTGCGGATTGTGGGGAGCCAGAGCGATGCGGTAGGCATCGGCCAGGGCGGCAATGCGGCGGGCCTCGGTCAGGCCGCCGCAGTGGGTGATGTCCACCTGGCAGACTTCGCAGGCCCGCGCCGCGAAGAGATCGCGGAAGGCGGCCGAGTGGGTGACCCGCTCCCCGGTGGCGATCGGGGTGGAGACGGCGGCATTGATCATGGCGAGGCCGTCGATACTCTCAGGCCAGCAGGGTTCCTCGAAGAAATAGAGGCCGTAGGGCTCCAGGGCCTTGGCGAACTGCAGCCCCATGGCCGGCGAGGGCCGGGCGTGGCAGTCGACCATGATGTCGATGGCGTCGCCGACGGCGTCGCGCATCGCCGCCACGGCGGCCTCGGCGGTGCGGATGGGCTGTAGGCCCTCGATGGGCATGGTCGGGGGCACGGCCATGGTCTTGAAGGCGGTGTAGCCCTCGGCGACGGCCTGCTGGGCGAGTTCGGCGAAGCGTTTGGCGTCATCAGCGGCGGTGCGGTAGAAATCCTCCAGCTTTCCCCCGCCGAGATGGCAGTAGGTGCGGACGTAATCGCGCACCGGGCCGCCCCAGAGCTGGGAACAGGGCAGATTCGCGACCTTGCCGAGGATGTCCCAGAGGGCGAGGTCGATGCCGGCGATGGCGGTGGCCCGCACCACGCCGTGGCCGTGCCAGAAATGCTGCCGGTGCATCATCTGCCAGAGATGCTCGACCCGGCGCGGATCCTCGCCGATCAGGAGGCCGGAGAGATCCTCGACGGCGCCCATCACGCTCTTGGTGTGCCACTCCAGGGTGGCCTCGCCCCAGCCGTGCAGGCCGGGCTGGTCGGTGAGGACCTTGACGAAGATCCAGTTCCGCATCCGGGCATGGCAGACGTGGGTTTCGATGGCGGTGATTTTCATGGGCAGGATTCGCGGGATTGCATCGGCGCAAAGAACCGCTACAACCTGATCGGGTGATCTTGCAAACCAAACCCGCCGGATTCTCGGGCTGGGCCGGCGCGGCCCGCTCGGACATCACGCCGCCTGTCGGCATCTACGCGCGCAACTGGGGCGCCGCCCGGCACGACGCGGCCGAGGGCATCCACCGCCCGCTCGCGGTGACGGCGCTGGCTTTGTCCGCCACCGCGGACGGCGCCGAGCCGCTGGTGCTGGTCGATGCCGACCTGGGCTGGTGGCGCTCGCCGGAGACGGAGCGGGCCTTCCGCGGCTCGCTGCTCGATGCGCTGGGGCTCGACGAGGCGCGCCTGATTTTTGCTCTCACCCACACCCACGCCGCCCCGCCGCTGACCGACCGCATCGAGCCCGGCTGGGAGGGCGGCGATCTGCTGGCGCCCTATCTGGAGCAGGTGCGGGCGGCCACGCTCGCCGCCATCCGCGCGGCTCTGGCCGGTCTGCGTCCCGCGGTGCTGGAATGGCGCACCGGTCGCTGCGGCCTCGCCACGGGGCGCGATCTGGTCGATCCCGAGCAGCCCGGACGCATCGTGTGCGGCTACGATCCGGCCGCGCCGGCCGATGACACTCTGCTGGTCGGCCGGGTCTGCGCCTCGGACGACGGGAGCCACCTGGCGACGGTGGTAAATTACGCCTGCCACCCGACCACGCTGGCTTGGGACAACCGCCTCATCTCCCCCGACTTCCCCGGCGCAATGCGGGAGACGATCGAACAGGGTCTCTCCTCCGGTCTGACCCTGTTCCTTCAGGGAGCCTCCGGCGAATTGTCGCCGCGCTACCAGTATGTCGGCGATCCGGCGGTGGCCGATGCCCACGGGCGCGAGCTGGGTCATGCCGTCCTCGCCACGCTGGCAGGGATGGAGCCGCCGGGCCAGCAACTGGCCTACGATGGCGTCCGCGAATCCGGCGCCCCGCTGGCGGTGTGGCGGCGAGAGCCGGCCCGGCACCCCTCGACGCTGAAAGCCCGGAAGATCACGGTCGATCTGCCGCTAAAGGATTGGCCCAGCGCGGCCGAGTTGGAGGCGGAACTGGCGGCCACACCCGACCGGGTGATGCAGGAGCGTCTGCGCCGCAAGCTGTCCATCCGCCGCGGGATCGGGGACGGCGCGACCTTTGCCTTCCCCGTCTGGATCTGGCAAATCGGCGACGCCCTGCTGGCGGCGAACATGGCCGAGGCCTACAATCGCATCCAGCGCCACCTGCGGGCGGCTTTGCCGGACAACGCCGTCGCTTATCTGAATCTGGCCAACGGTTCCATCGGCTACCTGCCGCCGGCGGAGCGCTACGATGACGATCTCTACCAGGTGTGGCAGACGCCTTTCGACCGCGGCAGCCTGGAACGGCTCGAAACGGCGCTCACCGAAGCCCTCCGCGCCCTGGCATGAGCGAGCGTCCCACCAGGGTGCGCTTCGGAGTGGTGGGTTGGCTCACGCTGGCCGCGCTGCTGGCTTATCTCTGCCGTTCGGCCATCGGCGTGGCCGAGAGCACCATCCGCGAGGAGTTCCAGCTCTCCGAGACGCAGTCCGGCTGGTTCATGGGGGCCTTTTTCTGGACCTACGCGCTCTTCCAGGTGCCCGGCGGGGCTCTGTCGCACCGGCGCGGCACGCGGGTGGCAATGACGCTCTTTGTCCTGACCGGTTCGCTGGCCACGCTGCTGCTGGGGCTGGCGCCGGCTTTCTGGCTGCTCATCGTGGCTCAGTTCCTCATGGGCATCGCCCAGGCGGGGTTGTTTCCGGCTTCGTGCCTGTCGATCTCGCACTGGATTCCCCTCGCCCGCCGCTCCTTCGCCTGCGGAGTGCTCACGACGGGCATGCAGGCCGGCGCGATCGCCGCGGCGCTGCTGACGGGCATCCTGATCGGGCAGATCGGCTGGCGCTGGGTCTTTGTATGCTTCGCCCTGCCGGGGCTGGTCTGGACGGTGCGCTTCTGGCTGCGCTTCCGCGACGATCCCCGGTCCGATCCACGGGTCAATGCCGCGGAGCGCGAATTGATCGCCCGTGACCGCGAGGAGCCGACGATGTCCTCCGCCGAGGAAGCCGCCGAGCCGACGCCCTGGCTGGCCATCGCGCGGAATCCGGCCATCTGGTGGCTCTGCGGCCAGCAGATCTGCCGGGCGGCGGGCTACATGTTCTTCGCGAGTTGGTTTCCCACCTTTTTGCAGGAGACCCGGGATCTATCGGTCAAAGATTCCGGCTACCTCCAGGCGCTGGTGTTCAGCGGGACGCTGACGGGCTGCCTGCTGGGCGGCTGGCTGACCGACCTGATCTGGCGGCGGACGAAAAGCCTGCGCCTCAGCCGCAGCGGCGTGGGCGCGACCTTCCTCGGGGCCTGCGGGCTGCTGATCCTGGCGGCGTGGTTCGTCGAGAGCGTCGGCCTGGCCGTGGCGTTGCTCACCCTGGGCTCGCTCTTCGCCGCGCTGGCCGGTCCCTGCGCCTTTTCCGCCACCATCGATATCGGGGGACGCCACACGCCCCAGGTCTTCGGTCTGATGAACATGATCGGCAACTTCGCCGTCGCCGCCAGTCCGCCGCTGGTCGGTTTGTTGTTCGAGCGGACGGAAAATTGGAATCTCGTGCTGCTGATCTTCGCCGCCATCTATCTGACCGGCGCCCTGTGCTGGGCTCTCGTCGATCCCGGCCAGCGGCTGGCGGCGACCGGCCCGGCTAAGCCAGAATCGGCTTGATCACGTGGCCATGCACGTCGGTGAGGCGGCGCTCGACGCCGTTGTTGTAATAGGTGAGCCGCTCGTGGTCGATGCCGAGGAGATGCAGCGCGGTGGCGTGGAGATCGTAGCAGTATTTCGCCCGGTCCTCGGCTTTGAAACCGAGCGGATCGGTCGCGCCATAGCCGACGCCGCCCTGGATGCCGCCTCCGGCCAGCCAGGCGGTGAAAGCGCCGGCATTGTGGTCGCGGCCCTTGCCCCCGGCTCCCTGGGCGGCGGGCTGACGACCGAACTCAGTGGTGCAGATCACCAGGGTGTCCTCCAGCAGGCCGCGGGCCTTGAGATCGATGAGCAGGGCCGAGGCGCCGGTGTCGAGGACCCGGCCCCAGTAGCCGTGATCGCGCACGAGGTCCTCGTGGCTGTCCCAGTTCGGCCGGATCGCCTTGGCGGTGGTGTTTTCGGCCCCGCAATAGATCTGCACGAAGCGCACGCCCCGCTCCGCCAGCCGCCGGGCCAGCAGGCACTGCCGTCCGAAGGGTCCGGTGTCGGGATCGTCGATGTCGTAGAGCCGGCGCGTCGCCTCCGATTCGCCGCGCAGGTCGGTGGCCTCGGGCGCGCTGAGCTGAAGGCGTGCCGCCATTTCATAAGCCGCAATGCGGGCGTCGAGTTCGCTGTTGCCGGGTCGAAGATCGCGATGGCGGTCATTGAGCCGACGCAGGAAGCCGAGCCCGGCCCGGTCCCCCTCCGGCGACACGCCGGGCGCCTCCCGGGGCGGGAACAGGTCGGCGAGCGGCGCGCGGCCCTCGGTGACGGTCATGGTGGTGCCCTGGTGCACGGCCGGCAGGAAGCCGGCGCCCCAGTTGATCTGCCCGCCCGGCGGGAGCCCGCGGGGATCGGGCAGCACCACGAAGGCGGGCAGGTTTTCCGTCTCCGATCCCAGCCCGTAGGTCACCCAGGCGCCCATGCTGGGAAAGCCGGGCAGGGTAAAGCCGGTGTTCATGAAAAAGCAACCGGGCCCGTGGAGCGCGGTCTTGCTCTGCATGGAGTAAATGAAGGCGATGTCGTCGATGCAGCCGGCCAGACGGGGAAAGAGGTCGGACATCCACAGGCCTGATTCGCCGTGCTGGCGGAAGGGCCAGTAGCTGGGCTGGCAATTCCCCGGCTTGGAGGCAAAAAACTGGAGCTTCCCGTCGGGATCGAAGGGCGTGCCGGCGCGCCGGACCAGTTCCGGCTTGTAGTCGAAGGTATCGACATGGCTCAGCCCGCCGGGGCAGAAGATCTGGATGACCCGCTTCGCCCGCGCCGGATGGGGCGCCGGCCGGGCCGCCAGGGGATCGATGGCTTGAGCGGCGCGGGCCTCGCGACCCAGCATTGCCGTCAGCGCGACGCCTCCGAGCCCCCCGCCGGCATGGGTGAGGAAGTCGCGTCGCGAGAGCGGCGAACGATCGGAGCCGGAGCAGCGTTTCATGGCGGGGTTTCGTTGAAAAGCGGGTCAGCGCACCTGCTCGCGGATTGCGGGGGTGAGGAGTTCGGCCACCAGGGCATGGCCGCGATCGTTGGGGTGCATCCCGTCGAGGAGCAGATCGTTGAATGAGGCGTCCGGCTTGGCGGCGTGGGCCTCCCAGGCGGCGCGGACATCGACCAGACCCGTGCCCAGCTCCTTCGCCACCCGGCGGATGATGTCGTTGTAGCCGGCCAGCACCGGCACGTCGAAGCCCTCGGCTTTCCCAGGATCGTAGGGCGGCTTTCCGTAGAGTTCCTTCAGCCGGCTCGTCCAGGTGACGGGATTGGTCGTCATCAGGATCACCTTGGCTTTGGCCTCGCGGGCTTTCGCGACGAGCTCGCGGAGATTGGACTCGTAGGTGGCGGCATCGACCCGTGGCTGGGTCACCGGCGGTGTTTTCCAGACATCCACCGCCGCGTCGTTGATGCCGAACTGCATCACCACCACCCGCGGCCGATGCCGCAGCACGTCCCGGTCAAATCGCGCCAGAGCCGCCGTGGTGGTGTTTCCGCCGACCCCGGCATTGTAAACATTGAGCGAACTGCCCATTCCCAGCAGCGCCTCCTGAACGCGGACCGAATAGACCTGTTCCACGCTGCCCGGTCGGAGGGCGGTCGTCGAGTCCCCGAACATCCAGATGCCGCCATCCGCCGGCGCCACGGCCACGGGTGGCTTGGCCACGGGGATCTCGCCCTTGCCCAGATCGTCGACGGCGATGCGCATCCGCAGATTTCCCTGCATGGTGGTGATCCACAACTCGCCAGGCCGGCGCTCGTAGAAGTAGGGATAGGAGACATTGCGGATCCGCGACTCACGCCCGGTGGGATCGTCATGCCTCGCCGCCACCACCACCGGGTTTGACCAGGTGCGGCCGTCATCGGAGGAAAACGCGAGGGATAGCTCCTCCCGGCTGGTGCCGCTCTCGGGCTTGTGGCGCGGCGGATGATTCCACAGCAGGGCGACGCGCCCGTCCGCGAGCCGAGCCATCTGGGCGCAGCAGGTGACGGAACGGATTTTTGACGGCCCCAAATTTTCCCACGTCAATCCGCCATCCCGCGAGGTCGATTCATAGAGGAAGCCGGTCTCGGTGCGCAGCAGGAGGTAGAGCGAGCCATCGCCCCGCTCGATCACGGTGCCCTCGATGGAGCCGGCGTGGTCGTGACTCCCCTGCCCGATGTCCATCACGTTGCTGCGCCGCCAGGTCAGGCCCTGGTCGTCGGAGACAAACATCACGGTGGCGTGCCGCCAGCCCGGATAGACGATCTCCTGCCCCACCAGCACGAGGCGTCCGCTGCGGGTCTCGATCAGGCTGTGGATGCAGCCGCACCAAGGCTGATTGATCCGGATGGGCGTCTCCCAGGTTTTGCCGTCGTCGAGACTGCGGCACACGTAAGTGGGCAGGATGAACTGCCGGAAAATCTCCTCCGAGCCGCCCCACTGATCCCAGGGCGGCGACTGGCGCTCCTTCAAATTCATCCAAGCCGCCACCACTACGCCGCTCCGGGTGCGGACCAGAGCCCGCTCGCTGCTAACTTCGAATTTCGTCTCATCGGCGAACAGCGGCGTGCTCGTCCACGTGGCGCCCTCGTCCGTGCTGCGCCAGGCCTGCCGGGCATCGATGCAGAGAATGCCCCCGTCACCAGTGGTGACAAAGGGCCCCTGCTGCTCCGTTGGGAGCGGCCGGCCCTGCGGATGCAGGACCAGTGGTCCGGCCTGGGCCGATGCGAGGCACATGGCGAGCGCGCCGAGGGCGGGGAGGACGGTGGTGTTCATTGGGCGAATGCAGAAAATGAGTTTGTCATCAATCCACATAAACAAACTCGTTCGCATTCAGCAACGACCGGCAAAAGGCAAAGAGTCCCGATTCGCGGATGAAGACCGCCGCCTCCGCCTTCTCCGCGGCCGCTGGTTCCCGGGAAAAGGCGAGCCGGAAGGCCCTCTCTGCCTGGGCCTCGGGAGCCGCGCCGGCTTCCCGCTCCAGCCGCCCGGCCAGATAGCCGGCCTGCCGGATCATGAAATCGTTGTTGTAGAGGGCCAGAGATTGCAGAGCCGTCGTGGTGGTGAGCCGCTTCGGAGTCAGATTGGCCGGGTCCGGGCAGTCGAGCGCGGTCATGAAATCGTGCGGCGTCGTTCTCACCACGAAGCGGTAAACGCTCCGCCGCCACAGTTCGGGCGAATCAGCCGTGGTGTAGGTGTAGATCGGTGCATAGGCCTCCTGGTAGGCAAAATCACGATAGCCGGGGCCGAAGGGCTCGGGATTGAGCTTGCCGGTCGTCGCCAGCACCGCGTCGCGCACCTCCTCGGCGGTGAGCCGGCGGGGATTCATCCGCCAGAGCAACCGATTCTGCGCGTCGACCGCGGCGGCGGCGGCATTCCAGCCCGAACCCTGCCGCCAGGTGGCGCTGGTCACAATGAGACGGTGCAGGGCCTTCAGCGACCAGCCCTCGCGGAGCAGGCGGTCGGCGAGGAAGTCGAGCAACTCGGGATGGGAAGGCGTGTCTCCACCCAGCCCGAAATCGCTCGGCGTGGTGACGAGTCCCTGGCCGAAATGCCAATGCCAGAGCCGATTCGCGATCACCCGGCTCGTCAGCGGGTTGCGCGGATCGACGATCCAGTCGGCCAGAGCCCGGCGGCGTTCACCCTCGGGCAGGGACGCGTCACCGATGGCCGCAGGCAGGTGCGCTTCCAGCCAGGAAAGCGCCGAGGGACCGACGGCCTCGCCCGGCGACTCGGGATCGCCCCGCTCCAGAACCCGGACCACGGGCGGATCGGGATCGGCCACGACGGCATAGACGGTCGGCGGTGGCCCCAACTCATGGCGCGCCGCCTCGATGGTCTTCAGCTCGCTTTCCAACCGGCTCAGCCGCTCCAGATCCGCCTCCGTCGCAGTCGGGGGCGTCGCCGGACGCAGCCGCGCATCGCCCAGGAAGACTTGGTCATTCGCGTAGCCGTCCCCGCCATCCGTGGACAGCACGGTGAGAAACCGGACCGGCTCCGGAATCGCGATTTCCACCGCCACAGCGCCGCCCTTCCGGCTCAGGCGGTGGGAAAAGGCCGGCTTTCCATCGAGATAGAGCCGAAGTTCCGCCCCATGCGGCCCCTCGCGTCCGCCATAGCCAGCCACGGCCGAGAGCGTCATCGCGCCCGCCCGGTTGGCCTCACGGATGGCGGCGAGGTCGAAGGTGATCCCGGCATTGGCGTGAATCCCGAGCAGGGAATGGCCAGCCGACGCATAATCGACTCCGCCCAGCTCGGTGGAAAACTGGCTCGCCACCCGGCCGTTGCGGATCACGTCCCAGGCGAGGCCGGAGGTGTCCGGCACATCCGTCACCGTGAGCCCCGTGGAGCTGATCGGCACCGCCGCGCCGCCACCCGGACCGCCATCGGGAATGACCACCCCATCGACGAACGCCTGATGCCCGCAGGCGGCGAAAGTGTTCACCTTCACATTGCCCAGATTGCCGAAGTCGCGCTCCTGCACCTGCGCGGTCCGCGGATCGAGCCCCTGGCGCGGCTTACCCGTGCCCAAACCGTTGCCGCCGCCGACCACATCGGCCAAGTCGATCCCCTGCCCCCGCAGCCGGCCGATCTCGTGACTGACGCGGGCAAACTCGCCGTCGAGTCGCTTTTTCTCCGCCTCATAACGCTGCCTCGCGGCCTCGCTCACCGGCCGGTCGGCCCGGCGCAGGCCGGCGAAGACCGAGGCGAGTTGGTAATACTCCCGCTGCGGGATGGGATCGAGCTTGTGGTCGTGACAGCGCGCGCAATTGACCGTCATCGCCAGGGTCGCGGTCATCACCTGAGTCAGCATGTCGTCGAGATCGAGCGCCCGCGCCGAGCGGCGCAGTTCGTCGCTCTTGGTCTCCACCTGCCCCACGAAATCGAACGGCCCCGCCGCGAGGAAGCCCGTCGCGGTGACCGCCTCGGGATCGTCCGGCGCCACCACATCGCCCGCGATCTGTTCCCGGAGGAAGCGGTCGTAGGGCTTGTCGTCGAGCAGCGAGCGGATCACATAATCCCGGTAAGGCCACGCATTTGGCCGCAGCTGATCCCGTTCAAAGCCATGGGTGTCCGCGTAGTGGGCGATGTCGAGCCAGTGGCGGGCGTATTTTTCCGCATAGGCCCGACTGGCCAGCAATTCGTCCACCAGCCGCTCGTAGGCGCCCTCCGGGTCAGTGGCGTGGGCTTTTCGAAATGCCGCGACCTGCTCCGGCGTCGGCGGCAGGCCGGTGAGGTCAAAATACAGCCGGCGGCACAACACCTCCGGCACCGCCTCGGGCGAAGGCTCCAGCCCCTGTTCCTTCAACTTCGCGAGGACGAAACGGTCGATTTCATTGCGCCCCCAGTTCCGATCCAACCCTGTTGCCTCTCCGATCAAAGAGGGTTCGATCGCAATCGGCCGTACCGACCACCACCCCGCCGCCTTCTCGGCATCGATGCCCCAAGCCGGCGACACCCAAGCCAGCGCGGCGGCGAGGCAGCAGGCAGCGAGTCGCGTCGGATGGCAGGCAGATTCGGTCACTGGTGAATTGTATACAATTCCTCGGAGAATCCAAACTACGGATTAGCGCCAGCACGGCATTTCCCAAAAAATCGTTCAGCACCGATCACAACCCAATCACACGTCATCATACCATTCGAGCCCGGACGGGAGATCCTGGGATGCGTATTCGATGTGCAGTATCCGACGGGGTCTCACCACTGTCGAACGGGACGATGCGTGAAGGATCATCGGCCTCATCAGTAGGGCATCACCGCGGTTGGCCTGACAAAGCGTTTCAGGAATAGAACTCCTGCATTGCCCGATTTCATCGGCCGACAACCGCCCGAGGCAATGGGTGCCGGGGAGAACCTTTAGTGCGCCGTTTGTCTCATCGGCATCATCCAAATGAATCCTGAGGGTGATCATTCTCTCGAGCACGGAATCCGGAGGCTGGACATGACACACCCCTTCCTTGACGCTCCAAGGGCCAAAGCCGGCAATTTCGATACGCTCCTTCACCGCGATACTCAGATCCTGATGCCACGACACCAGCCAATTCGAATCTGATGACTTGTTGAAAAAAATCGCCCTCACCGGCCTGGGCCGTCCGCCCACGAAACGCTGAACCAGTGATCGGATCTGCTCCGAACCCGCCAATACCCTCACCTCGGGTATTTCAAGAACACCTCGCCGTCCCGCACCGGTGACGTTTCCCAAAGCACCCCCCAATGTCCCGATCTCTTCCTCCGTCAGGAATCCGCGAGCCCAGGAATAGCCAAACTGTTCAACCTCGCACATCATGAACGACCGCTCCCTCAGCACACCGCCTCCGACCACTCCATCCCATGAGCCTCGGCGACCTCGCGGCAGGTCAGGCGCCCCTGCTGGCAGTTGATGCCACCGGCCAACTCAGGATGGCGGCGGCAGGCGCCGGCGAGTCCCTCGGTAGCGAGAAATTGCACGTAGGGCAGCGTGACGCTGGTCAGCGCCTGGGTCGAGGTGCGGGCATAGGCGCCGGGCATGTTGGCGACGCAGTAATGGATCACGCCCTCCTCGACATAAACCGGGGCCTCATGGGTCGTGGGCCGGGTCGTCTCCCCGCAGCCGCCCTGATCGACGGCGATGTCGACAAAGACGGTGCCATTCCGCATCGAGCGCAACATCTCGCGGGTCACCAGTTTCGGCGCCCGCGCCCCCGGCACCAGCACGGCCCCGATGAGCAGGTCGGTGCGCGGCAGCAGGTCGACCAGCGCCGCCTCGGTGGAGTAGAGAGTCCGCGCCGCGGGCATGGCGGTGTCGAGCCAGGTCATGCGCTCGCTGTCCACCTCCAGGATGGTCGTGTCGGCGCCGATACCGGTGGCCACCTTGGCGGCATTGGTGCCGCAGGTGCCGCCCCCGATGATCGCCACGCGACCGGGCAGAACCCCGGGAACGCCCCCCAGCAGGGTGCCGCGGCCTCCCGAGTGTTTCGCCAGAAAATAAGCCCCGACAATGACCGACATGCGCCCGGCCACCTCGCTCATCGGCTCCAGCAGCGGCAGGCGGCGGCCGATCCGCACCGTCTCGTAGGCGATCCCGGTGACGCCGGTGGCGACGAGATCCTCGGTCAGTTTTTTCGAGGCGGCGAGGTGCAGGTAGGTGAACAGCGTCTGCCCCTCCCGCAGCATCGCGATCTCGACCGGCTGGGGCTCCTTGACCTTCACGATCAAATCGGCCCGCGCGAAGACCTCGGCCGCCGTCGGGACGACCGCGGCGCCGGCTTTGAGGTATTCCTCGTCATCGTAATCGGCCCCGCGACCGGCGTTGGCTTCGACCACGACGGACACCCCGCGACGAACGAGTTGCGCGGCCCCCGACGGCGTCAGGGCGACGCGGTTCTCCTGCGGCTTGATTTCCTTGGGACAGCCAACGGTCATCATGTTTTTGGGGACGGTGTTACTTGGACAGAAATTTACAGGACTTTCGTCGGTGAATCGAAGCCTTTGAAAAGAATACGGCCGAAATTCAGCTTTGGCCCCGTTTTACAGCAAAAGCCGGGACGAAACCGCCACCCGGAGAGATGTGATCGACCTCTGCTTGTGATCGCCGCGGCGCGGGCGATGGTCCCCACGCTCCCAGCCCCGTGAAGATCCTGATAGTCGAAGACGATCCCAAGACAGCGGACGCCATCCGCTCCGGCCTCGAAGCCGAAGGCTACACCCCCATCGTGTCCCTCACCGGCGACGAGGGGCTGTCACGTATTCAGGCCGGGACCTTCGACCTGGTCATCCTAGACTGGATGCTGCCCGGCCGCGACGGGATCGAGATCCTGCGCGATCTCCGACAGCGCGGCGACAAACTGTCCGTACTGTTGCTCACGGCCCGGGATGCCGTGGAGGACCGCGTCCAGGGGCTCGACAGTGGTGCGGATGACTATCTGGTGAAACCCTTCGCCTTTGCGGAACTGCTCGCCCGAGTGCGCGCCCTGCTGCGGCGATCGACCGGGGATGAAGCCCTGCGCCATCAAGTGGCCGACCTCGTGCTCGACCTCCAGACTCGTCGGGCCTTGCGGGGAGAAGAGGAACTGCCCCTCACGCCCCGCGAGTTCGATGTGCTCCACTACCTGATGCGTCATGAGGGCCAGGACGTGACCCGCGCGATGCTGGCTCGCGACATCTGGCGGGAAACCAATCGCACCACTCCTCTGGACAACGTCATCGACGTCCATCTGGCCCGGCTGCGCCGAAAAGTCGACGAGGGACGCCCCATCCGGCTGATCCAGACCATCCGGGGCGTGGGTTTTCGATGCGGCGCCCCGAATCCTGGCTTACCTCACCGGAAAACGCCATGACGCCTTCCCCGCCCAGTTCCAGCGGATCGCTCCCCACCACCTGGTGGAAACGCCGTTCGCTAAAACTCAGGCTGGCCTTTTGGTTCGCCCTCATCGCCTGCCTGCTCCTGCTCAGCCTGCTGCCTTTTGTCTATGTGAGCATCGGTCGGCAACTGAACACCGACATCGACCGCCAGCTCGCGATCGACTGGTCACTCATCGAGGCGCACCTCGAGTCCGATGAACAGGGCGGGATCCGTTGGAAAAAGGACAGCCCCTCCACTCTTGAGCGCGGTGGCTATGCCGAGTCGTGGTTCGATGTCTGGTCGGACACCGCCCCCCTGATGAGCCACTGGCCCAGGCACGGTGTCCGCATGGAAACACCCCCTCGGCCAGGTGAATCCGGCGTGGGCTACTACGATCTCACGTTTTCCGGTAACCGGCCCGCCCGCACCCTGCAAAAGCCGGCTTCCATCAGCGGGCGCCCGTTGACGCTGCGGGTTTTTCTCGACAAGACCCGGCTCCAACAGACCCTCCACGGCATCCTCACCGGGCTTGTCCTCGGCGTGCCCATAGCCGTCCTGCTGGCCGCCGCCGGAGGCTATTACATGGCCGGCCGCGCCCTCCGACCGATCGTCGAGATGACCCGGCAGGCCCGGCAGATCACTTCCGAATCCCTGAGCCAGCGCCTGCCCAATCCCAATCCCCACGACGAACTCGGCCGGCTCGCCCAGGTCTTCAACGAGACCTTGGAACGACTTGAAAAGTCCTTTTCCTCCCTGCGCCAGTTCACTGCCGACGCCTCGCACGAACTCCGGACGCCCCTGACCGCCCTGAAAAGCGTCGGCGAAGTCTCTCTGCGGGAGACTCGTGAGCCCGACGCACTCCGTGACACCATCGCCAGCATGTTGGAGGAGGCTCACCGCCTCCATGAACTGACCGACACCCTGCTCCTGCTGACTCGCGCGGAAAGCGGCCGCCTGCCCATCCATACCGAGATCGTGGCCGCCGCCGAGGTCGTGGAGGAAGTGGTCGACAGGCTGGAGGTCGTCGCGGCGGAGAAAAGCCAGCGCCTCGATGTCTCCATCATGCCCGGCTTTATCGTCACGGCCGATGCCGTCCTCCTGCGCCAGGCCCTCATGAACCTCGTTCACAATGCGATCCGCTACAGCCCCAGCGAGACGACAATCCGGGTCTCCTGCTTTTCCGAAGGGACCGAAGCCGTCATTGAGGTGACCGATCAGGGCCCCGGCATCGCGCCGGAACATCAGGAGCGGATTTTCGAGCGATTCTACCGCATCGACCGGGCCCGCTCCCGCGCCGAGGGCGGCACCGGACTCGGGCTGGCCATCGCCAGGACATCGATCGAGATGTTCGGAGGCACCATCGCCTTGCGCAGCGAGCCCGGTGTGGGCAGCCGGTTCCAGGTCCGCCTGCCCTTGCGCGACCAGACCGGAGAGTCCCGGACGGCCCGAACCTGAACGAATCTTCAGGATTTCGTCGTGGCGGGCCACGGCTTCCTTTCAATAATGGCGGTCAATCAGCGCCCGTCCCTTCCCTTCTTAGGGAGCGGGTGCCTCCATCGATCCGCTGCCATGAACGTGAGACTCGAATGCCTGCTGATCCCCGCGCTGTTGAGCGGGATCGGAAACGTCTGCGCCCAGACTCCCCCACCCGCGCCGCCTCCGCCCCTCCCCGTGACAGTCGGCCCGTGGGAAAAGACGATCACTCTGCCAGCCGAAGCCGCTCCATACTACCGCATCACCCTGGGCACCCCCGCGACCGGCTGGATCGAGTCCGTCGATGCGGATACAGGTTCGCAGGTGAAAAAAGGCGATCTCCTCGCCGCCATCCGCGCCCCCGAACTCGTCGCCTCCCGCGACGCGCGCGCCGAGGAGGCGCGCTCCGCCAGGCAAAAGATCACCCAGGCGAAGGCCATCCTCGACTCCGCCAAGGCCGAGGCCCGCGCCGCCGATTCGGAGTTTTCCCGCCTCCGCGACCTCGCCGGCAAGGGAACCGTCACCAACAAGGCCCGCGACGAAGCCGAGGCCCGCTCCCTCGCGGCCAAAGCCAGAGAAGGCGAAGCCCTGGCCGGCATCGCCGCCGCCGAAGCCGAGGCCCTCGCCGCCGACGCCCGTGCCGCCGAAGCCGAAGCCGCGCTCGCCTACACCCGGATCACCGCCCCTTACGATGGCCTCGTCGTCGAGAGGCACGCCGAACTGGGCGATTTCCTCGGCTCGGGTGAAAAAGGCGCCCGGCTCTTCGTCTTCGAGCAGGTCGACCCCCTCCGGGTCCGACTCCATGTGCCCGAGCAGGCCGCGACCCTCGCCAAGGCCGGACAGGGGGTAACCTTGAAGCTCGGCGGCCGCGAATTCAAAGCCGCCCTCGCCCGCGTTTCCGGCTCGCTCGATCCGGCGACCCGCACCGTCACCGCCGAAGTCGACCTCGCCGGCTCCGGGTTGCTCCCCGGCACCTTCGGCACCGCCACCATGACCCTGGCCAAGCTCGAGTCCGCAGCCTTGCTCCCCCTCAGCGCCGTCAGGACCGATACCGATGGCTCGCGCTTCGTCCTCGTCACCACCGAGGGCGCGGAGAAAAAAGTTCCCGTCACCGTCCACACCGTCGAAGGCCTCAAAGCCGTCCTCACTGGCGATCTCGCCACCGGACAGTCGGTGGCCCCTTGAGTCTTAGAGCCATCCTTCAACGCGGCCCTCGGCCGTGCCTCCCATGACCCTCCTCACTCTAGCCCTGCGCCGTCCCCTCACGATCGTCGTGCTCTCGGTCGCCGTCGTGCTCGGAGCCGTCGTCGCGATCCAGCGGATGCCACGCGACATCTTTCCGCCACTCGGCATTCCCACGATCTACGTGGCCCAGCCCTATGGCGGTATGGACCCCGCGCAGATGGAGGGCTACCTCACCTACCGCTACGAGTATCACTTCCTCTACATCGCCGGCATTTCCCACGTCGAGTCGAAGTCGATCCAGGGAGCCTCGATAATGAAGCTCCAGTTTCATCCCGGTACCGACATGTCCGCCGCCATGTCCGAGACGGTCGCCCAGGTGAACCGCTCGCGCGCCTTCATGCCGCCCGGCACCGTGGCGCCCTTCATCATGCGCTTCGACGCGGGCAGCGTCGCCGTCGGACACCTCGTCTTCTCGACCGACCGCCCCGACATCACGCTCAACATGATGCAGGATCAGGCGCTCAACAAAGTACGCCCCTCCTTCGCGACGCTGCCGGGCGTCTCGGCTCCCCCTCCCTTTGGCGGATCGTCGCGTGCCATCGTCGTGAACGTGGATCCCGAGAAGATGCGCGCCGCCGGCCTGTCGCCCGACGAGATCGTGCAATCGCTCGCCAAGGGAAATGTCATCAGCCCCTCGGGCAACCTCAACCTCAACGGCAAATACCCCATCGTTCCCACCAACGCGATCGTCCGCGACGTGAAGGAACTCGAGAGCGTTGCCCTGAGGACCGAAGCCGGCCGCGCCATCTTCCTCCGCGACATCGCCACCGTCAGTGACAGCGCCGACGTCACCACTTCCTACGCGCTCGCCAATGGCAAACGCACCGTTTACCTGCCCGTTACGAAGCGCGCCGATGCCTCGACCCTCGAGGTCGTGAAACTCGTCCGCGAAAACATCCCCGAGTTCCAGAAGCTCCTTCCCGAGGGCATCAGCGTCTCCTACGAGTTCGACCAATCGCCCGTCGTCGAGCGCTCCATCCGCGATCTGCTCAAAGAAGGCGCTCTCGGAGCCGTACTCACCGGCCTTATGGTGCTGCTCTTCCTCCGCGACTGGCGCACCGCCTTCATCGTCATCGTCAATATCCCGCTCTCCCTCCTCGCCGCCTGCCTGGCTTTGTGGATCTCGGGACAAAGCATCCACCTCATGACCCTCGGCGGCCTCGCCCTCGCCGTCGGCATCCTCGTCGACGAGGCGACCGTGGCCGTGGAGAATATCCACGCCCATCTCGCCCGCGGTGCCACCCTCGCCGAAGCCGCGGCTGTCGGCACCCGCGAGACGACCCTGCCGCGTTTCCTCGCCATGGTCTGCATCCTCGCCGTCTTCATCCCCGCCTTCTTCATGGTCGGCGCGGCCCGGGCGCTCTTCGTGCCCCTCGCCCTTGCCGTGGGCTTCGCGATGATCGCCTCCTTCTTCCTCTCCAGCACGCTCGTGCCCATCCTCTCCGTCTGGCTGCTCAGAAAGTCGCCTCCCCATGAGACCTCATCGGATCACCAAAAGCCCGAAGGCCCCTTTTATCGACTCTTCACACCGCTCGTCCGCGCCGCCGTCGCCACCCGCTGGGTGCTCGTTCCGCTGTATCTCGCCACCACCTTCGGCGTGATCTTGCTCCTCGGTCCCGTGCTCGGGCGCGAGATTTTCCCGCAAATCGATTCGGGACAGTTCGCCCTGCGCTTCCGCGCCCCGTCCGGCACTCAGGTCGCCACCACCGAAAAGCTCGCCACCCGCATCCTCGACACCATCGCCCGCGAGGTGGGTGGCGCGGAAAACGTCGCCTTCTCCATCGGCATGGTCGGGGTGCACAATTCCTCCTTCCCCGTGAACCTCGTCCACCTCTGGAATGGCGGTCCCGGCGAGGGCTTCCTGGCCATCCAGCTCGCCGAGGGGGCGGATGTCCGGATCGCCGATCTCAAGGAACGCCTCCGCGACGTGCTCGGCAAAGAGATGCCTGAGGTGAAGGTTTCCTTCGAGCCCCAGGACATCGTCTCTCGCGTCATGAGCTTCGGCGCCCCCACGCCCATCGAAGTCGCCGTCAGCGGTCCGGACCTCACTGCCAGCAAAGCCCATGCGCAGAAGCTGCTCGCCGCCTTCCAGGAGATTCCCACCCTGCGCGACGTGCAGATCTCGCAGGACCTCGAGTTCCCCACCATCAACGTGCAGATCGACCGCGAGCGCGCCGGTCTCCTCGGCGTCGAGGTCGAGGATATCGCCCGCTCCCTCGTCGCCGCCACCACCTCCTCGCGTTTCACCGTGCCGAATTTCTGGGCCGATCCCAAGACCGGCATTTCTTTCAACATCCAAGTCCAGATCCCCGAAGAGCGCACCCAGTCGCTCGAAGACCTGCGCAACACGCCGATCCGGTCGAAATTCGGCGAGCCCGTCCTGCTCCGCAATCTCGTCGACCTCACCGAGACCACCACGGTCGGCACCTACGAGCGCTATAATCTCGCCCGCGTCGTCAGCATCACCGCCAACCTCCACGACACCGACTTCGGCAGCGCCATCCGGGCCGTCGAAAAGGCGATGCAAGACGTCGGTCCCCCCGCCGACGGCAAGTCCAAGGTCGCCCTGCGCGGCCAGGTCGTCCCCTACAACCAACTCGCCGAGGGCTTCGGGTCCGGACTCATCATCGCCATCATCGTCATCTTCCTGCTGCTCTGCGCGAACTTCCAGTCCGTGCGCCTCGCCCTCGCCGTCGTCTCCACCACGCCCGCCGCCCTCGCCGGCATCATCGTGATGCTCCTGCTCACCGGCACCACCCTGAACATCCAGTCCGGTATCGGTGCCATCATGGCCGTCGGCGTCGCCGTGGCGAATGCCATTCTTCTCGTCACCTTCGCCGAAAGCTTCCGGCGGGAAAACACCACCGACTCCCAGGCCGTCTCAGGCGGCATCGTCGAGCCCTTCAAAAAGCACCACCGCGGCCCTTCCGCCGACCCCGCTGCCGCCGCCGTGGCGGGAGCCCGCTCCCGCGTCCGCGCCGTCGTCATGACCAGTTGCGCCATGATCGCCGGCATGATGCCGCTCGCCCTCGGACTCGGCGAGGGCGGCGACCAGACCGCCCCACTCGGACGCGCCGTCGTCGGCGGCTTGATCTTTGCCACCCTCGCGACCCTATTCGTCCTCCCGGCCGTTTTCGCCCTCCTTTCCGGAAAGATCGTGCGCTCCGCCTCCCTCGACCCGGCGGACCCCGAGAGCCCCCACTTCGCACCCCAGCCCACCCAGCCATGATGCCCACTCCCGGCCACCTACCGCCCGCCTACCGGCTCGGCCTCTGCCTGCTCGGCGGCACCCTCCTCCTGTCCTGCTCAGAGACCACCCGGCCGGAAGCCGCCACCGACACCGTTGCCGAAAAAGCCGCCCCCGTCGCTACCGATCCCGCCGAAAAACCGGCCCCGCCCCCCGTGCCTGACGACCCCGATGCCACCTACCGCATCGATCTCGACAGCGCCCTCCAGCTTGCTGCCGGACGCAATCTCGATCTCGCCCGCTCCGTGGAGAGAGCCCGCCTCGCCGCCGCCCAGTCCGACCAGGCCCGGTTATCCATCCTGCCCGACCTCAATGCCGGGGCGAATTTCGCCAAGCAACATGGCCTGCTCCAGGAGATCGGCGGCGCCCCCATCGATACCGAGCGCGTCAGCCGCTCCGCCGGCCTCGGCACCGCCTCCGGCGTGCCCGGCGTCTGGCTCGATCTCTCCGTGGGCAGCGCCATCTTCGAGCCCCTCGCCGCCCAGCAGGATCGGAAAGCCGCCGAAGCCGCCGCCCAAGCCCACGAGCATCAGGTCCTCGCCGACGCCGCCGCTGGCTACTTCGAGCTCGTCCGCGCCCATGGCCGCCTCCGCATCGCCCGCGAGATCGAATCCGCCTCGCAAAAGCTCGCCCAAGCCACCGAAGACTTCGCCCAAGCCGGCGAGGGCCTCGAGGCCGATGCCCAGCGCGCCCTCGCCACCCATCTCCTCCGCCAGGGTGATACCGCCGACGCCCAGGCCCAGCTCCGCCAGCGATCCGCCGCCCTCGCCCGTCTCCTGCACCTGCCCATCACCCTGACCCTCGTCCCCGCCACCGACAGCATCGCCGCCACCCATCTCGTCGATCCCGACGAATCCCCCGGCCGCCTCGTCGCCACCGCCCTGCGCTGCCGCCCCGAGACCGTAGCCATGCAGGCCGAAGTCGCCGCCGCCGCCCACCGGTTCACCGCCCAGAAAATCCAGCCCTTCCTGCCCAACCTCGCCGCCGGCTATTCGAATTTCGAGTTCGCCGCCGGCCGTGGCTCCAGCACCGAGCGCTCCGACGCCCGCGACGAGGTGGCCGCCCTCATCTATTGGAAACTCGACGGTCTCGGCCTCGGCAACAAAGCCGCCACCCGCGAGCGCGAGAGCGAGTTGGCCCTCGCCCGGCTGGAGGAGTCCCGCCTCCTCGACGACATCGCCTATCAGGTCACCACCCTCCGCGCCGATCTGCTGGCCCGGCGCGACCGCCTGTCCCTCGGTCAAAAAGCCGCCACCCACGCCCGCAAAGCCTATCAGCTCACCACCGAGCGTCTCCAGCAATCCCAAGGCCTGCCCATCGAGGCCCTCGCCTCCATCCAGACTCTCGCCGAAGCGCGTCAGGCCGAGATCAGTGCCGTGCTCGATTACAACATCGCTCAACACCGACTCCTCGCCGCCCTCGGTCACCCGGCAACCAAGTGATCTCCGCACCCGCCTGCCACTCGACCCGGTTCGCCCCGTTTCCGATCAGACAGGGTTGGATCGCCAGAGAGACAGGGTTGGACCGAAGGAGAAAGAGGGTTTCATCAGCGCGGGAATAGGCTCCGGGCAACGAGACGGATTGTGCGGGCTTCCTCATCACCCAATCCCGCCAATCCTGTCCCCAATCCCGTCAATCCTGTCCCCAATCCCGTCAATCCTGTCCCCAATCCAGTCAATCCTGTCTGCTAATCCTGTCCCCAGTTTCAATTGCCGTCACGCCCCCATTACCCGAGCACTTTGGCCTCCGCCTTTCCCCCCTCCGGCGCGCGTTCGAGGATTTCCACCTCGTAGCCGTCGGGGTCGGTGACGAAGGCCATCTTCGGCTTCGTGCCGGAGGGAAACGCCTCCCGCCAGTCGCCGGGCCAGATCTCGACGCCTTCGCGCTCCAGCCGATCACAGAACGCCACGATGTCCGGGACCCCGATGGCCGTGTGCATGAGATCCTCGGGGAATTCCACCTCGAAATCGGGCGAGTAGCACAACTCGAGAAAGTGCTTGGACCCCTCGATCTCCAGAAACGCGAGCTGATTCCCGGCCGGCGACTTGTCGGTGCGCCGGGTGACGCGGAAACCCAGTTTTTCGTAAAAGGCGATCGTCTTTTCCAGATCACTGACGCGGATACGGGTATGGAGGAAGTGGATCATGAGTCGAAGCGGTTACGATGGCGGAGCGCAGTCGGGATTCCTAATCAATGAGGCGTCGTCGCCAGGTGTTCGCGCAGGATGTCGCGGCCGAAGTCACCCTTGAAGTCGCGCCAGACGGCATGGACGTGGTTGGCGTTGTTCTGGACGTTGCAATACTCCAACAGGAAGGTCGGCCCCTGCACGCGGTAGTAGTGGCCCTGACCGCGCTCCAGACCGCCCGCCCAGGCGAAGACGATCTTGTCAAAGCCGGCCGCCTCGATCTTCTTCAGGTCAGCCTCGGCGAATTCGGGCCGCAGCCGGTGGACATACACGTCGATCAGCTCGCGGAGGGTCTTTTTCTGGGCCTCGGTCAGTTTGTCGGCGGTGACGCCCTTGTTCTCGAACGGATCGACCTGCGGCTTGGCTTCGGTGAGAATGTCCTTCGGCGCCTCGGTCTCGATCACCGCCACCTGGCGCTGGGCCTCATCGAGGGATTTCACCAGGCCACGGGCGATTTCCTCCTCATCTTCCAGCACGCGGAGCCCCTTGCGCGGTCCTTCGAGCACTTCGCCGGGATTGGTGGCGAGGAAGTTGGGCGTTCCCGAGACCAGCTTGCCGTCGGCGATGGTGAAATTGATCGACAGGTGGTGCCCCTCGACCCGCCAGCCCCAGGCCTTCGCGCCCGGCTCGCCGAAGATGCTGACGTAATACATCTCGGGATTCCGGCGCTCGGACTGGTTCTCCAGCTCCCAGAGCACCCGCTCCAGACTCATGATGGTGGTGGCTTTGACAAAGCCCGTGTCGCTGAGGCCGGTGTTGAGCAGGGCAAAAACCAGCGCCCGCTGCTCCTGCCGCATGTCGCGCAGCGGCAGCCCGCCGCGCATGCCCTCGCCCTCGAAGGGCTTCGGAATGAAATGCCAGTTGGTCCGCTCGGGATCCTTGATCTCATAGGTGACCTTCTCGCGCTGGTCGGCATCCAGCGCCGCAAGCAAGGTTGAGGCGGCTTCCGCCATCTCGGCGACGGCATCGTGGGCGCGAACGGTGGTGGCGGGGCCGCTCAGGCCGAGCGCCAGCAGGCAAAACAGGACTGGGGTCGTTTTCATGGCCCCATTAGAGCCACAAAGCCCGCGTCGCACAAAGGAAAACCGCTGGCGCGATCGACTGCGCGGCAAAATGACCGGAACGGGGAGGCGGCCCGTTCTCCATCCCCCTCTCGCCACCAGAGCCGATCACCGTGCCGCCCCCATCGGCTTCGGCAGCGCTGAAAACCCATCACATGGCGGTTTCCGCCTTCATCCACCCGAAATCCCGGTTGAATCCCCCGGCCACTTGCGCTTTCTTGGCGACCTTTCCGGCCCGGCGACCCTGGCCAGACCCGCTTGCCTCGTGGTGTAACGGTAGCACGACAGATTCTGACTCTGTTTGTTAAGGTTCGAATCCTTACGAGGCAGCCACTCTCCACCGCCCGCGGCGGGGAGCCCGCCCACCGGTCGCCGCCGATTGCCTTTTCCCGACTTTTTCATCCCCTTTCAGCCCCCCACCACACCATCATGGGTAGAGCCTTCGAATACCGCCGCGCCTCAAAGGAGGCCCGCTGGGACCGCATGTCCAAAATCTTCCCGAAGCTGTCACGCGCCATCACCATGGCCGTCAAGGAGGGCGGCCCCGACCCGGAATCGAACGCCAAACTGCGCCTCGCCATCGCCAATGCCAAGGCGCAGAACATGCCCAAGGACAATGTCGAGTCGGCCATCAAGCGCGCCGCCGGGAAGGATTCGACCAGCTACGAGGAGGTCAACTACGAGGGCAAAGGCCCCCACGGCGTGCTCGTCTTCATCGAGTCGGCCACGGACAACACCAACCGCACCGTCTCCAACCTCAAGACCATTTTCAACAAAGCCGGCGGCCAGATGGTGCCGACGGGCTCGCTGGAATTCCTCTTCGACCGAAAAGCAGTGATCGAATTCACCGTGCCGGACGGCCAGGCCCTCGACGAGATCGAGCTGTCCCTGATCGATGCCGGCCTCGAAGAGCTGGAAGTCTCCGAGGGCACCGCCTACGCCTACGGCGATTTCAAGGACTTCGGCCGCCTGAACCAGGGCGTCATCGACCTCGGCATCACCCCGTCGAAAGCCTCGCTGAAACGCATCCCGAACTCGCCCGCGGAGTTCACCGAGCAGCAGATGGAGGACATCGAGACCTTCATCGACAAGATCGAGGACGACGAAGACGTTCAGGCCGTTTACACCAACATCGCCTGACGCGAGCCCGGTCGGCTGAGCCGATCACGGCGCCAGCTTCACCTGCGGGACCGGCTTTTCCACCCGCCCGATCGGCCGGATGCCCGGACCAGGCTGATCCCGGTCACCGAGATCGGCGCGAAAGGCCTCCGCATACCCGAGCAGGCGCTCGACCACCTCGGGATGCTCCGCGGCGACATCGCGGGTCGTCGCCACATCATCAACCAAGTGGTAAAGCCGGGGCGTCATCGGCGCGGGCGGCGCCTTTTTCCGCGGGGACACCGTCTCGGCCAGCACCAGTTTCCAAGGACCGCTGCGCACGGCCTGGAGGTGATCGAGATGGTAATAGGCAAAGGACTCGTAGGGACTTGTCGCCCCGGCTTCGCCAAAAAGAAGCGGACGGATGTCATGCCCGTCGATCCGCCGGTCCGACGGGGGCTCGCCGCCAGCCAGCCGGGCCAGCGTGGGGAGCAGATCCATGGTGGTGGCAAATTCCCCGCAGACCGTGCCAGCCGGCACCCGGTCCGGCCACCAGACGATCGCCGGCACCCGGAAACCGCCCTCCGCCGTCGTATAGCCGCGCCCCGAGAGCGGGAGATTCGAGCCCCGCCGCAGATCGCCCGGCGTGGGATTTGACGGCGCCCCATTGTCGGAGGTCCAGATCACACAGGTGTTCCGATCGATCCCCAGCTCGACCAGCTTGTCGAGGATCTGCCCGGTGGACCAGTCCAGTTCCTCCACCGAGTCGCCCCACGGGCCATTCCGGCTTTTGCCTTTGAACGCCTCGCTGGCAAAGGGCTCCTGAGTGCTCCCGGGCATGGCCTGCGGCAGGTAGAGGAAAAACGGCCCGTCCCGGTGCGCCTCGATCCACTCCAGCGCCTTCTCCGTGTAGCGCCGCGTCAGGCCGTCGCGATCCACCGGCGCCTCGATGACCGTCTCATTTTCCATCAGCGGCAGCGGCGGCCAGTGCGAGCCATCCATCTCCCAGACCCGCTCGGTCATGTCGTCCGAGTAGGGAATGCCAAAAAACCAGTCAAAGCCCTGCCGCGTCGGCAAAAACGGAGTCTGATCGCCGAGATGCCACTTCCCGATCATCCCCGTCGCATAGCCCTCGGCCTTCAGCACTTCGGCGATCGTGATTTCATCCGGATGGAGACCATAGGGCGAAATCGGACGCAGCACATGATGATCGCGCTCGTTCCGATGCATCGACACCCGCTGGGCATAGCAACCGGTGATCAGGCTGGCCCGCGAGGGGGTGCAGACACCCGACGTGACGCTGAAGTGGGTGAACAGCCGCCCCTCAGCCGCCATCCGATTCAGGTGCGGCGTCCGGTGCAGGGTCGAGCCGTAGGGCTCGATGTCCCCGTAGCCGAGGTTGTCGCAAAAAATGACGATAAAATTCGGTTTCGCCGGTGGAATCGCCGCCGCCGAGCCTCCGCCGACAGCCAGCAAAGCCAGGCACCAGCCCCAGACGACGCGAAGAAGGAGTTTCGAAGCCATTGTCCACAGTCTGAGCCGATTGCCAGGCAGAATCGATAAAAATTTGGGATCACCCTCAAGTTTTTCCAAAAAATCACACGCTCATCCCGTCTCAGGGCAATCATGAACAACCCGTCGCAAAACGCTGAGATTCCGACCTCGGGTTCCAATTTACCTCACAAAGTCGTCACTTGATGCCGGGCTGGCCGATTGCTTTAGTTTTTCAAACAATCAACTTTGATAAGAAATTGCTCACTTCCGAACCTGACTCGCCACGAACGACTAAATCCATTGTGACAAAACCGTCACACATCATAGGGTGAACTCCGGGGCTAATCACGCCACTACTTGCGCACGGAGGGTCAGACAGAGGCTCCATCGGGCGGAAAAGTCACACGACCAACCCAGCGGAGTCCCTGCCGAGAACCCAGCAATCAACTCAACCTAAGCTCACGTAATGAAACGAACTCTCAGTGCCATTTTCGCCACTTTCGCCTCAGCGGGCGTGGCGCTTGCCGGGGACTCCAAGCAAGTCATCGATACGATGGTGGAAGCCGATCAATCGCTCTGCGATCTGTTCGACCGCGCCACGTTCTACTCCGACAAGGAGAATCCCTTCATCCAGAAATTCGCCATGACCGGCCGCCTTCAGGCCGACGCGGCGTTTTTCTCCGGTGGAGACGAGGATTTCGACTCCCTGAACTGGCGGCGGGCCCGTAACGGCTTCAAGGCCACGGTCCTCGATCAATTCATCATCCACTCGGAAGTCGATTTCGACCTGGTCGATCAGTCCCCGGTCTATCGTCGCATCACCGACGCGAACGTCACCTGGGCGCCATCGGACGCCTTCGAGCTCACCTTCGGCAAGCTGGGCACCAAGTTCACCTTGGACGGCCGGACCTCCTCGAAGGAGATCCTCCGCCCCGAACGTAACGTCCTTTCCGAAAACCTGTGGTTCCCGGTCAATTACTTCACCGGCGTGGCCGCCAAGGGCGAGATCGACAAGTGGATGTACTCCATCGGCTACTTCTCCGCCGACGCCGCGAACGAGTTCAGCGAGTTCGACGCCGGCTCCTTCGGTGCCGCCACCATCGGCTACGACTTTGGCGAAGCTCTCGGGCTGGACAAAGCCCTGATCGCCGCGGACCTCGTCATCACCGATCTCAACGCCGACAGCGACACCATCGGCACCCGGCTGCACGACCAGATCGGCTCGATCAATGCCATTCTGGAAAAAGGCCCCTGGGGCGTCCGGGCTGACATCTCTGCCGGCTCCGGCCATGGCAGCAGCCAGAGCGAAGTCTTCGGCCTTGCCATCACCCCCTACTACAGCATCAGCGAAAAGGTCCAACTCGTCGCCAGCTACAACTACGTGGGCAGTTCCGGCGCCAACGGCGTGCGCCTCGACCGCTACGAGAACCGGACCGTCAGCGGCCGGGTGGACGAGATCCACGAGTTCTTCGCCGGAGTGAACTACTACATCTGCGGCCACAAGCTGAAATGGCAAAACGGCGTGGAGTACACCACCGCGACCGATGTCGCCAACGACGGCGGCGCCTACGATGGCTGGGGCTTCACCTCCGCCGTGCGCATCAGTTGGTAAGGCCGGATTTTTGTCTCATCCTTCGTTTGGGATGTATTCGAACGGAAAAGGCGGGGCCGCGAGGCTCCGCCTTTTCTCATTCCCCGGCCGGGGATTTCCGATCAGACAGGGTCTGATCTCCGATCGTACCCTGTTCCATCGGAAAAGCCGTGCTACCGTGCGCCGCCTGCCATGTCCCGCCCGCTCCACATCGCCCATGTCGTTTTTTCCCTCGAGCCGGGAGGCATGGAAAATGGGGTGGTGAACCTGTCGAACGGGCTCGATCCGGACCGCTACCGCACCACCATCCTGTGTCTGGAGATTGGCGGCGCTTTCGTCTCCCGGCTGCGTCCAGGGATCGCGGTGGAGGCGTTCGGCCGCCGGCCCGGCTTTGACCGGACCACCGTGGCGCGGCTGGCCCGCTGGCTCCGGAAGGAGCGACCCGACGTGATCCACAGCCACAATCTCGGCCCGCTCATCTACGCCATCCTGGGTCGCAGCGCGAGCGGGCGCTGGGGCATCCCCATCCTGCACGGCGAGCATGGGGCGCTGCAGGGCGACGATCTCGACCCGAGACGCCTGCGGCAGCGCCGCTTTGGCTATCGATTCGCCCAGGCCGTCCACACCGTGTCCGAGTCGCTGCGGCAGCATCTCATCGACCACGGCTTTCCCGCCGGACAGATCACGGCGGTGATCAATGGGGTCGATTGCCGGCGCTACCAACCGCCCTCGGACCGCGCCGCAGCCAAAGTCGCCGCTGGCTACGGGCCGGAGGACTTCGTGATTGGCTTGGTGGGGCGCTTCATCGCCAGCAAGCGCCACGAGCTGCTGCTCGACGCCTTCACCCGGCTCGCCGGGCAGGCGCCGGCGGCCCATGACCGCTGCCGGCTCCTGTTGCTCGGCGATGGTGGGCCGGAAAAAGAGCGCATCCTCGCCCGCATCGCGACTCATCCCCTCGCGCCGCGCATCCGGTGGGCCGGTCATCAGGCCGATCCCCTGCCCTTTTATCAGGCGATGGACCTCCAGGCCATGCCGTCGGCCAGCGAGGGCCTGTCGAATGCCCTGCTCGAGGGCATGGCCTGTGGCGTGCCGGCTCTGGCTCACCCGGCCTGCGGCGCCAGCGAGGTGATCGCCGATGGCGACAGCGGGCTGCTGCAGGCGGTGGAAACGCCGGACGCCCTGGCCGACTGCCTCGCCGAGGTCATCGCCCGGCCCGACAATCTCGCCCGGCTCGGGCAGGGCGCACGCGAGACGGCGGAGCGACGCTTTTCCCTCGACGCCATGGTCGCCGGCTATGCGGCGCTTTACGATCGGCTCGCCGGCGTGGTCAGATCATCCCAATGACGTAGTCCCACACCTCCAGCACCGCCCAGGTCGCCGCGACGATGGCGGCGACATCAATCCAGTCGAACCGGTTCCAGATTTTTTTCTTCGGCACGGTCGGCGCGGCAGCCCGCCGAGCGCCACCCTCCAGCGGATAAGCCGGCGCCAGACCATCGCCGGGCAGGGAAAAGACCCGGTCGGGCAAGGCCACCGCCATTCCGCCCCCCGCCCCGGCAGGAATCAGGCTGCCAGCGGGCAATTCGTAGCCCGCTACCGGCACCGGACCGTCGGCATCCGCCTCGGCCGTGGCGGGACGCGCCGCCGCCAGCCGGAGCCGGTGCATGGCTGCCGACACCGCGATGAGGAGGAAAAACTCCGTGTGATAGCCGCGATTGATCATCCAGCCCGAGATCACGTTCGCCAGCAGCAGGATCACCATCGAGCGCCGACAACGCTCCTCCAGATCGTTGCCGGTTTTCATGAAAGCCACCGTTCGCAGCGCCAGCCACATCAGTCCCAGATACAAAGCCAGCCCGTAGATGCCAAGATCTGCCCCCACCGAGATGTAGCTGGAGTGGGTCGCCTTGGGGATGTCGTGATAGACCCGCGTGCCGTCCACCCAGTCGATCAGGGCGCGGAACTGACGATAGCCGACTCCGGTGGCATTCTCCCGCGTCGCCGTGCGGGCCAGATCCCAAGCCATGACGCGCCCAATCACCCCTTCGTCCGACTGGATGCTGCCCATGTGCTCCATGCGGGGCAGGAAACTGAGAGCCGAAACGCCCACCGTCATCGCCAGCACGATGGCCGAGATCTGCACGATGCGATGGCGGCCGATCACGAAAATCAGCACCACCAGGATGCCGCCGACCAGGAAAGCCCCCTTCGACTCGGTGAACCATGCGCAGGCCCCCGCCGCCAGAAAGCACAGTGGAAACACGATGAAACGCCCGCTGACCGTGCCGCGCCAGAAAAACAGGAAGTAGCTCAGCGGGATGATGGCCACCACGGTGTGCCCGAGGGCATTCGGATTGTTGTGCAGCCAGGTGCCGATCGACAGGCGCCCGTATTTGCTCTCCGTCAACGGGATGGCGCCCGTCGGATCGACGCCCACCAGGCTGAGCAGGCCGATCGCCGCGATGGCCAGCATCATGGCATTCCACCACCGCAGATAGCCGTAGACCTGCGACCAGTTCGTCAGTGACTGCACGGTCAGCGCATAAAACGTGACCAGAGAGAAGATATCGCTGAAGGCGAAATTCCAGTCCGGCGTCGTCCACATGATGTAGGCGAAATACGTGAGCATCAGCCAGTCATGCGGCGTGCGGACCAGGCCTGGCACGGGCGACTGGTATTGCCGATAGGCGAACAGCACCAGAATCCAGAGCCCGATGATCGGCTGCACCAGATTCATGCCCGCCAGCCCCGGCACCCAGTCCTGGGGCCGCAGGTAGTAGAACGAGACAAAAAACAGGGCGAGGCGATACTCCATCACAAACCCGCCCCACGCAGGGCGGCCACGGGGCGTAACTTGCCGGGAAAACCTGAAAAATCAAAAAACGCTTTGTTTTTCCATCATCCCACCGCCAACCGGGCGGTTCGCAGGATCTCGCCGTAGGCCCTTGCCGCCGCCGGCCAGCCCGGATCGCCGTCCGTGAGCGACTCGCGGCTGGACGGATCGGCCAACGCCGCCAACAGAGCCGCCTCATAGGCCGCCTCGTCGCCGGGCGTCACGAGTTGCCCGCAGGCCGGGCGGTCGATTTTCTCGCCGATGCCCCCCACCCGCGTCGATACGACGGGCAGGCCACAGGCCAGTGCCTCCAATATGACATTGGGAAAGCCTTCGTTGTGGCTCGTCAGGCACAGGCGATCCGCCGCCGCCATCCAAGCAGCCACCTCCACCGGCGGACGCCGCCCCAGCAGCGTCACGGTCGTCGCCATATCCTGATCGGCGATCTCCCGCGTCACCGTCGGCCGCATCGGCCCATCACCGATCAGGTAAAGCCGCGCCGGAGCCAGCCCGGCCGAACGGCGCTGGCGATTCACCCCGGCGACGGCCCGAATCAGAAACAGCGGATTTTTCACCGGCAACAGATTGCCCACAAAGAGCAGCACCGGCCCCTCCGGATCGATCCCGACCTCCCGCCGGGCTTCCTGCCGGTCGCGCAGGCGAAAAATCGCCGTATCGACCCCGTTGTAGACCGTTTTCAGCCGCTCCGGCGGCGCGCCCGCCCCGACCAGCAGACGGCCCAGATCCGCGCTGCGGCAGATCGTTGCCCGACTGGCCGCGACCGCCTGCACAATCTTCCGCCGGCGCACCGGATCACGCAGGTAGCCGTGGGTGTCCGTGCCCTGAGTGATCAACACCAGCGGCAGCCCGGCCTGCTGGCACAGCGTCGCCGCCGCGCAGCCATCCGGATACAGCCACGAAGCCAGCACGATGTCCGGCCGCCATGCCGCGACCGTGCGCGCGAACGCCGGCGCCAGATCGGCTGCCACCAACCCGTCATTCCACCGGCTGCCCACCTTGGGCAGGTAGCGGATGCCCACGTACTCCGGCCCGAGCCGCTCGTCGCCTGCCCGCGGGGCCAAATCGCTCAGCGTGCCCGGCGCCCGCAGCGACAGCCGCGGCCGCAGCGCCAGCGAACGCACGTCCCAGCCCTCGGCATCGATCAGCGCCTGGAGCAGGGTCGCATTATCGAGCCCCCGGATCGGCTCCGACGCGTCGGGGAAAAGATTGGAAAGAAAAAGGAGTCGCTCGCTCATGCCGCCACCGCCCACGATGCGCCAGCCGGGTGGTCTTGTCACGGACAGAGGTCCCGGCTTCGGCGGGTTCCGATCGTACCCTGTTTGATCTCCGATCAGACCCTGTCTGATCAGGATTCAGAGGATCGCTGCCACACCCGCACCCAGTCGATTTCATACCAGGCGGGAAAGACGGTGCTCTCGTCGGGGGCGCCGGGCCACTCGCCGCCGACGGCGATATTCAGGAGCAGGAACATCGGCTGCCGGGGGATCGACTCGGCGGAGCGATGGCGCAATTCGCCGTCGACATACCAGCGGATCTCGGTGGCTTCCCACTCGACGGCAAAGGTGTGGAAATCGGCGGAAAAATCGGGGCCTTTGAACTCGCCGGTGACGGATTTCGACCGCCCGCCGGGATTCGCCGGGTCGGGCCAGTGGTGGGTGAGGTAGATTTTATCCGGCTCGTGGCCGAGGATCTCCAGCACGTCGATCTCCGGCGGCCAGGCGGGGGGATCGGGCAGCATCCAAAAGGCGGGCCATAGTCCCCTGCCCTTCGGCACCCGGGCGCGGATCTCAAAGCGGCCAAATTGTTGGGAAAACTTGCGCGCGGTCGTCACCATGGCGGAGGTGAATTGGCGCACCTTGCCATCGTAAAAGGCCTTTTGCCGCTGTGCCCTGAGCCGGAGCCGTCCGTCGGCGATCTCGATATTGCCAGGCACGTAAGCCTGCAACTCGCGGTTGCGCTCGACTTCCCAGGGGTCGGTGACATTCCACTTTCTCCGGTCAATCGCCTCCCCGTCGAAATCATCCGCAAAAGCCAGGGTCCAGCCGGGACCGGGCGGCGCGGGCTCGGCAGCCGGAGCGGCCTGGAGGCAGGCGAGGATCGCGACGGCGGCGGCGAGGGAAATGGGGCGCGGGAGGCAGGTCATGCCCGAAGACTGTCGCTCCCGGCGCAAGAGGATTCAATGATTTCCTTCCCGGATCGCCTCCGCCGACTCGACGGGGCTCTGTGCGGCTCAATTTTCATGTTATTTCACTTGCGTTAGTCCGTGGCTTGGATTAATTGGCCATCCGTCGATGGATTCCGAAGTAGCCCTCCTCATACACCATCTCAGCCGCGCGCATCACCTGATGCAGGGTCTATTGATGCGGGAAATTTCCCGAAACGGGATCGAGAAAGAGATCAATCCGGGCATGCGGCCGATTTTCTGCATGCTGGCGGGCGACGTGGGCCTGTCGATCTCGGAACTGGCCCAGCGGCTGGACCAGGCCAAGAGCAGCGTGACCGGCGCGGTGCGGCGGATGGAAAAAGCGGGCCTGGTGGCGCTGGTGAGCGATGGGGACGACGGTCGCCGCAAGCAGGTGCGGCTGACGGCCCGGGGCCGGGACCTGGTGCCGGTGTGCGAACGGATCGAAGCCACCATCGAAGAGCAACTCGGGGTGCATCTCGAACCCGGCGACATTCAGGACCTGTTGCGACTGCTGATCAAGCTGACGGATCTGCCCGAGGGAGATGGCGGCCCGCTGTGATGGGAGCCAAAGCCGGCCCTCCGGTCGGTTTTCCGTCATTTACCGGCCGATCGGAACGGAGCCGGCTTGCCCTTTCCCGCCGCTTGGTGTCTAATCGGCGCACGTGAAAGGCTTTCTCGAAAACACCACCACCGGCGAACGCTGCGAACTGCCCCCTGTCTCCATGCTGGGGCGCAGCGCGGAGTGCAATGTGGTGATCGCGGATCCCCGCGTCTCGCGTCGCCACGCCATGATCCGCCGGCAGGACGATGGCTACTGGTTTTTCGACCTGGGCAGTTTCAATGGCAGCTACCTGAACGGCGCCCGGGTCACGGCGGCCCGAAAGCTGTCGCCGGGAGATGTTTTGGAGTTTGCGGACAATCTCTACCGCTTTGACCAATGGGGCTCGTCGATCGGGGAGAGCGAGGATGGCGAGGAGGGCTTCGGCAGCTCCACCATCGCCCTGATTCGCTCGACGCCGGTGATCATTCTGGTGAGCGATGTGGCGGGTTTCACCTCCCTGTCGGAAAAGCTGCCTCCGGACGACCTGGCGCAGGTCATCGGCGGCTGGTATGGCAGTTGTGAGATGATCCTGGGTCGCCACGGAGCGACGGTGGACAAATTCATCGGCGACTGTGTGCTGGCCTACTGGACCCAGGTGACGCCGGAGACGCATGCCGCCGCGCTGCGGGCGGCGCGTGAGCTGATCGAGGCCTGCGGACAGATCCAGGCCGGCCACGAGGAGATTTTCTCGACGATCGGGCAGAAATTTCACTCCGGCGTGGCGATCAACGTGGGCAAAGTGGCCTACGGCGGCATGAGCCAGCGGGAATTCACGCTGGTGGGCGACCCGGTGAATCTGACATTCCGCCTGGAGAACATCACCCGGGAAATGGGTGAGCCAGTGCTGGTGACGGGCGATTTCCTCCGCGACTGGCCGCAGGGACGGCACTACTGCGAGAGCCTCGGGGTGCGGCAGGTCAAAGGCCGCGCCCAACCGGTGGAAGTCTGGCGGGTACGGGAATACCCGGAGTAGGCCCCCGGATCGGCGAGCCCGCTCAGGCGCCGGCGGCGAGGGAGGCTTTGAGCTGCTTGAGCTCGCGATCCACCCGTGCAAGCACCTCGGAGGTGGCTTTGAGCCGCTTGGCGGTGAGTTTGGCGATGAATTCGTAGAGCGAGGCGTAGAAGGTGGGATTCTCCTCCTTCGGCATGGCATACTCGAGGAATCGCTGATCCACGGCGAGGCAGTAGGCCTTGGTCCGGCCGACGACGGAAGCGGAGCGCACCTCGTCCTCCAGCGCCGCGAGTTCGCCGAAGATGTCCCCGGCATGCCGCATGGTGACGAGCACGTCGCCTTCCTTGACCACGTCGACCTCGCCACTGAGGAGGATGAAAATCCGGCTGGCATCCTCGCCCTCGGCGATGATCACGTCGCCGGGATCGCACTCGACGATGGCGCTGGAGTGCAGTACGTCATTGAGGTGATCCTCGCTGAAGGACTCCAGAAAGGGCACATTCTGGAGCATCTGGGGGATGTGCCCCTCGTCGTGGATGTAGGCGAATTCTTTCACGGGTGATTGGGCCGGATTATAACAGGCGGGACTGGCGAGGGAAAGCCGGAAAGTCAGCCTTTCCGGGCCTTCTTCTTGGGAGCTTCGGGCCGGCCCTGGGGCCAGTGGATGGCTTCGAGGGCGGCGGCTTCGGCATCGGTGAGCCGGCCGGGCTCGCGGACGCCGGCTCCCTGCCGGCGGGTCAGGGTGTCGCCCAATTCGGCGCGGGCTTTCTCCGCCTCGGCCAAAAGCTGCTGGACGATCTCGGGGTGGTCTTTGGACACGTCCGTTTTCTCACCGGGATCGGTCTCCAGATCGTAGAGTTCCAGCCCCGCCTGGGCTGAGGCATAGGCCACGGGCGTGCCGCCGGTCCCACCGGGTTTGCCTGCGAGGGTGCGGTATTCGTGAGGCAGGAAAAGCTTCCACCGGCCCTGGGTGACGGCGTGCAGTTCATTGGTCTTGTAGTAAAACCAGTAGCTGGAGTGCGGATTCTCCGCCCCCGGTCGGCCTTCGAGGAGCGGCCGGATGTCGCGTCCGTCGATGGGGTGGCCGGGCAGGTCGGCACCAATGATCCCGGCGAGGGTCGGCAGCAGATCGATCGTCATGCCTGGCGCGTCGCAGACCGAACCGGCGGGGATCCGTCCAGTCCAGCGCATCAGGGTGGGCTCGCGGACTCCCCCCTCCCACACGGTGCCTTTCCCCTCCCGCAGCGGCCCAGCAGAACCAGCGTGGTCGCCGTAGCTGAGCCACGGGCCGTTGTCGCTGGTGAAGACGATCAGGGTGTCCTCGGCGAGTCCGTTCGTGTCAATGGCGTTCATGATCTCGCCAACCGACCAGTCGAGCTCGGCAATCACGTCGCCAAAGAGCCCCCGCTCGGTCTTGCCGGCAAAGCGGTCGCTGACAAAGAGCGGCACATGCGGCTGGGGATGCGGCACGTAGAGGAAAAACGGCTCCGTGCGATGGCGGTTGATGAAATCCACCGCCCGGACGGTCAGCCACGTGGTCAGCATTTTCTGGTCATGCTCGTCCGAGTGTCGCAGCCGGCGCTCGCCCTCGAAAATGGGCAGCGGTGGGAAATTTCGGCCCGCGGTCGGATGGGCGGGCCACATGTCGTTTGAGTAGGGAATGCCGAAATACTCGTCAAAGCCATGCCGGGTGGGCAGGAATCGCTCGTGATCGCCGAGGTGCCACTTGCCGAAGCAGGCCGTCGCGTAGCCCTTTTGCTTGAACATCTCGGCCAAGGTCAATTCGCCGTCCCCGATGCCGACCCGGCTGCCCGGTCCGAGGGCACCGTGGATGCCGATGCGGTTCGAGTAACAGCCCGTGAGCAGCGCGGTGCGCGAAGCGGAGCAAACCGGCTGCGAGGCATACCAGCGAGTGAATTTCCGCCCCTCGGCGGCGAGGCGGTCCAGATTCGGCGTTTCATAGCCTTTCGCTCCAAAGGGCCCGATGTCGGCATAGGCGAGGTCGTCGATGAAAATGACCACCACATTCGGCGTCTGCGCGGCGGGCTTTTCCTGCGACGATGCCTCACGGGGGAGCGACATCGAGACCGCAGCCAGCAGGGTGGCAGCGACACAGGCTCGGGGGAATGAGATCGAAGGCATCCTCGCTTTTATCAGGGTTCGACGCTCCTGGCAAGACACCTGCCCGCGCCACCCGCGTTTCTGCGAAGGACGACCAGAGGGGCCTGATTTGTGGGGAGAGAGACGGGGAGCGTTTTTACTCGTGTTCTGTGTGAAAAATGGCCTGACAATTCAGAATCAGAGGTATTTATCGATCAAATTTTCCTCAAAAGCCGCCCGCCCACCAAGACACAAGAAAGCCGCTTGCCGTTCCCGACCGGCTGGCGCTTGAGTGTGTCATGCCCACGCTTTCCGACATTCAGGCCCAGATCCGCGCTTTTCGCGACGCCCGCGACTGGCTCCAGTTTCACAATCCCAAAAACCTCGCCATTTCGATCTCCCTGGAGGCCTCGGAGTTGCTGGAGCATTTCCAGTGGCGCAGTTTTGAGGAAAGCCAGGCGCACGCCCGAGAGGCTCGCGAAGCCATTGCCGACGAGATGGCCGATATCGCCATCTACCTCGCGGAGTTCGCCGATCTGCTCGATATCGACCTTCTTGCCGCGATGGAATCAAAACTTGCGAAGAATGCCGCCAAGTATCCCGTCGAAAAAGCGCGCGGCTCCCACAAGAAATATACGGACTTGGAATGAAAAACGATATAGTGTGAACCCATGAACCGGTGAAGATCGGCGTTCGGTGGTCCGGCATTCCGCCCGCTGCTCCGCAGCCTCGGCGGGATCTGGCGACAGGGCACACCGGAAGCGGGTCCCGGCCGGAACCGGAGTTCCCATCGCCAACCTCTGCCGACACGCCATGATCCCGCCCACACCCGCCTCCCCAGCCAACTCCGGCGCGGATGCCGAAGACGGTTCAGCCCTCCCCGCCGTCGCCCGCGCGGCCCTGCTGGCCGAATGCACCGGGAAGGCGCCGAAAGCCTCGTCCTGGCCGGCCGCCACCGGCTATCTCGCTCAAAAGCGGCCAGTTTTTGTCACCTTCTTCGCCCCCGACGGCTCCGTTCGGGCCAGTGTCGGATCGCTTGAGGCCACCCAGTCCGATCTGGTCACCGAAACCGCCGCCAGCGCCCGGCTCGCCGCCCAGCCGAGCAGCGGCGGAAAGACCGAAGCCATCGTCGATGCCAAGGAATTGAAAAAACTCACCATCGAAGTTGCCATTCTCGGCGCCACGGAGCGGGTCGAGTCCATCATCGAACTCGATCCCGACATCTACGGCGTCATCCTGACGGCCACCAAGACCGGCCAGCGCGGTGTCATGCTGCCCAACCGGCCCGATCTGAACACGGTGGACAAACAACTCGCCGCCATCCGCCGAGAGGCCGGCCTGCGGCCCGACGAGAGGCTCCGCATCGAGCGATTTCGCGTCGAAACCTTCCGCGAGTGATCCGGCGCGCGTTTTTCCGGTCACAACCTGCCGGGCCGGGTGCCTATTCCCTGCGACTCCGATGCCCACCCCGGCCGCCATCAGCGATCCCGACCGCCCCGCTCCCGATCCACGGGATCCGGAGGGCTTTTCTCAGTTCGTCCGCGAGCATCACCGCGAACTGCTCGTTTACGCCCTCGCCCTCACCCGCGACGAACTCACCGCGCGCGAAATCGTTCAGGATGCCTTCGTCGCCGCCTTCGAGAAGATCGACGCCTTCGACGTGACCCGTGATTTCGCCGCCTGGATGCGCGGCATCGTGCGGAACAAATGGCGCGAGTGGCTGCGCCGCCACCGCCGCCCCGAGATGGCGGAGAACGAACTCGCCCTCATCGACGCCGCCGTCGCCGGATGGCAGGCCCACCGCGCCCATGGCGGCTCGGGTGTCTTCGATGCCCTCGACCAGTGCCTCCAGCGGCTGCCCGAGAACCTCCGCGCCGCCGTCCACGCCTGCTACTACCGCGGCGAGACCAGCGAGGAGGCCGCCGTGTCACTCGGATGCGAGCCCGCCGCCATCCGCAAACGCCTCCAGCGCGCCCGCGAACTCCTCCGCGACTGCGTGGAGAAAAAGCTCGATCCCCTGTCACAAAAAGCCGCCCGCCACGCAATATCTCTCAACTCCGAGGACCTCCCATGACTCCCAGCGATCCCGATACCGGCCCCAAGTCCCCTGCCCCGGACGACTTGGTCGATGCCTTGCTCCGCGAACACGCGCGGCTCGGCAATCTCGACGACGAGGGCCTCCTCGCCTCCATCCGCGCCCGCACCGTCGCGCGGCCCCTCGCCACCGTCGAGTTCGCCGCCCCCCGCCTGCGTCCCCGCGCCACCTCCCGCCGCGATTGGCTCCAGATCGCCGCCATCGTCGCCCTGTCACTCACCGTCCTCGGCCTGTTCCTTTCCCAGCGCGCCGTGGCCCCGCAGTCCCGCGCCAGCCAGACCCATCGCCTCGTCTCGCTCGCTCCCGAAACCGTCACCGCCACCGTCCAGACCGACCTGCCCGCCCCGGCCGGTCAGATCGCCCCACTTCCGGCTTCCGCAACCGACCTCCCCCTCTCCCTCGCCGTCGTGTCCGTCTCGGCGCAATCGCAGTCGCACCCGGCTCCCGGCCGTCTGCTCTATGAGGGCGATGTGGTGCTGCACCACCCCGATTTCATCCTCACCGCCGATCGCATCGAGCTGACCGCCGCCGGCGACGAAGCCGATGCGCCCGTCAATGCCTTCGTCGCCCACGGCGAGGGCATTCGGGTGGAGAAACGCACCACCGCCGGACTGCTGGAGGTCGCCCACGCCACCCAGGCCACCTACGACCCCGCCGGTGGCCGGCTCATCCTCGCCGGAGGCCCCACTCTCACCGCCGGCAACAGCTTCGTCCAGCCGCGGTCCGCCGACGGCATCATCGTCCTGCGCGCCAACGGCTTCGAGGTTATCGAAGGCCAGATCCCGTGACCTCCCCTCTCCGGCCCGCCTGCCGGATCGACTCGTGCCCCGCCCCGACGGGCCATTTCCGGATTTCGTGAGCGATCTCCCCCCAGTCCCCTTTTGGCCGCGCAGCCGCTTTGGCCACAATCTGGCCCGCCGCACCGGCACCGTCCAACTCATGGAGGATCTCGGTGAGGCCATGACCACCGGGCGCGGTGAGTTGCTCATGATGGGCGGTGGCAATCCCGGCCACATCCCCGAGATCCAGGCCCTCTGGCGCCAACGCATGACCGAACTGCTGGCCGACGCCCCGGCCTTCGATGCCATGCTCGGCGACTACGATCAGCCGGCCGGCCATCCCGGCTTCCGCGCCGCCGTCGCGGACCTGTTGCAGCGCACGTTTGGCTGGCCGCTCACCGCGAAAAACATCGCCGTCACCAACGGTGGTCAAACCGCGTTTTTCTTTCTGTTCAACCGCTTCGCCGGCGATTTCGACGACGGCAGCCACCGCCGTATCCTGCTGCCGCTGGTGCCCGAATACATCGGCTATGCCGATCAAGCCGTCGGCGCCGACCTGTTCACCGCCCGGCGCCCCGCCATCGAACTTATTGGCGATCACAGCTTCAAATATCACATCGATTTCGACCGCCTCGCGCTCACCGACGACATCGCCGCCATTGCCATCTCCCGGCCCACCAATCCCAGCAGCAACGTCCTCACCGGACCCGAGATCGATCGCCTCAGCGCCCTCGCCCGGGAGCGAGGCGTGCCCCTGCTCATCGACAATGCCTACGGGGTGCCCTTTCCCGGCGTCATTTTCGAAGATGCCGCCCCCGTCTGGGAGCCCCACATCATCCTCTCCCTCAGCCTCAGCAAGCTCGGTCTCCCCGGCACCCGCACCGGCATCGTCGTCGCGCGCGAGGACATCATCGAGGAGTTGTCCGCCATCAATGCCATCACCAGCCTCGCCAACAACAACATCGGTCAGGCCCTCACCCGGCCGCTCATGGAGTCCGGCGACATCCTGCGGATCAGCCGCGACCTGATCCGCCCCTTCTACCGGGCCAAAGCCGACTTCGCCCTCGACTGCCTGCACCGCAGCCTGCCCGCCGACCTCCCCTGGCGGGTCCACCGTGCGGAAGGCGCCTTCTTCCTCTGGCTGTGGTGCGAGCACCTGCCCATCCCGACCCGCGAACTCTACCAGCGCCTCAAAGCCCGCAAGACCCTCATCATCCCCGGCGAATCCTTTTTCTACGGCCTCGACACCGCTGACTGGCCCCACAGCCACGAATGCCTGCGTCTCAGCCACACCCAGAGCGAGGACACCGTCCGCCGCGGCATCGCCATTCTGGCCGAAGAAATCGCCCGCGCCTACGGGGAGGGTTGAGGTGGAGGTGGGTAGGGAACTGTGCGAAAGGGTCAGGGAAACGCGGGCTAAAAGATTCATATGTTCTCCACGGTCACGAAGGTCGCGATTTCCGATGCATTCAATCCCCTCGGATTTCGATTCAACCCTGTCCCGTCGGAGATCAGACCCTGTCTCATCGTTTTAATCGCAAGGGCGCATTCGATGTAGCCATTCCGCAAAAGGGAAACCTCGCTTTTGTCTCCCGGCTCTCATGGAACCTTCATCGTCTGAATCGATGATTAATGGTCGTATTATCGATTTTTAACAAGTTTGTTTCAGCGATAAAGAATGGCCGTCATGAATAATGTCGGCTCCGGCAAACTCATATCCTCGATTGGCCTTCGCGCGCATCGATCATTGCTGCCTGATCGTTACGTTCCTCTCAGCGAACTGCGTAATCTGTCCCCCGCAGAGAATCTAACTGCTTTCGGATTCGATGGCGCCTGGATTTGTGATGACGTTTCCGCACTCGCCGTGAAGGCAGCGGGGGCGGTGATCGCGGAAGCCGGGCTCCGGGCGGACGATATAGACGCGCTGTTCTGGGCAGGATCTCTGCCTGACGGGCATGGCCGGGCCAGCACCCACCCAGAAGCCGATCCATTGCTCAGTCAGTTTTGCTACCGAGGGAGTTGGGCTCAGGAGGAATTGGGACTTGAAAGGGCCTTCGTCTGCGGAATAGCGCAGCAGGGCTGCGCGGGCATGTTCGCGGCGCTGCGGCAGGCCCGAGCGCTGCTCCTAGCCGAGCCCGCGCTGAATCACATACTCTGCGTGGGCGCTGATGCATTTCCTCCGGGCGCGGGTCGCGAGGTGCTCTACAATGTGATCAGCGACGCCGCTAGCGCGGTGGTCGTCTCTCGTGAAAATGCCCGCTATCGTTGGCTGGGCCAGCATCAAGTATCAAAAGGCTGGTATTGGGATGTGCCGAACCGCCAGAGTGAGATCGTAGCGGCATATTTCCCCACCGCCGCAGCAACGATTCGGCAAACACTCAGTCAGTCGGGCTGTCGTCCGAGGGATGTCGACCTGGTAATTCCCACGGGAGTGAACGCACTGTCCTGGCCTATCCTGATGCGCCTCTGCTCCATTGCCGAGGATCGCTTGTTCGCGCCCACGGTGCGATTCGGACACACGATATCGGCGGACAGCTTTCTGTACCTCGAGCAAGCTTTCGCTGCGGGAATCCTACGGCCGGGTATGAGGGTACTACTCTTTGCTTACGGATTCGGATCGAGTTGGTCCGCGATGCTGTTGGAAACCACCGACCTCGTGCTATCATGACCATTTTGCTGACCGGAGTAACAGGCAACATCGGAAGCGAAGTCGCCCGGCAGTTGCGCGGATATCGGGTGGTGGAACTAGCTCGCGGCGACGATCCCGTAGCAGCGAAGGACTGCGAGATCATCATTCACTGCGCGGCATTGACCGCGTTTCGCGCGCCGTGGGAGGAATTGCATTCGGCAAACGTGTTGTTGACGAAAAAATTGCTCGATTTCGCGGAGGCTTGTCCACGGCTGCGGCGTTTCGTGCATATCAGCACAGCCTGCGTTTGCGGCGCAGCCTCCGGTCTGATCCACGAGGCCCCATTGCCCCGACCATCGAGATTCGTGAATGATTACGAACGTAGTAAATGGGAAGCCGAGGATTTGGTCGCCAGGAGCAGGTTGCCGTCTACGATCGTAAGACTCTCGACGGCGGCCGGGGGCGAGACAGACGGGCGTGTGCTTCGGCCGGGCGCGCTTCATCACCTGCTGTTTTGGCTGTGGAAGGGCCTGGTCCCCATGATACCGGGCAGCGCAGAGGCGAAAGTCGATCTGATTTCAACCGAACATGCAGGGCGGCTGATCGTAGCGGCAGCTCTGGCACGAGATGTCCCACCGGTTCTGCACGCGTGCGCGGGGCTCCGTGCTCCTGCCTTGGGGGAGCTCCTCGCACACCTGGCAGGGGAGTTCGCGGGCCTGTCCGCCACGTGGCGGCGTGGCTCGATCATGCCTCCGGAGCTGGTGGATGGAAAGACGTTCGCCCTGTTCGGGGAGACGGTGGCGCAGAGCGGAGATCTGTTGTTCCAGCGCGTACTCTCCGACGCGAAGTACTTTCTCCCAGCCCTGTCATTCCCCCGCATCTATGACACGGCGGGCGCAGACGCCATTTGCGAACCTGCGCACTCTGACTGGCGCACACTTGTTTCACATGTCACCCGCTATGTCCTCCACCGACACATCCACGCCCGAGCTTGAAAGCGCCCTGCTTCGTCTCGTGAATGAAGTGCTTCCCGCGCTGCGTCCATCGCGAGTCTACTCGGCGGTTACAAGCGACACGCCACTTTTCGAGCACGGCATCGTTGACAGCCTCGCCATCCTACACCTGATCGGCACGATCGAGGAGCACACTGGCATGCCGGTTCCTGATCATCTGGTCAACATGAAACACTTCCATAGCATTTCCACCATTTTAGACGCGTTCACATGAATCCCATTGAAACCATTGATGCCCGATTGCGTGACTGGTCACTGGGCCTTGAAGCCGAAGAGAAAGATTGGCCAGCGCTGATTCCGCGGACCACCCTGCGGCTGGCCGGTTACTATGAATCATTCCCCCATCTCCTCATGACGGCAGCAGCCAACGAGCGACCGGGATGGCCGGTCGAACATCTCGCCGCCACGGACTACGATCTATCCCCCGCGGTCTGCTATCATGCTTACGCTTCGCTACATCGGCATACGCTGACGGACCCGGAAGGCGGGATAGTCTTGGCCGCCCGAGGGCGTTGCTTCCGACGCGAAGATCCCGCCACGCTAATGCCAGGCCGCCGACAGATTGAATTTCAGATGCGTGAACTGATCTTCATTGGCGCTCCACAGTGGATCGACCGCAGACTTGGCACGATGCGGGACGATATCGGGCGACTGGCACGCGAACTCGGCATCGAAGGTGGGTGGGAGGAGGCGACTGATCCCTTCTTCCTACCCCAAACGAAGTCGCGTGCCAAGGCAGCGCTGCAGCGCCTGCTGAAGACAAAGATTGAGTTCACACTGGCCGATGGGCTGTCGATCGCGAGCATCAACCGCCACCGCGATTTTTTCGGGGGGCGCTTTCAAATATCCCTGACCGATGGGAAGCCCGCCCACAGTGCCTGCGTGGCATTCGGGCTGGAACGCTGGGTTACCGCATCTTCACTGAGATGAACACCAAAGAAATACTCGACCACCTGCGGCATTGTCTGCCGCGCCTCGCGCCTCAATTTCGCGCAGAAACTCCCCTACACGAACTCGGCCTAGACAGCATGGACACGGTGGAACTGCTCTGTGCGATCCATGAGGAGTTCGGAGTGCGCATCGCCGAATCTGAATTTTCACCCACCATGACGCTCGACACCCTGACCGGCGTCATCGCCCAAAAAATCACCACCGTGACGACACAATGAACTACGGAGATTACCTGACCACATCAGAGATGACCCGCTGGATTCTCGACACCGACATCGCTTGGGACGACATCCAGCCCGGACTCTCACTCTCACAGCCCGACTTGCTGGACCGCGTCCGAGACTCGGCGTTGATCGAGTCCTTTTTTCCCATCTTCACTCCCCGCGTGCTGGACCTGATGTGGGATTGTGTCACAAGCACCGCCATCTTCAGCGTCCAGCTATACGAGAGCTACAAGCATTTTCACGTTTTTGCCCAGTATCTCGCCGCTGTGGATTACCGGCCGATTCGGGATGAGGAAGTCGTGGCCATCCGCCGCCGCCAGACTGGCCTGCACTTTGACCATCCTGCCCGTCTGTTGACGCGGTATCTTATGAGCGAACACTTCGCCGCCCATCACTTCTTTAAGGACGCAAAACAGGCGCTGGACCCGGTGCTCGCCCACATCCTGCATCTCGTCGCGAAGGATGAGGTGCGGCACTGCCAGTTCGGATGCGATCTGCTCGCGCTGCGCTTGGCGCACCATCCCGAGGAGATCGACGATGTGCTCGATGAAGCGATCCATTTCCAGCACATCGGCGAGTTGGTCCTGCCCACCACACCAGTGGCTCAGAAAAACGATTTTGCCGCCATCCTGGCCATCAACCGTAAGATCGAGCGACTGACCGGCAGAAAAATGTCCAGCAGGCTCGCCGACATCCAAGCCGCGTGAAAGTCATGAACACGAAAGACAATCTCGCCTGGCGGCTGAACTGGTATCGCCAAAGTGAACTAGAAGGAGCCCTACTGCTGGGCCGCATGGCCGGACTGGCGGAGGACGGAGAACTTTGCAGACGACTTACCCGCCATGCCGCCGAGGAGGCCGAGCATGCCCGCCTCTGGGCCGACGCCATCCATCGCTGCGGCATGCCCCATATACGCATTCATCGCAGCTATCAGAGTTTTTTCCTGAGTCATAGCGGACCACCGGCTTCGTTGCTCGAAGTGTTGTGCTTCACTCAAATTTTCGAGCGGCGCGTGCATCAACGGTTCCAGGATGAGTTAAACGAAGCCGACCAGCCCGAACCCGTTCGGGAAGCGCTGGCCCGCATGATTGATGATGAAAGAGACCATCTCGGATGGGTGGCGGGCTGGCTCCGCGGCCGGCCTGGAGCCGCCGCCTGCCTAAAACGTTTCCGTATTATCGACCAGCAAGTTTTTGACGAAATCCAACCTTATGAACACCGCATTAACGAACTCCCCGGCCTCGGCCGGGTCGGTGGCTGACTTTCGGCCGCACAATCTGACACGCCGCACCGGCAATCTCGTCGCCAAATTCCGCCGCGACGGTCGGTGGCACCTCATTCCCATCTATTGGCTCATGCGATTGAGCGATCTCGCCCGCGAAGCCATCGATCACAGCGGCAGTTATCGCTTCGCTGACCACCTTTACAGGAACCGCGCCTCGGGTCGTTGCCTCATCGGCGCAATTCTTGACCGCGTGCTGCTCAATACTCGAGCCGCACAAGGAATGCGGCAACGTGCCGTGGAATCGGAGCGCGTCATCCGCAAGGCGCTCGACATCGTGGGTCATGAGGAAACGGTCAGCGTACTCGCCATACCTTGTGGAATTCCCAGGGACATTTCCCGCCTCAGTGGCGACGTAGCGGCGCTCCGTTACGTTGGCATGGACATTGATCCAGTCGTATTGGACGCCGCCCGGGTGCATCTCGCTACCGAGATGCCCGGGATGCTCGCCCGCGCCGAGTTTCGACGTGGCGACGCGCTCAACAAATCCGATTATCCCGAACCACCGCAGGACATCGTGGTCAGCACCGGTCTCGGCGAATTCCTCGACGACATCCAGTTGCGGGTATTTTACCGCTGCGTGTTTGACGTTCTACGACCGGGTGGCGTTTTTTTCACTAGCGCCACCAACCGCGAAGAGGGCAGCGACTATTTGCTCCGGGCCTTCGAACTTGACACCCACTACCGCAATGTCGACGAAGTGCGCGCCATCTTCTCAGAGATGCATTGGTCGAACGTGACATTCAGCCACGATGCCACCGGCTTGCAGACGTTCGTGCTGGCTCGTCGGTGAGGTTTAACGCAGCGGTCAATGGGACCCCAGTGACCGACCCGGACGTCTTGTGAGAGACACTCATGTCCGCGAAAACCGCCCGGTGTCGAGGCCTACCCGGCGACACTGGGCCAGAATGGACCCTCCTTCAATCAATCCCGAGACTCCCCCGTTCTCTCCCATTCCCTCGGCAAGCGAACAGTTCCCGCCCAGTCGTTGCGAAATCGATTCGGCGCTGACGTCCACGGGTTTCCACCCACCGTACAATCACCAAATGGCGACTCTCTCATGGGACTTCATCCTGCTCAGCCAGTGAACGATATCGAGAACCATCCGGGGGAGGCGCGCCACCAATCAGGTCCGAAAATGCAGTTATCCGCCGATGAATAGTCTCTTTCACCGCGAACAGCTGCAGGAGTCGCTCCACATTAAACGCACAAAAGGCATTGGCGCTGAGGATCAGGCCGCCTGCGAGGCGGCAGCTTCACAGAGTGAAGGTGTCGGCGATAACGATTAGCGCCCTCAGAAACCAAAAACCCAAACGCCGCGACCGCTCCCACCAGCAGTGGAGCGATCGCGGCGCAAAAATGACCGATCCGCGGGGCGGCCCGAATGACGGGCTCCCCGCAGCGGTGAGGGAAGGCCGGGGCGAACGGATCAGCCGCGGTCTTCTTCGTCGTTGCCGAGTTCCTTGCCGGCGGCGACGGCGCGCTCGGCCATGGCGGCTTTGCGGCTCATCTTGACGCGGCCTTTCTCGTCGATGCCGATGCACTTGGCGTAAACCATGTCACCGACCTTGACGACGTCCTCGACCCGACCGACGCGGAAGTCGGCCAGCTCGGAGATGTGGATCATGCCGTCCTTGCCGGGCAGCACTTCGACGAAGGCGCCGAAGTTGGTCACGGAGACGATCTTGCCGTGGTAGATGCGGCCGATCTCGATCTCGGCGGTGCGGTTGCGGACCAGTTCGATGGCGCGCTCGAGGGCTTCCTTCTTGGCGGCGTAGATGTGCACGCGGCCGTCGTCCTCGATGCTGATCTCGGCGCCGGTCTCGGCCTGGATGCCTTTGATGTGCTTGCCGCCGGGTCCGATGAGGTCGCCAATCTTGCTGGGATCGATCTGCACGGTCTCGATGCGGGGCGCGTGCTCACTGAGCTTGGCCGGCTGGGAGATGACGGCATTCATCACGTCGAGGACCTGCAGGCGGCCTTTGGCGGCCTTGTCGATGCCTTCGAACAGGATGCTCAGCGGGATGCCGGGCAGCTTGAGGTCGAGCTGGTAGCCGGTAATGCCTTCGCTGGTGCCGCAAAGTTTGAAGTCCATGTCGCCGAAGTGGTCCTCGCTGCCGATGATGTCGATCAGGGTGCGGTACTGCTTCAGGGTGCCGGCTTCGTCGTATTCGGTGACCAGGCCGCAGGAGATCCCGGCGACAGGGCGGATCATCGGCACGCCGGCGGCGAGCAGGGCCATGGTGCCGGAGCAGACCGAGGCCATGGAGGTGGAGCCATTGGACTCCATCACCTCGCTGGTGACGCGCAGGGCGTAGGGGAAAACATCTTCACCGGGCAGCATGGGCTCGATGGAGCGCTCGGCGAGGGCGCCGTGGCCGATCTCGCGGCGATTCAGGCCACCCATGCGGCCGGTCTCGCCCACGCTGAACGGCGGGAAGTGGTAGTGCAACAGGAAGCGCTTGGTGTCTTCGCCGCCGGCGTAATTGTCGACGAACTGCTTCTCGTCCAGCGGCGCGAGGGTCGCCAGTGCCAGAGCCTGGGTCTCACCGCGGGCGAACAGGGCCGAGCCGTGGGTGCGGGGCATCAGATCGATCTCGGCCGACAGCGGGCGGATCGTATCGGAGTCGCGGCCGTCGCAGCGATGGCCTTTCTCCAGAATGCTGATGCGGAAAGCCTTCTTTTGCAGATAATCGAAAGCCTGACCGATCTCGAAGGAGCCGGCCTCGGGGTATTTGGCCTTGATGGCGGCGTCAACTTCGTCCTTCAGGGCCTTCACGGCCTTGCCGCGCTCAACCTTGCTGGGCTTGTAGAGGGCGTCCTCGATGCGGTCGCCGGCGACTTGGTAGGCGATCTCCAGCAAGTCGTCCTGCACGTCCTTGAGGGCGACGACGCGCTTGGCTTTGCCCACGCGGCGGGCCAGCTCTTCCTGGGCGTCGAGCACGGGCTGGATGGCCTGCTGGGCAAACTCCAGGGCGGCTTTGAACTCAGCCTCGGTCAGCTCCTGGGCGGCGCCTTCGATCATGATCACCTTGTCGCGCAGACCGGCATAGACCAGGTCGAGATCGCTCTCGGCGCGCTCGGTGAAGGTGGGGTTGGCGACGAACTGGCCGTTCACCCGGCCCACACGCACGGCACCGATGGGACCGGCGAAGGGAATGTCCGAGATGAGCAGGGCAGCGGAGGCGCCGTTCATGCTCAGAATGTCGGCGTCGTTCTCACCGTCGGCACTCAGCAGCAGGGCCACGACTTGGGTGTCGTAGTAGTAGCCCTTCGGGAAGAGCGGTCGCAGCGGACGGTCAGTCATGCGGCAGGTAAGGATTTCCTTCTCGGTCGGCCGGCCTTCGCGCTTGAAGTAGCCGCCCGGAAAACGGCCCGCAGCAGCGGCCTTTTCCTTGTATTCGACGGAGAGCGGGAAGAAATCCTGCCCTTCCTTGACGCTGGTGGCCGAGACGGCCGTGACCAGCACGATGGTTTCTCCGACCTGCAGGGTCACGGCGCCGTCCGCCAATTTGGCGTATTTGCCCGACTCGAGGGTCACTTCCTGGGTGCCGATCCGGCACTTGATGGTTTCGATACTCATGGTGTTTTTCTTTCTTGTTTGGTGTAAAAATAGGTTCTTTTTTTGGCCCGGCCGCCCCAGAGGCTCCGGACCTGCCGCGCTGTCGGCCTGAGTTTAATTCGACCGATCCATCAGGGATTCGGCCTTCACAGGCAGGGGGCGCTCGGCTTTTTCCGCGACCGGTTCCCCGGCAGTCGGTCGCCTGACTCCCGACCGGATTGGGTTCAGGCGGGATTCGACGGCTCTTTCAGATTCGGATCGCTTATCGACCCGGCATCCCCTTTTCGACCTTCGGTCGGTCAGTCAAAGGCCGGGGTCCGCTCCCGTTTCAATCGGGCCTCCAGCGTCTCAGAGCGCCTCACGGAACTCCAGACATTCCCTGCCGAAACTTCCCGATTGGGGAAAGCTTTCGCAGGAAGGAAGAAACCAAAGGACTTGAAGCGTGGCGCCCCAAGACCGACCCGATCGAAAAAACGGGAAACGAAAACGCGCCGGTGAATCACCGACGCAGTTTCAGGGCCTTGATCACTTTCTGGTAGCGCTCGCCGTCGGTGGAAGCCAGATAGTCGAGCAGTTTGCGGCGCTGGGCGACCAGCATCAGCAGGCCACGGCGCGAGGAAAAATCTTTCTTGTGACGGGAGAGATGCTCCGTCAGTTCCGAGATCCGCCAGGAAAGCCGGGCGATCTGAACGTCCGCGCTGCCGGTGTCACCTTCATGCAGCTGGAATTCTTTGATATCTGTAGCTAGTTCACTCATTGCCAAACGGGTGGCATCACCTTGACGCCATGGGTTGTGGGGATGGTTCTTTGTTTTTTCTTTGTTTCGTGGCCGCGAAATAAACACAAGAATCGGATTGCGCAATGAAAAGTCCGCCGCTTCCGGCCGTTTTTTGCGATACTGCCACCGGATTGGCTTGGAAAGCGTAATCCCTCGAACCCCTTCCAGACAGCCCACCCGCGCCCGATCCTAGCCCCCCATGGTTCCCGCCACTCTAGAGAAGCTCCCGGAGTCGATCCCCGTCATGGTGCTCCCCTGCACCCTGTTCCCGCACTGCCTGCTGCCGCTCTACATCTTCGAGCCCCGCTATCGGGCGATGCTTTCCACCGCCCTCGCCGCGGATCGGATGTTCTGCATCGGCACTGTGCCGGAGGGCGGCGAACCCGATGACATCGCCCCCATCTCCACCGCCGGGCTGGTTCGGGCCTGCGTCACCCATGAAAATGGCACCTCCCACCTCATCCTCGTCGGCACGAAGCGCATCCGCTTCACGGGCTGGCGGCAAATGGCGCCCTTCCGCATTGCGACCATCGAGCCCATCGACTGCGAGATCGAAGACGCCGACCTAGCCGAGCGGCTGGCCTCGGAGACCATCGACCTCGTCGAGGAATTGACCGGCCCCGATCAGACCATGTCCGTGAAATTGCACGACAACCTGCGCCTGCTCAATGATCCTTCCGCCGTCGCCGATGTCATCGCCCACACCTTCGTCACCGGAGCGACCGAGCGACAGCGGCTGCTCGAGACCCGCGATGTCGTCGAGCGGCTCCACTGCGTCAATCAGTTCGTTCAGACGCTGATCGCGGGGCAGTCGTAATCCCCAGCCTGCCAGCCAATCCGCAAACCGGGACCGCGAATTCGCTTGCGCGGCGGCGGCGGCTCGGACACGATGGCCGGCGTGAAACCCCTTCAATACACTCTCTGGGGCGTGATCGGCCTCCTCATCGTCGGCAACGCCTGGCACGTCGCCCGCCACAAAAGCATCGGCCTTTTCGAATGGTCTGCCCAAGTCGATGCCGAGGGCCAGCGCCGCATCGTCCGCACCGCCGGCGTCCTGCCCGCTTCATTGACGCCGCCCGCCGTCGCCGCCACCACTGAGGCGCCAGCGGCTACCACCGCCGATGCCCCGGCCTCCCCCACCCCGGCGAAAGACGCGCCACCCGCTCCCGCCGAGGCACCGGCTCCGGAAAAGCCGAAGTTCGGCGGACTGTTCGCCAAAAAAGATCCCAATCTCATTCCCCTGTTCGATGGCAAGGGCCTCGGCAAGTGGAAGCCGATCCAATTCGGCGGCGAAGGCGAAGTCACTGTCGATGAGGAAGGCAACCTGGAGTTCGACTTCGGCGCCATCATGACCGGCGTCAATTGGTCCGAGGAGCCGCCGGCAAAGACCAACTACGAGATCACCCTCGAGGCGATGAAACTCGACGGGAACGACTTTTTCTGCGCCCTCACCTTCCCGGTCAAAGACAGCCATGCCACCTTCGTCATCGGCGGCTGGGGCGGCGGGATCGTCGGCCTGTCCTCGGTGGATGACCTCGATGCCTCGGAGAACGAGACGATGAACATCGAGGGATTCGAAACCAACGTCTGGTACAAAATCAAGGTTCGTGTCACCGACGCCAAGATCGAGGCCTGGATCGACGAACGGCAGATGGTGAATCTCGAGATCGGCGACAAAAAGATCAGCCTGCGCCCCGGCGACATCGAACTGTGCGTGCCCGTCGGCATCGCCAGTTTCATGACCCGCGCCCAGTATCGGAATCTCCAGTGGCGCAACCTCACGCCCGCCGATCTCGCCGCCCCGGCGGCCGCGCCAACGAAATAAGCGGTCGCTCCTCCCATCCGAACGGCGTCCGCGGGTCGTAACGGCTTGCGACGCCTCCATGGAAGACTCGCGAAAGACCTATCTCATCGCCGGCGGCAATTCCGGCATCGGACTCGCCACCGTTCACCGCCTCGCCGCAGCGCCGGATCCCTGCCGCATCATCTGCGCCGTTCGCCGGCCTGGTCCGCTGGAATTCCTCCGCGGAGTCGAGTGCCTGCCCTTCGACGCCACCGTGGCCGAGCCGTTGTCGGCCGCGGCCCTGCCCGATCGCCTCGACGGGCTGGTCTATTGCCCCGGCACCATCGAACTGCGGCCCTTCTCCCGCCTGCGCGATGAGGATTTCCAACGCGACTGGGAGATCAATTTCCTCGGTGCGGTCCGGCTGCTCCGCGCCGCCCTGCCCGCGCTGAAGAAAGCCGGCTCCGGCGCCTCGGTGGTGCTGTTTTCCAGCGTCGCCGCCAAAATCGGCCTCCCTTTCCATGCCAGCATCGCCGCCGCCAAGGGGGCTGTCGAGGCTCTGGCCCGCTCCCTCGCCGCCGAACTCGCCCCGGCCATTCGGGTCAATGTCCTCGCGCCCTCCCTGACCGACACCCCGCTGGCCGCTCCGCTGCTCAGCACGCCGGAAAAAGCCGAAGCCGCCCGCCAGCGGCATCCGCTCCGGGCCATCGGCGATCCCAACGACCTGGCCGCCGCCGTGGAATTTCTCCTCGGTGCGGAATCAGTCTTCCTGACCGGCCAGGTCATCGCGATCGACGGCGGACTTTCCACCTTGAAGCCCCTCTGACCCGCACGATTTCCGATCCAACCCTGTTGTCTCTCCGATGAGACAGGGTTGGATCGGAAAACCGGAAAGAAAAAGACAGCCCTCCGGCAGCCTCCCGGGGGCCGGCTTTTGCCAAAAAAATTCGCGGCAAAATCTCCGGTCGCAGGCAGATGGACGGCAGTTCCTTCCATTCGGCGCGGACTCAGGTTCCTTCGTAAACCTTCGATTCGCGGACGGCGACGATGGTCTCCTCCGGGACGAACCAACCGCTCATTTGCAGGCGGGCGGGCTGAATGCCGAGTTCGGTCAGATAGTTATAGTGGGCCAGCGCGTCCTCGATCGAGAGCGGCCCGAGAGTGGGCTGGATGCCGGGCTTTTGGCCGGTCAGCAGGCTGACGAGCACGCACCCGGTGATCTCCTCGGGATCGCGGCTGCCGAGGAAGCGGACAAAGCCATCCTCCTGACCCTCGCCGAGTGAATCGACGTTCTCGGGGACATGAACCGTCTCCTTCACGACGCCGGGCAATTTCAGCTCACCGCCGGTGGTGAACAGGATGTCGCCGCTCTCCCGGACGCGCCGGATGGCATCGGCCACGCGGAACACGGGCGGGAAGCTATAATCGACCACCAGGGTGCCGGGTTTCAATCCGCGGATGTCGAGGATGCCGGGCAGGTTCGTCGAAGCGACGATGAAACTGGCGTCATAGACCTCGGGCGGCAGGGCGCCACCGTTGGCGACGATGTTGACCTCGCCTGTGTAGCCGGCCGCGCGGACTTCGTCGCGGGCGCGGGCCAGTTGGTCGTCATTCTGATAGGGATCGCACAGAATCAGTCGCTTCGGATGCGGCAGCACTTTCAGCAGCAGCAGCATGGTGCCGTGGCCGATGGAGCCGAGGCCAACGACGGCCAGAGTCTCCCTCGCCAGGTCGCGACCGACTTTCTCCAGCATTCCCTCCACGCTGCGCACGATGGTGGCCGAGCGGGTGGCGTCGCCGGTGGTGATGACCGGCAGATCCTTCCGTCCGTCGATCCAGCCGGCGATGTCGCGCCCGTGATTGGTGGCGGAAGGAATGACGCCCGTCAGCGAAACGGTCCGAGCGCCGGCTTTGGCGGCCAGTTCGAGGGCCTCGATGACGGGTCCGCGGACGCCCTCGGGGTCCTTGTAGAAATCGATTTCGAAACGCGGGAGCATGACCACGCCGATGCGGCCCTGGGGCAGTTCATACACATTGGTCAGGCGGGGTCTGCCGCCGAACCAGTGCTCGGCGATGCGATCGCGCGGCACGCCGGCCAGCGCGGCGAGCGCCTCGGGCACGTAGGTCAGGGCCACGGCATCGAGCGCGGGCACCTCCTCGTCCCCGCCGGCGAAGGCAACTTCGATGTGGTCGAGATCGTCGATCGACGCCACGGGTCCGGAGACGAGCGCCTCCTCGTCGGGAGCGACGCCGCTTTCCGAGCTGTCGAGGTAGTGAGCCAGTTGCTCGATCGTAGGATGGCGGAGGAAGGCATCGACCGGCACCTGGCGATTGAAGGCCTCGGAGGTCTCCACCACGATGCGCAGGGCGAGCAGGGAATCGCCGCCGAGTTCGAAGAAGCCGTCGGTGATGCCGAAGCTGGCGGGATCGAAGTGATGGGCGAAAATGCCGTGCAGCTTCTGCTCGGTGGGCGTGCGCGGAGCAACCCGCTCGCCGGCCGGACTGCTGGCCAGAGTCGGCGCGGGCAGCCGCTTGCGGTCGATCTTGCGATTGGGCGTGAGCGGGAATTCGCTGACTTGAACAAAGGCGGCCGGAATGTAGCTGGCGGGCAGTTTTTCGGCCAGATACTGGCGCAAAGCGGTGGCGTCCGGCAGGCTCTCGCCCGTGGGAATAAGGTAGGCTGCGAGTCCCTCGCCACCGGGCAGATCGGCGCGCTTGGCGACGACGGCCTGACTGATGGCGGGATGCTGCTCGAGCTGGGCCTCGATGTCGCCGAGTTCGATGCGGACCCCGCGGACTTTGACCTGGAAATCGACGCGGCCGAGACACTCGAGCACGCCGTCACGGGTCCAGCGGGCAAGGTCGCCGGTGCGGTAAAGCCGGCTCGTCTCCCCGGTGGGCAGCGTGATCTCCTCGAAGGCATCGGCGGTCAGTTCGGGCCGGTTGCGGTAGCCGCGGGCCAGACCGGCGCCTCCGATCCACAGTTCGCCGGTGAAGCCAGCCGGCACGGGCCGGTGGGCGGCATCGAGCACGTAAACCTGGGTGTTGGCGATTGGTCGGCCGATGGTGACGGCTTCGTCGCTTTCGGTGACGCGCTGGAGGGTCGACCAGACGGTCGTTTCAGTCGGCCCGTAGAGATTCCAGACCTCGCTGGCGGAATTGACGAGCACGTTGGCGAGCGAACGCGACAGGGGCTCCCCACCGCAGAATAGGCGCAACTCGCTGCGGCCTTCCCAGCCGGAATCGAGCAGCATCTGCCAGGTCGCGGGTGTCGCCTGCATGACAGTGATGTCCTCGTCGTTGAGCAGATTGGCCAGACGGCGACCGTCCTTCACTTCCTCCCGCGTGGCGATGACCACAGTGGCGCCGGTGACGAGCGGCAGGAACATTTCCAGCAACGAAATGTCGAAGGACAACGTGGTGACGGCCAGGAGGCGGTCACTTTCCGAAAGTCCCGGTTCGCGGCGCATGGAGGCGAGGAAATTGACCGCCGCGCGGTGCGGAATCTCGACGCCCTTGGGCGTGCCGGTCGATCCGGAGGTGTAAATGATGTAGGCGAGCGACTCGGGCGTCAGTCCCGACACGGCGGGCGGGTCGGCGGAGGGCTCGACATCTTCCATCGCGAGGACCTGCCAAGCGCCGCCGGGCAGTTCGCCGGCCAGTTCACGGGAAGTGAGCAGTACCTTCGGGGTAGCATCGGACAACATCAAAGCCAGACGCTGCTCGGGGAACTCGGGATCAAGCGGTACGTAGGTGGCTCCAGATTTCAGGGCGCCCAGCAGCGCGGCAACCATCGCAGGCGACCGGTCGATGAGCACGCCGACATTGTCGCCGGGCTGCACGCCGAGGGCGGTGAGGCGCTTGGCCACGCCGTTGGCGAGGCGATTCAGTTCGCCATAGCCGAGTTCGCGATCGCCGCAGACAACCGCGGTTTTGTCCGCATGGCGGGCGGCGCTTTCCGCGACCCACTCGTGGAGCAGTGTCTCGCGCGGAAACTCGGCTGCGGTGGCGTTCCACTCAGTCAGGACCTTGCGCTGCTCATCGGTCGAGAGCAGTTCGATCTCGGAAATCCGCGCCTCGGGATTCGCCACCATGCCGCGCAGGACCTGGGCGTAGAGGGCATTGAGTTCGGCGATGGTGTTTTCGTCAAACAGATCGCGGTTGTACTGCCAGCAGCCGAACAGGTTGCCTCCGGCCTCCTCGACCACCAGCGTGATCTCGAACTGCGCCTGCCGCGTCGTCAAATCGACCGTCTCCATCGACAAGTCGCCAACATGGAAGGTATGGCCGCCCTGGCCGATGAGGAACACCGCGATCCCCTGCTCGTCGATGCCGGGGATGCGCTCCATCGAGAACGTGACCTGGAACAACGGCGAGCGGCCGGGGTCGCGCGGGACGCGGAGCTTGTCCACCAGCCGAGCCAGCGGGAACTGCTGGTGTTCCAGCGCGCCATTGACCTCCTCGCGGTTACGTTCCAGATAAGCCGCCACGGTCGGATCGTCGTCGACCCGGCTGCGCATGGGCACGGGATTGATGAAATAGCCGACCACGCCCTGCAGTTCGGATTGATTCCGGCCCGCCAGCGGCACGCCGACGACCAGATCGTCCTGGCGGCAGTAGCGATGCAGCAGGATCTCGTAGGCGGACAGCAGCGTGGTAAACAGAGTGGCGTGATGGGCTTTGGAGAAAGCCACAATCTCTCCGGTGAGGGCCTCGTCGATCTGAAAGCCGTGGGTGCCGCCATTGAAACTCTGCACCGGCGGACGGGGTCGGTCGGTCGGCAGGTCGAGAGCCACGGGCGCATCGGCCAGACGATGTGACCAATACGCGAGGCGGGTGTCGCCCGCTGGACTGTCGAGGTGGGCACGCTCCCAGCGGACGAAGTCGGCGTAGCTCGCCGGCAGCGGCTCGACCCGCGGGGTGCGTCCGGCTTTGGCGGAGAAGTAGTACTCGATCAGGTCCTGGATCAGCACCGCCACCGACCAAGCGTCGGAGACAATGTGATGCATCGACAGCAGCGCGACGTGGGCCGCGTCGGCGGTGCGGAACAGTTCCAGCCGCGCCACCGGACCGCGCTCGAGGTCGAAGGGTCGGTTCGCGTGATCGCTGATCAGCGCCTTCAACTGCACGTCGTTCAGCGACGAACAGTCGTGCTCGCGGAAGTCGATGGTGCGTCCCTTCTGCACGATCTGAACCGGCTCGCCATCGCGCGTGGTAAAGGTCACGTCGAAAAGCGGATGCCGTTCGAACAGCAGCGCGAAGGCCTTCTTCATCGCCTCAATGTCGAGCAGCGGGCGGAACTTGCCGGAGAAGATCAGGTTGTAGGCCGAGGACTCGGGCGCGAGGCGGTTGAGGAACCACAGGGCGCGTTGTCCTTCCGAAAGGGGCAGCACGGACGGCATTTCACCGGTCGCCTCAAACGGCACCAGGTCCGTCGAAGTCGCCCCACCGCCCGACAGGTCGCCGGCGGAGTCGAGAAGTTTTTCCAACACGGGGATCGACAGGTCGCGGATGTTCGGTCCGTTGAGCACCGAGCCCATGGGCATGGCCATGCCGAGTTTGTCCTCGATCCGGTTGACCAGTTCGATCGCCATCAGCGAATCGAGGCCCAGATTCGTCAGCGGCGTGTCCTTGTCGATGCGCGAGGCCTCGGTGCCGAGCACGGCTCCGACCTGCGCGGCGATGAGATCCTCCACCATCGCCATGCGCTTGTCGGCGGGTGCTTCGAGAATGCGGGCGGCCATCGATTCGCCTCCGCTACCACCGGTGCGGGGTACCACGGCAGCGAACATCTTCGTGCTGCCGACCGACGGGCTGAAACGGGCCAGCGCCGACCAATCGACCCGTGCCGCCCCGAGTTGGGTGGCATCGGTGGGCTGCCCCCAACTGAACAAAGCCAGCGTTTCGTCCATTTCGGTCGCGCCGAGGCCAACCATTTCGAGATACTGCTGCGTCTTTTCGTTCCGCTCGACAAAGCCCGCGCCTTTCAACGCGCCCCAGTTGAACGTCAGCGCCGGAAGGCCCTGCGAACGACGGTAGTAAGCCAACTGGTCGAGGAAGACGTTCCCCGCATTGTAATTCGACTGCTTCACCGCGCCGATCACGGCCGAGAACGACGAGAACGAGATGAAATGCTCCAACGGCAGACCGAGCGTGGCCTGGTGGAGATTCCACGCGCCCAGCATCTTGGGCAGCAGCACCCGGTCGAAGCGCTCGCGGTCGAGTTCGACGATGAATTCGTCGTCCAGCACCATGGCGCCGTGAATCACGCCGGTCAGCGGCGCTCCACCGGCCTGGATCTCGGCCACGACGCGATCCACATCGGCCCGCTTCGCCACGTCGCCGCGCGCGTCGAGCACGGTGCAGCCCAGCTCGCGCAGGGCCTGAATCTTTGGCAGAGCGTCCTCCTTCGGGCCCGAGCGGCTCATCAGCGCGAAGTGACGCGCACCGTTTTGCGCCATCCAGCCGGCCAGTTCGAGGCCAAAGCCGCCCGCGCCGCCCGTGATGAGCCAGGTGCCCTCGGCCGAGAGCCGGTGACCGTCCTCCGTGGCGGGTCCGACCAGGATCTCCGGCACGTCGAAGTCGAGCACGTTTTTCCCGATGTGTTTGCCCGCCGCCATGTAGCGGAACGCCTCCACCACCTGGGTGATGGGAAACACCTTGTTTGGCAGCGGCCGGTAATCGCCCGCCTGGAAATGCCGCTCCAGTTCGGTGAACATCTCGGCGACGTACTCCGGCTTCGCCTGCAAATGCTGGGCCAGGTCGATGACGTGGAAGCTGATGTTGTTCCGCAGCGGCTCCAGCCCGATCCGGCTGTTTCCATAGACGTCGACCTTTCCGATCTCCAGATAGCGGCCGAACATCGCGAGCACGCTGAAATTCTTCGGAATGAAATCGCCCGCCAGCGAGTTCAGCACCGCATCGACCCCGCGGCCGCCGGTGATTTCCATGATGCGGTCGGCAAAGGCCAGCGAGCGAGAGTCGAGCACGTGATCCACGCCCATGTCGCGGAGCAGGGCGCGCTTTTCGTCGCTGCCCGCGGTGGCGAAAATGGTCAGTCCGAGATGGCGCGCGATCTGGATCGCCGCCTGTCCGACACCGCCGGTGCCGGCATGAATGAGAATGCTCTCGCCCTTCCGCATCCGGGCGAGTTCGTTGATCGCATAGTGCGCGGTCAGGAAGACCGTCGGCAGCGTGGCGGCCTCGGCGTGGGAAATGCGGTCGGCTTTGCGGAAAACCAGCCGGCGGTGCACGGTGACATGGCTGCGGAAGCAATACGGCGCCATGCCGACGACCGAGTCGCCGGGCTTCAAGTCGGTCACGTTCGAGCCGACACGCTCGACCACGCCGGAGAAATCGTCGCCGAACCATTTCAGGTCCACCGGCTGGCCGGGATACATCCCCAGCGCCTTCATCACGTCGCGGAAATTGATGCCGCCGGCCTTCACGATCAGCTCGACCTCGTCCGGACCGGGCTCGCGGCGTTCGGTTTCGTTGAGGCTGAGGTTGGTGAGAATGCCCGGCTTGTCGATTTGCAGGCGGTAGGGCAGCACGGAGCCGTCGGGCCGCACCGCGTTGCGGCGACGCATCGGCAGTTCGTCGCGCTTCACCCGCCGCACCCGGCGGACATGACGGTGATGACCTCGATAGGCCACCTCTGGCTCGCCGTCGGACAGGCGGATCTCGTCGCAAATGTCGCGCATCTCATGCTCCGGACCGGTAGGGTCGAGATCGATCAGGTTCCATTGAAACTCGGCCTTCTCGTTGTTCGCCACGCGGAGGAAGCCGGTCAGCGGCGACGACGCCAGCCCGGAAAGCGGATCACCCGCCGTCGCCGGCAGCGCGCCGCGCGTGAGGAAAAACAATTTCGGGCGGGTCTTCGGCCATTCCCGGCCAGTGATCAGCTTGAACAGGCCGTGGGCATGGCGCACCCCGGTTTCCTGAGCCGCGTTGAGCGCCTCGGCGTCGAGACCGTCGATCGCGGGATGATCCAGCGACAGCGCGTGTACGATGGTCGTGACTTTTCCGCCCGCGGCATCAATCGCATCGAGCTTTTGGCCGATCTCATCCAAATCCGCGCCGACGGCAGCCGGAGCCAAGCCCAACTCGCCAAGTCCCGCCTTCAGTTTTTCATCGCCGCCGATCACCAGCAGCGTTTCGGCGGGTGCCGCGGGAGCCTCAGCCGTTTCCGCCGGCGTTTCGACTCCGGACTGCGGTGCGATGGCAATGAAGCACGCCTGCTGGTCCTCCTCCGGCTTCGGGGAACTGATGAAACTCGTCGCTTCGCGATAGCCGGCGTCGCCGAGCAGCTTTTCCCAAGCCGAACGAGACAACAGGGCGCTGCGCTGCCGCAGATCGGTATCGGTGAAGCGCCACCAGCCCGACAACAGGCCGAAGACATTGTCCAGCGGCGCCCGACGCCACGTGACTTCGAGCATCATCAACAACCCGTCCGGCGCGAGGCAGCGGGCGAGCTTGGCGAGCGTCTGCTTCAGGTCGGCGGTGGCGTGAATGACGTTCGACGCCAGCACGATGTCGAAGGAACAGGGTTCGATCCCCTGATCAACAGGGTCTCGTTCGCAATCAAACAGGGTATACTCGACGAAGGGATAGGGTTCGCCGAACTTGTCCTTGGCCGATTGCAGGAACAACGGGCCGTTGTCGGTGAACAGATACTCCGTCCGGTCGGCCGGAAAAACGGGCAGGATCTCCTTGGTCAGCGAGCCGGTGCCGGCCCCGACCTCCAACACGCGGATGGCGCGGCGCGGCGGCAGTTTTTCGATCGCTTTGCGCAGGGCCACGCCGATCAGCGGATTGATCACCGGGAAGTCAGCTCCCTCACGGTAGAAGGTCTCCATCATCTCCGACGAACCGCCGGGGAAGAGCACCTCCAGTGGATCGATCTCGCCGCTGAGGATGCCGGCCAGATTGGGCCCGGTGTGGCGCTGCAAATCGACTTCGGACGCGAAGCGCGGCAATTCCACCGCCAGTTGGTCGAGCAGGGCGATCGCATCGGCGCGCTCGGGCTGACGAATCACCTCCCAGGTTTCCTCGCCCACCGATTTCAGCCAGCCGCCCTCGGCCAGCGCGGTCAACTGTCCGAAGACCAGCTTGCGGTGGTGATTCGCGATGTTCAGCCGCCGCATGTGCGAGGCGACCTCCACCAGATCGCCCACAGCCGGATGCCAGCCGAGGTCGAGGTAGGCGTTGAGAATGAATTGCCGCGACGCCTGATCGATCAGCGGCATGAATTTCTCGTAATGCTCGTTCAGTTGGCGCTGCTCGTAGAGCGCCCCGACCGCCTCGCCGGCGGCCGTCACGATCTCCGCCGGAGCCGCGAGTTGCGCGGTGCCGTCGATGCGCGTGCCTTTCAGCCGGGAAATCTCCCAGCGGGCCTGGTAGAGGCATTTTTCGAGGTCGTCGCCGTCGTTTTGCTCCACCCGGTCGGCCCGGAAGCCAAGAATCTGCGCCACGGGGCGACCGGCGTCGTCATAGACATCGATGTCGGCGATGATGTATTCGCGGTCGTTGTCGTCGTTCACCCGGGCATGGCCCCACAGGCGATGCGGTGGCTTGTCGACGAAAAGACGGATGCTGCGAATCGCGGCCGGCAGATAGAAATAATCCGTGCCCTTGGCGCCATCCGGCGGCACCTGACCGCCCTTGACGGTGTGGAAACACGCATCCAGCACGGCGGGATGGAAATGGAAATGCGGGATCGACTGGTGCAGCCCCTCGGGCGCGACGATCTCGGCGAAGGACTCGCCCTTTTTCCGCCACACATTCTGCAGATGCTGGAACATCGGCCGGAACTGATAGCCGGCGTCGGCGTAGTCCTGATAGTAGCCCGCGTGGTCGAAATGATCGGTCAGGCCTGCTTTGATGGACTCGAAATTGACGGGTGCCGCGGCCTTGGGGAAAGGCTGCTTGCGCAACACGCCCTGGGCATTCAAATCCCACTCCTTGCGGTCGCCGGTGGCGCTGAAAATCTGGAAAATCCGGGTGTCGGGATCGAAAACGACCTCCACCGTCGGCACTTTCGACTCGGTGACGAAGAGCGCCTTCTTCATCTCCAGTTCCTCGACCACGTAGGGCTCGCCGGGGAACAACTTGCGGGCCAAGGCGATCCCGATCTCGCCGTAGCCGGCGGCGGGGAAAACGACGCTGTCCCAGAAACGGTGGTCGTCCAGCCAGGTGAAGAGCCTCGGATCGAGTTCGAAACGGAACGTCGGCCGCGACGCCGTGCGGCGCAGGCCGAGCAGCGGATGCTCCTCGTCGCCGCAGCGCAGGTAGTGGCCCTCGGTGGACTCCAACCAGAAGCGCTCGCGCTGCCAGGCGTTTTTCGGCAGATCGATCCATGCGCCCGAGCCGCGATTCACCGACTGCCAGTCGATCGCATAGCCGCGCAGGTGCATCTGCGCCAGATTCGTCAGCATCTCCAGCGACTCGTCGCTCTTGCGCTTCAGGCTGTTGAAATAAACGCCCTTTCGCCCCTGCTCGGAGAGGCATTCCTGGATCGGATTCTGCAAAGCCGGGTGCGGCCCGAGTTCGAGGAAGGAATCCTCGCCACCGCGGATCAGCGCCGTGATCGCCGGGGCGAACTGCACCGTCTCACGCACGTTTCGCCACCAGTATTCGGCGTCGAGCTTCTCCCCGGCGAGTTGTCCGCCCGTCACCGTCGAGAAATAGGGAATCCGCGTCGGCCGCGGCTGAATGCCGGCGAGTGCCGCGAGCAACTCCTCGCGGATCGGCTCCATCTGGTGCGTGTGGAAGGCGTAGTCGATCCGCAGCCAGCGGACAAATTTGCCCGCCGTCTCCAGACCCGCGACGACCTCCTCCAGCGGCGCGGTGTCTCCCGCCAGCGTGATCAGTCCGGGGCTGTTCACCACCGCGACCTGGATCTGATGCTCCCGGCCGGCGAGCAGCTTCTTCGCCTCCGCTGTGGAAATGCCCACCGCCACCATGCGGCCATGACCGCCTGTAGTGTCCTGAAGCCGGCTGCGGTGGAAAATCACCTTCACCGCATCCTCCAGCGAATACGCGCCCGCCACGTAGGCCGCCGCGACCTCGCCGACGGAGTGGCCGACCACCTTGGCCGGTTCCACGCCCCAGCTTTTCCAGAGTTCGGCCAAAGCCACCTGCAGGCCGAAAATGGCCGGCTGCGCGATGTTCGTGCGCTCCATCCGGGACGACGCCTCGTCGCGCGTCATCTCCTCGATCAGCGACCAGCCGCCCAGCGGCTTGATGAAGGCGTCGATTTCCTCCAACGTCCGGCGGAACACCGGCTCGCGCTCCAGCAACTCCTGGCCCATCTTCCACCACTGCGCGCCTTGGCCAGTGAATACGAAAACGAGCGGATGCACCTCGGCAGCCGGCTTGCCGGAAACCGTCGTCCCCTCCTCCGGATGGCCCGCCAGCCATTGCGTGAGCCGATGACAAAGTTCCTCCCGGTCGCGGCCCATGACCACCAGCCGGTTGTCCAAATGCTCACGGTGAAGACCCGCCGCAGCAGAGACATCCGCCAGCTTTTCATCCGACTCGCGTAAATAATGACGCCACTGCACCGCCGCGTCTCGCAACGCGCCATCGGTGCGACCCGAGATCGGCAGCAACAGCGGACGATCCGCTTCCTTGCCGCCAGGGAAGGTCACGATCGTCTTCGTGGCGCGTCCTTCGGCATTCGGATTCGCCTCCAGCACGATGTGGGCGTTCGTCCCGCCGAAACCGAAGCTGTTCACCGCCGTGACCGGCAGGAAATCGCCCAAATGGGGCAGCGGTTGCAGGTCGGTCGCGACCTTCAGCTTGAACTCCTCGAAGGGAATGTTCGGATTGGGCCGCTTGAAATTCAGATTCGGCGGCACCGTGTCGTGATGCAGCACCAGCGCGGCTTTCATCAAACCCGCGACGCCGGAACCCGACTCAAGGTGGCCGATATTCGTCTTCACCGAGCCGATCAGGCACCAGTCGCCCTCGTCGCGGCCCTGTGCCAGCACCTGCCCCAGCGCCCGCGTCTCGATCGGGTCGCCCACGGGAGTGCCCGTGCCGTGCGCCTCCATGTAGCGCACCCGTTTCGGCTCCATCCCGGCCTGTTTGTAGGCGATTCGCAGCATTTCCGCCTGAGTTTCGACCCCAGGCACCGTCATCGACGAGGTGTGGCCATCCTGGTTGATCACCGCCGCGCGGATGGTGCAATAAATTCGGTCGCCGTCCGCGATCGCCTGCCGCAGCGGCTTGATCACGATCACGCCCGCTCCCTCGCCGCGCACGTAGCCATTGGCCCGGTCGTCGAAAGCAAAGCACTGCCCGCTCGGGGAAAGCATCGATGCCTTGGAGAATCCGATCGACGCATCCGGCGTCAGCAGTGCATTCACCCCTCCCGCCAGCGCCATCGCGCTCTGGCCCGACCAGATGCTCTCGCAGGCCAGGTTCACCGCCACCAGCGCCGAGGAGCACGCCGTATCGACCGACACCGCCGGTCCTTTGAAATCAAAGAGATACGCAATCCGGTTCGACGCGATCGACAGCGTCGAGCCCGAGTTCGTGTGCACATCGACATTCTTCGGATCACTCTGCGCGACATTCGCGTAGTCGTTCGACGCAATGCCGATGAAAACCCCCGTGTCCGAGCCCCGCAGGCCGATCGGGGGCATTCCGGCGTCCTCCAGCGATTCCCAGGCCGCCTCCAGCAGCCAGCGCTGCTGCGGGTCCATCCGGAGTGCTTCACGCGGCGAAATGCCGAAAAACTGCGCGTCGAACTTGTCGAAATCGTGGACGAAAGCCGCCCATTTCGTGATCATGCGGCTCGGGATCTCCGCGTTCGGATGATACCAGCGCTCGCGATTCCAGCGATCCTTCGGCACCGGGATGATGCCCGAGCGGCGTTCCACGAGGAGTTTCCAGAACGAGGCGGGATCGGACACGCCACCGGGAAAACGGCAGGCCATCCCGACGATCGCCAAAGGCTCGCGGGTTGCGTTCACTCCATCAGACATAGGCAGGGCAGGATTGATCAAAACTTACGTTGACGAGACCGGTTACAGACGACGACTCGGAGGGCGGAACCAAGCGCAGAGTCTCGTCTCCATCAACCAATCATTTGTCGCATGACAACGCCGGAACGCACACCCCTTTTCCGATTGCGGGAGCGCGGCTCCGCGGACACCATAGCCAGCCGATCGGCTCTCCCCTCGCCCACCCCGGCCACCCAGCGCCCATGCCCGATCTTGCTCACGAAGACGCCCTCCGCGCCGACGGTCACCGGCTCATCGCCGGCATCGACGAAGCCGGGCGCGGGCCACTCGCCGGACCCGTCGTCGCCGCCGCCGTCATCCTGCCCGATGGCTTCCGCCACGACACGCTGAACGACTCCAAACAGCTCTCCGCCGCCCGCCGCGAGGCCATCCATGCCGAACTCACCGCGCCCGGCTCCGGCCTGCACTGGGCCTACGCCGTGGTCGAAGCCGACGAGATCGACCGCATCAACATCCTCCGCGCCACCCATCTCGCCATGCGCCGCGCCGTCGAGAGCCTCGCCGTCGCCCCCGCCATGACCCTCATCGACGGCCGCCCCGTGCCCGACTTTCCCCTGCCCCACCGGGGGCTGGTGAAAGGCGACAGCCTGAGCCTGTCCATCGCCGCTGCCAGCGTGATCGCCAAAGTCGAGCGCGACCGCCTCATGGAGGCCCACCATCGGACCTGGCCCAGCTACGGCTTCGACCGGCACAAAGGCTACGGCACTGCCGCCCACCTCGCCGCCCTGCGGGCTCACGGCCCCTGCCCCATCCACCGCCGCAGTTTCGCGCCGGTGGATGAGATCGCAGGCAGCCGCAGGGCTTGAAACCCTCTCAGGACGCCTTCACCTCGAAGATCGCCTCAACCTCCACCGCCACGCCGGTCGGCAGCGAGGCAAAGCCCAGCGCACTGCGGGCATGGTAGCCGTCGCCATCCTTGCCGAAAATCTCGTGGAGCAAATCGGACGCCCCGTTGATGACGAGGTGCTGGTCCGTGAAATCCGGCGCCGAGTTCACGCAGCCCAGTACCTTGATCACCTTGAGCCCGTCGAGCGTGCCGTGGGTGTTCCAGACCGAGCGCAGGATCTTTTCCATGCAATTTTTCGCCGCCGCATAGCCTTCCTCCACCGACACGCCCGCGCCGAGCTTGCCTTTGGCATCGCTGACATGGCCCGACGAAAGCAGTTGATTGCCCGACCGGATGCAGAGATTCAGGTATCCCGGAGTCAGTTTTTCAAAAACGATGCCCAGGCTTTCGGCTTTTTGCTGCGGAGTCATGAGGATAAGAAGGTGAAGGAGTTGTGGTCGAATACGTGGATGAAGGTGTCGGCATCGGCAAACGCTGTCAGCCGCCGCGACCCTGCCCGCGATCGCCCCGGAAGTCATCCGAAAAATCTGGCGCGTTTCCGATGAGCCCGGCTATCACCGTCAGGCATCGCGGGTCCGCCAATCTCCAAGGGACGCACTCCCCCTCTGCACCCGGCGCCGATCTGCTCGGGGCCGGATTCCGATCGAACCCTGTTCGATCGCCGATCATACAGGGTCTGATCGGAATGGCACGGGATTAAGGGCGTCGGGTCGATTGCCCTGCCGATTGGATGCCGGAGGCATCACAGCCATTAGCCGGTGGTTGAGCGCAGCGATACCACCGGTCCATCCACCCGCATGTCGAGCATCCCGG
>JAEUHH010000100.1 GCA_016795505.1 Verrucomicrobiales bacterium | reverse complement strand
TGGCATCCCTCCGGGATGCTCGACATGCGGGTGGATGGACCGGTGGTATCGCTGCGCTCAACCACCGGCTAATGGCTGTGATGCCTCCGGCATCCAATCGGCAGGGCAATCGACCCGACGCCCTTAATCCCGTGCCATTCGGGTCTGATCGAAATCCGCGCCGATTCGACCCGCCGAGAAGCTGAGCCTTGCCATAATTATCACAAAAATTATTGATTTATTAAATAAATCTGGCTTAGGTGGGGCATGTCGTCCGGGCAAGGGCTGCCTTTTACATTCAAGATGCTGGGCCTCTGCACCGCACTGGCCGTGGCGGGCAGTGCGGTGGGGCTCGGCTTTCTCTATTGGCAGGGCCGCAAGGCGACGAAAGAATCGCTGTCCGACGCCCTGCTGACAGCCACGGAGGTGGCGGCGGCCTTCATCGACTCGCGGCAGTTGGAGGCGGCGGCCGAGAGCCGAGACAGCGTGGCTCAGGCCCGCATCGCCCGGAGCCTGTCGGGTCTGCGCGAGGCAAAATCGTTGCAGGATCTGTCCCTGACGGCACGGGTGATCTGGAAGGAGCCGTCAAAAAACCTCCGGGCAGTGCTGTCCGTCCACGGCGAGGACACGCACGTGATCGACGAGCCGACCGAGGCCACCCTGCTGATCGGCCAGGCGCTGGGAGGCACCTCGGACACCTCGGGGATGCGCGACGCCACGGAGCCGAAGACCTTTTCCGATCGCTGGTCCATCTGGCTGCGCGATGTCTCCGGCCGCGGCCAGCCGAAAACGGCCCAGGCGGTGGCGCCGATCCGCTCGGACTCAGCCGTGGTGGGTATCCTGGAAGTGTCAGCGGAGGCACCGGCCTCGCGATTCAAACTCCTGTCCGTGGTCGCACCGTCGCATTTCCTGAGTCTGCTGGCGATTTTCCCCGGACTCATCGCCCTGATGGTGATCGCGCGGGACATCAGCCGCCAGTTGCACCGCCTGCGCCACGGCATGCGGACGGTGGCGGATGGTGACTATGCCTTTCGGCTGGCTGAGTCGGGCACGTCGGAGTTCCGCTCGGCCCGGCGGAGTTTCAACCGCATGGCGGAGAGCCTGCAGACGACGGCGCTGAAAGTCAGCGAGGGCATCCGCGAGCTGCGCATCGCCCAGTCTCAAGCCGAGGAGGCGCGGGAGGCGAAGTCCAACTTCCTCGCCAACATGAGCCACGAGATCCGCACGCCGATGAATGGCATCATCGGCACCACCAGCCTGCTGCTGGAGACGGATCTGACCGACGAGCAGCGCGAGATGCTCCAGATCATGCGCAGCAGCGGCCAGTCCCTGGTGCATCTGGTGAACGATGTGCTGGATTTTTCCAAGCTGGAGTCGGCCAAGATGGAACTGGAAATGGCGCCGGTGAACCTGCCGCGGCTGGTGGAGGAAACGATCGAGATGTTCGCCTACTACGCGGCGGAGGGTAAACTGGAGCTGATCCACTACCTCGATCCCTCGGTGCCCGACCTGATCTACGGCGACCGGGAGCGCATCAAACAGGTGCTGGTGAACGTGATCGGGAATGCCATGAAATTCACCCTCGAAGGCGAGGTGCTGGTCACCGTGGGCATCCACGAAGTCGCCCAATCGCACGGCTCGTCTCCCACCCTGCGCATTTCCATCCGCGACACGGGCATCGGCATTCCGCCGGACCAGCAGGAGCGCATTTTCGAGGCATTCACCCAGGCCGATACGTCCACGACGCGGCAATTCGGCGGCACGGGTCTGGGCCTGGCCATCAGCCGCAAGCTCTGCCGCCTGATGAACGGCGACCTGACGGTGCAAAGCGAGCCGGGCAAGGGCTCGGACTTCATTTTCTCCCTGCCGCTGAATGAATTGCCGCCGCAATCGATCCACCGGCCGGAAAACGCACCCGAGCTGCGTGCCCCGCTGGCAGGAAAGCGGGCGGCGATCATCTGCGGCAATGCCACCCTCGCGGGGCTGGTGCAGCACTACTGCCGCGGCTGGGGCATGGAGGCCCAGCCACTGATCGGCACCATGACGGCGGAGCATGTGGCCCGCATCGTCGCCTGGCAGCCGTCCGTGGTGCTGGTGGACCCGAAGTTGCAGGACCGCGACCGGCTGCGCGAGCTGGCCACCGGTCTGACGGCGGCGGGCATTCCCTGGGTGGTCCTCCAGAACATCGGCGAGGAGAAAAGCGCATCGATGATGGGTGGCGAGCGATCGACGGCGCGCTTTCTCTACAAGCCGGTGAGTCCGCTGAAGCTCATCATGGCGCTGGTGGACGTGCTGGCCGCCGACGGACGCAGCCGGCTGGACGCGGCGCTGGCCCGCAGCGGCGGCGCCACCGGCTCGGCGCCGGGGGACTCGGGCCTTTTTGCCGACCGCTACCCGGCGCGCATCCTGATTGTCGAGGATGTGGCGATGAACCAGAAGATCGTCGGCATGGTGCTGAAAAAGCTCGGCTACCAGAGCGTGGCTTTTGCCGAAAACGGCCGCGAGGGCGTGGACGCGGTAGTGAATGGCGGGATTGATCTGATCTTCATGGATCTCCAGATGCCGGTGATGGGCGGGATCGAGGCCACCCAGATCATCCGCCACACCTTCGACCTGCCGCGCCAGCCCGTGATCATTGCCCTGACGGGCCACGCTCTGGCCGGGGTCAAGGAAAGCTGCTTCGAGGCGGGGATGGACGGCTACCTGACGAAACCGGTGAGCATCGACGATGTGAAACGGGCCATCACCGAGAGCCACCACCGGCTTTCCAGCGGCGCGGCAGCAGTGGCGGCCCACTGAAGTCGATGATCGCTCAGGCGAGCTCGAAGCTCCCGTCGAGACGCTTGGTGAAGCGGTGAACGGGCTCGGCCGACGCGTCGAGATGGGTGAAAACGAGCGCCTCACGCTCGATCCGGAGATGGGTGAAGCCGTGGATGTCCTTGCCGTAGGGCATTTTGCGGTCCCCCTCCAGCTTGCGGGTTTTCGCGCCGCCGCCGCCGGAGAGCACGTAGGACGTGTGCTGCCCCTCCAGCTCGAGATGCTGGAGATCGTGGTCATGACCGCAGAGATAAGCATGGACCTTGTGTTCCTGCAGCAGGGGTCCCCATTCCTTGACCAGGGTGCGGGTATCGCCGTGGTCGCCATTCGAATAGACCGGATGGTGGGCCATGACGATCGTGAAGGGGGCGCGCTGACTGCCCAGTTGGGCTTTGAACCACGCGAGTTGTTCCGCCGCCTCGGCCTCCGTCAGGGAGCCGCGTGGCTTGCCGGACTTTTTGTCCTTGCCGCCGCTGATCGAGGGCAGATTGCTGTCCAGCGCGATGACCGTGGCGAGGGGCTTGCCCTCCGGGCCGAGGTCAAAGCGGTACCATTTCGCCGGCATTTTCCACCGGGTGCCGGGCCGCTGCGCGTAGGCGAGCTGCACCTTCTCGCCGCCCGGATTGTCGTGGTAGTCGTGGTTGCCGAGCACCGCCCAGCAGGGTCCGGGAAACGCCTCTGCCGGATAAACATCCTCAAACGTGTTTTTCCACCGCACCGACTCGGTCGAGAAGCCATCCTTCGCCGCAGAGTAGAAATTATCGCCGAGCAAGAGCAGGCCGTGCGGCGTGATCTGCGCGGTCTGGCAATAGTCGCGCATCGCCTGGGCGACTTTGCGCTGATCCGCCCCCGAGGTGCCAAAATCGCCGATCAGCAGCAGATCGAGACTGTCACCCTCGGCGGCGCGGAGAGTGCCGGCACCCTCCCGGAGGTTCAGGGACAGCAGCGCGCTTGAGCAAAAGAGCGTCTTCAGCGCGCGACGACGATCAATGGGGGCGGGTGAGGTCATGGCGATGAGATGGGGGTTGTAGCTAACGGGGGAATCCGAAGGAAGTGTCCTCCATCGGGCGATTCCGTCAATCCGGTCACCGGAGAATCGCCGAGCGACCGGGAGACGCGACGGTTTCCCTTCCTTTCGCTCCATGTCGTTCCGATCAGACCCGGTCTCATCGGCGATCAGACCGGGTTGCATCGGAACGCGAGCCCCGGCGCCGGGCGTTTGAGTTTTGACACCGTGGGGAAACCGGGTTTCTTTCCGGCCCTCTTTTTGTCTCCACCATCCAACCGTCATTACCGCCATGGCCAACGAATCTCTGCAAATCACCGCTTACCTGAAAACCTACTGCGGCTGGAGCGAAGGCGTCCGCGCCATCTTCCGCAAATACGATCTGGCTTACGAAGAGAAGGACATCATCCAGAACCCGGCTTTTCGCTGGGAGATGGAGCAAAAGAGCGGCCAGCCGCTGTCCCCGTGCGTCGAGATCAACGGCCAGATGCTGGCCGACATCTCCGGCGAAGAGGTGGAGCGCTGGATGATCGACCAGGGTCTGCTCACCGCCAGCGATGCCGAGCCGGATGCGCCGATCGACTCGGCCTGCACCGACGCGCAGCACGCCGCCATGGCGGCCGCCGCCATTCAGGGACAGGGTGGCGGAGCCATCCGTTTCGTGGACAACTGATCGTCCGGGCCATCCGGTAAATCGGGGCTTTTGTGGTAATTTCAGGGGCCTGCCCTGAGGTTCCGCATTGATTCGCGCCGCTTTTTCGCCAGTCTAGAGCCATGCTGAAAAAAGGACTCGGACGCGGACTCGACGCGCTCATCAGAACGCCCTCGGCGGTCTCTGTCACGGACGGAGACAGCCAGCCCGCCCACGATCCCGCCACCGGCGAAGCGGTGCGCCGCGTGCCGATCGGCGACGTGGTCCCATCGCCTTTCCAGCCGCGCAAGCGCTTCCACGAGGAGCATTTGTCGGAGTTGGTCGAATCGATCCGCGAGCACGGCGTGATCCAGCCCCTCATCGTCCGCGATGTAGCGGGCCGATTGGAACTGATCGCCGGGGAGCGGCGTTGGCGGGCCTGTCAGCGGCTGGATTTGACCGAAGTCCCCGTGATCGTGCGCCCCGCGTCGGACAAGGACGTGGTGGAACTGGCCCTGATCGAAAACCTCCAGCGCGAGGACCTGAACCCCATTGAGGAAGCCGAGGCCTACGCCCGGCTCGCCCGCGAATTCGGCCTGAAACAGGAGGAAATCGCCCAACGGGTCGGCAAGAGCCGTGCCACCGTGTCGAATGCCATCCGCCTGCTGGAACTCGACCCCAGCGTCCAGAACCTCGTTTCACAGAACCTCCTCACCACCGGCCATGCCAAGGCCATCCTCGGCATCAAGGGCATGGCCGAGCAAAAGCTGATCGCCGATCTCGTGCTGCGGAAGCAACTGAACGTCCGCGCCACGGAAAAGCTGGTCTCCGAGCACATCAACGGCCGCTCGACCTCCAAGAAGCCGGCCGCCTCGAAAATGCCGAAGCAGGTGGAGACCTACGTGCGCGACATCGAGGACCGTTTGCGCAGCCGTTTCGCCACCAACGTCCACGTCGCCCACGGCGACAAGAAGGGCAAGATCGAGATCGAATACTTCGGCAATGACGATCTGGGCCGCATCCTCGAGCTGCTCGGCATCCCACCGGAATGAAACTCCCCCGCCCCGCTCTCGCCGGCACGGCCGGTCTTTTCCTCCTCTCCCTGGCCGCCGGCTGCTCCGACGCGCCGCCGCCCTATGACGATGCCACCGCCGCGTGGCGGGATTTCGACGGCGAAAAGGCCATGCGGCATGTCGAGACCATCGTGGCACTCGGCCCGCGTCCCCCCGGCTCGGAAACGCTGGAGAAAAGCCGCGTCCTGATCGAGGAGCATCTGCGCCCACTGGGCTGGCAGGTGCGGCGGCAGACTTTCACTGGCAAGACACCGCAGGGGCCGATGGAGTTCACCAATTTGCGCGCCCGTTTTGCGCCTCAGGACTCCGACGCTCTGTGGAAGGAGTCCACCCGGGTGCTGTTCTGCTCCCACTACGACACCAAGCTCTACCGCGATCTCGTGTTTGTCGGCGCGAACGACCCCGGCTCCAGCATGGGCGCCCTGATGGAGGCCGCACGCGTCCTCGCCGCCCGCCCGGCTCTGGCGCGACACATCGAACTGATCTTTTTCGACGGCGAGGAGGCTTTCGGCCCCAATATCACACCCGCCGACGGACTCTACGGCAGCCGCGAATACGGGAGGAAGATCCTGCGCCCCCTGCCTCCCGAAAAGAAGCCGCGCTGGGGCGTGCTGCTCGATATGGTGGGCGATCGCGATCTCCGTGTCACCCTGCCGAACGATACGCCGCCCGACCTGATGCGCCTCACGCTGGAGTCGGCCGACGCGCTCGGGCACCGGGACAAGTTCGGCGTCAGCCGCATGTCCATCATCGATGACCACGTGCCGCTGAATGTCGAGGGCGTCCCAACCGTAGATATCATCGACTTCGAGTATGCCTACTGGCACACGCCCAGCGACACGATCGACAAACTCAGCGCCGAGAGCCTTGGCATCGTCGGCCAGACCGCCCTGCATCTCATCGAGAGACGGCTGGTGCGGGAGTGAGTCCGACGGTTGGGCGAATCAGCGGCATTTTTCGATTCCCAACCGGCTCGGCATCTGCTTGACTGGGCGCATGACTGCTCCCACCCGTCTTTTGGCCGCCTGCTTGCCCGCCATCCTGACCACCTGTCTGGTTTCGTGCGCCGGCACCTCGCCCCTCGACGTTGCCGACTGGAGAGCCCGGCCGGCACCGGTCCGACCGGACGGAGTAAAGGTCACTTTTTTGGGAAACACGACCCTGCTCTTCTCCGATGGCGAGACTTCCCTGATGATCGACGGCTACGTGAGCCGGCCGGGGGCCTTTCCCACCTTTTTTGGCAAGATCGCCCCGCACGAGGGCCGCATCCAACAAGCGCTCGATGATGCCGGCATCGACCGGATCGACGCCATCCTCGTCGGCCACTCCCACTACGATCACGCGCTCGACACCCCCATCGTCGCCCGCCGCACCCGTGCGAAAGTCATGGGTTCCACTTCCTACGCCCAGGTCCATCGCGGGACCCTCGGGGAGGAACACCCCACTGACCTGATCGTCATCCCCGACGGCGGCGGCAGCCGGAGATTCGGCCGGTTTACCGTGACATTTGTGAAATCAGACCACGTGACCGCGATCCATGGCATTCAGGAGAAAATCGAAGGCCCCATCACCGCGCCCGTGGTGCCGCCCACCAAGATGACCGACTACAAGTGCGGTCCTGTCTTTGCGATCCATATCGCCCATCCGGACGGCTCAGCCCTGGTCACCACCACGGCGGGTGCGGAGGAGAAAGCCCTCGACGACTTCCGGGCCGACACCGTCTTCCTCGGTATCGGGCTGCTGGGTCGGGAAACACCCTGTAATCAGGAGAAATACTGGCGCGAAGTCGTCGAAGCCGTTGATCCCGCCGTCATCGTCCCGGTGCACTGGGACAGCCTGACCACCCCGCTCGCCAAGGGCACCCCGCTGAAACCCCTGCCCAAGCCCTTCGACGATGTCGGCGCCGCCATCGATTTCCTCAAAGCCAAGACCGCCGGCACGCCCCGGCGCGTCGTGGCGATGGATGCCTTTGAGACCCGATCGCTGGGCAGGGAGTGAAACGAATGAAGCCGGCCTGGCAGTTGCAAACGGCATTTGCCAATGGTCCTGCCAGACTCCTAATTGTCGTCATGGATGATCGTATTGAGATAGATCCGCAGATCTGCAATGGGCGCCCCATTGTCAGGGGTACGCGAATCACCGTGCAGACCGTCATGGAGTTTCTGGGGGCGGGCGATTCCGTGGAGGATGTGCTCGACGAATACCCCTCACTCACGCGTGAGGACGTATTGGCCTGCATGGCTTGGGCGTCCCGCCTCATGGGCAATCATTACGAAGTCGCCGCCCTCGTGTGAACGGTTTTTTGCTGGACGAAAATTTGCCCGCACGCTTGACGTTCACACCGTCGAAGCCCGTCTTCCTTGCCCGTGATCTTGGCAGCAATCCCTCCGACAGCGAATTGTGGGCTCACGCCCGTATCCATGGCCTGGTCATTGTTACCAAAGATACCGACTTTTCAGACCGAATTCTGGTATCTGAGCCGCCTCCCTGGATCATCCACCTGAGATTCGGAAATTTGCGCCGAAACCAGTTCCACCAGTTTTTGGCCAGCGCCTGGCCACAGATCGAATCTCATCTCCCACGGCATAAATTGATCTGTCTGTATCCGAATCGGATCGAATTTTTTGCCTAGGTTCATTCGTTTGGATTACGTTCAGTTCCGCTTCCAAGATCAGGAAGCGCCCCCTTTCTGGCTCCGCACTTCCCAACTCAATACCACAGCCGCGCCTCAGCCAGACCACTCTGGGCGCGGGCGAGATACAGCCCGGCGTAAATCTTGAAATCGATCATCTTCCCCGCGCGCTCCTGATCGCGGCACCACTTCAGCACGTCCTGGAGGGGAATGTAGTGCACCCGGATCTCCTCGCCCTCAGTGCCGCCGCCTTCGCCCATCTTGGCCAGGCCGGTGGCGTAGAAAAACGTCACTGTCTCGGTGGTCAGGCCGGCGGATGACGGCCCTTCGCAGAGGGATGTCCAGTTTTTCGCCTCGTAGCCGGTCTCCTCCTTCAGTTCTCGCCGCGCCGCCGTCACCAGCGGCTCATCGGCCTGCAGCGGGATGTCGCCAGCCAGCCCCGCGGGCAGTTCGATCACGGCTTTGCCCATCGGCGGACGATACTGCTCCACCAGGATCAATTTCTTGTCATCCGTCACCGCCACGATCGCGACCGTGCCTTTGACCTTCCGCCGGCGGACGAACTCCCAGCCGCCGGTCTCGCAGAGTTCCAGAAATCTTCCGCCATGCAGCAGGCTGGCGTCTTCGGGGCGGGATCGATGGCGGGACATGAGGGTGGAGCCGCCACCAAACACTCGAATCCCCCGCCGTCCACCCCTGCCCGGCCCGGCAGCGGAAAAAATCTTCGAATGACCCCGCCGCCGGCTTACGTCGTAACGCCGTTGACCCTGCGACTTCCCTCCCCCACATTCGAACCACCATGCAGAAACTCCCCCTCGTCTCCGCTCTGGGCCTGACGGGCGCCCTCGTCGTCGCCCTCGCCCTGCACGCCCAGGAACCCCGGAAGGACGCCGCCACCAGCACCCCGGACGCCTCCGCCGCTCCCGATCCCGCCGCCGAAGGCCGCCTCCTCAGCCACACCCGGCAGCTCACCTTCGAGGGCAAGCGGGCCGGAGAAGGCTATTTCTCGAAGGATGGCACCCAGCTCATCTTCCAGAGCGAGCGGGAGGAGGGCAATCCCTTCTACCAAATCTATCGCCTCGACCTCGAAACTGGCGACACCGAGCGGGTTTCCCCAGGTCATGGGAAAACGACCTGCGCCTGGATCCATCCCGATGGGAAAAAGGTGATGTTCGCCTCCACTCAGGACGATCCCGCCGCCAAGGATAAGCAACAGGAAGAGATCGACTTCCGCGCCTCCGGCCAGGCCCGCAAATACCAGTGGGACTACGACGAGACCTTCGACATTTTCGAGTACGACCCCGCCACCGGCGCCTACACCAACCTGACAAAGACGCCCGGCTACGACGCCGAGGGCGCCTACTCGCCGGATGGCCGCCACATCGTCTTTGCCTCGAACCGGCAGGCCTTCGAGCCCGGCTTTTCCGAGGACGACGCCAAGGCCTTCAAGCTCGACCAGAAGTTTCCCATGGAGCTGTACCTGATGAACGCCGACGGCACCGGCGTGAAACGGCTCACTCACGCCGATGGCTATGATGGCGGCCCCTTCTTCAGCGCCGACGGGAAAAAGATCTGTTGGCGCCGGTTCGACCGCAAAGGACTCACCGCCGAGGTCTTCACCATGAACGCCGACGGTACCGACGAGAAGCAGCTCACCCGGCTCGGCGCGATGTCCTGGGCGCCTTTCTTCCACCCCAGCGGCGACTATCTCATCTTCGCCACCAACAAGCATGGCTTCGACAACTTCGAGCTCTACCTCGTCGACGCCGCCGGCGAGCGCGAACCGGTTCGCGTCACCCACACGCCCGGTTTTGACGGTCTTCCGGCCTTTTCCCCCGACGGCCGCAAGCTCGCGTGGACCAGCAATCGCACCGCCGCGAAGCAATCCCAGATTTTCCTAGCCGACTGGGATCACGCAGCCGCCCGCGCCCTGCTGGGACTCGACCGCGCCGCCCCGTCGGCCCAGCCCACCGCGCCCGGAGCCGTCCCCGCGGCGGACCGCCCCGACTTTTCCCAGACCGAGCCGGAGATCACCATCGACGACCTGCGCCAGCACATCGAGTACCTCGCCTCCGACGCGTTGAAAGGCCGCCTCACCGGCACCCCCGGCGAGATCGAAGCCACTGCCTACGTCGCCTCCGTGTTTGAAAAACTCGGCCTCGAGCCCGCCGGCGAGGACGGATCGTGGTTCCAGCCGTTCGAATTCACCGCCGGAGTCGCCGTCGGCCCGAAAAACGCCCTCGATCTCACCCTCGACGGAAAGAAAATCGGCGATCTTGCGCCCGACAAAGACTGGCGCCCTGTCTCTTTCTCGAAAACCGGCGACATCCCCGCCGGCGGCATCGTGTTCGCCGGCTATGGCATGGAGATCCCCAAAACCAGCGGCGACGGCGAGGAATACACCAGCTATTTCCACCTCGATGTGAAAGGCAAATGGGTCATGGTGCTGCGCTACTTCCCCGAGGATGCGCCGAAGGAACAGCGCGAGGAATTCCAGCGCTTCTCCCGGCTCCGGCACAAGGCCATGCTCGCCCGGCGGAAATTCGCCTCCGGCATCATCTTCGTCAGCGGTCCCAACTCCAAGGTCAACGAACAGCTCGTGCCCATGGAATACGACGCCTCCATGGCCGACTCCGGCATCCCGGCCATTTCCATCAGCACCGAACTCGCCGAAAAGATCCTCGCCAGCGCCGGCAAGGACCTGAAGGCCATTCAGACCGAACTCGACACCGGGAAAATGGTCGCCGGCTTCCCCGTCCCCGCCGCCAACCTCGCCGCGACCATCGATGTCGCCCAAGAGACCCGCACCGGACGCAACGTCATCGCCCGACTGCCCGCCGCCACCCCGGCCGCCCGGCAGGAGCCGGCCGTCATCGTCGGCGCCCACATCGACCACCTCGGCGACAAGGCCGGTCCCGGCTCGCTCGCCAAGGAGCACGAGCGCAACGAAGTCCATCATGGCGCCGACGACAACGCCTCCGGCATCGCCGGTCTCCTCGAGATGGCCCAGTATCTCGCCGTTCAGAAAAAGGACGGCAAACTCGACCAAAAACGCGACGTGGTCTTCGCCGCCTGGTCCGGAGAGGAACTCGGCCTCATCGGCTCGTCCTGGTTCGTGAAATCCATCGGCCACGAAGCCGAAAACGGCTCTGCCGCCAATCCTCACGCCGCATCGGCCAATCCCCACGCCGCTCCGGCCAATCCCCACGCCGCTCCGGCCAATCCCCATGCCACACCGGCCAATCCTCACGCCGCATCGGCCAATCCTCACGCCGCATCGGCCAATCCTCACGCCACCTCAGCCAATCCCCACGCCACGCCGGCCAATCCCCATGCCACGCCAGTGAATGACGGCGGACTCTCCGAGCATTTTGCGGCTTATCTGAACATGGACATGATCGGCCGCCTCGACAAAGCCCTGCTGCTCCAGGGCACCGGCTCCAGCGATTACTGGGAGGGCGCCATCGAGCGACGGAATGCCCCCATCGGCGTGCCCATACAGACCCAAAAGGATGTCTACCTGCCAACCGATGCCACCACCTTCTACTTGCGGCAGGTGCCCATCCTCAGCGCCTTCACCGGCGCCCATCCGGACTATCACACCCCGCGCGACACTGCCGACAAGATCAACTACGAAGGCACCCGCGACATCGCCCGCCTCATGACCCTCATTGCCCGCGGCCTCGCCGTCGAGGAGCAGGAGCCCGCCTACGTCAAAGTCGAGCCGCCCAAGAATCAGGGCGCCCGCGGCTTCCGCGTCTATCTCGGCACCGTTCCCGACTACGCCCAGGGCGACATCAAGGGCGTCAAACTCAGCGGCGTCGCCAGCGACGGCCCCGCTGCCAAAGCCGGCGTCAAGGGCGGCGACATCATCATCGGCATCAGCGGCAAGGAGATCCTCAACATCTATGACTACACCGCCATCCTCGCCGAACTCAAGGTCGGCCAGGAGACCACCATCCAGGTCCAGCGCGGCAACGAGAAACTCACCCTGAAACTCGTCCCCGGCTCCCGCGATTGACGCCGGCCCAACCGGCTCTGCCTCTTCACCGCCCTGTCGCCCCCATTCCCCCTTTTTCTGCCACCCATTCCCCTGCCTTCCCATCGCCGTTCCTGCGGTCGGACGCCGGCCAGGGAATGAACCGAGCGGAAAGGGGCCTTGGCTCTCAGCCGATCCCGGCACGGAGGACGTTTCCGGATTCATTCAGAAGCCCGCCAGTTGATCCGGCCGTCCAACTGACGATCCACCCATTTGCCCCACCGGACTGGGAATACCCCACCCGTCCCAGAGCCGCGCGGTTCGCTTTGCTCCGCATTGCCCTACCGGTGAAACGGCTTTAGAATCCCGCCCCGACATTTCCCCCCCGATTCCCCATCCCGCGGCTTCAGCCCCAGCCATCCCATGTCCAAGAACATCAGCGCCCTCTCGTTCCGCAAAGGCATCGAGCAAAATTACTTCGAGCAAATGGTCGCCGCCGCCGAAGCCAGCGGCACCGCCGAGACGCCCGAGACCGTCCAGCGCCTGGCCGATGAGTATCTCGTCGGCGACGCCATCACCCTCGGCGCCGTCTCCGCCTACGACTTCCTCAAGACCGAGAATGCCGGCAAAAAAGTCCACCTCTGCAATGGCAGCGCCTGCCTCGTCGCCCGCACCCAGCACGGCCTGCACGACACCTTCGCGCGTCACTTCGCCGACGACGAGATCGGCCACATCTGCTGCCTCGGCCGCTGCCATGAGGGCGGTGCCTTCCAGTATCAGGGCCGCAACTACTCCGGCCAGAGCGCCGACACCATCGCCAACCTCTGCCAGGGCGGCCCTGCCGACGACAGCGACACCTACCGCACCGGCTCCCTGCTGCCCGAGCCCATCCTGACCGCCCCCTTCCCCGGCATCGATGCCTACTATGCCCCCTTCCGCCAACTCATCGCAGGCGGTGATCGCGATGCCCTGTTCGAGGAGCTGAAATTGTCCAAACTCCGCGGCCGCGGCGGCGCCGGCTTCCCCCTCAGCTTCAAGTGGCAAAGCTGCCGCGAGGCAGCCGCCACGCCGAAGTACATCGTCTGCAACGCCGACGAGGGCGATCCCGGCGCCTACATCGACAAATACCTCATGGAGCACCGGCCGCACTCCGTGCTCTATGGCATGATGGTCGCCGGCTGGTTCGCCGGAGCCGAAACTGGCGTCCTCTACATCCGCCACGAGTATCCCGACAGCGTCCGCATCGTCCGCGAGGCCATCGAAGCCCTCCATGGCGCCGGCCTGCTCGGTGACAACATCCTCGGCAGCGGATTCAGCTTCCGGCTCAAAGTCGTGAAAGGCGCCGGCGCCTACATCTGCGGCGAAGAGACCGCCCTGCTCGCTTCCCTCGAGGGCGCCCGCCCCGAAGTCCGCGTCCGACCACCCTTCCCCACCGTCGAGGGACTCTTCCGCAAGCCCACCATCGTCAACAACGTCGAGACCTTCGCCAACATCCCCCACATCGTCGCCCACGGCGGCGCTGCCTACGCCGCCATCGGCACCCCCGACTCCACCGGGCCGAAACTCGTCTCCCTCGACTCGAATTTCGCCACCCCCGGCTGCTACGAAGTCGCCATGGGCACCCCCCTCGCCACCGTCGTCAACGAACTCGGCGGCGGGTTCCGCCTTCCCGTCAAAGCCATCCAGATCGGCGGCCCGCTGGGCGGCATCGTCCCCGTGAGCCACATCGACTCCCTCACCGTCGACTTCGAGAGCTTCAAAAAAGCCGGCTTCCTGCTCGGTCACGCCGGTGTCGTCGCCATCCCGGCCGATTTCCCGATGATCGAATACATCGAGCACCTCTTCCAGTTCACCGCCGACGAGAGTTGCGGCAAGTGTTTCCCCTGCCGCCTCGGCTCTGTGCGGGGGCAGGAACTCACCGCCAAAGCCCGCACCGATGCTGGCTACCGCATCGATCCCGCCCTGATGCGCGACCTGCTCCACACCATGCAGAGCACCTCCCTCTGCGCCCTCGGCGGCGGCGTGCCCCTGCCCATCCAGAACGCCCTGCAATACTTCAAGGACGAGTTGCAGCCCTATTTCGCCGCCGACCTGTGATTTCCCCGGTTCCTCCTGCGCTGATCCACCGCCCGTAATCCGGTGTTCAAGGAGCGGCGATGTTGAGCCGCCGGCCCCTATCCCCGGCCCGAAATCTCGCCCAGACGGAAACCCGGGCACCCCGGCTTTCCGATCCAACAGGGTTGCCTCTCCGATCCAACAGGGTTGCCTCTCCGATCCAACAGGGTTGCTGCGGACGGCGTCACTTCGTCGCCAGTTTGCGGAAGAGGCGGAGGCCGATGAGGAGGAAGATCACGTTCGGCAGCCAGGCGATGATCTCGGGGTGGAGATTGTCCTTTTCCCGAATCATCTCGATGATGGTCATGAGGAGGAAGTAAACGATGCCGATGAGCAGGCTCATGGCGAAGCCGACGGAGGTCTCGCGGCGCTGGGCGGTGATGGCAAAGGGGATGCCGATGAGGCCGAGGGTCATGCAGGCCAGGGAAAAGGAAAAGCGCATGCTGATCTCGGTGCGCAGGGAACTGCGCTCGCCACGCTTGATGGTGGGATCGCGCAACCGCTCGAACAACTGGGGGATGCGGAGCGTCTCGGGCTTGACGGTGTCCTTGGTCTTGCGCAGGGCCGACAGGGGGATGGGCATCATGGAATGCTCGGCGGCATAGGGCTGGGTGGTGGAGAAGTCGGCATCGCCGGTGCGCAGCTCGAAGTAGGCATCGTAGAAATGCATGAGCATGGTGGGCTCGGCGGCCTCGGGATCGAGGGCGACTTTCACCCGCTCGGCGGTAACGAACATCTCGGGCCGGGAAAAGCGGTCGATCTTGACCATCTCGAACTGGGTCAGGGAATCGCCGGAGCGCCGGGCGAAGATGATGTAGCCGGGGATCTCGTCCATGATCTGCCGGTCGGTGAAAAGGGCGATGGGATTGGTGGCGGCGAGATTGTAGAGCATGTCGGGCAGGAGCCGCTCGATGCGGGCGCGGGCATCGGGCTCGACCTGGAGTTTGATCCAGGTACACAGGCCGGTGAAGACGACAGCCAGCAGGCCGACGGACAGGCAGATGCGCGGCATGCTGAGGCCGGCCATGCGCAGGGAGACGAGTTCGTTGTCAGCCGAGAGCCGGCCGAAGACGAGGAGGATGGCAGTGAGAAAGCCCCAGGGAATGGTGATGGCGAGGGAAAAGGGCAGCACGTTGAGCAGCAGGGTGGCGACGAACCCGAGGTCGAGGTCGGGCCGGTCGACCAGCTGGGAGAGGATGTGCTTGAAGATACTGCCCATGACGAGCACGACGCTGAGCACCACGACCGCAAAGAACGCCGAGAGCAGCACTTGGCGCCCGATGTAGCGGTCGATGAGTTTCATGCGGCTGGGGTGGCTCGCCTGCGGGGTGGGCAGGCGCGGAAAAGGGGAAAAATCGGGTCGGGCTTCCGATGCGGAACCGCTTCGGATCGGTTGACTATTCGTGGCGCGAAATTAGCCGGACGGTCCCGCCACCGCAACCGGGAATGCCAAAGCCAGCCGGGGCTCTCTCGACCAGAGCCGGGCGGGTCGGCTCACGGGACACTGACCGTGATCGGCACGATGAGGTTGAGCCGGAAATCCTCCACTTTGCCGGGGTAGGACGGCGGGACGGCGTCCTCGGTCCAGAGGGTGGGCTCGGCGGCAAACCCGACGCAGACATCACCGGCGGGGCTTTTCTCGAAAAGGCCGGCGGAGGCCTCGCGGGCGCCGAGTTGGTCGTCGATGCGCAGTTCCATCTGGTCGGCGGACAGCTCTGCCTCGATCGCATACCGGCTCTGGCCGGAGGGAAGCACGGCATTGACGCTGCGGGTGCGACCTCTGGCGGCCCGGACGGTGAAAGAAAGCCGGCTGCCAACGACTTGGAGGATCCAGCCGATCTCGCCGTCTCCCTGGGAGGCGATGACGCCGGCGGCCCGGGAAGGATCGGGCTCGATCTCGGCCCGGATGGTCAGGTTGCGCAGGGAGATGTCGACGGAGGCGGCGGGCACCGACTGGCCCTGCTCGGCGGAGTGGCTGGTCCGTCGGGTGGAGACGGCGGTGCCATTCGTAGTATCGCTGCCATTGGCGGCGAGGGTCTTCCAGACGAGGGGCTGCATGCCGGGCTCGGTGCTGAGCCACTCGCCGATGACGGCTCCATTGCGGTCGCGGATCTGGACGATGGCACCGTGGAGCCGGTCCTCGCCATAGATGAAATTCCCCACGCCCGCTACCTGCTCGACGGACAGGGACCGGGTGGTGATCTGGTGGGAGCGATTGAAGGCCAGTTCGGGGATCTCCTGAACTTCGGTGACGTGGGGCGGCGGATCGCCGTCCCGGGTGCCCAGGGAGTAGTCCCACTCACCATCGTCGGGGTCTTTGTAGATGCGCACTTTGTCGTCGATCAGCGCGTAGTATTCGACCACGGCGCCGGTGAGCGTCTCGCGGGAGAGGTTTGTCACCGTGACGCGGTAGGCAGGATGCTCGGTGGTCATCCGGTAGTCGTCCTCGCGCACCCGGTCGGCGGGGGCGGCGCTGATTTTCTCCACCGTGACCTGGAGCCGGTGACCGGCGGCGGGCTGGGTCTTCACCCAGTCGGCGAGAAACTGCTGGTCATCGAGGCTGAGGAGCAACGGGTCGAGGGTGGCTTCCTTGCCGTCGCGGAAGGCGATGGTCAACTGGCGGCGATCGGTCGAGACGGTGACGGGCCGGGCCTCGAGGGTGCGCCCCTGTTTGTCCTGGAACTGCCGGAAGACCGGTGCCTCCTCGGCCCGGATATCGGAGAAGGCCACGCCCGACCACGCGGCGAGGCAGGTGGCCAGGACGACCGCCCGTCGGCTCCACAACGACTGAAAACGACCGTTCACTACTTTGTTCCGAGAGACCACCGTAGCGGACAACCCGCGCTTGGCATCTTTTTTTCCGCGAGCCGACGCCGGGACTCACGGGCAGGGATTCGGGAGGCGCCGGTGGACGGTCTCGATGGCTTCGAGGATTTCGGCGGACAGTTCGAGGTCGATGCTGTCGATATTGGCCCGCAGTTGAGCCATGGTGGTGGCGCCGATGAGGTTGCTGGCCACGTGGGGGCGGGCGTTGATCCAGGCGAGCGCCATCTGGGCGGGATCAATGCCGGCTTCCTCGGCGATGCGGCAGTAGGCATCGACGGCGGCATCGGCATTCTCCCCGCTGTATCGGGCAAACCGGGACCACAGGGTGCAGCGGGCGCCCTCGGGCTGGGCTCCGCCGCGGTATTTGCCGGAGAGCCGGCCAAAGGCGAGCGGCGAATAGGCCAGCAGCCGGAGATCCTCGCGATGGCAGACTTCGGACAAGCCGCCATCAAAGGTGCGGTTCAGGAGATTGTAGGAATTCTGGATGGTCACCACGCGCGGCAGATCGAGCGTCTCCGCGAGATGCAGGAAACGCATCGCCCCCCACGGAGTCTCGTTGGAAAGGCCAACGTGGCGGATTTTCCCCGCCGCCCGGAGATCGGCCAGCACGGCGAGCGTCTCCTCGATGGGTGTGGAGGGCACCGGCGGCTCGGGCTCGCTGTAGTCGCGCCCGCCGAAAAGCGGCACTGGGCGATCGGGCCAGTGGAGTTGATAGAGGTCGATGTAATCGGTGCGGAGACGGCGCAGGCTGCCCTCCACGGCGGCTTCGATGTTTTTCCGGTCCAGCCGGGCCTGCCCGTCGCGGATGTGGCTGACGTGCGGTCCCGGTCCGACCACTTTGGTCGCCAGAATGATTCGCTCGCGGGCTCCAGGCCGGGCGGCAAACCAGGTGCCGATGATGCGCTCGGTCTCGTGACAGGTCTCGGCTCGCGGCGGCACGGGATACATCTCGGCGACATCGAAGAGATTGATGCCCCGCTCCACCGCATAATCCATCTGCTCATGCCCCTCGGCCTCGGTATTCTGCTCCCCCCAGGTCATGGTGCCCAATCCGATGAGACTTACGGACAGGTCGGTGCGGGGGATGGATCGGTATTTCATGTGCAGTGGTCGTTTCTTGGGTTCGGTCAAAGCAGCATGCCGTCTCCGGCGCGGGTGGTGGTCGGAGAGGGCTCGTCGTCGGTCTCCGTCGGCGGCTGAGGCTCGGCAGGCAGGCGCGTGCGGTCGGGCAGCGGCAGGACCGGCTGGTCGGAGCCCGACGGCTCGGGGAGCGCGGGCCTGGGCTGGTGGGCCTTTTTCTTTTCGGCCATCACCACATCCACGCCCCGCATCTGCAGCCAGAACATGCCGAGGTATTCATGAAAAGCCAGGTGCGTCATCCACAGATGCTCGACGGCGGGGATGAAATTCTGCGGCAGATAGGGCGTCTCCTCGCCAAAGGCCGGCCAAACCCAGAGATCACAGGGCGCGGGGGTCGGCTGGTAGCCGGCCGCCTCGAACAGCATCATCGACCGCGGCATGTGCGTTCCCGAGGTAACCAAAAAGATTGACCCCTCGCCCACGATCGGACGAATGAGGATGGGATGATCGGTGGTTTCCTTCGACGCGCTTTCCGACACGACCCGTCCCGCCGCCACGCCCATGGCGAGAATGGTCTCGGTCATCGCCCGCGTCTCCTGGGGCGTGCCGGTGAAGACCACGGTGGCTTTCGGGAAGATCCCCGCCAGCCGCGCACCCTCGCTGACCCGGGCCATCGCCGCATACGACAGCAGCGAGGTGGGCGGCTTTCCCGGATCGTAGCGCTCCCCGCCGCCCAGCACCACGATGTAGTCCGGTGCCACCTCCCGGAGCTGGCTTTCCGCCATCTGGTCGAGCGGCAGCGGCGGGTACTTTTTTTCGAGGGAGAACACCAGTGGCGCGGCCACCGGCTTGATGCTGCACATGAACAAAAAAAAGAGACCAAAGATCGCCAATCCCATCCCGAGATCGCCCGATGCCCGCCTCAACCAAGCCCGGAACCGTCCCGGCGGCTTGCGAAACGCCCTCCGCGACAGCCCGATCAGCACGATGCCGATCACGATCGCCTCCAGCCCGATGGTCAGCGGGTGCAGGTAGAGGGAGATCGTTTTCTTGAGGACGAATGGCAGATCCATCGGCGACAGCGAGGCCCAAGGCTCCCCCAAGCTATCGGGATTCGCCCCCGATGGCGAGGCGGAATCTGTGTCGGAAGGGACAAAATTCCACGCCCTCCCGTTTCACCGACGCCTTCCGCAGCGCGGGCGCCTCTCACGGGGCTGGCTTCAGTTCGCGGAAGACGATGATCGACGGATTTCCCACCGGCGCGTAGTGACCGGTGAATTCCAGCCGCCCGCTCCCGGGGTCGATGCGAAACGCCGTGACATGATCGGCCCGCTGATTGCACACATAGAGAAACCGCCCGCTGGGGTCGAAGTTGAAGCTGCGCGGGTAATTTCCCCGCGTCCACTCCTCGCCCACGTAGGTCAGGTCCCCTTCCCCGCCGATCGCGAAGATGCCGACACTGTCGTGGAGCCGGTTTCCCACATAGAGATACCGCCCATCCGGTGAGACATGGATTCCCGAGCAGAAATTGCTCCCCGCATAGCCCGGCGGCAGCGTGGACAGGGTCTTGCGCTCAGTCAGGCGTCCCCGCTCGCCGTCGTAGTCGAAATGGACCACCGTGGAGCCCTCTTCCTGGATCGAGTAAAGCCAGCGTCCGTTCGGATGGAAATCGAAATGCCGCGGACCATCGCCCGGAGGCAGCGACACCGACGGCGGGTCGTTCGGCGACAACCGGCCGGCCTCGGCATCGAATTTCCAAACGAAAATCTTGTCCAATCCCAGATCCACGTGCAGGACGAACCGGCCCGACGGATCGGACTCGATCAGGTGCGCGTGGGTCCGGTCGTGACCGCTGAAGGCGAAGCTGCCGGGCGGCGCGTTCGTGGCCTTGGTCGGTCCGATCTCGCCCTCGTCCACCTTCACATCACTCGCCTCGCCGAGCCGGCCATCAGGCAGGATCGGCAGCACCGCCACCGATCCGCCGAAGTAGTTCGCCACCAGCAGGTGCCGCCCGGCCGGATGCACGCTCACATAGGTCGGCCCCTCGCCACCCGACGACACGGTGTTCAGCAGCGTGAGCAGGCCGGTCGCCGGATCCACCGCAAAGGCGCTCACCGTGCCATGGGCCTTCTCCCCCACCCGGTCGGTCTCATTCGCCGAATAGAGCCGCGTCCCGTCGGCATTGAACACGAGACAACTTGGGCTGGTGCCCATCTCGACCAACCCCGCCTCCTGCAGCTCGCCCGTGCTCCGGTCCAGGCGGAACAGGTGAATGCCCCGGCCATTTCCCGGCGGCAGGTCCACCTGGGTCGGCAGCACATCCTGCAGCGGCGAACTGAACGTCCCGACGTAGGCCATCACCGGCGCCTCACCGGCCTGCTGTGCCCCGGCATTCAGCGAAGCCAGCATCGGCACTCCGCCAGAGAGGATCGAGGCGGCTTTCAAAAAACGGCGGCGGGAACGGGTGTCGGCTTCAGTCATGGTTCTGACGGGAATTTTCCCGATGTTGCCCTCTCGCCTGCGCCACCGCAACGGCGGAAATCGGTCATCCTCCAGTCAGTTCATGACCTTCTTCACAAAGCAGGCCTTCAGACCGATCGAAAGGCCGTCCATCTTGCAGGCAATCTCGTGATCGCCGTCCACCAGCCGGATCGGCTTCGATTTCGTGCCCACTTTCAGCACCTGCGAGGTGCCCTGCAGCTTCAGATCCTTGATCATGGCCACGATGTCGCCGTCGGCCAGCACATTGCCGTAGGCATCCTTCACCACCCGGCCGCCCTCATCGGCCGCCTCCGCGATCGGCCACTCGTGACCGCACGTCGCACATTCGTAATGATCCGCAAAGGTCATCACTTCGTTCATCTCACACATCGGACAGATCAGATCGCTCATGGGGCCGGAGTCTCCGTTTGGCGCGCCCCCCTCGCAAGCAGTTCCTGAGCGCCCCCGTCCCGCCCTTGCGCAGGCGGAAAAATCAGCCACCCTGCCCCATGACTTCACCCGAATGGTTTGCCGGCATCGGCGGCGAGCGCATCGGCCCCCTCACGGCCGACGAGCTGCTGCACCGCCATCGGCAGGGAGAAATCCGCGACGACACCCTCGTCTGGACAGATGGCTGGGCAGACTGGCGACCCTTCGCCACCGCCGGCTTGTCATCGGACCAGGCCGGTGCCACGCCGTCCGTCTCCGGCGTGTTGCCCGCCCTCGGGATCGGTGATGGGGAGTTGGTGCGCTGTGCCGTCTCAGGCGACTATCGTCCTCCCGCCGAAATGCTCCAGTATGGTGATGCCTGGGTAGCTCCCGAGCACAAGGACGCCTTCCTCCAGTTGCTCCGCGAGGGCCGGCAGCCACTCTCCCTCGCCTCGGGCGGCTACTTCTACCGCGATCCGGGCACCCTCGCCAAAGTGACCAACTGGCTCCTGATCGCCGGGACGATCATCGGCGGCATCGTCACCATCATCGCCGTGATCTTCGGCTGGATCTCACCCGATTGGGAAACGGAATCCGACCCCGGGGTCACCACCCTCAGCGCCACCAGCACCTGCTTCTATCTGCTTCTGTTCCTCGCCGGAGTCGTCTCCTTCTGCCTCTGGACCTACCGTGTCGCCGCCAATGTCCGCGCCTTCGGCTCGTGGTGGGTCCGCGCCTCGCCCGGATGGGCAGTGGGCTGGCATTTCGTCCCCATCGCCTGCCTCTGGATGCCCTTTCTGGCCATGGCCGACGTGGCCCGCGCCAGCCACTCGCCCGACGCAGGCGATGCCGAGTCCATCCCCGGCTTTGTCTGGTCCTGGTGGGTGCTCTGGGTGCTGGGAAACATCATCAGCCTCGCCTCCGGCCTGCTCGAGGCCACGGAATGGCGCGTCGCCACCCTCTCCCTGACCATCGGCTACATCCCCATCTCCATCGTCTCGACCTGGACCGCCTGCCGCCTCGTCGCCCGCATCACCGCCGACCAGAAACGCCAGGCCGGTCAAGGATCTGCCACGGCTCCCTGAGCGCCCTCCCGCATCCGCGTCGCGGTTCCCCATCGCCCCGGCTTTCCGTCCAGTCTAGCATCTCCTCATCATGAGACCCTTCGACATTCAGGTAAACGGCTACATCGGCGCCGACTTCTGCTCCCCCGACCTCCCGCTGGAGAAATGCCGGCAAGCCTGTGATGAACTGGCCGCCGACGGCGTAGACAGCATTCTGGCCACCGTCATCACCGACACCGTCGAGGCCCTTTGCACCAAGCTCTCCCGCCTCGCCGCCTTCCGCGAAGCCGATCCCGTCATCGCCCGGATGATCGCCGGCTTTCACATCGAGGGTCCCTTCCTCAATGCCGCGCCCGGCTACATCGGCGCCCATCCGCCCGACTGCGTGTGCCCCGCCAATGTGGACGATGCCAAACGCCTCCTCGACGCCACCCGCGGGCTCACCCGGCTCGTCACCCTGGCGCCGGAGAACGACCCCGGCCTCGCCACCACGGCTTACCTCGCCAGCCAGTGCATCACCGTCTCCGCCGGCCACTGCGATCCCACCCTCGACCAACTCCGCGCCGCCATCGATGCCGGGCTCTCGATGGTCACGCACCTCGGCAACGGGTGTCCCGTGACCCTGCCGCGCCACGACAATTTCATCCAGCGGGCCCTCTCCCTGTCCGACCGGCTCTGGATCTGCTACATCCCCGACGGCGCCCACGTGCCCTTCTTCGCCCTGAAGAACTACCTCGCCGTCTCCGGCGTGGAGCGCAGCATCATGGTTACCGACGCCATTTCCGCCGCCAAGCTGGGACCCGGCGTCTATGACCTGTCCGGCGCCCCGGTAGAGATCGATGCCCACGGCGTCGCCCGCCGCCCCGGCTCACCAAATCTGGCCGGCTCCACCGTGACCATGCCCCAGGTCCGGGAAAATCTCGCCCGCCACCTCGGCCTCGCCGAAGCCGACATCGCCCGCCTTGTAGACGAGAATCCGCGCCGCGCCGTCGGCCTGGCCTGATCTGATCCCGGTCCGATCAGACCCGAATGGCACGCTTTTAGCCTGCATTTCTCATCCCCTTTCGTCGCGAGACGCCGTGAGGCCCCGTCCCCGCATGGTTTTTCCCGCCGGGCTATATGAGGAAAATACTGTCCAAGGGAATTCCGGGTTTAGGCAGTTCGCCGGCGCGAATCGACGCTTCGAGGGGAAAAGATGCTCCAGGCATCACAGACAAGCCGGTGGTTGAGGAGCGTAGCGACGACACCACCGGATGAAATGAGAAGGAATCCGATCATCCCAAAGGGATGCCAGCGACCGGCGTGAGTCCGGCCAAGCGCGCGGCTGCGACCCCGCCGGGGTCGGTGCAATCCGCTTCAATGACCGGTGGTATCGCTCGTGCCTCGCTCAACCACCGGCTAATGGCTGGGATGCCTCCGGCATCACGAGGCCTGGCATTGTCTCTTTCCATCACGAACCAAAACGCGAGCACCACGTCATTCGTCATTCGTCATTCCCCCACCTCCTACTCCACCACCTTCACCGGCAGATCGGGCCGGGTCGTCAGGGTCAGGGCGACCGCGTCGGCGTAGAGCGATTCCAACTCCGCCGGACGCAGATTCGGCCGGGCGGCGAGCTGGATCACGGCGAAGTCGGCTCCCGACGGGACGAGGCATTTCGCGCCGAGACGATGCCATTCCGGCTTTGTTTCCCCCATCGTGTGGACAAAGGCCGCCCCGCTCGCGAGGGCCTCGCCGAGATTGTTCGGCCAGGCCTGGTGGAGGATCGCGGGATCGCCCGCGAACAAAAAGATCTGCACCATGAAGGTGACCGAGGGCTGCGTCCCGGCGGCGCGTCCGTCGCGGAAGTCCGCCGACAGTTCGAGCATCGCATCGCCTTCGCCTGCATCCGCCGAGCGCAGCGAGCGGAGATCGACGAGCTGGAAGACATCGCAGGAAATGGCCCTGCCTCCCGGCACCGCCACGTCGGCACCGGGACTAACAAACTGCAAAACACGCCCCCCCTCGAGATCGACGAGGGTGGCCTCGTCTCCCGACCATCGGCCTGTCGTCCGTGGGAATCCCGCCTCGATCGGTCCCGTCGCCCCCTGCTCGAATCCCGCGTCCCCGAGCCCGCTGACCCGCGAAGCCGTCGCGGTCCAGTCGGGCGTCGAGATCGCCCACACGACCGTGGCACCGAAGAGCCCGATGACGAGTCCCGCCGCCGCAGCCAGCATGGGCCGCGGGGAAATGCGATTGGCCCGCTTGCGTTCGAGCGCGGCAGATGGCACTCGGAAGGCTTCCTGCCGGAAATGATCGTGCAGCGCCATCGAGCGCAGTTGCCATTCGGCGAAACGCTTCCGGCGCTCCGGGTCTTCCCGC
>JAEUHH010000089.1 GCA_016795505.1 Verrucomicrobiales bacterium | reverse complement strand
CGTGCCGGTTGCCGAGACGAAACCCGCCGCCAAGAAGGTCCTGATCGAGGCGCACGAACAGGGACGGCTCGCGAATTTCTACGGACCCGGTCTCATCTTCGCCTTCGCGAAGGACGAGTGTTACGTCCACGCCACCCGCGTTCCGGCCAACGCGACCGATGCCGCCGACTTCACCCGCGCGGAGATGCAGGGCCGGAAGGACGCCTGGACCATCTTCAACGAATGGAAAGCGAAGGTGCCCGGCTTCGAGAACAGCTACTACATTATGAGCGGACCCTACATCGGGGTGCGCGACACCCGGCGCATCGTGGGACTGAACGTGCTCACGCTTGAGGATCTGCAGAAGACCACGCGACATGACGATGCCGTCGCCACGGGCTGCTGGTTCCTCGACATCCATCCGCCCGAGGTCTCGGTCGACAAACCCTTCACCGGCTCCGGCTTCCAGCCGAAGCCCTACGACATCAGTTATCGCACCCTCGTACCGCAACAGGTAAGCAATTTGCTCGTCGCCGGCCGCTGCCACAGCGCCAGTGCCGAAGCCAGCTCATCGAGCCGCGTCACCGCCACGGCGATGGCCCTCGGCGAGGCCGCCGGATGCGCCGCCGCTCTGGCGATGCAGGCGAAGGGCGAAGTCGGCACGCTCGACGGCGTGAAGGTGCGCGAGATGCTCGCGAAACAGAATGGCGGGCCATTTAGCGAAGCTTGAGATGAATACTACGCAAGAATCCCCCCTCACCCGTCGCGAAACCCTCATTGGCACCTTCAATGCGGCCGTTGTCATCACCTCGCTGACGCTGCCGGCCATGGCCGACGCCTCACCTGTTCCGTGCCCGGCACCGGAACCCGAATTCGTGCCGGAGAACGATTATCCCTTCTTCGGCGGAGAACTGCCGGATGGTTATTGAACCCCGGTCAAGATGGCTCGGTAGTGTGCCAATGCCCCGGCACGTGAGGCGGAAGCGGTAGCCCCTTTTGTGTGGCGCGACCGCACCCGCACCCGATCAAGCCTGGACGCGCTCGATCTCGGCGCCGAGGCCGATGAGCTTGTCGTCGATGTTTTCGTAGCCGCGATCGATGTGATAGACGCGGTGGATCTCGGTGTTGCCCTTGGCGGTCAGGGCGGCCAGAAGGAGGGCGGCGCTGGCGCGCAGGTCGCTGGCCATCACGGGCGCGGCGCTGAGACGGTCGACCCCACGGATCACGGCGGTGCCATCGTCCACGCTGATGTCGGCACCCATGCGCTTCATTTCAGAGCAGTGCATGAAACGTTGCGGGAAGATGGTGTCCTTCACCACTGACAGGCCCGGCGTGGTGGCGAACAGGGCGCACATCTGGGCCTGCATGTCGGTGGGAAAATGCGGATAGGGCTCGGCGGTGATGTTGGCACCGATCGGGCGCGAGGCCCGGCCGATGGTGAGAGTCTTGCCCTGTCGCTCGACGGGGTAGCCGCAGCTTTTGAGCACCTCGATGACGGCGGTCAGGTGGTCGGGCTCGACCCGCCGCAGGGTGATGCCACTCTTGCCAGCGGCGAGGGCGCCAGCGATGAGGAAGGTGCCGGCTTCGATGCGATCGGGGATGACGGTGTGCTCCACGCCGCCCAGTTCCTTTACCCCGGTGATTTCGATGTGGCTCGTGCCGGCGCCCTGGATCTTGGCCCCCATTTTGTTGAGAAATTGGGCCAGATCGACCACCTCCGGCTCACAGGCGGCGCCTTCGATGATGGTGGTGCCCTTGGCCAGCACTGCGGCCATCATCACGTTGTCCGTGCCGAGCACGGTGGTGCCGTGCTTGCCCCGCAGGTCGATCTCCTGTCCGCGCAGTCCCTTGGGCGAGCTGAGGATCATGTTGCCGCCCTCGACTTTCGAGGTGGCGCCGAGTCCCTCCAGCCCCCGCAGATGCAGGTCCACCGGGCGGTCGCCGATCACGCAGCCGCCGGGCAGGGAGACGATGGATTCCTTCATCCGGGCCAGCAGGGGACCCATCACGCAGATGGAGGCACGCATCTTGCGCACCAGATCGTAGGGGGCTTCCGCGCCATTGAGCGTTTCGGCCTTCACGGTGACCGTGCCGCTGGCCCGCTCCACCTCGGCGCCGAGGTTTTGCAGGATCTGGAGCATGTAGTTGGTGTCGCTCACATCCGGCACCCGGCGGATCACGCATTTTTCGCGGGTCAGCAGGGTGGCGGCGAGGATGGGCAGAGCGGCATTTTTCGAGCCGCTGATGTTGACCGTGCCGCTGAGTTTGGCGTTGCCGTGGACGATGAGCTTTTCCATGAGGAGGGGAGTGAGGAGGCGGGAGGGTGACAATTCGGACCCTGAGGGGGCCGCCAAGCTAAGCCCGATCCGCCGGATTGACAGCGAAAAGAAAGCGCTGGCAGCCGCTGAGGTCGGTGACGATCACCACCTCGTCGAGACCGGCCGCGCGGGCTGCCTCCGCGAGCCGGTCGGCCTGGCCTTCGCCGAATTCCATCGCCACTTTGCCACCGGGCTTCAGGTGAGCGACGCAGTCGGCGAGGAACCGCTCCATCGTGTCCGTGCCGGATTCGCCGCCGCCAAAGAGCGCCAGATCCGGGTCGCGTCGCACCTCCCGGCTCAGGGCGGTGCGCTCCGACTCGGGGATGTAGGGCAGGTTCGCCACGATCAGGTCGTAGGGGCCGTCGATGGCGGAAAACAGGTCGCTTTCCACCAGCCGCACCCGATCCGCATCCAGCCCGAGCCGGGCGCGATTTTCCCCGGCCAGAGCCAGGGCATCCGGCGACAGGTCGGCGAGATCCACCTGCGGCCCGTGCTCGTCGAGATCGGCGGCCAGACTCAGACCGATCACGCCCGATCCCGTGCCCATGTCCAGCAGTCGCAGGTCCCGACGGGGTTGGGCGCGGAGTTCGCGGCTCAGGCGCTCGACCAATTCCTCCGTCTCGGGGCGGGGGATCAGGGCGCGGGCATCGGTCAAAAACTCGCGTCCGCAGAATTCCACCGTGCCCAGCAGGTGCTGCAGCGGTTCGCCCCGGCCGCGTCGCTTCGTCAGCTCCCGCAGCTTTTCGAGCTGCGCCTCGTCCAGGACGCGGTCGAAGTCCAGATACAGCCGCATCCGGTCGCACTTCAGCGCGTGGGCGAGCAGCAGCTGCATGTTCAGCCGCGCCTCATCCACCCCGTGCTTTTGGAGGTATGCGGTGCCTTTCTGGAGCGTATCGAGGACCGTGGCCATGGGTGGGTGGGGGAACTGCGGGCGGAATAGGCCCCGATCACGACGGGCGACCCGGGATACCGGACCCATTTCACCATCCCGGAGCGATCGCAAGGCCCGGCTGCCCCTCCCACCCGAGCGGATTTTTCCCCCATTCCCGGTATTGACGACCCCGCCGTCCCTCGCCAGTATGCGCCGTCGTGCCCTCACTCCTCCGTCAAAGTCTGGCCCTGATCGCCGTGGTTTCCGTTTCCGGGATCCACCTCGCCTTCATGCAGGCGGGAGCCTGGGCCTGGATGTGGTGGGATCGCGACCGCGACCACTTGGCGCAGAATCCCGATGCCTGGATCCAGACGATCGAGGGCTATTTCACCGGCGCCCATCCCTGCGAGCGCTGCCTCGCCACTCTTCGCGCCGGGCTCGATGCCCAGCGCACCGATGACGAAAAGCCCCGGCCTGCCGGAGACAGCCACGAGTTGCGCCTGATCCCCGTCCAGGCCCGCCCCGCCATCCGCATCGCCGCGCCACCGGCCGGCTTGCAGGACCGGCCCCCGCTGCGCATCGCCGCGAGCGGACAAGCCGATCCCACCCCAGTCTGTCCGCCGCCCGAGAGACTCCTGGCGGGACTCCTGGCTTGATGACTGGGCGCGGAAAGTTCGCCGCGCCCATCCCATCCACCCCGTGTGTCGTCACACCCGGGTGCCGGCGTGGCCTCTCCCGGAGGTCACTTTGGGGCCGGAGTCCTCCCGCCGAGTTTTCCGAACCTTTTTGTCCTCATCTGAAAAATAATCACTCTCAATTAATCAATTTACCTCATCAAAACCATGAAGAAACAGATCCTCTACACCGCGCTGGCCGCCCTCGGTGCCAGCCCCCTGACCCTCCTCGCGGGCGATCCCGTCGCCGGCAAGGAAATCGCCGCCCAGGCCCCCTGTGAAAACTGCCTCCACGGGCGGCCCGACAGCCACGCCCCCATCGGCGTCATGGCCGACCATCCGCACCATGCCGGCGAGATCATGCTCGGCTACCGCTATATGTTCTCCCACGATGCCGGCATGATGGCCGGGGACAAATCCATCCCCAACCGTTCCGTCTACGAATACAAGACTCCCTCCGGCGACCACTACACCGCCGTGCCGCTGGAGATGGACATGCACATGAGCATGTTCGAGATCATGTATGCACCCGCCGACTGGGTCACTTTCATGCTCATGCCCAGCTACGTCGAGATGAACATGACCATGGAGAGCCGTGGTGGACATGGTCACGGCGGACACGGCGGTCACGGTGAGGAAGCCGGTCATGGCGGCGGCCATGCCGAGACCGAGCGGATGAGCCACGGCACCTCCGGCTGGGGCGATACCGTCCTCTCCGCCATCGTGCCCGTGGTGCATGCCGGTAATCACGAGGCCTCTCTCAACCTCGGCATCAGCATGCCCACCGGATCGGTCGACCAGAAAATGCACGGCCAGTACACCCACTACCACATGCAGCTCGGCTCCGGCACCTGGGACCTCAAGCCCGGCGTCACCTACCGTGGCTGCGCCGGTCCCGTCAGCTGGGGCGCCCAGGTCATGGGCACCGTCCGGCTGGAGGATGAAAACGAGAGCGGCTACCGCCTCGGCAATGTCTGGGAGACCACCGGGTGGACCGCCTACCAGCTCAATGACTGGGCCAGCGTCTCCGGTCGCATCCTCTGGACCACCGCTGAGGACATCGACGGCCACTACGATGGCCCCCACAGTCACAGCTCGCCGGTCGACATCCAGCGCAACTACGGCGGTGACCGCCTCGACCTCGGCCTCGGCCTGAACCTGCTCGTCCCCGAGGGCTCCCTGAAAGGCCACCGCCTCGCCATCGAGGCCCTCTGGGCGGTCGATCAGGAGTCGAACGGTGTCTTCCTCGAGCGCGACTTCTCCATCGTCGCCGGCTGGCAGTTTGCCTTTTGATTGACGGCGCGGGACGGTTCACCCGCGCATCGTTGCCCCACAGGCGGCCCTCCTGACCAGGGGGTCGCCTTTTTCGTTTTCCTTTGCCGGGGCGCCGCCATTGTTTTCGGCTTATGATTCCGATCAGACCCGAATGGCACGGGATTAAGGGCGTCGGGTCGATTGCCCTGCCGATTGGATGCCGGAGGCATCACAGCCATTAGCCGGTGGTTGAGCGCAGCGATACCACCGGTCCATCCACCCGCATGTCGAGCATC
>JAEUHH010000077.1 GCA_016795505.1 Verrucomicrobiales bacterium | reverse complement strand
CTGCCGTCGAGCCCGAAGCCGCCTCCGGCGAAACCGAAGCTCTCCTCGCCCGGCGTGATGGCCTTCGCTCCCGCACGCGCCGCGAGGATGAGGCCGAGCCGGTCCGGCCAGGCCGCGGATTCGAAGCGCGCCTCGAGATTGGCCCGGTTTCCTTCTCCGTCGGTGAAGACGAGATCGGTGACGTCGGTGCGCTGCACGAATCGTCCCGATTCGATGAGACGCGGTCCGCCGTGCGTCGTCCAGGGACCGCCCGCGGTGCAGCGGTAGGTTTTCCCATCGGCGGTCAGGGTCAGCTCCAACTCCGCAGGCGGCAGCGCAGACCAATCGGTCGTGCTCCGTTTCGCGGCCTCGGCATAATTGAGTTGGTTTTGCCAGGCTCCGAAATGGGGAATCCGCAGTGTATCGGTGTCGAGCACAAAGGCATATCGACCCGTCTCGACGACCCGTCGCCACGGAGCGCCTTCGACGCTGCCGGGAAAGCCTTCGGCCCAGTGCAGGTGCGTGTAGTCGGCGGCCTGCGGATACAGCGTCGGATCGGCGCTGACGAGTCCCGTGGGAAGTCCCGCGAACAGCAACGCAAGGATTCGTCTCATGCCATCCATTCGAGCCGCGTGAAGACCGGCGGACCGCCCGCCCATTTCGATTCCGATGCCGGAATTCCGCTGCCCTCGTGATGGGCGCAGATGCCGAATTGATCGACGTGGTCCCACGAGGCGAGCGTGCCGTCTTTCTCCGTTAGCCCGGCGAAGTCAGAGACGCTCAAGGTCACGCTTTGCGCCTCACCGCCGGCGATCTCGCGGACGCAGACGAAGGTGCGGCGTGGACCGCGTTCGCTCCGCCATTCGTTTTCGACGACGACGAAGGTGAGACGGTTCGTTTGTGGCAATGACAGGGTCAATTTCAGCTTTGCCCCGCTCGGACCGCGATAGAGCGGATCGGTGAGCTTGCGCGTCCAAGTCTGGACGAGGCTGGGATGACCGGCGTTGAGCTGGAACCAATCGCGCAAGCCGTGGGCGAAATCATCGATGAGCGATCCGGGTGACAGGCTCGCGGTGACCTTCGCCGTTTCGAGATCGGCGGGTGTGGCACGGTGCAGGAGGCTGCTGAGGCAGATCTCGGTGATCGAGCCACTCATGCCCGGAATCGCCGCCATCGATTCGGGTTTGGGCAGGGTGTGATGGACGTTCGCGAAGGCGAAGAGCGGAAAGTCGAGCGCATGCAGCGGCAGTTTCGCGACGAAGGCGTTGCCCTCACGCACGACTTCCGCACTGCGCCAAAACCGGGCGCGGGGATCGGGATCGATGCTGTAGAAGACCTCGCAACGCGCCACGGGCCAGTCGTGTTTGGCCGGCACGACCTTGAAGACGGGATCGCCGTCAAAGGACAGTTCGGTCGCGGGCGTTTCCGGCAAGGACGGACCGCCTTTCAGATAGTGGTCGAACCACAGCGGCATCGTCACGGCCGTTTCGGGCGAGAGGCGGTGGTTGAGATGCGGCGTCCACGAATAACGCACTGGCTGGTCCGGGATGAGCGCGTTCGTTCGGTAAACATCGTCCATGCAGCCGTGGAAATCGTTCGTCGAGCTGCGATGCAGGACGGGACAACGGATCAGCGGGGCGTAGCTCTCGAAGCTGAGCGTTTTCCGGAAGAGCTCGAGATCGCCCTCGATCCTCATTTGCGGCCGACCCATGCCGGTGAGCGCCGGAGGCGTCTCCCACCGCCAGCCCTGGCCCCCGACGGCGGGCACGGCGGCCTTCACGCGCTCATCGGTGCCGGCGACATACATGGTGAGATTGCCACCCATGGAAAAGCCATGCACGCCGAGCCGCTCGGGATCGACCTCGGGCTGCTGCTCGAGAAAGGTGAGCCCCCGACGGCATCCGATCGTAAGCAGGTACCAGTTGTTGTTGCCCGGATGTTCGCGGTCCTCGAAGAGCTGCTTCGGCCCGGGAAGCAGGGTGGAATAGGCCCGCGCATTCAACTGCGTGGGATCGACCGCGCCCCAGTCGGTGTTGGGATCGCCGGGCTCGGCACCTTCGACGCTGTTGAAAGGCGGAGTGCCGTTGCCGCTGCCGCCCCAGTTAACCGAGAGCGCCGCGTAGCCTCGCCCGACGAGCAATTTCACCTCGCTGAGGGAAGCCCGCTGGCCGCCACCGTGAATGTGCATTACCGCCGGGCGCTTTTCCGCGCTGCCTTCGGGAAAGCCGAAGTTCGCGGCCATGCGCGCTGGTTTGCCCTTGAAGGTGCCGATGAGGTAACGCACGTGGCGATAGACGCCGCCGTTTTCCTTCCATTCCCGGATCACCTCGGTCTCGAGTGGTTCGATCCGCGGATCAAAGCCAGCCCAGAGTTCGGTGACGGACTGAGGAACGGCATCCGCGGCGAAGGAGATGCCAGCGGGAACCAGTGAAACGGCGGCAAGGGTGCCGGACTGACCGAGAAAACGGCGACGGGAGGTCATCACGAGCTTAGGCGATGATTTCCTTCAGCACGCCGGTGCTGTCACCGTGGCGCTCGGCCTCGACTCCAACGCCGTGGAGCATCGTGAGCCAGGCGTTGCAGAGGGGCGTGTCTTTCGGCGCGACGATGCTGTGGCCGAGCTTCAACCCGGCCCCGCGGCCGGTGAGGATGGTGGGACAATTGCTGAGCTCATGTCCCGTGCGGATGTTGCTGCCGTACGCGAGAGCGACGTGATCGAAGAGACTCGATCCGTCGGGCTCCTTCGTCGCCTTGAGCTTGTCGATGAAGCCGGCGAGGAGTTCGCTCTGGGTGAGGTCGCGGCGCTGCGAGGCGTCGAGCTTTTCGCCGAGGGTGGTGTGATAGTGGCTCATGTCGTGCGGATGCACGGTGATGGACAGCGCCTTCAACAGGGTGTCAACCGGCTGGCGGAAGGTCATGACGCGGGTGCTGTCCGTCTGCATCGCGGCGATCATGAGATCGTAGATGAGCTTGATCTCTTCGCGGCCATCGACTCCGGGCTTCGGCTCCGCGATCGGGGCGTCGGGACGGGGAACGCCGATCCATTGCTCCTCCTTGGCCAGACGGGTCTCGATGTCGCGGATGCCCTGGAAGTATTCCTCGAGCTTGGCCTGGTCGTTTTTCGCAAGGCCGCGCTGGAGGGACCGGGCATTGTCGAGGACGGCGTCGAGGACGCTGCGTTTCTGAGCCAACTGGGCCTGCTGCTGCTCGATCGGCGTGGTGTCCTTGGCGAAGAGCCGGTGGAACGCGGCGACGGGACCGTTGAGTCCGCCGACCGGCTTGCCGCTCACATCCCAGGCCATTGAGAGTCCCGGACCGTGGCCGCTGCCATCGCCGCTCTGGCTGCCATTGAACTGGAGGGAGGCGAAACGCGTTTCCAATCCGAGCTGGGCGGCCGCGACCTGGTCGGCGCTGATGCTGTTGTGGAAGCTCTGGCCCGGCTGAGCGTAGCGGTTCGCCCCGGTGAGCCACATCGTGCTGCCCCAGTGGCCCTCGTTGCTGTATTTGTTCCAGAGTCCCTGCACCACGGAGAAGTCGGCCTTGTGCCGCGCGAGCGGTTGCAGCCCCTTGGGCAGTTCGTAGTCCGGTCCCGGCTTGGTAATGTCCGGATACCAGGTGTCCTCGGTGATGCCCCATCCGAACCCGAGGAAGAGGAGCCGTTTCGGAGGTGTCGCCGGACCGGCCGCCGAGGCGAAGCGCCGGAAGCCGAGGGATTCGAGCATCGGCAGTGCGATGAGGGCGGTGCTGGACTGGAGGATGTGGCGGCGGGTTTTCATGGGGCGGTGGATTCGTGAACTTGGCAAAGTGGCGTCATTGTCCTATGATTGCGATGGATGAGTGCAAAATCGGGCAAGAAAGCGGTGGTTCCCCGCACCGTGGGGTCGATCGAGGACTTTCTGGAGCGGTTGCCGTCCATGAGGACCCGGACGCCCGCTGCCGCAAAACCGACGGATCGGGTTTTCGCATCGATGCCGGACGATCCCATCGTCGATGAAGCCGCCAGACTCGGTGCGGCGTGGCGGAACGAAATGAATCGCCGCGCTGAAGGCTGATGTTTGTCGTGCTCGACACCAACCACTTCAGGGAGTTCGCTCACGGCACCCCGCTCGGAAAAAGACTCCTCGATCAGATTCAACACCACAAGGCGGAGGTTTTTTCCTGTGTCATCGTCGCGGAAGAATCCCTCCAGGGTTGGATCTCCCTGATCCGGCGGGACAAAGCCGGTCCAGACCAGATCCGGGGATACCGATACCTCCAACAGAGCATCGACACCCTTGCCCGCATGACGATCCTGCCCTTCGACGAGGAGGCGGACGAGATTTTCTGCGCGCTGCGATCGCTGAGATTGCGGACCGGCACGATGGACCTCAAGATCGCCTCGATTTGCCTGGTTCACGACACCATTCTCCTGACCCGCAACCTCGCTGACTTCCGCGAGGTGCCGGGGTTGAAAGTGGAGAGCTGGTTGGATTGATCCCATGGATTTCTATTTCGTCCCGAACGCCTCGCTGGCCACGAGCGAGTGGATGAAGGCCCGCACTCCGAAGCCCTCGCCCTTCGCATCGGCCACCATCGCGTCGATGAGCGGCTCGTCGCCGAAGCCGATGGGCCGGCCGAGGGCATACTCGACGAGGGCCTCGCTGAAGCCGCGCCCGAAGTCCTCCGAACGCGCCGCGATGAGGTCGCGCAGCTCGAAGTAATCCCGGAAGGCGGGACCTTTGTGGAACTCCGCAGCAGGATCGATCGTCCAAGTCTTCTTCGCATCGGGCACGGGCTTGCCGTTGGCATCCATGACCTGGTAGCTGTCCTCGGTCCGCCACTGGCCGACGGCGTCGAAGTTCTCCAGGCCGAAACCGATCGGATCGATCTTGCGGTGGCAGCTCGCGCACTGCGCCTCCTCCTGATGGGCGAGAAGACGCTCCCGCGTCGTGAGGACCTTGCCGGCGAGCCGCGTGATCTGTGGCACGTTGGCCGGAGCGGGCGGCGGCGGATCGTGGAGGAGTTTTCGCAGCACCCAGGCACCGCGTTCCACCGGGCTGGTGTGGTCGCCGTTGCCACCCATGAAACTGACCGCCGCCATGCCCAACAAACCTCCCCTCGGCGAACCGGCGGGGAGCGCGACCTTGCGGAAGGCATCGCCCTCCACTCCGGGAATGCCGTAGTAGTCGGCGAGGAGGCGGTTGATGACGACGTAATCCGCCTTGAGGAGATCGCCCACCGGCGCGTTCTCCCGGAGGAGATGGGCGAAGGTCTCGTAAATCTCGTTCTTCGCCGCGAGCCGGGTGCTGTCGTCGAAGCGCGGATATTTCGGGCGGTTCACCTCGAAGAAATCGAGCCGGTCCATCCCGAGCCATTGATGGACGAAGCCACGCACGAGATCCTCCGAGCGCGGATCGTCGAGGAGGCGAACGGTCTGCGCGGCGAGCACCTCCGGCTTCATCAGTTCGCCCGATTCCCCCAGTCCGAGCAGGGTCGCATCGGGCGGCGCTCCCCAGAGGAAATAGGAAAGCCGCGTGGCGAGTTCGGGTCCGGTGAGGGAACGCCGTCTTCCATCCGGAGACGGTTCGGCGAGATAGAGAAACATCGGTGAGGCGAGCACCACGGAGAGCGTTTCGCGCAAGGCTTCGCGGGGTTTCACCCCGGCCGCGATCTGGCCGGCATGGAGCGCGGCGAGTTTGTCGACGAACCCCACGGGTGGCTCCGTGCCGCGGAAGGCCACCTCGGCAAAACGTCCGATCGCGGCCTTCACTTCTTCAGGCGCCGGGGCCGGGCTCTTTTCGTCAAGCGGGAGTCCGATCGCGCGGATCGCGGGGGCTCCGGTCACCGCGTCGACATTGAGCCGCTCGATCTCCAGGTAATCGATCCACAGGACCGCCTCGGGGCCGATGCCGTTGCGCTTCACGGCCTCCTGCCGCTTGCGGCCGCCCTCCTCGTTGTTGTCCCACGCCCCTTTCTCGCGGATGAAGAGGGTCCGGTCGCCGGGATCGTCCTGGACGCGGGTGAGGGAAAAGGGAAACTCGACCACCTGCGGCTGTTCCATCGTTCCGGTCACGGCAAAAGTCGCCCGCACCATGCCGTTGCGGGGATGCATCCCGACCTCGAGGAACTTCTGCTCGGGGCGTGCCTCCGGTGCCGCGGCGAGCCTCACCCGCAGGACGTAGTCGCCGCTGTTCCATTCCGCCGGCACCGGGAGTTGGAGGAAACCCAGGGCCATCACCGCGGGATGCATCGTCGGCGTGCCGAGATAGGCGCCGCGGTCGAGACCGGGTCGGGTCAGGTAATATTCGTGGTACTTCTGCCAGTTTTCCCCGAGGGCGCTGTTGGCCTTGTCGGCGTTGTTCTCCTGTGTCTGGAAACCGAAGGACTCCGGCGAAGGTGCGCCCGCGATCTGGTTCCACGAACGCCGGAAGAGGGCATCGTTCTTCGACTCCTGCTTCAGTTTCGCGACGGTCGCGGCATTCTCCGGCTTGGCCGCGGCCGCTTCCACCGCCTTGACCCAGCGGTTGGCCCGATCCCGTGCGTCGATCGTGTGGGCGACGTAGTCCTTCACCATCCCGTTGGCGGATTCGCATTCGTAACGGACCCGGTCGAGCCCCTTCGCCGAGACCGAGCCGACCTGGCGGTTGCTGCCGATATTGAACTTCGCCTCCGCGACCGTTCCGCTCGTCGCTGAAGTCCGGCTTTCGATCTCGATCCAGTCTACCCAGATTGCCAGCTCGGGCCCGATGCCGTTCGCCTTCTTGCCCGCGTTGAAAATTTCCCGTGTCCTCAGGTAGTCGTCGTTGGTGCCCTTTTCACGGAGGAAAATCGTGCGATCACTTCGGTCGGTGTGATCCTTGGTGAGCTGGAACGGGATCTCGATGATCTCCGGCTTTTCCAGAGTACCGTTCACCGCATGGGTGCTGAGCGGCTTGCCGTTGCGCGGGTTGGTGCCAAACTCGAGATAGCGCTGCTCCGGTGACGACTGCGGCGTGTGCCCCATCCGCACCCGCACGACATACTCGCCGACGGGCCAGTCGTAGGGCACGAGGATGGCGAAGTTGTCATTCCCGAGATCGCCCACGCTGACGGTCAGATAGGCTCCCGTGTCGAGTTGGGGCTGCTTCAGGTAACGCTCATGATAGGGTCGCGTGAATCCCGTGCCCATCGGGGTGCCGTAGCCAAGCGCGCGGTTCGCCTTGTCGGCGTTGTTCTCCACCGTCTGAAAGCCGAAGGTCTCCGGCGCGGGAGCTCCGGGGATCTTCGCCCACTCGCGGCGGAAGAAATCGTCGTTCTTCGCCCCTTTCCGGATTTCGGCCACGACCGCGGCGTTCTCCGGCTTGGCCGCCGCCGACGCGACCGCCTCGGCCCATTTCGTGGCCCGGGCGAGCGCATCGAGGGCCTCTTGATAGTTCTTGCGGATGCGATCGTTGTTTTCCTCCGCCTCGACCCGTAGGCTGCGACGTTCGCCCGCCCGCGCGTGACGCACGAAAGCTTCCTCGAGGGCCTCGCGGCCGAGCGATTGGTATTGCTCGAACTGGTTAGCCGACATGAAAAGATTCGAGCCCACCGTGTCGAATCCACCCGTGCCCGTGTCCGACGGCAATTCGGCGACATTGATCTCCACGCCGAGCAATTCGCGCAGCGTGTTTTTGTATTCGCGCCGGTTCAGCCGCCGCATCGTGATCAGCCCGTCCTGGTCGGACAACAGTTTGCGCGCCGCGACCATCGCATGGGCCAGTTCGTCGAGCAGATCGGCCTTGGCCACCTCGTCGGGCTGCGGCTTGTCTTCCGGCGGCATCTCGCCGGAGTTCATCACGTTGAGCACCTTCTGCCAGCGCTCCGCCGTGACGAGATCGTCGATCTCAAAGGGCAGGTCGTCGAGCCGCACCTTGCCCTTCTGCACCTCGCTGTCGTGGCAGTCGAGACAATGCTTCTCGAGCAACACACGATGCCGGTCACCGATGACTGCCCGTTCCTTTGCTTCCTCGCCACGGACCAACGGCGACAGAGAAACCAACGCCAAGACAAAGAGAAATCGAAAATGCATGAGATCCAAGGTGGGGAGAGTCTCCCTCAATTGAGCAAAAGTTGAAAGACCCGCACGGCTGTGCCGGTGCTTCTGGCATCGCGGTCGGCCGAGACTCTCACAGTCGTCGTGTGCCTGCCGGGATCGAGACCGTCGTCGAGGATCACCGCCCACGGCAGGTGCAGACCCGGACTCCATCGGGTGAAGGTTTCCAAAGTGCGCCATTCGGCTCCGTCGATGCGGTAGTCGATCCGCCCCGCATCGGGTCCGGCAGTCAGGAACAGCCCGCAGCCGGTGCCCTCGAAATCGAAGGAAAACTCCGCACCCGGCTCCGTCGCGACGAGGGCGGGCACCTCCACAAAGCCTGCCCTCGTGCCTTTGCCATCCTTCGGCTTCCAGGACGACTCGAGGACGAAGCCCTCGCCCAACCGAGCCGAGGCGATGTCGCCAAAACGGCCGCGCTCATAACTCTTCGGATCGACCGGCGCCGGCAGCACATGTGGTCGCATGGCATCCGCCACCGGTCCGGCAAAGGCGGCGTCGAGCATCCGCGCGATGCTGTCGGCATAGAGACGATGACCGAAGGGCGAGGGATGGAGATTCTTGAAATCTCCTTCCCAGGTGAACTGCCCGGCATCGATCCGCTCCGTCACCTCGCGCGAGAGATTCAGCGAGGGATTGCCGTAGGCAACCGCCACCCTCTCATGCTGCGCGATCGAAACCGGCACCGTCCCGGCCCGGAAGTCGTCGAGATGCGGCGGCATCGCGAAATGGAGATGGACGATGTCGGTCAGGGGATTCGTTTGCCGCACATGGCGCACCACACCCTCCATTCCCCGCAGCATCTGCTCGGGCAGCCCGGGAATGTTCGAGCTGTCGTTGACCGCGGCCTCGACGAAGAGGAGATCGATGGGTCCCTTCGACAGGACATCGCGTTCCAGACGAAAGGCGTGCGGGACCGATCCGAGCGAGCCGATCCCCGCCGCGACGAACTCGAACTCCGTCCCTGGGAAGGCCTCTTCAAAGTATGCCATCGTATGGTCCCGCCAGCCCCCGCCCGCGGTGATCGAGCCGCCGAGGAACGCGATCCGCCCCTTTTTCTCCACCGCGAATTTCCTCCGGGCATTGGCGAGGCCATCGCGCAGTTCGAAGTAGTCGTGCCCCTTCGGTAGTTTCGCTGCGTCGTAACCGGGCGGATGCGGGAGGTTCGGCCTCTTGTTTTCGTCAGCCACGACCACCACAGCCGCCAACGCGAATGATGCCAGCATCATCGCAAAAATCTGTGGGCGGGCGGGCCTGAATCTCAAAAGCATGGCGCGACGGTAAACGCGACTGATTCCCGGCGCAGGTGGCTTGTTCATGTCTCCGTCCGAAGGATCTCCCCCCCGATCCCCAAAGCCTGGGGCGAAAAGCAGCCAAACCGCCCCATCCTGCGCCCGGCCCCGGGGTTCTGCCCTCTCCTCAGGTCATCCCCCCGGCCTTTTTGCACTTGGCGCGATCCGCGATCCTCGCTAGATTGGCAAAGCCAGCGGGAGAAGATTCCCCTCCCCTCGCCCAGTAGCCATGAATCGCTCCATCATCAGCCCCATCATCACCCTGTTTGCCGTGATCACCGCAGGGATGCTCCTGCTGTTTGTCACCAAAGGCAGCGCCGACCTCGCCTTCAGCCGCAGCGAGATGCCGAACGACAAAAGCACCCACGATGTGCTGGTCGGCTACATGGCACAGATGAAAAAGGAATCCTCGCAGCTCGCCGATGCCAGCGATGCCGCCTCGGACACCGCGATGGAGAATGACCCGGCCAGCTCGAATGCCGGCGGCGGCAACGGCCCCACAGTCGTCCTCTGGATGAGCATCCGCGGCTTCCGCGGCGACTACATCGGCGACAACACGGAGACGCCGTTCTTTGATCGCATGATCCAGGAGGGCGCCACCACCGACAAGCTCCGCCCGAATTTCCCCTGCCTCGAATTCCCCGGCCATGTCAGCCTCGCCACAGGCACTCTGGTGGAAAAACACGGCATCCCGCTCGACCGCTTCCGCACTGAATCCGGCGAAGTGGTGGACCGCCCCCTCGACCAGTCGCTGATGAAGGCGGAGCCCATCTGGACCACCGCGACCCGGCAGGGTATCCGCACCCTGGTCCACGACTGGCCGATGTCGCAAAAGCAACCCGCCGAAAACGCCGCCGCCATTTCCCTGCCCTCCTACGATCCCGCCCTGACCGATCAGCAGCGTCTCGATGCGCTCTACGCCGCGTGGAGCGGCGACAAGGATCCCAATAAACTGCGACTGTTGATGGTAAGCCTGAACGGAATCCTCGACGGCGGCATGAAGGCCGGCCCGCGCAAGCCGGAGGCCTACAAGTCGGTGGAGGAAATGGACAAACTCCTCGGCGAATTTTTTAAGAAGGTTGAGGAAAATTGGTCCACCCTCGCTCCCGCCGGCGCGAAGCTCGCGGTCATCATCAGCACCGATCACGGCTTGGTCGATCTCGACAAAAACATCAATCTGGTGCAGCTGCTCGGCGAAGAGTTGAACAAAAACGTGGAAGTCGTGGCCCACGACGGCGTGGCTCACCTGTTCTTCAAAGACATGCCGGCCAACGAGGGCGAGAAGAAGATCATCGTGGACAAGCTGGACGGCGAGTTGAAGAAGCGCATCTACTTCCGCACCATTCCCCGGGAAGAACTGAAGCCCGAGTGGGCCTACACGGCAGCCGACCGCATTGGCGACCGGGTGCTGGTGCTGAAGGCTGGCTATGCCTTCACCGACGCCACCTCTGCCGAGCCGGTCTTCGATCCCGGTGAGGGACCGGGCAAGTTCGGCGGTTTTGGCTACCCGGTGGAGGACTCCATCCGCATGTCAGGCCAGTCGATCATCTGGGGCATTCCCAGCTCCCCCGCCACCGGCGATCTGGGCGAGATCAACTACCAGAAATTCCACGCCACCGCCTGCAAACTGCTCGGCATCAAGCCGGCCGATGGCGCCGTCACCGAGACGCTGCCGGTCAATTGAAGCCGTTCCGCCTCGCACCCTTCTTTTCTTTGGATCAGGGCGCTTTCGGAGCGGCCGGAGCAGGCGCAGGCGCGGCCGGTTCATCACCGCCGGCCTTCGGCTGAGGCTGACCACCTTCGGGCGCCGGAGCGGGCGCGGATGCCGGAGCCGCTCCCGGAGTGGCCGGCTTGATCGGATAGAGAGCGTCCTCGGGCTTTACCAGACCACGGGCGATCATCTTTTCCTGCTCGGACTCGGGATAAATGCCGCTGACAAACTTGCCCTTCTTGAAAATGGCATCCCACATCAGCTTTCCATCTTCGGCATAGTCGATGATGTGCCCTTCCCAGAGCAGATTGTCGCCAAAAGTGCCCGACCAGCGAATCCGCCCGTCCTCAAAAAAGGTCTTGTGCGGCCCGATGGCATGGCCCTTCACAAAGGTCGCATCGCGTTTGTAATTGGCATTTTCGAACCACTCCCGGTGATAGACTTTCTCGCCGTGGTAGTAGTCATACTGGCGCCGCAGCGTACCATCCTCGTAGTAGCGCATCTCAGGTCCGTGGAGTTTGCCCGCGAAATAGTGGGCATGATACCGCAGGGTTTTGCCGCCTTTGTCCATTCCGATGACCGCGCCGCTGTAGGGCTCGGTCTCACCCGTCCGGCGGGCCAGCCCATCGGGGCCGATCGTGATCTCCGATGGGTCCGGGAGAGCGACCACCCGGCCGGCGGCTTTCTTGGGCGGGGCGGCGGGCTCCTTCTCGAAGCATCCGGTGGCCAACAGGGACAGGGCGGCGACCGGCAGAAGGACGATCGCGGTTCGGTTCGAAAAAGCAGGGGAAGTCATCAACGTCTGGCCCGGAAAGCCGCCGGGTCGGGGAAGGGCATCGCCAACAATCCTCCCTTCCCGCTCCCCTGCAAGTCGCAACCGAGCGGTCACCACCTGGTGACGGGAGTTGAATTTCCCGCCGGAAGTGATAGAAACGAGCGCGAATGGTCCGCCCCCTATCAGACTCCGATTCTTCCCGCCAGGGCGACACCCTCGCGCCGGATGCCTTCACGGACCTTTATATCGCCTACCTCCGCAAGACCCTGCCCGGCATCCGGATCGAGCGATGTGATGCCCTCGACCTGAAGGTCCACATGTCGGACGAGGCCACCCACTCCGTCTTTCTGGAGAATGCCTACACGCAGTATCTCGCCTCCCCGGATAAGCGCGATCAGGTCATCGAGACCTACATCGACTCCTTCGTTGAAGTGGCCCACCAGAGCGAACTGCGGGTCGATCCGGACCGCATCGTCCCGGTGATCAAAGACCGCGCCTGACTGGCCGGCATCCTGGAAAGCCTCCGCGAACGCTCACCCGACGACAGGGACATCCCGGCGTATGTCAGCGATGCCTACAACTCCGAGCTGACGGTATTTTACGCTGAAGACAGTCCGCGGAACATTCGCTACCTCACCGAGGACGCCATCGAGCAGCTCGGAATCGATCGCGATCAACTCCTCAGCCACGCCATCGGCAACCTGATGCGCCTCATCGACGGCTACCAGGTGATGGGCGGCGAAGGCATCTACATGATCACCGCCGGCGGTGACTACGAGGCGAGCCTGCTGCTGGTGGACGAAGTCTGGGACCGGGAGTCGATGCCTGTCGATGGCGATTTCGTCGTCTCCATCCCCGCCCGCGATCTCCTCATCGTTACCGGTTCGCGAAATCACGAAGCCATTGAGCGGCTCCGCCTCGCGGCAGCCGAAAGCAGCGGCACGCTCTCCTACACCCTGACGCCGGTGCTGTTCATCCGAAAAGGGGGCATCTTCGAAGTCTTCGAAGGTTAAGTTTTCTTGACAATTTATGCTTGTTTAGAAGACGAAATCGGGGAATCATCCGGTTTTCAGCGAGCTCCCGTCCGGCAACCAGCCGCGCCTCGCCCCACTGCCCAGCATTCCTCCTCCCCACGAGTCCATGAGTGATCCCATCGCCAATCGCACACTGGACCTGGCCTGCACCGTTGGCTCGGTGGACAATGCCCTCGAAGCCATTGAGGAGGGCGCCGATGTCAACAACGGCGGTGGCGCCCCGCTCTTCACCGCCATTTTCAATCACAATCCCCAGATCGTCCGCCTCCTCATCGAGCACGGTGCCGACCTGTCCAACTTCCTCCCCCCGGCGAAACGCGCCGGCATCACCGATATTGATGCCCTGGTGGAGATGCTCATGACCTTCGCCCCGCCGGACCCGCGTGCCATCGACCCCCAACTCATGGAGGAAACCGACGGCATCTATCGGAAAAATGGCCTCGGCAAGCCCGTCGAGGAGGGCGAGTGGGACAGCCTCGTGCTGTTCGCCGAGAAATTGGAAAAAATCGGCGCCACCCAGTCGCACGCCGCCCTCGTCGAGCTACTCGACCTGCTGAGACCCGCCTGGTCCTTCGGCACGGCCGCCCTGCTCGCCTCGGTCAAAGCGGAGAAGAAGAAAATCGCCGCCCTGTCCGAGCGCTACGCGGCCAGTCCCGATGCCATCGGCGCCCTCGCCCAGGCCCACCTCGGCCACGAGCCCGCTCCCGCAGCCGAGCCCGATGCCCCCATCGACCTCGAGTCCGACGACCTGCTGGTCGAGGATTGATCCCGCGGCTCAGCGGTCCGCATAGCGCTGCGCGATGGGGAAACGGCGCCCCATCCCAAAAGCCTTCGTCGTCACCCGGATGCCCGGCGCCGCCTGCTGGCGCTTCCACTCATTGAGGTCCACCGCCCGCGCCACCCAGCGCACCGTGTCTTCATCGTAGCCATCCGCCACGATCTCGTCCGTGCTCCAGTGCTCCTCCACATAGCGCTCCAGGATCGCGTCGAGGATGTCGTAGGGCGGCAGCGAGTCCTGATCCTTCTGGTCCGGCCGCAGTTCCGCGCTCGGAGCCTTGTCGATCGTCGCCCACGGGATGATCTCCCGCTCGCGGTTCAGCCAGCGCGACACCGCATAGACCGTCGTCTTCGGCAGATCGCTGATCACCGCCAGCCCCCCGCACATGTCGCCGTAGATCGTGCAGTAGCCTACCGCCAGCTCGCTCTTGTTGCCCGTCGTCAGCAGCAGATGGCCCAGCTTGTTGGATACCGACATCAGGATCAGCCCCCGGATGCGGGACTGCATGTTCTCCTCCGTCACGTCCTCCGGCCGGTCGCCGAACAGCGGCCTGGTCTGCGCCTTCACCGTCTCGAAAATCGCCTGGATCGGCACCTCGTGGCAGGCGATCCCCAGATTGCGCGCCAGCGCCACCGAGTCCGACACACTGCCCTCGCTGGAAAAGACCGTCGGCATCGTCACCCCCGTCACGTTTTCCGGCCCCAGCGCCGCCGCCGCGACCGCCGCCGTCAGCGCCGAATCGATCCCCCCGCTCAGCCCGATCACCGCCGACCGAAAGCCACACTTGCCCAGGTAGTCCCTCACCCCGAGCACCAGCGCGTGGAAGATCTCCTCCGCCTCACACGCCGACCACGAGCCATCCGCCCCGTCAGCCCCCGCGGCCGACCGCAGATCCACCACCCGCACCTCCTCGCGGAATCCCCCCAGCCTCGCCAGCGGCTCACCCGCTGCCGACACCACCAGCGAGTGCCCGTCGAAGACGAGCTGGTCATTGCCGCCCACCGCGTTGCAATACACGATCGGGCAGCCCGTCCCCCGAGCCACCCCGCCCAGCATCGCCAGCCGCTCCACCGCCTTGCCCGCGTGGAAAGGCGACGCGCTCAGGTTCACGATCACATCCGCCCCCGCCTCCGCCAGCGATCGCGGCGGATTGTGGATGTAGAGCCGCGCCGGCAGATACTCCTCCGTCCAGATGTCCTCGCAGATCGTCACCCCGATCCGGTGCCCTCCGTGATCGAACCACCCCACCTCGCCCGCCGGCTGGAAATAGCGCGCCTCATCGAAGACATCGTAGGTCGGCAGCAGGCACTTTTGGAACCGCTGCTCCACCCGCCCCTGCCGCAGCAGCGCCGCCGCATTGATGTGCCGCGGCCCCGGACCGCCCGGCGCCGTGTCCACATAGCCCACCAGCAGCGGCACCTCGCCCACCCCGGTCGCCAGTTCGGCCAGCCACTCCAGCGAGCGCGGCACGAATTTCGACCGGTAGATCAAATCCCGCGGCGGATACCCGCACAACGACAACTCCGGTGTGATCACCAGATCCGCCCCCTGCGCCCGGCACTCCGCATAGGCCGCCGCGATCTTGCGGACATTTCCGGCAAAATCGCCAATGGTCGGATTGATCTGGCAGAGACCGATTTTCATAGCAGGCATCAGGTAGTCGGAACGACGGAAAACAGATCGGCCACTAGTAACTGAAAACCAGCCCCTGAAAACTCTTTCTGCGAGGCTTCGTCAGCAGACCCGCGCCTCGATCAGCCTCCACAGCCTCCCTTTTCCCCACCCGGACATCGGACCGCATCACCCCCTCCTCACCCCTCGAAATCCACATCCTCGTACAATTCCCCCACCCCGATCCGGCAATCTCGCAGCGCCTCAAAAGCATCCGACAACTCGTCAAAAACCACCGACTCCCACCGGCCCGAGTCGTCCCGCGAAAATACCTCCACCCCCACCCGATCCTGGTGGATCAGCACATACCGCGACATCGATTCCAGCAGCCGATAGAGCGTGAACTTCCCCCCACGGTCCTGACTTTCCGTCGTCGGCGATAGAATCTCGAAAATCACCGTCGGATTCCCATACGCATCCCGCACCTCGTCATAGAAATCGATCGGTCCGCACACCACCGACACATCCGGATAGCGAAACGCATTCGCCCGCTCGATCCGCACCTTCATATCCGACCCGAACGCCTCGCAGGGACGCCCCCTCAGCCGCTCCGACAGCCTCGCCAGCAGGTTTCGCTGGATCCGGTTGTGATTCACCCGGGCCCCCGCCATCGCGTAAACTTCCCCGTTCACGAACTCACTCTTCTCCCCCGCCTCCCGCTCCCGCTGGAGATACTCATCGGCAGTGAACAAGGCTCGGGGCTGGCGCAGCGCGGACATGACACACAGGTAAAATCGATTCCACCGACCGGCAAGCCCTGCCCCCATCCCCTCACCCCACCCGCAGCCGCGCCGCGAAGGCCCCGTCGAAGCCATCCCGCCACGGCAGCGACTCCGCCATCTCCTCCAGCACCAGCTTCTTCCCGTGGCGGTCCAGCAGCCGCTCCACCACCCCGCGGTTTTCCTCCGGCTCCAGCGAGCACGTGCTGTAGACCAGTCGCCCGCCCGGCTTCAGCAGCGGCAGACACGCCTCTGCCATCGTGATCTGCTGCCGTTGCAGATGGCCGAACTCATCCGGCCGCAGCCGCCACCGCACATCCACCCGGCGGCGGATCACCCCCGTGTTCGAGCACGGCACATCCAGCAGGATGCCGTCAAAAGTCCCCAGATTCGCGATCTGCCCCTTCGACGCCCGCAGCCAGTCGATCACATCCGTCTTCACCCCCCGGATGCCCAGCCGGTTCATGTTCTGCCGCACCGTCTCCAGCCGCGGCCCCGACACATCCATCGCCAGCATCGAGCCCTCCCCGTTCATCCGGTCAAACATCAGCGCCGTCTTCCCTCCCGGCGCCGCACAGCCGTCCAGGATCGACTCCCCCGGCTTCGCCCCCAGCAGGTCACAGGCCAGCGCCGTGCTCGGGTCCTGCACATAGATCAGCCCCCGCTCCAGCCAGTCCGCCGGCGGCGCCCCCTGCTCCAGCCGGTAAAAACCCCGCCGTCCCGCCACCCGCGACACCAGCGGCGAGGCCGCCAGGATCTCCTCCCCCGCCTCGCCCTCCGGCGACAGCCGGTTCACCCGCAGATACACCGGCGGCGGCTCATTGTCCCACTCGCAGAGCTGCCGCGCCACCGCCTCCCCGTGCGCCGCCGACCAGCGCTCGATCAAAAACTCCGGGTGCGAGTGCGATACCGCCAGCGGCCACGTCGCCGCCAGCGCCTCCAGCTCCTCCCGGCGCCGCTGCGCATTCCGCAGGATGCCATTCACCACCCCACGCATCCCCCGCGCCAGCGACACCGTCTCATTGACCGCCGCATGCGCCGGGATGTCCGTGTGAAACAGTTGGAACAGCCCCAGCCGCAGCACACAGCGGTTCTCATGGTTCATCTTGCCCCGCTTCAGCTCATCGATCAGCGCATCCAGCCGCGTCAGATGCCGCAGCACCCCGTAGAACAGCGTCTGCACCAGCGCATGATCCGGCCCCTGCAGCCGATAGCGCAGACTCAGCGCCGCCAGGATCTCGTCCGCGTGCTTCGAGCCATTGTCCCAAGTGCGGAGCGCTTCCAGCGCGAAATGACGGGCGTTCGGTTTCGACATGATGTTTCGAGTGAAAAGAGCGCCACTGTGGCACCGATTCCCCCCCAGGGAAAGCCGGGTTCTTGCCCCCATCCGCCCCACCGCCCCGTCCCCGGCCAGGAGCCCGAGCCACTTCCTTTCTCTTCCCGCCCCGATCCCGCCCCGATCCCTCACCGCCCCGCCGATCCCGCCGATCCCGCCGATCCCGCCGACGGCACCCCGACCGGAGTCGGCCCCTCGCCCAACTGCTCCCGCAGCCGCTCCAGGCGGCCCCTCTGAGCACAGAGCCCGGCACCATCGATCGTCGCCCGCCGAGCCCGGTGGACCGGCGGCCAGGCCCAGCGCCCCCGGGCGAAGCTGTAGGTCAGCCATTGCGTCGGATACGTGAGATAGCCACCCCACGCGAACCTCCCCGCCTCCTCGACCACAAAGCCATACCGCCTCGCCGTCCCCGCGCTGAAAATATAGGAAGTCGCCGAGACCGTCGTGTCGAGCGGGAGCCGCCCCTCCTCAAACTCCCGGGCCAGCGCCAGGAGCCCCTCCACATACCACCGCAGGATGCGCCGGACCGCCGGGCGCCCCCGGTCCCGCCAGCGGAACAGGAGCAGGTAATCAAACGGCGTCGCCCCGTGCAGATCGATCCGCCCCCGCCCGCCCCGCGAGACGACGAGGTAGGGCGAATAGTAGCGCAGCGTACCCGTCAGCCGGAACAGCGGCGCCAGGAAAAAGAGGCAGACCAGCATCCACAGCGGCAGCAGCAGGATCAAATGCGCCATCAGCGCCAACCCCCACGCCACCGGATCGTCCCATCGCCCCCCGAGCAGAGTCATCACCCCCAGCGTCGCGGCCACCATCAGACCCACGAAGATCGTCAAAAACCCCAGCGCCACGATCCCCTGAACGAGTTTTGACCGGGTATACAGGGCTCTCATGGGGGGTCAGTCTGAATTGAAAGGGTGCCTCGGACCTTTAAATCTTCTTGCTCAGGTTGTTCCGCTTGACCTCATCGCTCCTTCCCTGAAGCACGTTCCTCCACGTCAGGGTCGTCACGAACGAAAGCCTCGCCTTCCGAGGCAGATCATCCTCAAGAATATGCATAAACAGCAACGATGGCTTTACCGTCCATTCCTTGATCCCCTTCCCTTCTTTGAACTCAATACGGTATTGCCCGTCCTCTATTGGAAAATACGCACCCAATGTCTCCGAATCGTGATAGCTACTGTAGGCGGTGACCATCCCGTTTGAGAACTCCCAAAAATTGTAGGAATCGCATAGGCAGCTCATGTAGCCAGCGTTTCTCCATCGTCCCTCAATAGGCCCGGGAACCTCCCGTAGAATAGCAAAGCCGCCCACAGTAAACGCGGCAATGAACGCCAATCTTTGGAGCCTTCGTTTCATCGTGCCCGGTTGGCTTAAATCGACCAATTCTCGACCTATTGCAAATGCCTAACACCCAAGTCCTAGACAACCAACTATGGAATGAGCCTTGATCGTCGCACCAGCGCTTCGCGACTCAAATCATCCGGCCCTTTGAAGGCGCGGTCGCTCCGCCACCCCTAGGCGTCCAACCGCGCCCCCCCTTTTTTCTCCTCAATGGCAGTTCAGTCTGGCAGATGATCGAGGGGCTGAACCCGCAGCATGGCACCGACGACGTGACGGGCCACCGCAATCGCCGGGGAGACGCCTTCCCCTATCTAGGGTAGCCCTTTCCCCTATCTAGGGTCGACCCTTCCCCTAGCCAGGGTAGACCCTTCCCCTAGCCAGGGTGGCCCCTTCCCCTAGCCAGGGTCGACCCTTCCCCTAGCCAGGGTAGACCCTTCCCCTAGCCAGGGTAGACCCTTCCCCTAGCCAGGGTAGACCGTTCCCCTAGCCAGGGTAGCCCCTTCCCCTAGCCAGGGTGGACCCTTCCCCTAGCTAGGGTAGACCCTTCCCCTAGCTAGGGTAGACCCTTCCCCTATCTAGGGTAGTGCAGTACCCTATCTAGGGTAGTGCAGTACCCTAGATAGGGTGGTGCACTACCCCACTTTGGCCATTTCGTCATAACAGACTGTTCATCTGCAACTTGCGCCATTTGCCAGATGGGGCGGAACTCCGCCCCCCCTTTCTTCCGGCTGGCTGGCACCGCCGCCTACAGACCGCCGCCCCTGAAGCCGCGCACGCCGAAACGGGACCTTTTCCCCCTCCGAAACCGCTCCTCCAGATCAAAACCCACCCTCATCCACCACCCCGCATCCGCCCCGCCGCCGGGCCGATTTCCGATGAGACCCTGTTCGATCGCCGATCAGACCCGGCTCGATCGGAAACGGGCCGGCTTCCGGCCACCCGCGCCTCGAAACGGCAACCCGGGATGGGGTTGTCCAATGGGGAGATCGTCCGGCAACGCCTCTACCGCATGGGACAACCCCATCCGGGGTTGCCGGGGGCATCGCTCGTTACCGGGGGTCTGCGACCCCCGGCTACTCATGGAGAACCGCTCTGCGGTTCCGGGCGTGATTCCGGGCGTGATTCCGGGCGTGATTCCGGGCGTGATTCGACACGCGGCTGGTAGCTGGCAACACGACACCTGCGGCATCCCGGAGGGATGCTCCCTGAATAGCCCGGAGTGAAACTCCGGGTCACCCGCACGTCGATCCGCCAACCCCGGATGGGGTTGTCCAATGGGGAGATCATCCGGCAACGCCTTTACCGCATGGGACAACCCCATCGGCGATTGCCGAGGGCTCGTCAGGCACCCGGGTTCGTGCCGGCCCCTTGCTATTCAGGGAGTATCCGGACCTCGGTTTGGGGCGGCATGACGCGAAAGGGCTCTGGTGATGAGCACGCTTCTCCCGCCCCTCCGGGGCGGCTTTCGTTTTTTGGGCAAGAGTCCGGTGGTTCCGCTTCGCTCCACCACCGGCTACCTTCTCTGGCCCCTCCGGGGCCGCCACTCACCAACTCCGCCGGTGACAGACCCGCCGCGCCCCGTGCCATCGCTTGCACAACTCTTCACTCTTCACTCTTCACTCTTCACTCTTCACTCTTCACTCCAAACCCAACAACCACTCCACCAACACCGGCACGGTCTCGCGGCTCAGGGTCTCGATCGGGCTGGGGGGAAACTCCCAGGTGATGACGGGCAGGCCGCGCTCGGCGGCCCAGGTGCCGAAGGAGCCGGGGGTGGGATAGCCGATGTCGCGGACCAGGGGCAGTCCGGTGCGCGCGGCGAGCCAGCGGCCGGTCTCGGAGTCGAGGGGATCGTCGATGCAGGCCAGCGGGGCATGCAGGGCGATGACGCGGCGGGGCTGGAGGTGATCGATGAGGTCGATGAGGGCGCGGGTCTCGGGCTCGGATCCGGGATGGGTGCCGGTCCCGATGGGCACGGTGCCGGCGCCGGGCTCGTCGACGTGCCAGCGGACGCCGACGGGCTCCGGCTGCCAGTTGGCGGCGGGGAAATTGCGGTTCAGGTCCACGCCGCGGGCATTCCCCCGGGTGCCGAGGATGAGTCCGTCGGGATTGGCGGCCAGGATGCAGGCGGTGGTGGCGGGGGCGTCGGCCAGGCAGCGCAGGGCGCGGGAAAGGATGACAGTGGTCTCGGGCTCCTCGCCATGGAGCCCGGCGATGAGCAGGGTCTCGCAGGCGGCTCGGCTGGGCACCCACTCCAAGCGGGTGCCGCGGCCGGACTGGCCGTAGCTCCGGGTGTCATGGTGAAAGTCGGTGCGTCTCATGGCCTCGGCGGCGGTAAAAGGCCGGGGTGCGGTCGAGTCGCGATCCGATCGGGAGCGGGGCGGCTTTTCCCAAGGGCGGCGACGCTCCGGCCTGATGGATCAGGGTTTGGTCGCCGGTGTCACCGGGTGGGATCGGCGAGGCGGCTCACGGGTCCAGATCGCGGGCGACGAGATCGGCAAAGGCTTGGACGAGCTTGGCGGTGACCGGCCCGGGAGCCAGGGCGATGCGGCTGCCATTGACGGCCTCGATGGGCTGCACGTCGCGCAGGGTCGATGACAGGAAGGCCTCGTCCACGGTGGTCAGGTCGGCCAGGGGGGTATCGATCTCCTGCACATCGACACCGATCTCGCGGCACAGGTCGATGACGATGCCACGGGTGACGCCGGCCAGGCATCCGGCGGCGAGGGGCGGGGTGATCAACTGGCCATCGCGAACGATGAAGATATTGGTCCCGGTGCCTTCGCAGAGGTTGCCGGCGAGATTGCCGAAGATGGCTTCGTCGGCACCGGCCTGTTTGGCGTGGTAGAGGGCGACGACATTCTCCCCGTAGCTCACCGTCTTCACCCCGACCAGGGCGGCGCGCTCATTGCGCGGGTAGGGCACGGTGATGACTTTCGCAGCAGGGGAAAAAGCGGGCACGGGCGAGGCGGCGACCAGCAGGGTCTGGCCCTCGTGGCCGCGGGCGGAGCCGAGCGGGCCTTCACCGCCGGTGACGGTGACGCGGATGCGGGCATGCTGGAGCCGGTTGGCGGCGAGCACGGCGCGCATGGCCTCCAGCACGAGATCCTGCGCGGGGACTTCCAGCCCCATGCGCTCGGCCGAGTTTTTCAGCCGCCGCCAGTGCCGGGTCTGGGCAAAGGGCTCGCCGCGGTGGGCGACGAGTGTCTCGAAGATGCCATCGCCGGTGAGCAGGCCGTGGTCGAAGGGGGAGATGGCGGCTTTGTCGGCTTCGAGCAGTTCGCCCTGCAGCCAGACGATGGCGGCGCCGCCGCTGGCGTCTTGGCCGGTGGCGGCCGGTGGAGTGGAGGTGGTGGCAGATTGCATGCTGGCAGGCTATACGGATGGGACCGGGCGAGTCTATCAGGCGGAGCCGGATCGGGCGCGCCGGGTCGTGGGTAAGTTGGGGATGCCATTTGTCCTCGCCCGGAGGCGGTTTTGCAAACTGGATTTCTCGTCTCCCCCACCCCGCGGGCGGGTGGAGCGACTCCGGCGAAGTCGATCAGGAGAAAGGGTTTACCGCAGGCATTTCGCGGTTACCATGGGCGCGCGGTGCTCCCGGGGGCCGGCGGTGAGCCGGGGACCGGCGCCGTTTTTCCGCCGGCTTTGCCTTTTTTCCTGACTCATGCTCTGGGCTGTCCTGACCACTGTCCTGTTCGCGCTGTCCGCGGTGAGCGGCCAGCGTACCGCCATCCGGCTGGGCGGGCTGACGGGGAACGCCTGGCGGCTGACGCTGTCGGCGGTGGTGCTGGGAGTGCTGGTGCTGGTGCTCTACCCGGACTCGCTGGCGTGGCAGACGGCAGGGTGGTTTTTCATCAGCGGGCTGATCGGCTTCGGCGTGGGCGATGTGGGGCTGTTTCTGGCCTACGAGCGCATCGGATCGCGGCTGGCGGTGCTGCTGAATCTCTGTCTGGCGCCCATTTTCGCGGCGGTGGCGGAGTGGCTCTGGCTGGGCAATGGCCTGAGCATACGGGAGATCGGCGCCGCGGGAGTGATCCTCGCCGGGGTGGCTCTGGCGCTGTGGCCGAACCGGGAACGGGTGCGGCCGGCCGAGCTGCAGGGCAAGTTTTCCGCCGGGGTGCTGGCAGCCGTGGTGGCGGGCTTCGGCCAGGGCACCGGCGCGGTGATCAGCCGCAAGGCGAACGCGGTGGAGCACTCGCTGGGCCTGGAAATCAACGGCATCAGCGAGGCCGGCCAGCGCGTCATCGCCGGAGTGCTGGTCGCGTGGATCACCGCCTGGTTGTGGAATCGTTGGCGCCCGGCCCGCCTGCCGGCGGACCTGACCGGGGCCAAAAACCGCGCCACCACGCTGGCCTGGCTGACCATGGCGGCGCTGTGCGGACCGGTGATCGGCGTGAGCTGCTTCCAGCAGGCGCTCGCGGTCATGGAAAACAGCGGCCTGGTCCTGGCGATCGTCGCCATCACCCCCATCGTGCTGATGCCGATGGCCTGGATCGTGGAAAAGGACCGCCCGACCGCCCTGTCCCTGGCCGGCGGCGTGCTGGCGGTGGCCGGGGTGATCCTGATCTACCGCCTGCGGTCGTGAGGCACCGGCTCGCGATTGACTCCACGCCCGACGGGTGTCTACTGTGCGCCGATCTTGGACGCTCCTGACACAGATACCCCCCCGACGCCGTCTGGACCGGCGAGCCGGGAGCTGGACACCCGGTGGAGCCTCTGGTGGCTGCTGCTCCTCGTGGCATCGCTCTGCCTGATCTATCTGGTGGCGGCTCCGTCGCCGTGGTCGAAGGGCCTCGACACCAGCGACTCGGCCAAGGAGAGCCTGCGCACGCACTCGTGGATCGTAATCGGCTTCTGGTATGGGGCGGCGGTGAATCTCGCGCTGTCGATCGCCGCTCTGCTGGCCTGGCATTTCCGCCCCGAGACGATCGAGGGCACGGCGCTGACCCGGCTGGAGCTCGAAGAGGAGGAGGATGGCTTCGGCCGCTGGTCGCGGGTCATTCTGGTCACGCTGGCGACGCTGCTGGGGGCCTGGGCGATGTTTCCCCGGCTCGATCTCAGCCTGTGGGGCGACGAGGAGGCCACGACGCGGCGCTTCATCGTCGGTCATGTCTATCCGGACCCGAAGAACGAGGGCGGCTACCACGTGAAGGCTCCCAGCTGGGAAAAGGCGGTCTGGAACTGGGACAACGGCACCAACAGCCACCTGCTGTTCAACGTCCTCGCCCGGCTCACCCATGGACCAGCCGACACCTCGGGGAAAGACCCGGATCGGTTTTACTTCAGCGAGAGCCGCATCCGCCTGCCCTCCTACCTGGCCACGCTGTTGCTCATCCCCGCGTCCGCCTTCTTCGTCGCCGGCCTCGGCTACGGGCGGGGCGCGCCTCTGACGGCCTTTCTGATGGCTCTCCACCCCTGGATCATCCGCTATGGCAGCGACGCCCGCGGCTACGCCCTGCTCATGCTCTTCACCGTGCTCGCGCTGGCCATGCTGCTCAATGCCCTGCGGCGCCCCGCCCGGATCGGCTGGTGGCTGGCCTTCGGCGCCTGCCAGTGCCTCGCCCTGCTCTCCAATCTCACCGCCATCTACCTCCTCATCCCCCTGAACGCTGCGGCGATCTGGCTGGCTTGGGATCCCCTGCGGTCCGGGCGGAAAAATCCCCTGCGCATCGCCGCGCTCTGGCGCTACACCGGCGGCACCCTGCTCGGCGCCATGCTCAGCGTACAGATCCTCATGCCCATCGTGCTCCAGGCCCCCGGCTACTTCGCCAAGGGCCGCTTCGCCGGCGACGGCATCCATCTGGCATTTCTCCAGGATTCCCTGGCCAACTGGGCACTTGGCACCCCGTGGAATCCCTGGGAGGCGGGCAATCCCCTCGCCCTCGACTGGAGCCAGCTTCACGAAATGCACCCCGTGGCGACCATCTGGGCCGCCGCCCTGCTCGGGTTGTTCCTCCTCGCCGGCCTGCTCGTGCTGCTATGCCGCTCCGGCCTGCGCTGGTGGCTGCTGCCGCTGGTGCTGCCGCTGGTCCTGCTGCTGGTCGATGCGGAGCGCACCTCGCATGTGGTCTATGCGTGGTACACGATCGGATCACTCCCCGCCCTGCTCATCCTCGTCGGCATCGGCTTCGGTGCCGTCGCGCCCACCGCCCGGCGCTGGCCCCGCCTGCTCGGTGCCCTGGTGCCCTGCGCCGCCGGACTGGCGGTGCTGACGCCCTTTGCCCTCGCCACCCATCCCCAGCGACAGATCGTGCGCACCCACTCGGTCGAGCCCCTCGGCGAGACCGTGCGGCTCACCCGGTCGGTGGTGAATCCCTTTCACCCCGGCATCGGCGACTCCCTGACGCTCGGTTTCGTCCATGCCACCCGGCTTTACGACCCCGCCATGACCCTGGCGGAAAACGACGCCGAATTCGTCGCCGCCATCCGCCGCGCCGAAGCCCTGGGCCGGCCCCTCTGGGTCAATGCCGCCAATCTCGGCCTCGGTAAAACCACCTACCCCCTCGCCAGCCGGCTGGTCGAGGACCGCGACGTGTTCGAGAAGCCCATCATCGTCCACGGTCTCCAACAGCCCTGCACGCGCTATGTCTTCCGTTACCGGCCGGGTGGTTTGGCGCGGTTTGAAGAGCGGGAGTCGGCCAGGGTTCGCCCCGGACAGTGACAGAGCGGGCGGATTCAAAGCAGAAGTGGCATACCGCGCTTGCCATTCCCCCGCTCGACAGGCAAAATCCCGGCAGTTTCCCACGCCCATGGTCACCATTCGCATCCGCGGCCTCACCAAACGCTTCGGCGACAGCGTCGCCCTGCGCGGCCTCGATCTCGACATCGCCGCGGGCGAGTTGTTCTTCCTCCTCGGCCCCAGCGGCTGCGGCAAGACGACCCTGCTCCGCTCCATCGCCGGCTTTCACCTCCCCGACGAGGGCACCATCCACTTCGACGGCGACGAGGTCAGCCACGTGCCGCCCCACCGCCGCGAGACCGCCATGATGTTCCAGAGCTACGCCCTCTGGCCGCATTTGAATGTGTTCCGCAACGTCGCCTTCGGCCTGGAGGAGCGCAAAGTGCCCCGCGCCGAGATCAGGACCCGCGTCCAGCAGGCCCTCGACATGGTGAAGATGGGCGACTTCGCCCAGCGAAAGATCAACCAACTCTCCGGCGGGCAGCAGCAGCGCGTCGCCCTGGCCCGCGCCCTCGTCGTGCGGCCGCGCTGCCTCATGCTCGACGAGCCCCTGTCCAACCTCGATGCCAAGCTGCGCATCGAGATGCGCACCGAGATCCGCCGCATCTGCAAGGAGTTCGGCCTCACCGCCATCTACGTCACCCACGACCAGAAGGAAGCCCTCAGCATCGCCGACCGCATGGCCATCCTCGACGGCGGCCGCATCGTGCAGATCGGCGCTCCCGAGGAGATCTACCGCCATCCCCACACCGCCACGGTGGCCAGCTTCATCGGGGAGACCAACTTCATCCCCGGCCTCGTCGCCTCCCCTCCCGATACCGAGGGCAACTACGACATCGAGACCGACCTGGGCCCCTTTCAGGCGCATCCCGGCGATGGCAACTGGCAGCCGCGCCTCGGAGACCGGGTGCTGCTGTCCATCCGCCCCGAGTGCCTGTCCCTCCAGAATGCCCGGCCACCCATCAATGCCATCGCCGGTCGCCTCGCCGAGTCCACCTACCTCGGCGAGACCGCCCACTACGCGCTGAAAACCGGAGCCGAGCCCGACACCATCCACATCGCGGAGCTGAACCCCCGCCGCGTCATCCGCGACCGCGGCGACGAAACCTGGCACGCCACCGCCGACACGCAGGATATCGTCATGGTGCCGGCGGGGTGAGTGGTTTTCTGAATGGCGATCCCATCCCACCGAGACATCCCCCGCATTGCGTTTTGTATGAAACGAATGAATTTGGCCCTCACCGTGAAAATTCAGCCCACTGCCACAGTGGACCCATGATCGACAGCCTCACCATCAAGTCCTTCAAGACACTGAAAGAGACCTCCCTCGACTTGGGACAGGTGAACGTGTTCATCGGTGCGAATGGCAGCGGAAAGAGCAATGTGCTGGAGGCTTTGGGAGTCCTGGCCGCAGCCGCGGCCGGAAAAGTCGATCAACCCTCCCTGATCTGGCGGGGCTGTCGGGCGAGCGGGTTTTTCCTTCCCATGTTCGAGGATGCGCGATCCCTTTCAGAGATCCATCTGACTGCGACGGCAAAAGGAGTCTCCTACTCTGTCGGCCTTACTCCACCGCCGGGCGGACGCCTGATTCCATGGAATTTCCGCAGCGAATGCCTGACCAGTGGAACCGAACGACTTGTCGACAGGACCAGCCAGACCAATGGGCATTCCCTCGATTCCGAGAGTGGGCTGGCTGCCCTGAAGTTGGCGGAGATCTCACCCGACCAACCTGCCTCCGTGGTGCTCAAAGCGCTTTCGAACTACAGCATTTTTGCAGCGGCCACCCCGATCCTTCACGGATGGGCACGCGACCCACAGGAGAGAGAACCGATCGGCCTGGGCGGCGGAAGACTCGCGGAAGCCATTCAGGAACTGGTGAAGAACGAGGATGGCATGGCGTCGCTCATGGATGAGTTTCATTCCAGTGTCGAATGGTTCTCGTCATTCGGTGTCACGGAAGAAAGCGACGGACATTCGACCAACAAAGGCCTTGCGTTTCAGGACCGGTTTTTCCGGAAAGACAACGGCCATTGGTTTTTCCTGGGACCAAACGATGTCAACGAAGGCGCACTCTACCTCGCCTTTCTGGCTGTATTGGGATTGCACCCTCATTCTCCACGGCTCTTTGCCATCGAGAATGTCGACCATGGACTGAATCCCCTGCTGGCAAAAAGACTGATGGCCGCCCTGACCAGTCGCATTTTGAATGCGCCCGCCAATCGCCAGATCCTGCTGACCACACACAATCCACTCGTGTTGGATGGGCTGCCCCTCGGGGATGACCGCGTCCGCCTGTTCACCGTGGATCGGGATAACAAGGGATGGAGCATCATTCGCCGCTTTTTGGTCACGGACCGTCACCGGGAAATGGCTTCCCAAGGCTGGACCTTGTCCCGCATGTGGATCAACAAATTGATAGGAGGCGTGCCCGATGTCTGAGCCCCTCCGGATAGCCTTGGTGGCCGAAGGTTACACCGACAAGGTCGTAATCGAAGCCGCCATCTCTTCCCTGATTGGAGAGCGCTCCTATATCCTGAGATTGCTACAGCCAGAGGAATCCCTCCCCTTTGACTGCTCCCACCCATACACCGGAACAGGCAGAGGCTGGGGTGGAGTCTACCTCTGGTGTCTGGACTCGCGTCAACGAGGAGACGGCCGGGTGGCGGGCGACCCCTTGTTCCTGGCATATGACATCCTCATCATCCATCTGGATGCCGACGTGGCAGACAAGCGCTATTCCGACTACGGCTTTGACGATCCGTCGGAGGACCTGCCCTGCGACTGCCCCTGCCCACCTGCATCAGCAACCACCGGAAATCTAAGAATGGTTTTGGTCAGATGGATGGGCGAAATCGAAATACCACCAAAGACAGTCGTCTGCACCCCGTCAAAGTGCACCGAAACCTGGGTTCTGGCGGCGCTCTGCCCAGATGACCGATTCATGAAGTCAAGGGACTGGGAATGCTATCCCACTCCCCAGAACCGGCTCGCATCCTTACCAAAGGACAGAAGAATCACCAAATCGATCCGCTCCTACCGGGACCACTTCGAGGGGATGAAAAGCGGCTGGCCGGAAGCCCGTGCCCTTCTGGCAGAAGCTGAACGCTTCTCTCAAGAGTTCCTGAATGTAGTCTAGCCACGCAAGACCGAACCAACATCGATCCGGACCGATTTTCGATCAGACCCGAATGGCACGGGATTAAGGAATTTTTTGCGCGCGGGCTTGTTGACGATTTTTTCTAAGCCTGTCCTTGAATGCCCGCCTGGGTTCCATAAGGAATGGGTAGGGCTTGGGCCTTCGCTTCTGGGCTCGCGG
>JAEUHH010000076.1 GCA_016795505.1 Verrucomicrobiales bacterium | reverse complement strand
CCGCGAGCCCAGAAGCGAAGGCCCAAGCCCTACCCATTCCTTATGGAACCCAGGCGGGCATTCAAGGACAGGCTTAGAAAAAATCGTCAACAAGCCCGCGCGCAAAAAATTCCTTAATCCCGTGCCATTCGGGTCTGATCGGAGAGGAGACAGGATCTGATCGAACCGCGATTCGGGTATTGAAACGGCGGTTCGCATCGATAGCGTCGGGAATCTTATGTCCCGGCAGCGTCATCGTCATTGGAAGTGGTATGTGTGCGGGCTGTTGCTCCTGGCGACGGCGATCAACTACATGGATCGCCAGACGCTGGCCAATGCGGCGGTGCGGGTGACGAAGGATTTCGGGCTGAGCCAGGAACAGTATGGTGACCTGGAACTGGCCTTCGGCTGGGCCTTTGCGGCGGGGTCGCTGGTGTTCGGCTTTTTGGCGGATCGGTTCCGGGTCTATTGGCTGTATCCCGTGGTGCTGGCTGGCTGGTCGGTGATGGGAATCGCCTCGGGTTTTGCCTCCGGCTATGGCTCGATGCTGGTCTGCCGGGTGCTGCTGGGACTGTTCGAGGCGGGACACTGGCCCTGTGCGGTGAAAACGACCTTCGCCCTGCTGGAGGCGAAGGATCGCACGATGGGAAACAGTGTGTTGCAGAGTGGTGCCTCGATCGGGGCGGTGATCACGCCGCCGATGATGCTGTGGCTGATGACGGACGAGCTGTCGAGCTGGCGCTTTGCGTTTCAGTTCGTCGGGGCGATCGGGTTTCTCTGGGTGGTGTTGTGGTTTGTCTCGATCCGGCGCACGGATCTGGATGCGGCTCCGGTGGCGGATGGCAAGCCGGTTGCGGGGCTGTGGTCCATCGTGTTCGGCAGGCGATTCTGGGCGCTGGCGATTTTGATTTTCGGGGCGCAGACCTGCTGGCATCTGTTCCGGGTCTGGCTGCCGAAGTTCATGCAGGAGGGCCGTGGCTACGGGGAGACGGAGTCGCTGGCCTTCAATTCAGTTTACTACATCGCGACGGATGTCGGCTGTCTGGCGGCCGGGGTGATCTCGCTGTGGCTGGTGCGGCGATTCTCCGTGACGGCGCACCGGGCGCGGCGCTGGGTCTACACGGGGGCGTGCGTGCTGACATCGTGTAGTGTATTGGTGATCTGGCTGCCAAAGGGATGGCTGCTGCTGGCGGCGATCCTGGTGGTGGGGGCGGGGGCGCTGGCGTTGTTTCCGTGCTATTACAGCTTCGTCCAGGAGCTATCGAGCCATCATGTCGGGCGTCTGACAGGGCTGCTGAGCACCTGGGTGTGGCTGGTGTCGTCGCCGATGCACAAGGTGTTCGGCAGGGCGGTGGACGCGACGCAGTCCTTCGACCTCGGGATGGCGCTGGCAGGGCTGGCTCCGTGGCTGGGAGTGATCGCCCTAGCTTTGCTCTGGCGGGAGCGACCCGGCGAAGAGGCGGGGCGGTGATGCGGAAAGGGAATGCCGGGGCTTTGTTAGAGCCAGTCATCGCTCCGGAGACGGTAAAGGCCCTCGTTTTTCCCGAAATCTGGTCGGCAGAGAGGCCGAAGTCGGGCATTTCGCTGGCTTGGGTGCCGAAGCCCGCCTGCTCCTGTCGGTTCCTCTCGACTTTTCTGCGACAGGCGGGCTGCGGGGTTGGCACGCCCCCTGGCCCCGCATTCGCGGACCCCGTAGAATGGGCTGGTTTTTTCCCGCGGGCTGCGCGATTTTCGCGGGAGTTCAGGACCCCTTACACGACGCGCCATGAGCACCTTCGAAGCGACCCTCCAAAACCTGCCGAAGCCCATTCTCGACAAATTGCGGGCCATCATTGGCCGGGTGAGGCGACTGCTTTTCATTCGCGGCTTTTTCGCCACGCTGGCGGTCGGGCTGACCTGTCTCTTTATCATCATGGGCATCGATGCGACGATGACGCTCTTTTCGTCGGCGGCCCGATGGGCTCTGTCGCTCTCGGCGCTGGCGATCACCGCGGTCACGGCCTGGTGGTTCCTCGTCCGGCCGCTGTCGCGAAAGATCACCCTCACGCACATCGCCCGCATCCTCGAGATCCGGCATCCTGAGCTGCAGGAGCGCATCTCCACGGCGGTGGAATTGATGTCCAGCGCGGATCCGGAGTCGGTCAAGGGTTCCGAGGAACTCATCGCCGCCGTGGTGGACTCCGCCGTGGTCGATGTGAACCGGGTGGACCCGAAGACGGAGTTCAAAGCCGGCCGCGCGTCGCGCTTCATGCTGGTGGGTGGCGCTGCTGCGGCGGCTTTCCTGCTTTTGTTCGCCCTGTTCCCGCGGCACATCGGCGTGCTGGCGGCGCGGGCCTTCGCACCCTTCCTCGATATCGGCAATGCCTGGTCCGACACCATCGAGGTGAAGCCCGGCGACATCCGCGTGGCCATCGGGCAGTCCGTGACGGTGGAGATGACCGTCCAGCACGACAAACTGCGCCGGGCCGAGATCCGGACAAAGCTGCCCGACGGCACCGAGTCGGTCGAGCGCATGACCCTGCTCGGCGAGACGCCGGATGGAGCAAAGCGGTTTTCCATCACCTTTCCCTCGGTGGCGGAAAGCTTCGACTACCGCATCCGGGCTGGCTCGGCGGTCAGCGAATTCTATTCGGTCGAGGCGGTGCCGAAGCCGGTGGTGAACCAGCTCACCCTGCGCTATGATTTTCCGGCTTATACCAAGCGGGAACCCGTCGAGGCCGTCAGCGACACCGGCGAGATCGTCGCCCTGGCCCACAGCACCGTCTCCGTGACGGCTGATCTCAACAAACCCGTCACCCAGGCCTCGCTCCAGATCGTCGGCCAGCTGCTGGAAAGCCAGCCAATCATCGAGGGGGCTCGAGTGAAATGGCAGTTTCCCCTCTCGCCGAAGACCGAGAGCCGCTGGCGTATTGGCTTCACCGACGCGGATGGCTTCGAGAGCGACGTCGTCGATCGCCCCATCACGGCCCTGCCGGACAAAGCCCCGGAGGTGAAGATCGTCGCGCCTACCATGCGCGAGTTGCGGCTGCGTCCCACCGAACTGCTGCCAATCCAGTACGCCGTCACCGAGGACATCGGCCTGGGCGCCGTGGACCTGATCGTGCTGCCCGAGGGCGAGGCCGTGTCCCGCGAGATTGGCCAGCCGGTGGCCGAGTCTGATGGTCAGCCCGGCACCTGGCGCGGCGTGGCGTCACTCAATCTCGCGTCGTTGGAGCTGCGTCCCGAGCAGAAGCGGCTGACGGCGCTGGTGAGGGTCCGCGACAATCTTCCCGCGGAATACGAGGGGCCGAACGAGGGGCTCAGCGAAAAGCTGACCATTATCATCGACGCCGGTGCCAAGAGTCTGGCCGAGCAGACCCTGGCGGCAAAGAAGGAGGAGATCCGCAAGGCGATTGAGGAAGCCCGGCAGGAACTCACCAAGGCCAAGAGCGAAGCCCAGCAGGCCGAGCGCGAGTTGGCTCGCGACGAGAAAGTGTCCACCCAGGCGATGCGGGAACTCGACGAATTCCGCGAGCGGGCCAACGAGGCTCAGGAAACCCTGCGCGAAGTGGCGCAAAAGACGGAGGACACCCTTTTCCAGCCCCAGGGCGAGCAATTGGAGAAAGTGGCCGATCAGCAGGTGGCCGAAGCCCGCGAGGCCGCCGACATGATTCCGATGACCGACCAAAAGGACGAGCGCATCGCCGAGGCCCGCACCGCGCAGAAGCAGGTCGACGCGGCCATCGAAGAGCTCAAGAAAGTCGAGAAATCCCTGAATGACGCCGACGATGAGATGCGGATGGTGGCCGAGCTCAACGAACTGGCCAACGAACAGCGCCAGCTCGCCCAGCAGGCATCTCAACAGGCTCGGCAGCAGCAGGAGACCAGCCAGCAGCTCGCCCAGGTGCCCGACGAGGCGATGCGCCAGCAGGCCCAGCAGCAGCTCACCGAGGAGCAACGCCGCCAGATGGAGCAGTTCCGCCGCGAGCAGGAGCAGATCCAGCGCGAGTTGGGTGAGCGGCTCACCGAGAGCCCGGAAGCGCTTCGCGATGTCCTGACAAAGCAGCAGCAGCAGGCGCAGCAACTGGCCGAGCAGGCCAAAGCCGCCGCCCAGCGCCAGGCCGAGATGCAGAAGATGACCGAGGCCGCCGCCCAGTCGGCCGAGCAGCCCGAGCAGAAGGAAGCGCTGCAGGAGCAACTCGTCGCCTCCCTCCAGCAGATGCAGCGACAGATCGCCGAGGAGACCGCGGCACTGCAAGATCAGCTCAACCAGCAACAAGCCGAGGCGGGCAAGCCGCTCGATCCGGCGGCCGAAAAGACGCGTCAGGCTGCCGAGGCGCTCGCCGAAAATGCCTCACCCACCTCCGAAAAGGCCGCCGAGGCCGCCGCGCAGGCCTCTGAGGCGCTGGAGCAGGCCCGCCAGCAAGCCGAGTCCATGGCCGCACCGTCGGAACAGCCGGCTCAGCCGCAAGCGGGCGAGCCGCAGATGGCCGAAGCCGGCAAAGCCGAGCCCCAGGCGACACCGGCGAATCAACCGCAGCAACCCGGGCAGCCGCAACCCGCCGAAGCCGGCAAGGCCGCGACTCCCCAGCCGGCTCAGCCGCAAGCGGGCGAGCCGCAGATGGCTGAAGCCGGCAAAGGCGAACCTCAGACGACGCCGGCGAATCAGCCGCAGCAGCCCGGCCAACCGCAACCCGCCGAAGCCGGCAAGGCCGCGACTCCCCAGCCGGCTCAGCCGCAAGCGGGCGAGCCACAGATGGCCGAAGCCGGCAAAGGCGAACCTCAGGCGACGCCGGCGAATCAGCCGCCGACAGCCACTCCGCTGGCGGCGGAGCCCGCGCGCCAACAGTTGGCCCAGTTGGCGGAGCAGCAGAAGATGGTGGCGCAGCAATTGCAGGCCATTGAGGCGGGTCAGTTGGATCAGGCGCTGGCTGCGATGGAGCAACAACTGGCCCAGGAGTCACAGGATTTGCAGACCCAGGCCGAGGCTCTGGAATCCGCCACCGAGGCTGCCGAGCAGCGCAACGCGGCCCGTCAGGCGGGTCAGGCCGAAAGTGCCCTGCAGAACGCCGCCAATCAGGCGCAGCAGGCGCAGCAGCAGCTCGCCCAAGCCCAGGAAGCCAGGAATGTCGCCCAACAGCAGGGGCAGCCGACGCCTCCCCAGGCCCAACAGGCTCTCAGCCAGTCCCGCAACCAGCAGCAGGGCGCCGAGCGGAACCTGAACCAGGCGGCTCAAAATTTGGAACAGACCGCCCAGACCCTGGCGCAGGCTCTTCAAGGCATGAAGCCCAGCCCCGAGGCTGAGAGCGACGTGTTGAATCCCGACAACCTCAGCCAGGCCTTCAACGACACCGACCAGTCGGCCCAATCCCAGGATGCGCGTCAGGCGGCGCAGAATGCCCAGCAGGCCGCCGAATCCCTCCAGCAACTGGCCCAGGCGGCAATGGATCAGTTGGGTGCCCGGCAGCCGAACGGCCCGCAACAGCAGCCGAATCAGCCCGGCCAGCAGCAGCCGAATGGTCCGCAGCCTTTTGCCGATGGAGCCGATCCGCAACTCAATGAGACGGGGATGAAAACCGCCGATCTCAATGGGGACGGCATCCCGCCGGAACTCCAGGCGCTTGGCATCACGGCTGCCGACTGGGCCCGGCTCAAGGGCAATCTTCAATCCGGTGGTGCCGCGCAGGGCGGGGACGATCTGCCCGCCGAATACCGGGATCTGGTGGGCCGCTATTTCCAGGTGATCGCCCGCGAGGCCGGCAAGGCGCAGTGAAGGGAACGCGGAGGGCGGTCTTTGTCGATCAAACAGGGTTGGATCGGCGATCAGACCCTGTTTGATCGGAATTCCCAGGCAGGCGGGTAGACGGACGGGCTCGATTCCCGCCGCTGTTGAAAGCCTCGTGGCAGGCTCTTCAGCGACACATTGTCACAAGCCGGGCACTTCCCAGCCCTTGCGGTAGTCGCGGCGGAGGAAGGTGTTGGCTTCGGAGACATTGGTGACTTTCAGGGCGGCGGAGTCCCATTCGATCGCGGCTCCGCTGCGGTAGGCGACATTGCCCAGCAGGACCGTCTCGGTCAGTGGTCCCGAGTAGGAGAATGGCGTCGAGGTCGCGGTCGAATTCTTGATCGCCTTGGCCCACTCCTCGTAGTGATTGGTGTCGGGGAGATCGGCCCAGGTGTAGTCGGCAAAGGCGGCCTTGGGGAACAGCTCGGGCATTTCTGGGAAGCCGACAAAGAGATTGCCTTTCTCCCCGATGAACAGGATGCCGTTGGCGGAGCCTTTCCAATCGGCCGGGGCCTGGAACAGCTCGCGGGGAGGTTGTTTGCCGGCTTCGTACCAGGTCACCTTCAGGGTGTCGGTGGTGTGTTTGGTGCCGGGGAAGGTATAGTGGATGAGGCACCATTCCGGGCCGGACTCGGCGTGTGGCTTCGGGCCTTCCGCCGCGACCAATCGCGGAGGTCCGAGTTCGAGGGCATTGACGACGGGATCGAGGATGTGGCAACCCATGTCGCCAGCGACCCCGGTGCCAAAGTCCCACCAGCCGCGCCAACTGAACGGGTGATAGGTCGCGGCCACGAAAGGGCGCTCGGGTGCGACGCCGAGCCACTGGTCCCAATGCACGGTGGGAGGCGGCGTGTCGCTTTTGACCGGCCTGTCGATGCCTTGTTTCCAAAAATTGATCGGTCGATCGGTCCAGGCGTGGACTTCGCGCACCTTGCCGATGACGGCGTCGTTGCGCAGGGCATGGACGGCCGTTTTGAGTCGGCGGGTGGCGTGATGCTGAATGCCCATCTGGGTGACGGTGCCGGCCTTGGCGGCCATCAGGGCGAGTTGGCGGGCTTCGTGGATGGAGTGGGTGAGCGGCTTCTGCGTGTAGCAATGTTTGCCGAGCGAGAGCGCGGTGGCTGTGGCGGGTGCGTGAGTGTGGTCGGGAGTGGAGACGACGACGGCGTCGATGCCGGGCATTTCGAGGAGCTTGCGCCAGTCGGTGAAGCGTTTGGCTTTGTCGAACCGAACGGCGGCCTTGGCGAGGCGATCCTCGTCGATGTCGCAGATGGCGACGATCTCGTTGTTGGGAGCGACCTCCAGCATGTCCGACCAGCCTTTGCCGCCGACGCCGATGCAGGCGATGGCGACTTTGTCGTTCGGGGCGGCGGAGGAAAGGAAAGCCGGCGCGAGGGAACCGCCGGTGAGGACGGCGGCGGTTTGTCCGAAGAAGCGGCGACGGGGCAGCGAGGTTGTCATGCCGTCAACATGGCTGAGACACCGGCCGCGGGGCAAGGCGGGCATCGCCCTTCATCGCGCTATGGCGGGATTGCCACTAATGCCGGCAATGACCTCCAAGAGGGTTGCCGGCTTCGGGGCGGTGGAGAATCAAAGACCGCCGTTCAAGCGGTTGCCTTCTTCGGGTCGCGGAAAAAAATCAGGAAGATCACCAGCACGCCGAGCGCTCCCCACGCCGGCAATTGCCAGATCGCGGCCCAGTCGTGGGAGAGACCGTCGACCGGGGTTTCGAGCTTGTGGGCTTGCTGCACTTTGCCCGCCAGAGTGCTGCCGACGAAATTGCCGACCCCCCACAGGATGAAGGCTATGAATCCCTGGGCCGCGCCGCGGGTGCGTTCGCCAGCCTCGTCATCGACATAGAGCTGACCCGCGATGAACAGGAAGTCGTAGCAGGCCCCATGGAGCAGGATCGCGGTGAAGATCAACGCCACCGTCCATTCTCCGGCTCCAACGCTGCCGGAGAGGGCAAAATAGCGCGCCACCCAGCAGGCGATGCCGAGAAAGATCGTCTTTTTGTAGCCGAAGCGCTTCAGGAAGACAGGCAGCAGCAGGAAGAAGATGACATCGGATACCTGCGCGAAGGATGTCTTCACGAGCATGTTTTCCCACTTCAGTTCGGTCAGATATTGTCCCAGGTTGACGAAGTAGAAGTAGAGCGGGATGCAGATGAGGAACATGCAGATGATGAAAATGGCGAAGGAGGGCTTTTTCATCAGCGCCAAAGCGTCGAGACCGAGGATTTCGGAGAGCTTCACATTCGCCCCCGTCTTCGTCGGCGGTGTGTGGGGCAGAACCAGGGAGAACAACCCGAAAAGGATCGAGGCCCCGCCCGCGAGGTAGAACTGGATCGAGGACGCCGCTCCATCGACCGCATTTACCGCGACGAGTCCGCCAATCCATCCGACCGCCGAGAGCATCTTCACCCGCGGGAAATCGACCTTCGCATTGGCGAGATGGGTCAGCGAGAGAGAGTTCCCCAAGGCCAGCGTCGGCACGTAGAGCGCGCAGTAGAGGATCAGCATCGGGTAGAAGGAGGAGAACGCTGTGCATTGTGGCAGGGCAAACAGCACCGCACCGCCGGCGATGCCGAGGATGGCGAGCAGTTTCTCCGAGGCAAAGTAGCGGTCCGCGATGAGTCCGACCAGGAAGGGCGAGATCATCGCTCCAATCGCGAAGGCGCCGTAGGCGAGGCCGATCTGTCCCCCCTCGAACTGGAGCGTGTTCCCGAGATAGGTGCCCATGCTGACATACCAACACCCCCAGATAAAATACTGGAGGAACATGAAGGCGGAGAGTTTGACTTTGAGCGCGGTCTGCATGGCGATGGGAATGAAAATCGGGCTATTGGAAAGTTTGCGCCCACACAAGTCAAGGCTTTCAGGCCTTTGGCGCAATGAAGGTAGAAGCCAACCAAGGGACGGCGAAGCGCTGCGGCTCCGTTGGCTCTGCCCTGATTCGCGCAAGCCCGGCTCTCCGACCGTCAGGGTTTGGGCGTTACCAACTCGCCTGGATGTCTGGCCAGATACGGGGGAATGGAAATCAACGAGATGCGCCCGGCGACGCTGTGGAATTTCCAGAATTGACCGTCGGCTCCCTCCGGCACCGGGGCGCTGAGGAATTTCCCGCCCGGCGCCGCCAGATCGAGCGCCTTGGTGCCATCGGGGCGGAGGAGTTCGCCTTTGTCGGCGGCGGAGTAGAGGCCGATGGTCCGGGTGCCCTCCGGCACCCAGGCGTAGAGGGTCCAGCGACCGCTCATCATGTTGGGATACTCCTCGAGCGACATTTTCCAACTCATGATCTGTCCCTCGGGCCAGGTGACGCGGGTGAGATCGCGACCGTCGTCGAGATCGATGCGATAGACGCCCGGCTCGGCTGCGACGAGGACGACCGGCCGCTCCACGCCATCGGGTGGCACGCTGGCGTCTTCCGCCACGAGCGTTTCGCCCTCGCCCGTGGCGGAGGCGCCGCCGAGTTTCCACAGACGGATCTTCACGGGGCCCCGGTCGCGGTAGTGGACGATGAGTCCGCCGGTGACGCGGAGTTCGAGGCGCGCGGGTGCGTTTTCCACCACCGTCAGCCAGGATCGCGTGCCGCGCCCGGACTCGGCGGAGCCGGAGGGTAGATCGGGCAGCGGGATGTGATCGCGGGCGGCCCGGAGCGCTGTGTCGTCGATGGCCACGGGGGCGAAATCGAGATTGACCGGCGTGTGATTGGCGAGTCCGCTGCCCAGGATGGCCTCGATCTCGGTGGCGGTGAACGGTTCGCTCGATTTCCACGGATTCCGGGGCTCCGGCACGGTCCAATGGGCGGCTTCGGGGATGGTGACCGCGTCGTCGCGATTGTCGACATCGCGGTAGAGGCCAAGGCTGTGCACCATGTAGGTGCCCCGCATCCGGTAGGCATGGCGGACCATCGCCTCAAAGGCCGCCTGACGTCCCGGGCCCTCCCCCTGCCGGTAGCGGTCGTAGAGTTCGGCATGACGGGTCCAGAGGATCAGCGACTCGATCCGCTTCATGATGGCAGGATCGCCATCGGCCAGCTTGCGCGCCTCCTCAAGGCTGCGGAACATCCGGGCGAGCAGATCGTCAAAGACGAGCGTCGCCTGCCGGTTGCCGCTGTCGATGCGGCGGTAGAATTCCCCCATCGGCTCCCGGGCCGGCCCGAAGGCCCGCTCGAGGAAGTCGTCCACGATGGCCTCGCGGCGCGCGGCTTCGCCGACGTCCCACATCGCCCGCGACGCGAAGTAGTATCCCAGCCCGTTGGGACCCCAGTTGTCGTTCGACTCGGCGGACAGAAAGCGGGCACCGCGGGCGTGAAAGTCGGCGATGGTATCGGCCAGATAGTCGAGATGGCCTCCGCGCGCGGCTCCCGGCAGATCGCGGTCCCAGGTGTTGACGCTGTAGTATTCGCGGATGCCGATGGTGGCCCCGCGGGCAGCCCAGCCGGTGATGATCTGGTCGATGTTGAGCCCGCCCTTGATGAAGCCGGTGGCGGCGGAGATGATCACGTTGGGATGGACGGTCAGGGATGGCGGTTCCGAGTGGTAGTTGTAGGCATACATGCCGACGTAACGGCCTTTTCCCAGTTTGGCGGTCACCGCCTCGGCGACCGTGTTCGCCAGCAGGGTGGCGCGGTTATTGGGCGGGCCGATCCGGGCGCAGGGCTCGCATTCGCACCAGTGGCCGCCGTCGCTGGGGTCCATCGAGACGCTGTCCTCGTCGGGATTCTGCGCGAAGAACTCCAGCGCATAGGCGATGGCCGCCTCGCATACGCCGGATTGTGCAATGCAGAGCTTGGCCTCGGGGTGGATATGGCGCTTGCCGTCGACGAGGGCGTAGTACTCAGGGTGGGCATCGAAATCGGCCTGACGCGAGCGGATCAGCTTGCCGTAGGCGTGCCCGGTATTCAGGGAAAAGCCGCCCTCCATCCTGTTCTTGGCCACCCAGTCCCGGTAGTCGTCCCCATTGTGATCCCACAGGCCGTAGCCATACCAGATGCGGCGGCTCGCGTAGTCGGGCGATTCGGTCACATCGAGTTCGAGCGTGAGGGAGTCAAGGCGGGGGCTGATCTCCCACTCCGGCCCGGGAAAGTACTGACGGTAGCCGATCCGGTGGAGCAGATCCCACACCGCATGCTGCACAGCCAGCGGCGTGGCGCCGGTCAGGGCGATGCCGCTCTCGCTGGTGCGGATGGTGTAGTTTTCCCGATCGAGGGCGCCTGGAACGATACGGTCGTCGGCGAGACGGAGTCGTATGGCCGGTCCATCAGCCGATGCGGCCACCGGGAACGGTCGGGAGAAAATCTTTCCGAGCGTTTTGGCCAATGTGTCGGCATTTTGCCGCATCCCCTCCGGCACGTCGTCTTCAACGACGATTGGCAGTCCCTCGCTACATGGGCCGGGCAGCCAAACGGGTGACGCGGCTCTGCCGCCTGACGTAACGAAAAGAGCCAGCGCGGTGAAGCAGGCTGAAAGCGGAGAAAGGCGGCATCGGCGAAAGATCATGACGCCATGGTGTCACGATTTCGCGATGCCCGGCAATCGCGCGATGCGGCCCCTCTGCGAGGGAACAGGGTCTGATCGGAGATCGAACAGGGTCTGATCAGAAACCGAAGCCGGGAGGCAGGCCCAAGCCGGCGGTGATTTTCTGCATCTCGGCGGCGGCCATGGCTTTGCCCTGTTCGATGGCCTGCTTCACGCCGCTGAGGACGAGATCTTCGAGCATTTCGACATCCTCGGGATCGACCACGGCGGGATCGATGCGGATGGAGAGCACGTCGCCAGCGCCGTTGGCCTTGACGGTGACTTTGCCGCCGCCGACCGAGGTCTCAATCGTCTTCTCAGCCAGCTCTGCCTGCATGCTCTGCATCTTGGCCTGCATCTGCTGGGCCTGTTTCATCATTTTGGCGATATTCATGGGGATCGGTGCGGGTTTGGTAGTCGGGAAGGTAGCTCAGGCCTGCTGGGGGCGCAGGATGGTGGCTTCGAAAATGTCGAGCGCTTTGCGGATGAAGGGATCGTTGTGAAAGTCGTCGACCGGGGGCGCGGGTGCCGGATCGGGCTCGGGATCGGCCGAGTCGGCTGGCTCCGGCTCGGGCTTGGCGGAGGCAAGGGCCACCGGCGCGGGGTCCGGATCGGCGCTGGCGGGCGCATCGGGTGTGTCGTCGATGACCGGCAGGCTGACTTGCACGTCGTCGCGCAACTCGATGCGCAGTTCGAGCCGGCTGCCGGACAGGCGGGCGAGAATCTCCTCGATGGCGGCCTTGTGCCGAATCAGGGAGTCCCGGTAGAGGCCCAGGTCACTGGGAATGCCGATGGTGAACGCGTTGCTGCCGTGTTCGACAAAAGCGGCGGCCTGAAGCCAGGTCTGGATGAGGGGGCGGTCGGCGATCAATTCGGCGCAGGTGGTCTGCCAGAGTGCCTCGCCGGAAATCGGGCCGGATGGAGCCGGGCGGACTTCCGCCACTGGCGGGGGAGCGGTCGTAGGCTCGGGAGCCTGTGTCCGTGCGATCGGTGGCTCGGGCTGGCTGGCCGGTGGCGGGGCTGGCGATGCGGTCGGTGTGGGGGGAGATGCGGCCGGCGGCGAGGTGGATGGCGGCGCGGCGGGCTGGACCGGGGCCGGTCGATCGGGTGCGGGGGCGCCACCGGCGGCTTCGCTGATGAGGGCGATGACGTCGTCGATGGAGGTCTCGCCGAGGCGCCGGATGGCTTTGATCAGGCCGATCTCGAGGTGCAGCTTTTTGTTGGGCGCCCACTTCATCTTCCCGTCGGTCTCGGCGAGTTGATCGATGAGCTGGAGCAGCCGGTCGGTGGTGATGAGGCCGACCTGGGTGTTGAGGATGGCGCGGAGTTCGGGTGATACTTCCTCGGTCTCGGCGCGGGGATCGACCAACTGGACGAGGAGGAGCCGGAAATGGGTGATCAGATCGGCGAGCAGTTTGCCGAGGTCGCGACCGGCCTCACTTTGTTCATGGATGCGGGTGAGGACCTGCCCGGTATCCTGCCGCAGGATCACCCCGGCGAGATCGGCGATGGCTTCGACGGAATTGAAGCCAAAAATCTCCAGCACATCCTTTTCGCCGATGGCATTGCCGCAAAAGGCGACCAACTGGTCGAGCATGGACTGGGCGTCGCGCATGCCGCCGTCGGCGCCTTTGGCGATGGCGTAGGCGGCGGGCTCGGAGAGTTCGATGCCTTCGTTCCGGGCGATGTGGAGCAGGTGCTCGGCGATGATCCGGGCCGGGATGCGGCGCAGGTCGAACCGCTGGCAGCGACTCAGGATGGTGGGCAGGATCTTGTCGGGCTCGGTGGTCGCGAAGATGAACTTCACGTGGGCCGGCGGCTCCTCCAGAGTTTTCAGGAGTGCGTTGAACGACTCCTTGGTCAGCATGTGGACCTCGTCGATGTAGTAGATGCGGAATTTGCCGCCGGCGGGTGCGTATTTCACGCTCTCTCGCAGGTCGCGGATGTGGTCGATGCCGCGATTGCTGGCGCCGTCGATTTCGAGCACGTTGAGGCTGCGGCCTTCCGCAATCTCGATGCAGACGTCCTCGTCGGGGTCGAACTCGACCTTCGGGCCGCCGGAGCAGTTCAGCGCCTTGGCGAGGATGCGGGCGGTGGTCGTCTTCCCCGTGCCGCGCGGCCCCACGAAAAGGTAGGCGTGGGCGAGGCGGTTCTGTTCGATGGCGTTGCGCAATGTCTGCACGACGTGGTCCTGCCCAAGGACATCGGCAAAGGTCCGGGGGCGGTATTTGCGTGCAAAAACCTGGTAACTCTCACTCACGGGTCGTCACTGTAGGGACTTTTCTCCGGAGGAAAACCGGAAAACGGCCCAAATGTGCCGATTCTCACCGGGGGAATCCGGGATCAGGGCCGGTCCGGGGGCGGCGGGCCGAAGCGCTGCTCCAAATGCCGGCGGCGATAGGCGAAAATGGACTCCAGCTTTGGCCGGACCAGCAGCGGATGGGCGGGGGCGGAAAACGGGTGAAAGGGCAGGGCGTAGTGGACCCGGTCGAGCATGCGGACGCCCCCGGCGACTGTTTCGAAGCGATGCAGGTGGTGCCAGAAGCGGTAGGGACCGGAGCGCTGCTCGTCGATGAAATAGTGGCGGTCGGACACTTCGACGATCTCGGTCACCCAATTCGCCCAGATCAAGGGCAGCAACTGGATGCGGTGGACGATGATCTGTCCGGCGAACATGGTCTCGTCGTCGCCACTGAGAGTGCGGAACTCCAGATCAGGCGGTGTCATGTCGTTGAGATTGCGCGGGTCGGAAAAGAATGCCCAGGCCTCATCGAGAGTGATGGGGAGGATCTGGATCTGTTCGAAACGGTGGATTTGCATCTTCGGGTCGGCGGCAGGCCGGATGGGATACGAGCCGAAATAGCGCGGCGGTCGAAGATTGCCAGAAATGTCGGAAAAGGGGGCGTCCCCAGAGTGGGGGAGGGGACTCCGGGCGTGGGAAATGGCGCTCTAAAATATGAAAATTTTGGTAATTATAATTTATAAGAAAGGCGCTCGTTTTGATACGCGTATAAAAACTTTTAAGCTTGCTTATGGATCTCCAAAGACAATATAGTAGAGTCAAATTTAACCAGATTTTATGGTATTTACAAAGCATGGGGCTCCGTCGGAGTTCCGCTTCAGCAGCCTTGTCACCTATACGATCACCTCATGATCCTCTCAGTCAATCCGTGGTTGGAACTCGGGCGTACGGGCGCTCCGGGGGTGAACTACGCGATGGGGCGGTCCACGGGTGCTGCCGGGATGGAGGGTTTGGTCCTCTCTGCCGATCCCTGGCAGGCGGACTGGAGCGGTCCTGAGTCGGCCGACGACCGCCGGGCGGACGAGGCGGGCGGGGAGAGTGTGCAGGATGGCGAGGCGGGCGGCTACCACGTTTCTGTCATGCTGGACGAGGTGGTGGCGGTCCTGCAGCCGACTCCTGGCCGTTGCTTTTTCGATGGGACGCTGGGAGGTGGGGGGCACAGCGAGGCCTTGTTGCGGGCGGGAGCGACAGTGATCGCCTGCGATCAGGATCCGGAGGCACTGGCCCATGCGCGCGCCCGACTGAGTCGTTTTGGTGATCGATTCACGGCGCTGCATGGCAATTTTTCCGCCATGCAGGCCATGCTCGCCTCGGTCGGGGTGACCCAGGTCGATGGCATCGTTCTCGATTTGGGCGTGTCCTCCAGGCAGATCGATGTGGCTGAGCGTGGCTTTTCGTTTCAAAAAGACGGGCCGCTCGACATGCGGATGAATCCCGGGGCGCCCCTCTCGGCGGCGACTCTGGTGAACGAAGCCGACGAGGCGGAGTTGGCGCGCATCTTTTGGGAATATGGCGAGGAACGCGCCTCGCGGCGCATCGCCCGCGCGATCGTGGAAGCGCGGGCCGCCCGCCGGATCGAACGCACCCTGGAGTTGGCGCGTCTCGTCGAGTCGGTCCTGCCGCGCGGCGGGGCGAAGCATCCCGCGACCCGGGTGTTTCAGGCGCTTAGAATGGCGGTTAATGATGAGATGCTGCGGCTCGAGGAGGCTCTGGGCCAGACCGTCGGATGCCTGAAGCCGGGTGGCGTGCTCGCGATCATCACCTTCCACTCGCTGGAAGACCGGATGGTGAAGCAATACCTGCGCCGTCACAGCGAAAAGACCATCGACCGGCCCGAGTGGCCGGAAGCCCGACCAAACCCGGAGCGGTATTTCGAATTACTCACGAAAAAGCCGGTCGCTCCCTCCGTATCCGAGCAGGAGGCGAATCCCCGCAGCCGCAGCGCGAAGCTGCGCGCCGCCATCCGCGTCTGACCGACCCCGAATCTCCCCCCAAGAGAAACCGAAACACAACCACAACACCCAAGACACAATATGAAAGGTAATCGCTACCGCAATCCCCTGAAGACACCGATGCTGGCCCGCATCGTCTTCTGGTGCGTCACCGCCGGCATGGTCGGCGCCTCGTTCGGCATCGTCCGCAACCGACACGTGAAGAAAGGCGACGAGATCCACGCCGCCGAGAAGGAAGTCGTCCTGCTCGATCAGGAAATCGAAATGTGGGAGCTGCGGGTGGCCGGCCTCATGGACCGCGCCGAGATGGCCCGCCGGCTCGTGTGGTTCGAGAGCGATCTCGGCGACATCAAGACCTCCAAGGTGCTGGAACTGGCTCCCGCCGAGGAAGTGCCGGCTCTGCCGCGCGTTGCCTCGCGCTGACCGGTCCTCCGGGGCGGACCCGGATGGAATGCGAACGAACACACCAAACACCTCAGACACACCATGGATCGATCATTGGCACAATTGGAAAAGGGAATGAAGCGCCGCATCGTCGTGGCATGCGCCTTCTTCGCCTGTGGCTTGAGCGGGCTGTCGGCCCGGCTCGTCTGGCTGCAGGTCGTCGATCACGAGAAGTACGCCGAAGAAGCGTCGGACCACTACTCTGACAGGGTGCCGCTGCCGGCATCGCGGGGTGAGATCCGCGACCGAAACGGCGATCTGCTGGCCAGAAACCAGACGATCTACACCATCGTGGCCGACTGCCAGCATCTGCGTGACTTCGGCATCACCTGCGTGGCTCTCGCCAAGCAGGAGGGCACTGGTCCCAGGACGATCAAGCAGAATTACGAACCGAAGGAAATCGTCAGCAAATACCTGGACCTGGTTTCCAAAGAGCTGTCCGGACTGCTGCGCATCCCGGAAGGCGAGTTGAAGCGCAAGCTCATGAGCAAGGAAAAGGGGCGCATCGTGCTGGCTCGCGATGTGGAGGAGGACGCCGCACAGGAATTCCGGGCCGTGCTGGGCCGCTACCTGATCGGGGGCATCAAGCTCGAAGCCGGCGAGCGTCGCTACTACCCGAGCCCGCTGAGTCTCACCCACGTGATCGGCTACGTCGATCGCGATGGCTTCGGCCGGGAGGGGGTCGAAAAGGTCTTTGACGGCGAAATGCGCGGCGAGGATGGCTACCGCTATATCGAGCGGGACCGCCGGGCCCGCGAGATCCACGCTTTCCGCGGAGACGAGCGCGAGCCACGGCATGGCAACTCCATCCGCCTGACGGTGGACATGAGCCTGCAAGTGCGGGTCGAGGAGATCCTCGACGAGGTGTGGCAGCAGTACCGGCCCGAAAAGGCGACCGCCATCTGGATGGATCCGCGGACGGGCGAAGTCCTCGCCATGGCGAGCCGACCCCATTTCGATCTGACGACCCGGCAGGGCAGTCTGCGCAACGTGGCGGTCAGCGATTTCTACGAGCCCGGCTCCACCTTCAAGATTGTCGCCGCCAGTGCCGCGCTGGACCGGGGACTGGTGACGCCGCAGACTGAGATCTACTGTCATGACGGCTTCTATGATGAGGAGGGGCTCAAGCTGAAGGATCACCATCCCTACGGCATGCTGACGGTGGAGGGTGTGCTGGCGAAGTCGAGCAATATCGGAATCTACAAGATCGCTCGGCAGATCAACCGTTTGCCCTTCCACGACTACGTCACGAACTTTGGATTTGGCGCTCCCACCGGCATCGAACTCACGGCTGAGACCGGCGGGATGCTCCACGGGATCGAGAAGTGGAATCAGAGCTCGTTTTCCAGTCTCTCCATGGGATATGCCATCGGCGTGACCCCGATGCAGATGGCCTCGGCTTACTGTGCGGTGGCCAATGGCGGCGAGTTGTTGAAGCCCCACCTGCTCAAAGCCATCGAGGATCCGCGCGGTCGGGTGCTGTGGTCCAACCGTCGCGAGGTGGTCCGCCGGGTGATGAGCGACGAAACCTCGAGCTTGATGCGCACCGCGCTGGCCAAGGTGACCCAGGAGGGTGGCACCGGCACGAATGCAGCCCTGCCGGGCTACGAGGTGGCCGGCAAGACGGGCACCGCCAAAAAGAACATTCCAGGCAAGGGCTATGCCGACGGCCGCTATGTCGTTTCCTTTGCCGGCTTCCTGCCCGCCGATCAGCCCGAGTTGGTGGGCTTGGTCGTGGTGGACGATCCACACGCCGATGGCGTCTCGCTCTACGGTGGCACCATTGCCGCTCCCATCTGGGCGAAGATGGCCAGCCAGGCGGTCCGACTGCGCGGCATCGTCCCGCAGGACGCCGAGCGACACCGGCTGGCTGAGGTGGACCCGAGTGCCGTCACCATCGAGGGCATCACCGATTGAGGATTTCCGATGGAACAGGGTTGCATCGCCGATGCAACCCTGTTGCTCCGGAATCCGAACCGCAGCCGAATTTCCAGAAACTTGTCACTTTTCCGATCTCTGATTTCCGAATGAAACTGGCCGACGCCATCGCACATCTCTCCGTCAAATCCGTCGCGGGCTCCCTCCAGACGGATGTCTCCGGGGTGTGCCATGATTCCCGCCGCGCCGGTCCGGGGACGATCTTTTGTGCGTTGCCGGGTGAGAAGGTGGATGGGAACGATTTTGTCCGGTCGGCTTTGGAGAAAGGGGCCGCCGCCATCGTATCCCAACGACCCTATCCTGCGGAAAGTCCGGTGCCGTGGCTGCTGGTCAATGATGCGAGGGCGGCGATGGCACGCATCGCGGCCAATCTGCACGGCGACCCATCGACGGCCTTTCCGGTGGTTGGCGTGACGGGAACGAATGGGAAAACGACCACGGCTTTCCTCATTCACCATCTGATGGAGTCGAGTTGGCGGCGCGCGGGACTGATCGGCACGGTTCGCTACCAGGTGGGGGATTTGGTGCGTGAGGCGCCCCATACCACGCCGGAGTCGTCGGATCTCCAGGCGCTGCTGGCCGAGATGCGTGACGCCGACTGCCGTGGTGCGGTGATGGAGGTCAGTTCGCACGGACTGGTGCAGAGCCGGACCGACGCGATCCGCTTCGCGGCCGGGGTGTTCACCAACCTCAGCCAGGATCATCTCGATTATCACAAGACGATGGAGGCTTACTTCCAGGCCAAGCGTCTGCTCTTTCAACAGATCGAGGAGCAGGGTGGCTCGGGACGGGAGGCGCCGGCTTTGATCGTGAACCGCGATGATCGCTACGGCGAGCGCCTGGCCAAGGAGAGCTTTCCCCACACGCGGCAGTTCACCTACGGGATGGGGGCCTTGTGCGATTTCCGGGCGTCCAATCCCAAGATGGATTTCAATGGCATGACTTTCCAGCTCGCCATGGAAGGGCGCCAGATGCTCGTGCGACTGCCGCTGATTGGTCGATTCAACGTTTACAATGCCCTCGCGGCCCTGACGACTGCACACGCCATCGGGCTGAATTTCCGCGAAGCCGTGAAACATCTGGAGACTGCTCCGCAGGTGCCGGGACGACTGGAGGCGGTGGGGGATCGGCAGACGAACTTCCGTGTCTATGTCGATTACGCCCACACACCGGATGCGCTGGAGAATGCCCTGAAGACGGTGCGCGATCTTCAGCCGCGGCGGTTGATCGTGGTGTTCGGCTGCGGCGGCGACCGTGATCGGACCAAGCGACCTCTGATGGGTGCGGCCGCCGAGCGGCTGAGCGATCTGGCGGTATTGACCTCGGACAATCCGCGGACCGAGGACCCGGAGGCGATCCTCGCCGAGGTGAAAGCCGGCTTTTCCGGCGCGCGGGTGAAGACCATCGCGGACCGGCGGGAAGCCATCGCCGCAGCGATCCGCGTGGCCGGGGAGCGCGACATCGTCGTGATCGCGGGGAAGGGACACGAACCATACCAGGAGATCAACGGAGTGCGGTATGACTTCGACGACCGCTTGGTCGCCCGCCAGTGCATCGCGGCGAAGATGGAAGGCACTCTGTGAACGATCGAACCACCGAGAGAACGAATTTTTTCTCATCATGATTCCCACCACGTTGAAGCAGATCGCCGACTGGGCCGATGGCCGCCTGATCCAGGGGCGGCCGTCTGACCGGATCGTGTGCGTCTCGACGGACTCGCGCACGGCCGGTCCGGGCGATCTGTTTGTCGCGCTCAAGGGGGATCGCTTTGACGGTCACGATTTCATCGACCAAGTGTCGGCACAAGGGGCGGTGGCGATCCTGGTGAGCCAGTTGAATCTGGCCACGGAGCGCTTTCCCGGTGCCATCATCCATGTGCGGCAGCCGCTGGCGGCCCTGCAGGAATTGGCTCTCCAGTATCGACGCTCGCTGCCGGACCTCTTTGTGGTCGGGGTGACGGGAAGCAACGGCAAGACATCGACGAAGGACTTCCTCGCGGCGGTGCTGAGTCGATCGGGTAATGTCAACGCGACTCTGGGCAATCTGAACAATCATATCGGACTGCCCCTGACTGTCCTGAGGACCGCAGCGGACCATGTCAGTGGGGTGTGGGAGATGGGCATGAGCCATCCCGGTGAGATCGAGATGCTGGCGGAGATCGCCCGTCCGGATGCTGCCGTGATCACCCACGTGGGCACTGCTCACATTGAGCACATGAAGACGCGAGATGCGATCGCCCTCGAAAAGGGGATGCTCGCCGAGGCGGTGTCGGAGTCCGGTTTTGTCGTTCTGCCAGCCGCGGACGATTATGCGGAGTCGATTGCCCGCCGCTGCCGGGCGCGGGTCATCATGGTGGGGATCGACCGTGGCGAGGTGCGGGCTTGTGATCTCCGCACGACGGATCGGGGCATCCGATTTGTGATCGAAGCCGATCAGGGGCGTGCGGAGGTGGATCTGCCCGTTCCCGGACGGCACATGGTTGGAAATGCTCTCCTCGCGGCGGCGGTGGGTCTGGAGCGCTGCATTGCGATGGGCGATGTGGCAGCCGCCCTCTCCGAATCGCGACTGACGGCCGGCCGCCTGCAGCGGCGGAGGGTCGCCGGAATCGACTTTCTCGACGACAGCTACAATGCGAATCCCGACTCGATGCGTGCCGCAGTAAACACGCTGAAGGGGCTGGAAACCCCCGGTCGCCGGGTGGCGGTGCTGGGTCGCATGGCCGAACTGGGTGAGCATGAAGCCATGGAGCACGCGGCGCTGGGCGACTTTGTGGCGGACTCTGGCATCGATCTGCTGGTGACCGTCGGCGAGACCGCCGCCCTCGCGGCCCAGGCCGCCGGTGGGAAAATGGAAGTGCATGCCGCTGCCGACCAAGTCGCGGCCGCGGCTTATCTGGGAACGACATTGGCTGCGGGCGATCTCGTGCTGGTGAAGGGAAGCCGGTCATCGGCGATGGAGAAGGTGATCGCTGCGCTGGGAGGAGAAGATCAGGGTCATTGAAATCATGTTGTATTACCTACATCTTTGGGCAGGAGAGCTGGATGTGCTGAACGTCTTCCGCTACGGGACTTTCCGGGCGGCGGGAGCCTGTCTCACGGCATTCCTGCTCAGCGTAATCTTCGGCGAGCGGGTGATCCTGCGGCTCACCGCGCTGAAGATCGGCCAGCCGATCCGTACAGCGGCTGAGGTGCACAAGCTCGCGGAGTTGCACGGTGGCAAGGGCGGCACGCCGACGATGGGCGGCATTCTCATCGTGGGATCGGTGATCGCGGCGGCTCTGCTATGGGCGGTGCCATCGAATCCCTTCATCATCACGCTGGTTTTTGTGACGCTTGGCACAGGATTGCTGGGCTTCTGCGACGACTATCTGAAGGTGACCAAGAAAAGCTCGGCGGGGGTGAGCGGCCGGGTCAAGCTCTTCGCCCAGTTCGGGATCTCCCTGGCGGCGGTGTTGTATCTCTACACCCGCGAGGACACGTCTGAGTATATCCGGCAACTCCATGTGCCTTTCTTGAAAGAGCCGGTCATTCAGGATATGGGCCTCTGGGCCGTGCTCATCCTCCCGGTCGTGGTGGTGGGCTGTTCGAACGCGGTGAATCTGACCGACGGCCTCGATGGCTTGGCGACCGGATGCACCCTGACGACCGCGGCTGCCTATATGGTGTTTTCCTATGTGGCGGGAAACTCAGTGGCGGCCAACTATCTGTATCTGCCCTTTCACCCGCAGGCTGGTGAGGTGTCGATCTTCTGCGCGGCGTTGCTGGGTGCGGGGCTTGGATTTCTTTGGTTCAACTGCCATCCGGCCCGGGTGTTCATGGGCGACACGGGATCCCTGGCCATCGGCGGCATGCTGGGGATGATCGCCATCTGCTGCAAGCAGGAACTTTTGCTGATCATCGTGGGCGGGGTCTTCGTGGCTGAGGCCACTTCGGTGATCTTGCAGGTGGCGAGTTTCAAATTGACCGGCAAGCGCATCTTCCGGATGGCGCCGCTGCATCACCACTTTGAGTTGATGGGATGGAAGGAAAGCAAGGTCATCACGCGCTTTTGGATCGCCTCGATCATCTGCGCGCTGGTGGGGGTGGCAACCATGAAATTGCGCTGATGCCAATGACGAAACGACACCAGGGACAACGCATCGCCATTCTCGGCGCCGGCACCAGCGGCGTCGAGGCGGCGCGTCTGGCCGTGGCCGACGGTGCCGCTTGGGTGGGGGTCTATGATTCCGGTAATCCCAACAAACTGGCGCCCGTGGTGGAGATGCTGGAGGCCGAGGGCATTGAGGCGGTGACGGGCGATGCCGCGCTGCGGGCGGCGGAGGGGTTGGATCTCACGGTGGTCAGCCCCGGCATCGATACCCGTTGGCCGATCGCGCAGTCATTTGCCGCCACCGGGGCTCAAATGATCGGTGAAATCGAGTTTGCGTGGCGATTCTGTCACTGCCCCGTGGTGGCGATCACGGGAACGAACGGAAAGACGACGACCACGGAATTGACGGCTGCCCTCCTGACGGCCGCCGGTTTGAAGACGGTGGCGGCTGGCAACTACGGGGTGGCCTTTTCGGAGGTGATGCGGGGTGGTGCCGAATATGATGTGATCACGCTGGAGGTCAGTTCCTTCCAGTTGGAGACGATAGACACGTTTCGTCCACGCGTGGCCGTCTGGATGAATTTCGCTCCGGACCACATGGACCGGTATGATCGGGTCGAGGATTATCGGCAGGCCAAGCTCCGCATCTTCGAAAACCAGACCGCCGACGACTGGGCGGTATTGAATGCGGGCGAGCGACCTGAGGCCGGGCAGGCCCGGGCGGTGACTTTCAGCGCCTTTGGGGCACCGGCGGACTTCGAGTTTGTCGAGGGTGCCATTGTGTTCCGCGGCGGGCACCTGCTCGATTTCCGGCAGGCCAAACTGAAGGGCAAACACAACGCCGAAAACGCCATGGCGGCCCTGGCGGCGATTCAGTGCCTCGGGGTGAGGCTGGATTCCGTGATTCCCGATGTGTTGGGCTATACGCCCCCCCGCCACCGGTGCGAGTGGGCGGGAGATTTCGATGGGAAAACATTCATCAACGACTCGAAGGCGACCAACATCCATGCCCTGGCCAGTTCATTGCGTGGTCAGGAAGCACCGGTGGTGCTGATCGTGGGCGGCAAGAACAAGGGCCTCGACTACTCCGAAGTGCGGGAGAGCCTCCCCGGGTCCGTGACTCACGTGGTCTGCATGGGCGAGATCGGCGGAGACATCGCGGCGATCTGGGGCGGGGTGGTCCCGTGCGAGGTCGCCGACTCGATGGACGAGGCGGTGCAGATGGCTGCCCGGGCCGCCAAACCGGGCCAGACGGTGCTTTTCTCGCCCGGCACGAGCAGTTTCGACCGGTATTCCGGCTACGCCGAACGTGGCGACGATTTCCGCCGGGCCGTAGCGGCTCTGGTCGGGTGACAGCTCCATTTCTTTGTGTCCGTAACCTCAAGTCAAACAACACCAACCCAAGCCAAGATGAAAAAACGCAAATCCACCATCAGCGGCCAGAAGACCGGAGACGGCTTCATCGGCCGACTTTTCGCCCAGACCAAGCTGCCGGCCCACGTGACGGAAGAGCAGGACTGGTATCTCGACACTCCGGACGTGCGTCTGACGCGTGTGTTCACCGTGGTGCTGATCCTGCACGTCGTGGCCGTCGGCGGCATCCTTGCCTTCAAAATGGTGGAAAAGGCCTCCACGCCAGCGGTGGTGGCCGATACTTCAGCCCCGACTGAACCGCCCAAGAGCAATCCGGACGACTCCCAGGCAGCCGCGTCGAGTACCAAGGTGGCGACCACGGAGCCCGAGACGCCGGCAGCCCCGGCGGTGCCCGCTCCGGCTCCGGCGATTCCAGCCCCGGCTTCGAAGGGCGAGGGCACCGGTGTGGCGGTGAAGCATCCTTCCGCAGAGGGCTACTCTGAATACAGTGTCGCCGCGGGTGACACCATTGCCGGCATTGCCGAGAAGATGGGTGTCAGCGCCGCGACCATCAAGGAAGTGAATCACCTCGATTCTGATGCCAATCTGACTCCGGGCCGGTTCATTCTGGTTCCCTCTGAGAAACGTCCGGCCAGCGCCGTCGCGGCGATCGAGCCCGCCAAGCCGGCTCCGGCCGCTCCTGCGGTGGAGAAGCCGGCCCTGCCTGCCCCGAAACCCGCGGCTCCGGCTGAGCCAGTCGCAAAGCCGACCGTGGCCGAAGCTGCCAAACGGGCTAAGCCCGGAAGCTATCAGGTGCAGAAGGGCGAGACGCTGTTCAGCATCGCCCGCCGCTTCGGAGTGAAGTATCAGGATCTCATGGCCGCCAATGGCATCGAGAAAGCCGAGAGCCTTCGCGCTGGGCAGACCCTGAGAGTGCCCGAAAATTGATTGAGACGGCATTATCCGAGGCTTTGGGCCTGACTTGACGATTCCGACTGATCTCCCCGCGGTGTCCGCAACAGACGGGTCCGCCGGGGAGATCTCAGGGAACTGGAGTGAGGAGGCCTGAAGGACCGAGGAAGCCGTGCGCACCCGAAACACCCGCACAAACCCTCAATCGACGCATCACATGGCGAAAAGAAATGTATCCTGGCTGCTCCTCTCGGTGGGATTCCTCCTGGGCTTGGGAATCGTGATGCTGATCAGCACGTGTGCCTTCAGCGAGACCAGTCCGGTCGAAGATGTCTATAAGGACGCGAAGCGTCAGGTAGTCTGGATCTGCGCAGGCGTATTCGTCTGTGTGGTGACGGCATCCATCGATTATCGGCTCTATCAGCGGTGGGTCTGGCTGCTGGTGGGGGCGGTGATTCTGCTTCTGATCATGTGCTACATTCCCGGACTCGGCCACAAAGTGAACGGAGAGTGGCGATGGGTGCGGCTGGGCGGCTTTCAGTTTCAACCTTCTGAGCTGGCCAAGATCGTCCTCGCCGCCTTTTTGGGTGCGTGGTTTGCGCTGCACTCGGACAGTGGGGCGCATCCGACGCGGGGATTCCTCTATCCCATCTCCATTGCCGGAGTCATGATCCTGCTGGTCTTCTTCGAGAAGGACATGGGAACAGCTCTGGTGATGGCCGCCACCTGCCTGACAGTGATGTTCGTGGCGGGAGTCCGCTGGTACTATCTCGGAGGGCTCACGTCTTTGGGAATGTGCGGACTGGCTGTCATGGTGAAACTGGATGCCCACCGGACCGGACGCATCCTCGCCTATCTGGACATGGAGGCCAATAAGCTGGGGTTCGCCTTCCAGCAGTGGATCGGCCTGATGGCGCTGGGCTCCGGAGGTGTGACCGGACGTGGGCTGGGCGAGGGGCGGCTGAAGATGCTCTACATGCCCTTTGCACACACGGACTTCATCTTCCCCATGATCGGGGAGGAGCTGGGGCTGATGTTCACGCTGGCGGTGATCTTTGCCTTCCTGGTGTTTGCGCTCGCTGGTGCGTCGATCTCATTTCAGGCTCCCGATATCTTCGGGCGCTTGCTGGGAATGGGACTGGTCTCGTTCATCGTCTTCCAAGCGGCGCTGAATATTGGCGTGACGACTGCGGTGTTACCGAACAAGGGGATTCCTCTGCCTTTCGTCAGCTACGGCGGCTCCTCGCTGCTGGCAGTGATGGTGGCTGTGGGAATTTTGCTGAACATTTATCGTCAGGGACGCACGGATGAAGCCGAGAACCGGTGCTGGGTGAACTCCCGGCGCATCACGCCGCGGGTGTGAGTGGATGCTCTGGAGTGACGACCCCACAATTAATCGGACACATGGAAAAGCAGACGGGACGGCGATTGGTGATCGCCTGCGGAGGGACTGGGGGGCACCTGTTTCCGGGCATCGCAGTGGCCGAAGCCTGGCGGCAACGCGGTGGCGAGGTGATTCTGATCATCTCAGAGAAACAGATCGATAGTCTGGCGGCGGAGGGTTTCGGACACCTGCGATTCGAGCGCCAGCCGTCTGTTGCCATGCCACGATTGTGGTCGCCACGGATGCTCGGCTTTGTGGCTGGCTTGGCACGGGGGATCGGGGCCAATCGCCGACTGCTGAAAGAGTTTGGTGCCCATGCGGTGCTGGGAATGGGAGGCTTTACCTCCACGGCACCTTTGATCGCGGGGCGGTGGAGTGGGCTGGCTACATTCATTCACGAATCGAACGCAATTCCCGGCCGGGCCAACTTGCTGAATGCACGCTTTTCCACCGAGGTGCTGGTGGGATTCGCCGCCTGCGGAAAGCATTTTCCCGGCAGGACACCTCAATTTGTCGGTACGCCGCTGCGGCCATCGGTGGAGCAGAGGCCTGATCGCGGGGAGTCGTTGGCGAGGTTTGGGCTTCGCCCAGATCGTCAGACACTGCTGGTGATGGGAGGCAGTCAGGGCGCGCGGCGGCTCAATGAGTTGGTCTGCGATGCGCTGGGGAAACTGCCCGCCGACCGGGTGCAGGTGCTGCACATCTCAGGGCCCCAGGACTATGAGATGGCCCGGGTGGCTCACGAAAAGGCTCCCGAAAACCTCACCCGGGTGATTCTGCCGTTCTGTGCCGACATGCAGCACGCCCTGGCGTGTGCGGACCTGGCGATCTGCCGCTCTGGAGCGTCGACGCTGACGGAACTGGCCCACTACGGGGTGCCTTCGGTGCTGATACCCTATCCGTTTGCCGCCCATGACCATCAGACTCGCAATGCGGAGATCTTCGCGGAGCCGGGGGCCGCGCTCCTCTGGCGGCAGGAAGATCTGAGCGAGGCATCGTTTGCCGGGCGATTGACTGGGTTGATGGCCGATGAGAAGGCGTTGGCCGCGATGCGCGGGGCGATGAGCCGGCTCGCGGTTCCGGATGCCGGCGGAAAGATCTGCGACGTGATCGAGGCATCTCTCAGTTGAGGGCCAGAGAGCCTGAGACCGGAGCTTTCGGCGTTGACCAGAGGGCGTTTCCGGACAACAGGGGAGGGGCCGAAAGACCGGAGGAAGCAACCAGTTGTCACGTTTGACCATCTCCCATCCACAGAAATGACCGAAAATTGTCCAGTGACCGAGTGGGCCCGCCGATTTGCCGCCGGGCGGCAGACGCCTGTGCGTGTGCATCTGATCGGAGTGGCGGGTTCCGGGATGAGCGGCCTGGCATCGCTGCTGCTGGGGCTGGGGCATCGCGTTTCCGGATCGGACAAAGTGACCACGGTCGAGACGGAGCGCCTCAGTGCCGCCGGTCTGGCGTTTTCCAGCCCCCATACGGCCGAGTCGGTGAGCGGGGCCGATGTGATCATCTACTCCAGCGCGGTGAAAGAGGGCAATGCCGCCTACGACGCCGCGAAACGGGCTGGCATCCCCTTGCTGCGCCGGGCGGAGGCGCTGGCGGCGATCATGAATGGCAGCAAGGGTATCGTGGTGGCCGGGACCCATGGGAAGACCACCACATCGGCTCTGGCCGCGCATGTTTTGCGGGCCGGTGGGAAATCGCCGTCCCACTATGTCGGGGCGGAGATTCCGATTTTGGGATCAAATGCCCACTGGGATACCGACGGAGAGTGGTTTGTGGCCGAAGGCGATGAAAGCGACGGCACGCTGGTGAATTTCCGGCCCGAGCATGCCATTCTCTTGAATGTCGAGGCCGAGCACCTCGACTTTTACGACAGCTTGGAGGCGATCGATGCCGTTTTTGGCCAGTTCTGCGACCAGACCCGCGGCCGGATCATTTATTGTGCGGCCGATCCCGGGGCCTGTCGGGTGGCCGCGGCCCGTCCCGGGTCGATTGGCTACGGATGGGACTCAAACACTGCCGATTACGCCGCATTGGATCTGGAGGCAAAGGGAGGAGGCACCGAGTTCACTGTGGTTCATCGGGGCGCCGTCCTCGGGCGCGTCAGACTGGGTATTCCAGGCCGGCACAATGTGCTCAACTCCCTCGCCGTCATCGCCCTGGCGACCGAAATCGGCGTGTCCTTCGACCGCATCGACGAGGCGCTCTCCAGTTTCAGGGGCGCGAAACGGCGGTTCGAGTTCAAACGGAAGAGTCCGTCGGTCACCATCATCGATGACTACGGACACCACCCGACCGAGATCGCGGCGACGCTCGATACGGCCCGTTCCCAGCATAGCGGCAGATTGATCTGCCTGTTCCAGCCCCACCGCTACACACGGACGCAATTGCTGAAGGACGAGTTCGGAGGCGCTTTCGACGCCGTGGACGAGCTGTGGGTGTGCGACGTGTATCCGGCCAGCGAGCGACCGATTCCGGGCGTCTCGGGGCAGACCATTGTCGATGCGGTTGAAGCGAGTGGAAAAGGCACGGTCGTTTTCTCTCATCCGGACAAAACCACGCTGCATCTCGCGGTCGGGAGCCGGCTCCGCGAGGGAGACTGGGTGATCACCCTGGGGGCTGGCGACATTCACGAAGTGGGCAGTCGATTGGCGCGCGATCTCGACGTGTTGGACCGGCTTCGCGCCGAAATCGACGATCCGGAGGCCGTGCTGCGACTTTACGAGCCGATGCGCAAGCACACGACCATGAAGGTTGGCGGCCCGGCCCAATTTTGGATAGAGCCGACCACTGTGGCCGGCCTGGCCCGATTGGTCCGCTACTGTGGACAGGCAGGGTTGCCGTTGCGCGTCGTCGGTCGGGGTTCCAACCTGCTCGTGCGAGACGGCGGTATAGCCGGCGTGGTGGTGAATCCGGTGGACGGCGAATTCTCCCGGATCGAAGTCGACGGAGATACCATCCGGGCGGGGGCGGGAGTGAAATTCAAGGCGCTGGCTGCCGCTGCCCAGAATGCCGGGCTCGGCGGATTCGAGTGGATGGAAGGGATTCCCGGCAATGTCGGAGGCAGCCTGCGCATGAACGCGGGGGCCATGGGGACGGAGACCTTCGATCAGGTGGTGAGTGTCCGCATGATCGATGCCGATGGTCACGTGATCGAAAAGTCTAAAGCTGAGATCGTCCACCGTTACCGGAATGTGCCGGAACTGGCCCACAATGTCGCGGTCTCGGCTGTGTTCGCCGGGCAACCGGCGGAGGCGGCTGATATTGCGGCGAAAGTGGAAGCTTCCAAAAACAAGCGCCGCGAATCCCAGCCGATAGCGGCCAGTGCCGGCTGCATCTTCAAGAATCCCGAGGGTATCGGAGCCGGTCGCCTGATCGATGAAATGGGGCTCAAAAACAGCGGAGTCGGCGCCGCCCGGGTGAGCGACGTTCACGGCAATTTCATCGTGAATGACGGCAATGCGAGCGCCGTCGAGGTGCTCGACCTCATCGCCCGGATCAAGGCAGAGGCGCGCGAGCGTCGCGGCATCGAATTGGAGACCGAAGTTCAGATCATCGGTCAAGACGAGCCGGTGTGAGGATGCCTGGAGGCCATTTTCCGTGATGGCTCCCCATTCCGGGTTGCCATCAGGCAACGCGAATTGGCATCAGAGCCAGAACCGACCGACGCGTCGGCGATTACTGCACGCCACCCGGCTCCAAGTCGAGCGGGACGGTGATCTTCGGGAAGGCCTTCAGGGTCAGGCTCAGCAGGATGCCGTATTCGTCCTCGCCGCGGCGATTGTCACGAACGATGGCACCGAGGCTGGCCGTCCAGCTCGACAGGTCGCGGTGGATCTGATACTGCTGGATTTCCAGAGTATTGTCGTCCGCTTCGAAGCGATGAACCGTGCTCAGACCCCACTGGTCGCTCAGACGCGTGTAGGTGCCGAAGGACATCAGGTTCGAATCGCGGAAGAACGGGTGATCTTCCAGATAGTAGTGGCCCACGGAAAATTGGAACCACTCCGTCGGCATGAAATTCAGCGAGCTGGTGTTCTCGGTGAAATCGACCTCTTCGCCAAAGACCGGCAACTGCGAGTCAACGCGGGCCGACAGCCACGGCAGCGGCGACCACGCGATCTCGTTGAAGAGGTTCGAGAAATCGCGGTTGAATTCGGGGTCTTCGATGTAGTTTTCGAAGTAAGTATTGAAGCTCAGCCAGTTGTGGGTGCCACCATTGCGGCGGGTCAGGAAACGGTTGGACATCCCGATGCGGGCGATCTGCCAGTCGTTGATGCCATCGGTGGCGGTGAACATCGGCAGATCCAGCGGGCGGAGACGGGTGGTCGGAGTCAGGCGATCGATCGGCGTGAAACGGCTACCGATCTCGTCAGTGCTGACATAGGAGTAGTTCAGGTAGGGCTGGAATACGTGGATGATGCCATCGATGCCCAAGGTCTCGTTTTGGACGTCGCCGTATTTCTTGGAGAACTTCATCGATGTATCGACGCCGGCGTGTCCGATGGTGCGGTCGAAGGAGTCGATGCCCGGATTGTCGATATCCGAGTAGTTCGAGTAACCGCCGCCGACGCGAGGCACCACAGTCAGCGCATTGCCGATGGAGATCGGGTAAAGGACTTCATGATAAGTCTCGAAGCGACCGTAGCCGCGGGGCTCGAGCAGGCGCTCGATCTCGGAGACCACTGACTGGCGGTGCTCGGCGTTGTAATTCTCATCGACCACATTGCCGTCAGCATCGACCAATTGGCCATTGCGGACGGTCAAAACGCCGTTTTCCAGATCCAACAACTGGGCTTGCAGTTCATCGCGCGAGTTAAGCAGGGCACGGCGGCGGGTGTCGCCAACATTTTCGCTCAAGATGCCCGCCGTGGTGAAGCCGTCGTAGAAGAATCCGGTGTCGGAGAGTGGCGTGCGGGTGAAATCGACCGCCAGTTCCAGCCGCTCGTCGGTGTCAAAGAAGTCGTTCAACTGGAACCGGCCCAACAGGGACACAGTGCCCCACGGGTTGGTCTTGACCAGATTGAGGATATTGTCCGGCTGCGGATCGGTGCGGTACTCGGCCGGGAAGAAGTCCTCATACATGAACTGATCGCTCAGCTTGTTGATGTCGATGTCCAGATATAGCGTGCTCTTGTCTGGCCCGGGCAGGTAGACACGGTGTTGGAAATTGATTCGGTAGCGATCAGAGTCGATCGGCTCCGTGCGGGTCCGGCCGGAGTAGGCGCTCTGCGGATCGTCGTCGCTGGCGTAGTAGAGGTTGAGCCGTCCGAAATTCGGATTGCCGCGATAGCGCTGCGATTTGAACTCGATCCCGCCCGCCAGACCGCGCTCGCTGCGGTAGTCGAGGTGGGCCTGGGCCAGCGTGTGGTCGCCCAGCATGAAACCGTATTGGTTCAACAGGAAGGCACCCCACGGCGTGCTGAAACCGGGCACGAAGTAGTAACCCAGCTCATCATCAAGCGGTTGTGACAGATAGGGGAACCAGAAAATCGGCGTGTCGCCGGTGTAGAACTTCACGCCTTTCATCACGACGCGGTCGCCGGGGTAGATATCCATCGACTTCGCCCGGATGCGGAAATTCGGATTCGATGAGTCGTGGGTCGTGAAATAAGACTCGCCCATCGAGATTTTTTCCGAGCCCTCCTTCGGCACGCTCAGATCGGCGGCTTCATAAAACAGGGGCGCCAGAGCGCTGCGGAGGTCGGACGAGGTCATGTCGCCCGTGTTGGTGTCGTAAATGATCTCCTGTCCCGTGAAGATCGAGCCATCTTTGAATACCCGGACGTTGTCACGGGCAAAGACCTTGCCGCTGGACTGGTGGTATTCCGCCTGTTCGGCCTCGATCACCACCTCACCGTAGCGGATGCGGACATTGCCGGTGGCTTTGGCGATGCCGAGCGTCTCGTCGAAAGAGGTCTCGTTACTCTCGATCTGCAGGTTTTGGGCGGCCTCGGCGGCCGATTCCAAGAGGTTTTCCGCCTGGCCAAAGGCCGCAGGAGAGCCGGTGAAAGCCAGCCACGCACAAAATGCGACGCCTGCCAGCCGGTGAAGCTGTTTTTTCGAAAGAGTGGTCATCTCCCTTGGATTTTCTCGGTCAAGCTATACCAATTATGAAGATTCGTAAAAGCCTTTCGTCAAGAAAAGCTCGGTTCCGCTGAACCGTCTTCTTTAGCAAGTTCTGGAGAAAACACCAACGGAAATTTCAATCCTGCGGCAGTTTCACGCCCTTGAGTCACAAATCCGGATCTTCCCCCCCGAAACGCTTGAGGCAGAAGCCTCGCCGCCCCGGTACGCGGAAAAAGTCGATGAAGAGCCTGGCTTGGTCCGACCAGCTGTCCCGCGAGTCTGCCGCCTCCAGTGCTTGAGTCAGATTCAGTCCCGAGCGATAGAGCAGGTCGAAAGCCTTTTTGATCTCGGCCCGGGCATCGCGGTCGAAGCCGCCGCGCCGTAAGCCGATCACGTTCAGGCCGGAGATGCGGTTGACCCCGGCGGCCGTGACGAACGGGGGAATGTCGAGGCCGAAAGCGCTCTGGCCCCGGACGATGACATAATCTCCGATCCGCATGAACTGGTGGAAGGCCGAGCCGCCGCCGAGAAAGCAGCGGTGTCCGATCTCGACGTGGCCGGCCAACAGGCAGTTGTTTGCGACGACATTGTGGTCCCCCATGATGACATCGTGCCCGAGGTGGGCGCCAGTCATGAGGAAATTGTTCCGCCCGATCCGGGTGGATTGCCCTTCGTAAAGGCTGCGGTGGATGGTCACGTACTCGCGGATGACGTTGCCTTCCCCGATCTCGACTCCGCTTTGAATAGCCGGGTCAAAGCCGACCGACTGGGGGTCGGCACCGAGGATGGCACCACTGCCGATCTGGCAGCCGGGACCGATGCGCAAATCACCCCGCAGGCAGGCGTGGGAGGCGACTCGGGAGCCGGCGCCGATCTGGACCGGTCCTTCGATGACGGTATAGGGGCCGACCTCGACATCTTCGGCGAGGACGGCTTCTGGGGAAATCACGGCGGTGGGGTGGGCCTTCATGCGGGGTGATGGGTCCGGACCGACAGGGTCTGATCGCCGACTGAACAGGGTCTGATCGGAGAGTCAACCGGGTTGGGTCGGAAGGGTCACATTTTATGAATGGCGATGGCACCGAAGATGCCTTTGAGAGAACGCGCCCATGCCGGGATCTGAAACCATCGGGGCTTTGCCGCCCGTCGTCCGGGACTTGTTGCTGCTTTGTGTGGCGGCATTGGTCGGCATTGGCTTGGGGCGAATCCGGTTTGGTGGGGTGCGTCTGGGGCTGGCCGGGGTTCTTTTCGCAGGGCTGGCTCTGGCGCATTTTGGGTTTACCCCCAGCACGGCGGTGGCCCATTTTGTGAAGGATTTCGGTCTGGTGCTGTTCGTCTTCTCCCTCGGCATGCAGATGGGGCCGGGATTTTTCGCGTCTTTACGGCGCCATGGCCTGAGGCTCAACGGCTACGCGGCTTTGCTGGTGATGCTGGGCGGCGGGCTCTCGCTGCTGTGGGGCTGGCTGCTCGGCTGGTCGACGCCAGTAACGGTAGGGGTTTTTTGCGGGGCGACGACGAACACGCCGGCGCTCGGGGCGGCCCAGGAAGGGCTGCGGGCGGCGGCGGACGCGGGGGACGGAGCCAATCTGGCAGCCCTGTCCTATGCGGCGACCTATCCGCTGGCGGTGGTGGGCATCATCCTCGGGCTGGTGGGGCTGCGCTGGTGGTTCGGCGTCGACGTGGCGGCCGAGGCGGAGGCGTTCCGCCGGCAGCAGGGCGAGGGGATCGAGCCTCTGGAGCGGCTGAATCTGCGGGTGGAGAATCCGAATCTCATCGATCTCCGATTCTCCGAGGTGCCCGGTGCGCGGGAGACGGGGGTGGTCATTTCCCGCATCAGGCGTGCGGGGGGAGAATTGGTCCAGGTCGCCGGACCCGACACGGTGCTGGGCGCTGGCGACACGATTCTGGCCGTGGGGACGCGGCGTCATTTGGAGCAGTTTCGCCGGGTCGTCGGCAGCGCGGCGGAGGAAGATCTCATGGCTGCGCCGGGTCCGGTCAGTTTCCGGAGGGTGGTGGTGACCCATCGCGCGATTCTCGGCAAGTCGGTGCGGGAACTCGGCCTGGATCATTTGCACGGGGTCACGGTGACGCGGCTGACGCGGGGCGATCTCAATTTCACGGCTTTGCCGGACCTGCGTCTGCAATTTGGCGACCGGCTCCAACTCGTCGGGAGCGAAGCGGGGCTGGATGCGGCTACCGAGGCGGTGGGGAATGCGGTGAAGCAGTTGGAGGAGACAAATTTCGCGGGGATTTTCGCGGGCATTCTGCTCGGGGTGCTGGTGGGGCTGATTCCCCTGGCCATTCCCGGTCTGACGGCTCCGGTCAAGTTGGGTCTGGCGGGCGGTCCGCTGGTGGTGGCGATCGTGTTGGGAAAGCTCGGACGCCTCGGGCCGCTGCTGATGCATCTGCCGGCCAATGCCAACCGGGCGCTGCGGGAATTGGGCATGATCCTCTTTCTCGCCCAGGTGGGGTTGCTCTCGGGGGCCGGTCTCGCGGACACGGTCTTCACGGCGCAGGGGATCGTCTGGGTGCTGGCAGGCATCTCGGTGACTTGTCTGCCTTTGCTCCTCGTCGGGGTGCTGGCCCGCCGGATCGATGGCATGAATTACATGAACCTCAGCGGCCTGCTCTCCGGCGGGATGACGGATCCGCCGGCGCTGGCTTTTGCCTCGGGTCTGGCACGCTGCGACTCGCCGGCGGTGGCCTATGCGGCGGTGTATCCCCTGACCATGGTGCTGCGCATTGTGACGGCCCAGTTGCTCGCGATGGGCTGACGCGGACCAGTGGGAAAAGCCATTGTCAAGGCAAGGCGGTGGGAAACCAGGTTCTTACTGGTTGGGAAAACTGACGTCTCCTTGGCGATACCGTTTGATGCTTGCCTGAACCGGAGGGCAAGCCGTAAGGTGAGGGCATTGGACTCCGACCACGTCTTCCTCGAACTCTTTCGCGACCATCCCGATTGGCTGCGCGAACTCACCGGCCTACCCCTGCCTCACGGGTGTCGGGGCTCGGCCAGGTCGTTTAAGCAACTTGAGATTCGGTGCGACCTGTTGTTGGAGCCACCTGATCCCGTGGATCCTTTCCACCTCGTCGAGTTTCAGATCTATCACGACCATTCCATTTTCAATCGGGTCGAGTTCGCGCGGCAGATCCTTTGGAAGCAGATCAACCCCCGCAAGGCCTGTCGGAGGCGCGATTACCGCCCTAGAGAGGTCGAGGCAGCTGTTATTTTCGGCTCGCGTTCGGAGATGCCCGTGGGCCGGCCCTTGCATCCGCGCATCGAGGTGCTCTTCCTCGACGAACTCCTCGATGCGCTGGAAGCCCGGAATCCAGCCTCGTCTCTGCTGGCGGCGCTGTCCCCGTTGCGCGAGCCGCTGCCGGAACTTGAAAAGAACGCCGCCGGGCACTATCGTCGCATCAACGAATGCGATTTCCTGCCCGTGAAGATCAGGATTTGCTGGGCGAAATCTTTCTTTTACTTTTGCTCCAGCGCTTTAAAACCAAATCCCGCGAGGAAATTCGAAAAATGATCGCCGAACTGACACCACTGCGGAAAACCCGAGCCGGGCGCGAACTTCTCGAAGAAGGCATCGAAAAGGGAGTCGAGAAAGGTGTCGCCGAGATGGTCCGGCGGATGTCATCGAAGGGCCGGACGCCGGCGGAGATTGCGGAACTGACGGACCTTTCCAGCGAGGAGGTCGCGCGGTATCTGGAGCGGAAGCCGGACTGAAGAGGCCTCGCTGTAGGCCGCAGGCTTGCCGGGCGATTCGGATGGGTTGGCTCTCCTTTTGGGACGGCATTATGACCTCGATTGCGCGGCAAAATAGCCAAAAGAACTCTGAAAAGCCGGAGGCCCGCCTCACACCAGTCCCGCTTCCTTGAAGCTGTAGTAAGGCAGGCTGCCGGGCGTCTCCGACGGGGTGCCGATGATGACGTGATCCTGAAAGGTGATCTTCAACAACTCGGCCGCATCGCGGAGTCGGCGGGTCATGGCCACATCGGCGTTGCTGGGGTGGGGATTTCCGCTGGGATGGTTGTGAACCAGAATAAATGACGCGGCCGACCACGCGATCGCCTGGCGAAAAATCTCGCGCGGATGGGCCATGCATTCGTCGAGGGTGCCGCGGGTGATCTCGGTGGTGTGGAGCAGATTCGCACGCCGGTCGAGCAGGATCACGCGCACGCTTTCCTGATTCAGCGACCGCAGTTCCGCTCCCAGCAGGTCATAGACAGCTTCCGGCCCGTCGATGGGTTGCTCGCGATAGCGTTCGCGGGCGAGGCGGCGCCCGACTTCGAAGACGGCAGCGAGCTGCGAGGCTTTGGCCGGGCCGATGCCGGGAAACTGGGCCAACTCCGTCACCGATTGGCGGGAAATCGCCTGGAGCGAGCCGAATCGGCGAATCAGCGAGCGTCCCAGATCCACCGCGCTTTGTCCGCGCCGTCCGGTCCCGAAAAAGAGCGCCAGCAGTTCCGCATCCGCCAGGGCCGATGGCCCGCGGGAGGCCAGCTTTTCACGGGGCCGCTCCGATTCGGGCAGGTCGCGGATACGGGGAGAAGAGGTGTCGTCCGACTCATTCACGGGTCCCTTTATGGACAAGTCAGGCGGGTAACGCAAGCCGTCTCTCTGACAAAAGTCGACGATGTCTCATCCAGACCGGCGCGACAGGCCCGGAAGCGCCGGGAATTCTCAGTTCTGGGAAAAAGTGAGTTCAGACTGGCGTGATCGGGGATAAGGGTTTTGACTTAGCCTTGCGTGGCGCTTACGAATGGCAGAAGTTTTCATTTTATAAATTTTCAGTAATGAGAAGCTTTCTCGGGATAGGGCTGCTGCTCGGTCTGGTGGCCGGCTTGCCGGATCGATCAGTGGCGGAGCCCTATCCGCTGACGCTCGAGCAACGGGAGCAGTTACGGACCTTCATCCCCCGTACCTTCGCGAAGCTGGATGGCCAGAGACCCGTGCACATCGTCGCCCTCGGCGATTCGGTGACCTGGATGTACATCCGGAACGAGAACAACGGCAACTGGCTCCACTCCTACGTAGCGGAGTTCGCCGATAAACTGGCTCGCGAGTTTTTCTACACCGGCGGCGTGCGGGCGCTGAATCCCGAGCAGAATCATCCCGCGAAGCTCCGTGAGCATCTCGGCAAGGAAATCTATCTCGAAAATCTCGCCATCGGCGGCCGCTGCGCCCTCGATGCCATCCAGCGGGTCACCACCGATGCCTTCGTCAACCAGCCCGATCTGGTGGTCGTGAAATTCGGTATCAACGACTCCAACCGCGGCTATTCCCTCGATTCCTATCGCCGCTCCCTGCAGCGCTGCGTGGATGCCTGCCGCGAGAATCAGGCGGACATCATCATCGTCGGCCCCAGCATCACGCGGGCCTCCTCCGGCCCGACCGGCTGGGGGCTCACCCGCACCCAGGCCACCGTGGCCCGCGAAGTGGCGGAGAAAAACGGCGTCCTCTTCGTCGACATGGGCAAGGCGCTCGCGCCTCTCGGGGGCGGCATTCCCGTCGGCGTCGAGCCGGAGGCCGCCGTGCTGACCATGGCGGATCGATTGGGGCGGATATTCGAGACCGACCCGCCCTCCGATGTGCCCGACACCCTGCATCCGAACGAAAGTGCCCACAAAGTGATGGGGCAGTATCTCTTCGACGCGGTGATGGCGAAGCCAAAGCCCGCCGATGGCTACGAACTCACCGGGCGCGGCGAACTCGCCGACAACGGACGTGTCAAAGCCACCGTCAAATTGCGCAACCGCAGCGACCAGCCGCGCAAAGGCTACCTGGCCGCGCTGTCGATGGGTCAACTGCTCACGCCCGAGCAGCCCTACCATGCGTTTGATATTCCTGCCGGTCGGGCTGCGGAGTTCAACATCGACTACCTGCGCCGGGCGGTGCAGAACCTGCCCGGGGGCAATGCCGCCTTCGATGTGGCCGACCCGAATCTGCGGCTCAGCTATTTCGTCATCGACGAGGACGGCTCCCGGCTCCTCGATATCGTTTCCCGCCTCGAGCCGGTGTCCGTGGAGTGGATCAGCCAGGTCTTTCACGACATCAGCAACGGCGTGAAACTCGAGTGGCAGTTTCTCAACGGTGCCAACCAGCCCACTCAGGGCAAATACCGCATCGGCATGGGTTCGGCGGTCAGCAATTGGGTCGATTTCTCCCTCGAGCCCCTCGCAGCGAAGCGCTTTCAGGCGACTTTCCCCTTCCAGCCGATCGAGGGTGCCGCGCGGTTCAAAAAGCCGGTGTTCGTCGAAGTCGAGATCGGTGGGAGGACGCTCACCTATCCCCGCGAGATCGAAGCCGTCCGTGACCTGAGCCTCGGGCAGCGTGTCGCCCTCACCCCGGCCGATGTCTACTCCGATGCCGCCCGCGAGCCGCTCGCCGGGCCCGCCACACTGGCCGAGGGCGAAGATGGCGTGACGATGCGGGCCGATGCCGATGCGAATTTCCTCTTTTTCACCTTCGACATCGCCGGGGTGCCGTTCCAGGACGTGGCGGGTAGCCCGGCCTTGATCGCCGATCTGGCGATCGACGCCCGGCCGGCGGGACAGGTGGGTCAGTTTGGCTTTGTCGACAAACTGCGCATCAATGTCGGCGCGGCGGAAGGAGCTGTGGAGGTGGAGCGACCGCAACTCGCCGCCTTCGGCGACGGATACAACATGATCCTCATGCCCGAAGGGATACTGGCCCGGATGCAGACCCGCGAGGGCGGCGCCCGGCGGCTGGAGGTGCGTATCCCACGCAGCTACCTCTTTCTCCACGAGTGGCAGATGGGTTCGCCATCGTCGGTGCTGGGTGTGAATGCCTACCTCAGCTTTGCCGAAGCCGACGCGAATACCGGAGCGGCCATCTACCCACCCGGACGGCGCCATGTCCATGCATCCCCCTCTGCCGACAGCGACCGGACGCTGTATCAGCGCGATGCCCGCGGTCTGGGCGTCCTGCGGCTCACCACTGAGCCTGTCGCCACCTGGTCGGCGCATCTGTACTGATCTGGCTTTCCGATCAAACAGGGTAGGATCGGAGATCAAACAGGGTTGCATCGTCATCCCGCTCCGGCGATGGCGAGGAGACCGGCAAGTTGGGATTCGCCGGGGACGGCGTGATGGGGGATGGCGAAGATCTGCAGGGCCGATGCGGTGGCGACGGCTGCGGGCGAGTCTCCAGCCAGGTAGATGGGTAGTCCACCGGTGAAGGGGACGGCTTCGCGAATCTCATGTCCGATCAGGACGCCGGAGATGAGGCTGCGCAGGTCATCGGGGGCGACGCGGCCGGTGAGCATCTCGGTGCGGCCGAGGAAAAGATGGTGCAGCAGGCCGCCGCCGGTCGCGGAGAGATCGATCCCGCGCGCAAAAGCCCCGCAGGCCGGATCGGCCGGGGCGCCGGAGCCGGCGATGAGGCTGCCCCGGGTGAGGAGGTCGAATGCTTCGCCGGTGAACCAGGTGCGGAAGCGCTCGATGCGTCCGGCGTGGCAGAGCACCCATTTGGAGTGGGTGCCGGGCAGGCAGACGACCGCTCCCGCGGAGGGCAGGTCAGGCAGGAGACCGGCGATCTGGGTTTCCTCGCCGCGCATCACATCGGTCAGGCCGGTGTCGGGATCGTCCCAGCGCACGCCGGGGACGATCTCGATGCGGCCAAAGTGTCGGCTTGTCACCCGGATCAGCCGCGCGGCGAGATCTGCCACCCCGGCGGGAGCGGGGGCGTAGGGCGCCTCCTGCCAGCCTTCCCGGCTGCCGATCATGCCGCTCATCAGCACGCGGGCCTCGGGATGCGCCTCCTTCCAAGCGCCGCACAGGTCGGCGAGGATGTCGTCGTAGTCCCGGCCATTCCGGTGGCGGATGCCGTCGGCGGAGGAGGCGGTGGCGACCAGTTGGCCGTCGCACACCAGCCGCGCCCGCAGGTTGGTGGAGCCCCAGTCGACGGCGATGAGGGTGTGATCTGGCGTTGGCATGGGAGGGGAATCAGCGCTTGCCCGTGTCGAGGAACCGGATCGCCTTTTCCAGCCACTCGGCCGGCGGGGCGGCATGGCCATGCGCGGGAATCTCCAGCAGCTCGACGTGGCGGAAGCCTTCTTTGACGAAGCCATTCTCGTAGGCGCCGCGGGTGTTGGCGAGGTTGAAATCCTTCTCTCCCGTGATGAGGGCGAAGCGGCAGTTGGCTTTGACCAGCGGGAGCAGGGTCTCGTCGGGGAGATAGCTGAGTCCGTAGACTTTGCCGTCCGGAGCCGTCACGTCGGTGTAGAAATTGACCCCCATGCAGCAGATGGTGCCGCTGAACATTTCGCCCCAGGCGACTCCCAGCATGCTGGCCACCCGGCTGCCTCCGGAAAAGCCGGAGACATAGACGCGCCGGCCGTCGATGGCGAGGTGCTGCCGCGTGTTGTGATTGGCATCGATGGCCAGCCGGATGCGGTCGAAGATATTGCGCCGGTTGCCCGATTGGTTGGCGCCGATGTAGATGATGTTGTGCCGGGCGAGGAGTGCCTGCCAGTCCGGCGGGATGGCAGGGCTGTCGCCGGCGGGAATCCAGATGAACAGGCCGTGGGGCCGGTCCGGGCGATAGGTGGCGGGGAGCAGGATCTCGAAGGATTCCTTCGCGACATCGTAGTCCGGCGGCGTCTCTGCGGCCATGAGGCGGTAACGGACCTGGAGGGGATCGGACGACTGCGGCGGCGAGGTGGTGAAGCGCACCGTGGCCTGCCGGCCGGGCACGAGGGAGTCGATCGGCACGATTTCCCCTGCCGAGGCGAGGGAGGGCAGCGCGGCGAGCAGAAGCAGGGTCGGGAGGCGGAGTCGGGCGTTCACAGGGAGATGACAGGCGGAAATCGTCCCGCGCGCAACTCCGGGCTTGGGGAATTTGTCTGGAATGGCCGGCTGCCACACGTGGGGTGAGACGCGGACGCGTGTCTTGGCAAGCGGGTGGATTTCCGGTTCCCTGAGCGCGTCATGAATCGCGTTTCCGGCTTTGTTGCGCTCGTAGTTGGTGCCCTGGTGGCTCCGTCCGTGTTTGCTGCCGACGAGGCTGTGAAAGTCCGGCCGTGGTCGTTCGACCCGCCGCGGGAACGGGAACTGCCTGCGGTGTCCGATCCCGCGTGGGGCCAGGGTCGCATCGATGCGTTTCTCCTCGCAGGGATGGATCGGGCGGGCCTGAAACCCGCGCCGCCGGCCGATGCCCGCACGCTGTTGCGCCGGCTCTGGTTCGATCTGGTGGGCCTCCCGCCCTCACCCGAGGCAGTGGAGGCCTTTGTCGCGGCGGCCGAGCGCGATCGACCGGCTGCGGTGCGCGCGGCGGTGGATGAGTTGCTGGCCTCTCCCCACTATGGCGAGCGCTGGGGGCGGCATTGGTTGGATCTGGCGCGCTATGCCGACATCCCGGAGGAATGGCTGGGCACGAAGTCGGCCACCTGGCTGTATCGTGACTGGGTGGTGAGGGCTTTCAACGAGGACATGCCTTACGACGTGTTTGTGAAACGCCAACTCGCCGCCGACCTGATGGAAGGAGCCCGGCCGGAGGACAACGCGGCGCTGGGCTTCCTCGGGCTCGGGCCGACCTATTGGAAGGAACTGCAACTGCCGCCGGAGATCATCAAGGTCACCGTGGCCGAGGAGTGGGAGGAGCGCGTGGACGCGGTCGGTCGCACGTTCCTCGGGCTCACCCTGGCCTGCGCGCGCTGCCACGATCACAAGAGCGATCCGGTGACGGCGCGCGACTACTATGCGATCGCGGGAGTCTTTGCCTCGATCCAGGCAGTCGACAAGCCCACCGTCGATGAGCGGATCTGGGCTCCGGTGGCCAAAGCCAAGGCCGAGGTGGCGAAGATCGAGGCACAGCAGGCGGAACTGAAGAAGAAAAAGCCGGCTCCGGAGGATTTGAAGGCGCAGTTGGATGCATTGACGGCCCAGATTGATACGATCAAGCGGGCGACGCCGCACTACGATGTGCCGATGGCCGGCGGAGTCCAGGATGCGGCGCTCTATGTGGTGCCGAAGGGCGGCGGTCAGCATGGCACGACGCTGGCGTATCAGCCGGGCAAGACCCGCGACCTCGAGATGCAGATGCGGGGCGACCCGAATGTCACCGGCGAGACGGTGCCGCGCGGCTTTCTCTCCGCCCTGCCTGCCGCGAATGGTCAGCCGCGGCGCTTTGTCAAAGGCAGCGGCCGGCTGGAACTGGCCGAGGCCATCGTCGAAGAAGGCGCGCCCCTGTCGGCCCGGGTCATCGTGAACCGGGTCTGGCGGCATCACTTCGGCCGAGGGCTGGTGGAGACGCCGAGCGAATTCGGCGTCCTCGGAGAGGCACCGACGCATCCGGAGTTGCTGGACGACCTGACCGCGCGATTCATCGCCCAGGGCTGGTCGATCAAGTGGCTGCACCGCGAGATTCTCAATGCCGCCGCCTGGCAGCAAAGCTCGATCGCCCCGGAATCCGAGGCGAAAGATCCGGCCAACGCCCACTATGCTCGTATGCTGCGCCGCCGGCTCGATGTGGAGGCCTGGCGCGACGGGATGCTGGCGGTCACGGGCCAGTTGGACCGGACCATCGGCGGCGCCTCGACCAATCTGGCGGATGGCACCAACCGGCGGCGGACGGTCTATGGCGTGGTTCACCGCCGCGAGATGGATCAGATGCTGCGGCTGCACGATTTTCCCGAACCGCTGGATCACAGCCCGAAGCGGCAGGAGACGACCACGCCGCTCCAGTTGTTGTTCACGTTGAATGGGCCGTTTGTCCGTCAGCAGGCCGAGGCGCTGGGCACGCGCCTGTCAGCCGGGACCGGCGGCGACGGAAAGGTCGACCTGGCCTACGCCACCCTCTTCCAGCGTGGCCCCAGCGATCGCGAAAGGGCTCTGGCGAGGGCTTATCTCGGAGAGCAGCCGGGCGCGGAGGCGTGGGCGGAATACACCCAGGCGCTGCTGGGCAGCAATGAATTCCTGTATGTGGACTGAAACGGGATCGGTATCCGCTTTCAGAGTGGCTTCAGGCCCAGATCCCGGGCGGTGGCTTGGATTTCCCCTTCGATGGCGGGCAGGCCGGGGCGCCGCGGAGAGAGGAAGCCGGCGGTGACGAGCAGTACGGCCCAAGTGGCGATCTGTCCGGACCATCCGGCGGTGGCAAGCCAGGCATAGATGGCGGCGAGACCAAGGATCGCCAGGGCTGAGCCGCCCAGCCAGGCCAGCGAGCGGGTGGGGCTGTAGCGCACACCGACGCGGATGAGGGTGCGGCCTTTCTCATGATATTCGGTCACCGTCGTCACGCGGCAGAGCCAGCCATGCCACGGGCCGATCCGGACATCGTCATCGCTGTCTTCCGGCGGAGGACTCAGGGGCAGGTTCCGTGACTGACAGCGGGATTCGAATCGATGCAGCCAGGTCTCGCGGTCGATGCCTTCCTCACTCCAGAAGGCGAACCGCCTGCCGCCAAAAGACCAGCGGGGCGATGGCCGCCGGGAGACCGCGGGTGGCCGGAGCGGCGCGTCCGCCGGGGCGGGCTCGCGCCGTTGGAGCAGGCCGAGGGACCGCCGCGCGCTCCGCATCGGTCCTTGAGCCAGCGCGAGCAGGGCGATCCCGACCCTGGCCATTCGGCTGGCATGGGGCGTGGCGATTTCGGCCCGGTCGGCGATAGTCCATGCTCTCGCCACGCTGGCGATCGCCATGGCCGCGCCGGCGAGGGCGGTGACGGGAATGGCGAACAGCATGCCCAATGCGATCAGCAAAAATGCGGTGGCCATCCAGGTCCAGTCCAGTAGCAAAGCCGCGGCCGAGTGGGACGGGCCGTTGCCGTAGAGCATCTGGTAGGGTGCCAGACCCCGAAGTCCATGATAGATGCGCGAGCCGCTCGTCGCCAGCCAGGCGGCGGGGCCTTCCAGATAGATCCTTCCGCGCCAGCGGGCGCCGCCGCGCAGTCCGAACCGGCCCGGATAGAGCGGCATGAGCATCGCCTCGGCCCGGCCGTAGCCGAGTTGCTGTTTGAGATAAGCCTTCACCGTGAAGCGACGATGGTGCCAGACCATGGCGGCCGGATGAAAGCCGATGCGGTGACCGGCGGCGATCAGGCGCCAGCAGAAATCGACGTCGTCGCCCGCGGTCCAGAATCGCTCGTCAAAGCCGCCGACCGCTTCGGAGACTTCGCGCCGCACCGCCAGGTTGCACCCCGGCAAGTGCTCCGCAGTCAGGTCATCGATCAACACATGGGCTGGTCCGCCCGGGGCGGCTGCGACCAGTGCGCGCAGCCGGTCCGCAGGTGGAGGCGGTATGTTCGGCCCCCCGGCGGCAGCCAGGCAGTCTGTTTCGAAGGCATAAGCCAACCACATCAGCCAGTCGGGATCGGCTTCGCAGTCGTCGTCAGTGTAAACGATGATCTCCCCCGTGGCGGCGCGTGCACCGGCGTTCCGGGCCGCGCTGAGTCCGCCATGGGGTGAGAGATTGACGACCCGCGCCTCGGGAAAGTCGGCGAGCACGGCTGCCACGTCCGCATCGCCGCCGTCGTTCACCACGATCGTCTCCCGGTCGGGGTAGTCCAGCCGGCGGAGTGATTCCAGACAGGGGCGCAACAGTCGCGCGCCGCGGTAGGTGCACACCACGATCGACATCCGCGGGCGCGGAAAGGACTTGCTCTTGAGGGCATCCGCGGGTCCCTGCCAATCTCGCCAGACGTCCGACACCCGATGCAATGCCGGTCGGGCGCTGCCGTCGGATCGTGTCAGTCCGAAATGCCAGCCCTCCACGCGTTCACCGCCCCGATACCAGCGGTCTGACCACGCAAACAATACCGCACCTGACGCTCCCGCCAGAGCGGCCTCTTCGATCTGCCATGCCAGGGCGTCGGCCTGGGCCGATTCACCGTGGGTTCCCGAGTCGAGGCCGGTTTCGGCCACAAGCAGCGGCCGGTTTCCCGCCTGATGCTGGAGCCGCCGCAGATAGCGTGCGTAGGCTTCGCGGTCCTCCAGATAGAGATTGAAGGCGATGAAATCCTGGCCGCGCGGGCTCAGGTATTCGGTGCTCGGGTAGTTGGCGTAGGCGAACAAGGCGCCGGGATCGGCTTCGCGGCCCGCCCGGATGAGTTCCTCCAGCGCCCGGTTCACCCGGTGGGGACCCATCCAGCGGACCAGCGGCGCGGGGATCTCGTTCGCGACCAGCCAGCCCGCCACGGCCGGGTGGCCGCGAAGCTGGGATACCTCATGGCGGAAGCGCTCCTGCTCGGTCCGGAACAGTCTCCGGTCGTGGAGAAAATCGACGTGCTGAGCCCAGGCGAAGCCGATGAAAACCCGGAGGCCGAGCGAGGCACAGGTATCGAGGAAGGTGCGGTCCGGCGTCTCGTAAACCCGCAGGGCATTGGCTCCGAGTTCGTCGCGCACCCGGCGGAGTTCCGCGATCGGGTTCGGATCCTCTCCGGGAGGAAATGGCCCCCAGGTCACGGCCTTCACGAACACGGCGGTGCCCGTCTCCGCGTCGCGGAAGAACTTGCCCGACACCGTCCAGCGCGTGCGGACGGGGCAGGCGGCCGGGGCGTTGATGGGGGCGGCGGACACTGCGGAAACCATGACACAGCGTTCAGACGGAACAAGGGAGCGGATCAATCGATGAAATTCGCCGGTTTTGTCCCACCTTGCCGCCTCGGGCGATCTGTGGAACTCTTGGCGGTGATTTCCTCCGGTCGCTTTCTCCCTCTCTTCGTTCTGGTTGGTCTTTTTGGCCCAACGGCTGCCGGCCGGGCTGCCGGGGATCCGGTTGCGGTGCCCAAAGCCGGCCAGATTCTGCTGGGCATCGCGCCCCAGTGGTCCAGCACACGGGGCAGGCTTTACCCGTATCATCGGGGGGCCAATGGCGGATGGGTCGCCTCGTTCGATCGGCCCATCGAGGTGCTTTTTGGCAAGGGAGGCCTCGCGTGGGGCCGCGGCGTGGTGCCCGTTCCCGAGGGGGGGCGCAAAGCCGAGGGCGATCGCAAGGCACCGGCCGGCTTTTTTGCGATCGGCCAGATCTACGGCTACGACGGTGGCCTGCCCACGGGCAGCGACCCGGCTTACCCCTACCGGCAGGTGACGCGATGGGATGCCTGGCCCGATGACCCGAAGAATCCCTTCTACAACCGCCATGTCGTCATCGATCCCGCTGCCGGAGTGCCGCCGTGGTTCGAAAAGCAACGCATGCGCCTGGGCGATGCCGCCTACCACTGGCTCATCGAGATCCGGCACAACATGGATCCAAAGCCCGTGCCCGGAGGAGGCTCGGCGATTTTTTTTCACACCCGCCGCGGTCCGGACCGGACCTCCCACGGCTGCACGGTGATGGCGCGCTCCGATTTGGAAAATGTGATCCGCTGGCTCCGGGCGGACGCCCGGCCGCATTACGTGTTGTTGCCGCAGGCGGAATACGAGCGGTTGCGGGGTGCCTGGGATCTGCCTGAGGTGGGGTCTTGAGGGATTTTATTGAGTTAGGAGGTTTCAAGTCGTTCCCCGCTTGAACGACGAAATTGTTTCGGATTTCGAGCTTCGGATTTCGAAAATTCCACCCTTGCGGCTAAAGTGCCGTCCCTCTGACCCGCTTTTCCCTTTTTCATGTCCCGCCGCGACCGAAAACTGCCCATTTTTGACATCGAGATCCCGCTGATCCAGGCGGTTTCCGGCCCGAGATCCGCCTCTGGAGCACGAGTGGTGATCGAGGCGCCGACGGGATCGGGAAAATCGACCCAGGTGCCGCAGATGTTGCTGGATTCCGGCGTTTGTGGCGACCGGGGGGAGATCGTGGTGCTGCAGCCGCGCCGGCTTGCCGCCCGGATGCTGGCCCGGCGAGTGGCCTGGGAGCGCGGTGGGCAGGTCGGTGGCGAGGTGGGCTGTCAGGTGAGGTTCGAGAATCAGACCAGCCGCGACACCCGCATCCGCTACGTGACCGAGGGCGTGCTGCTCCGGCAGTTGCTCAACGATCCGGATCTCTCCGGCGTGGCCGCGGTGGTTTTCGATGAGTTCCACGAACGCCATTTTTACGGCGACGTGACGCTGGCGCGATGTCTGGAGACCCAGGAGACCCGGCGACCGGACCTGAAACTCATTGTGATGTCGGCTACGCTCGAGACGGAGGCGCTGAAGGCCTATCTCGGCCCCGACTGCACCTATCTGGTGTCCCTGGGACGCACCTACCCGGTCGAGATCCGCCACGTGCCGGCCAAGGAGCGCCATGGGGACGAGATCTGGGATCTGGTGGCGCGATCCTTGCAGGCTTACTTTCGGGAGAAAGGAGTGGAGGGGCACACGCTCGTCTTTTTACCTGGCACCCATGAGATTCGCAAGACGGTGGACCTGCTCCAGCGGTCGAACTGGTCAAAGGGCTTTCAAATTTGTCCACTCTACGGTGATCTGTCGCCGCAGGCGCAGGATGCCGCGGTGTCCCCCAGCGAGACGCCGAAGATCGTGGTGGCGACCAATGTGGCTGAGACCTCGATCACCATCGACGGGGTGCGGCTTGTGGTGGACAGCGGATGGGAAAGACGGAGCGACTTTGACACGCGGCGGGGCATCGAGACGCTGATCGTGCAGAAGATCTCCCGCGCCTCTGCGGACCAGCGTGCGGGCCGGGCGGGCCGCACCGCTCCGGGCACCTGCCTGAGGCTGTGGAGCGAGGCCGACCATGCATCCCGACCGGCGGCGACGCCGGCGGAGATCCATCGCATGGACCTCAGCGAGGCGGTGCTGCTGCTCAAGGCGAGCGGGATCGACGATGCGCGGGGCTTTCGCTGGTTCGAGGCTCCGGAACCGGCGGCGATGGAGCGCGCCCACGGCTGGCTGAAGACCCTGGGGGCGATCGACCGGGAGACGGAGTCGATCACTCCTCTGGGCAGGGATCTGAGCCGTCTGCCGCTGGCTCCCCGCTACGGTCGGGTGCTGCTGGAGGCGGGGCAACGGGGGTGTCTGGAGTTTTTCGCCGTGGCGGCGGCGGCCACCCAGACCCGGTCGTTGTTTCCCAATCAAAAAAGGCACGCATCGCACCTCGACTTGACGGATTTCGCGACGCCGGAGGATGGCTCGGACTTCCAGGCGCTGTTCCGGGCCTTTTCCGCGGCCCGGCGGGTGCGGTATGACTTCGATACCTGTGCCGGCATGGGGATCAATGTGGCGGCGGCCCGGGAGATGGGCAAAGTGGCGCGGCAATTCCTCGATCTGGTGGAGCCCCTGTTTCCCGGAGTGTCCGAGGATCTCGACCCGGATGCGGAGACGATCGGCCGGGTGTTGTTGACCGGCTTTTCCGATCGGGTTTGTGCCCGGCTCAGCGAAGCGACCCTGGCCTGTGCGATCGTGGATGGCCGGCGCGGGCTCCTGGAAAAGCAGAGCGTGGCCGCGCGGCACACGCGCCTGTTCGTGGCGGGCGAGATGATGGAAGTCGAGGGGCGTGACGTGACGGTGAGGCTAAGTCTCGCCACCCGCATCGAGGAAGGCTGGCTGCGCGACTTGTACCCCGGCGATTTTGTCGAAAAGGCCGGTGCGATGTGGGATGAGACCGGCCGGCGGGTGGTGGCCCGGCAGGAGCGGCGTTTCCGCGATCTGGTATTGGAATCAAAGGAGAGCGGCAAGCCACCCGGCGAAGAGGCGGCGGCGATCCTGGCTGCACAGGTGGCTGCCGGGAACCTGACCATGAAACGCTGGGACACGGCGGTGGAACAGTGGATCGGCCGCGTGAACACCCTGGCAGAAGCGTTTCCCGAATACGAGATTCCGCGCATTGGGGCCGAGGAGCGGTTGTTGCTGCTGACCGAGATCTGCCAGGGGGCGGCGAGCTACAAGGATATCAAGGAGCGCGATCCGTGGCCGGAACTGCGGGCCTGGTTGCCGCCGCATCAGGCGCATCTGCTCGACCGGCTCGTGCCCGAGCGCACGGACCTGCCCGGGGGGCGGTCGGTGAAGGTGACGTATTCTCCTGAGCCGGGTGTGAAACCGAAGATTTCCGTGATGATCCAGCATCTTTTTGGCATCAAGGCCACGCCGAGGCTGGCCGAGGGTCGCGTCCCGCTGGTCATCGAGATCCTGGCGCCGAATTCCCGGCCCTGCCAGACGACGGAGGATCTGGCCGGATTCTGGGCCGGCAGCTATGCCGGGGTGCGGGCGCAACTGCGGGGCCGCTATCCGAAACACGCCTGGCCCGAGCCGGGGGAGATGTGACGGGTGGCCACGTGAGCTGGCTTTTGAGCTAGCAGCCGGGACGGCTGACGAATTTTCCGGCTTTTTCACGGAATCGGCACGCCGCGGTAACAAATCGGTAACACGGACCGCGGAGGATGGGCTTCGAACCGGACCGGGTGGGATCTCCTCCCTCCCGGCAGACCGGTGAGAATCGAACCTACCTACCATCCATCCTATGAATACCCTGTTTGATCGCCGGACCAACCCTGTTGGATCGTTCCGCTGCCGTGCCGTTCACCGGTCCGCGGCGGCCTTCACCCTGATGGAATTGATGGCCGTGACCGCCATCATCGCCATCCTCGCTGCCGTGGCCATGCCCGGACTCCAGGCCGCCATCCGGGCGGCCCAGATGAATGCCGCGATGCAGAATGCCAAGCAACTCGGCATGGGCCTGAGGGCCTGGGCCAATGACTTCGACGGCATGTTTCCCGGTACCGTGCATCCCGTGACCGAGGAGGAGTTCAGCAATTCGAACGAAGTCTTCCGCCTGCTCATCGTGGACTACATCGACACCGAGCGGATCTTCTCGGTCGGCGCGAGTGCCTGGGGGCCTAGGGCCGACGGACGGATCGAGGAGGAGAGCGACCGGCTGCGGGCGGGAGAGAATCACTGGGCTTACATCGCCGGTTTGACGACCGCGTCTCGCAGCGACTGGCCGCTGGTGGTGGACGGCACCGATGGCTCGGGCAAATACAACCGCAAGCCGGGCACGAAGGGCGGCACTTGGGAGGGGCGCAAAGGCATCGTGGTTCGGATCGGCGGCAGCGCGGAGGCTGTGCCGCTGAAAGGGGACGACGACGCCCGCTTCCTGCCCCGGGTCGGCTATGACGAGGAGAACGCCCTCGAGGTCGGGGCCTACATGGGCGATCTGGCGAGGCTGTTGGACCCGGAGGGCTGAGCCCGGTCTGTCTGGCTGCAGCAGGGTGCCCGGGAAGAAGTCGTCAGCCGGGAGACGGTGGCGAATTTTTCCGGGCACCCGCGACATTTTTTCCTTCCCAAATGAAAGCTGGATTTGCTATGCTGGACACCATGAAAGGCAGCGGCATGTGGCTGAGCCGCCGGCAAATGCGCTGGTTGGTGGTGCTGCTGGCCCTGCTGCCGATGGTGCCGGCCATCCTGATGGTGCGGCTGATGCTGGACAATGCGCAGCGCGACCGGGACGAGGCGGTGGCGGTGGAGACGCGGGACTACCGCGAGCAGCTCATCCATCTGATCGGCCGCACTTCGCAGAATGTCAGTGCCGTCGGGGGCGGCGAGGTGTTGTTTGCCCAGTTCCGCCGCATTTTCGGCGATGACGTGACGCTGGTGCTGCGCGCGCCGGCCGGGGGCGGGACCTGGAGTTGGGGCGAGCCTCCGACCCAGAATGCCATCGTGGCAGAGATTCCCGAGGGTCGCTACGCTGGCTGGACGGTGGTGCTCGACCGGGTGGTGGAACTGCCCTACTACATCGACGAACAGTTGCGCATGGCCTGGTGGCGCGCGGCTGGCTGGGCGGTCGGCGTGGCGGCGGTGGCTGCGGCCGTGTGGTTCACGGTTCACCGGGGCCTGCGGGTGGATGAGTTGCGCAGCGACCTGCTCACCACGGTCTCGCATGAGATGAAGACTCCGCTGGCCGCGATGCGGGTGCTGCTGGAGACGCTGGCCGACGACGACGCAGGCATCGTGGCGACGGAGGAGCGACGACGGGAGTATCTCGATCTCGTCCTGAAGGAAAATCGCCGGCTTTCCCGTTTGGCGGAGGATTTCCTGACCTTTGCCCGACTGGAACGCGGAGACTTGCGATTGCGCCGGGAAGCATGCGACGTGGAGGCGATCGTCGCGTCAATGCTCGAGGAACTGAGCCCCGCTCTGGATGCGACCGGGGCCCGGATCACGGTACGCCTGCCCAATGGGCTGACCGCATGGGGCGACGCGGACGCGCTGACTGCCGTGCTGAGAAATTTGGTGGAGAATGCCCTGAAATACGGTGCCCGCGAGGGCGAGCCGCCCCAGGTGACGATCGCGGCGGGTGTCAGCGGCTCCTGTCTGGTGCTGGGCGTCTGCGACGAGGGGCCGGGCATCCCGGCGGAGCATCGGCGGGCGGTATTCCGGCGGTTCTACCGCGTCGACCAGCGCCTCTCCGGTCGCGGAGCCGGTGTCGGGCTCGGACTGGCGATCACGCGGCATCTGGTGCGTCGGATGGGTGGCAGCCTCTGGCTGGAGACACCGGATGCGGGTGGGTGCCGGTTTTTGATCCGATTGCCGGCCGTCCCGGCAGAGGTTCCCGCCTCTCAGCGGAGGCCCCGGTCGATTTGGTGGATTCCCAACCTGAAACGGACATGAAAGCATCCCGCATCCTCATCGTGGAGGACGATCCCGCCCTGTTGCGGGGCGTCTCGGACAATTTCGCGGCCCGTGGCTATCACGTGGAGACGGCGGCGGACGGTGAACGCGGCTTGGAGAAAGCCCGCCGCGGCCGGGTGGATCTGCTGGTGCTGGATGTGATGCTGCCGCGCATCAATGGGTATGAGATCTGTCGTTATCTCCGGCATGAGGGCTGGTCGGCGCCGATCATTTTCCTCACGGCGAAGGCCGATGAGAGCGATGTGCTGCTCGGGTTGGGCCTGGGTGCGGACGATTACATCCGGAAGCCCTTTGGCATTCGTGAACTGCTGGCACGGGTCGAGGCCGTGCTCCGCCGGAGCGCGGGTGGCGGTGAGACCCACGGGCCGGCTGGTGACGAGACGGGCGGGGAGGTGAGATTCGGAGGCTACGTGCTCGACCGGCGATCCCATCGGCTGCTCACGTTGACTGGACAGGTCGTGCCGCTGTCTCCGAAGGAGTATGGACTGCTCGATTGTCTGGCGAGCCATCCCGGGCGGGCGATGAGTCGGGACGACCTGATGGACGAGGTCTGGGGCTACGATTCGCGGGTCACGAGCCGCACGATCGATCGCTTCGTGACGACCCTGCGGAGAAAGATCGAGCCGGACCCAACTCATCCCCGCCACATCGAAACCATTCGTGAGTTCGGCTACCGGTTCGTCGCAGAATGACACCCGCCAGCCGAGTGTTGACAATCTGCCACGAGCTCCCGGAGAGACTCACCACTCGATCTCCCGCGCCTGACGCCGATGTTCATTCTGCCGCACGGATTCGATGCGCCCGTCAGAGAGGGTGATGACACGGTGGGCGATGTCGGCGATGCCGGCATTGTGGGTGATGACGGCCGTGGTGGTGCCGAGTTCCCGGTTCACCGACTGGAGGGCTTCCAGCACCAGCACACCGGTGTTCAGGTCCAGCGCGCCGGTGGGCTCGTCGCAGAGGAGCACATCGGGCCGTTTCGCGATGGCCCGGGCGATGGCGACGCGCTGCTGTTCGCCCCCGGACATCTGGGAGGGAAAATGGTCGAGCCGGTCTCCGAGATCGACCAGAGCCAGGGCATCCTCGGGGCGCATGGGATCGCGGGAGATCTCGGTGACGAGGGCGACATTTTCCCGGGCGGTCAGGCTGGGGATGAGGTTGTAAAATTGGAACACGAATCCGACATGGTCGCGCCGGTAACGGGTCAGCTCGGCTTCGTCAAAGCGCGACATGTCGCGGCCCCGATAAAGCACCTCACCTGAGCTGGGCACGTCGAGCCCGCCGAGGATATTCAGCAACGTGGACTTGCCGCTGCCGGAGCGCCCCAGCAACACGACGAATTCGCCTTCGAAGAGCTGGACGTCCACTCCGCGCAGGGCGTGGACGGACACCTCGCCCATGTGGTAGACCTTCGCGATGTCGCGGGTCTCAAAGACGACGGTGGGGGAGGCGGCGCTCACTCGTAGTCCCACTTTTGGATCCAGGGATCGCCGTATTCCTTCTGGAAGGCCTTCAGTTTTTCCTGATAGCGGCGCAGCACCTCGGCGTGGGCGGGATCGTCGGCGAGGTTCTTCGATTCATTCGGATCGGTGTCGATCCGATAGAGTTCGAAGGCGGGCCGGTGGATGTATTGACCGACCGATTTCTGGCCGTAGGGCGCGTCGAGGCTGGTGCGGTACTGGGCCTGCCAACTGCTCGCCGCCCACAGGTCGGAGGCGAATGGGTAGGGGAGCCCGTTGGCGATGTTCCAGATCAGCTTGTATTCCCCGTCGCGGATCGCCCGCATCGGGTAATACATCTGGATCTCGTGGAAGGTGTGGGAGGCGAAGATCGTCTCCCAGTGCGGCGCATCGGCCTTGCCCAGGATCGGCACCCACGACTTGCCGTGGTAGCGGTCGAGCCCCTTGCGCGGTCCGCGATTCTCCATCGCCGCGTAGGGCTTGTCCTTCCAGTAGTCGTTGGGATCGATCCAGTTCTTCGGCCGATTCTTCTCCGGATCGAGTCCACCGGCAAAGTCCAGCAGCGAGGGCACGATGTCGATGTGGCTGATCATGCCGGTATGCCGCACGCCGCGGGTGGGCTCGTAGGGATTGCGCACGATGAAAGGCACGCGCAGACCGCCCTCGTAAACGGTCGTTTTTCCTCCGGGAAAGGCCATGCCGTGGTCGCTGGTGAAGACGATCATCGTCTTCTCATAGAGCCCTGCCTCTTTCAGAATGGTCACGAGCCGGGCGATCCCCTGATCCACCCGTGAGCAGCTCTGGTAGTAATGAGCCAGTTCCTCGCGCGTCTCGGGCGAATCGGTGAGAAAGGGCGGGATCGGCACTTCGGAGGGCTTGAAGAAGACCTCGTTCACCCCGGGAAAGGAGCCGCGGTTCGGCTTGTTGCCAAAAAGGTCGGGCTTCAGCTCGCGGGACGATGACTGGTCCTCGCCGCCGCCGCGGTGCGGATCCGCCGTGCCGAAATACAGGAAGAAGGGCTTCTCCCCGGCCGCCGTGATGAAATCGCGGCATTGGTCGGCCATCTCGACGGGATTCCGGCCATTCCCCTTCAGATAGGTCTCGAAGCGGTAGACTTCCTCCGGAGCGACGTGGTGTTTGCCGATCTGGGCGGTGCGATAGCCCGCGCCCGCGAGCACCCGGGGCAGCGAGAGGCTCACCACATTGTGCCAACTGGAGAATTTGTGGAACGAATGCTGGTGCCCGTACTGGCCGTTCGCGTGATTGTGCAGGCCGCTCATCACCACCGATCGGCTCGCCGAGCAACTGGCCGTCGTGGCAAAGGCCTTTTCAAAAAGCGTCCCATCCGCGGCGAGGGCGTCGAGGGCGGGCGTCTTTGCGACCGGGTCGCCGTAGGCTCCGATGGTGGGGCTCATGTCGTCGGCGATGACAAAGATGATGTTCCGCTCGGCGGCGCGGGTGGCCAGGGCGCCAAAGGCCAGGACCAGCGCGATGCAGGCGGCGGGGGAGGGGAATCGGGGGCGTATCATCATTCCGGATGGTGGCAGGATGCCGCCGCGGGGTCAAGGCCGGACGCAGGGAGCATTCCGCCATTCTCCGGCGGGGAAGGCGGGGCAATTTCAGCGAAAAAAACGCTTGGCCCGCCGCCAGATTGGTGCGTCGATGAAGGCATCCGTCAGGGCTTGGGGGGAAATGAGAGGGAAGAGGGGCGATTTCCAGCCGGATACCTGCGAACGATGCGATTTTTCTGGAATCTGATCCGAGTCCTGGCCGCCTTGGTGGCGCTGGCGGCCGCGCCGTTGGCCATCTGGTGGACCTTCGAGACGGAGCATTTTGCCCGCTATTGGGCGGCTCTCGTGATGCCCTTCGCCGGGGTGGGCCTCCTGGTCCTGTGGTATCTGTTTTTCGGCTGGGGCACGTGGGAGCGGCGCTGGGGCATCGTGTGGAAGCTCGGCGTGGCCGCCGTCGTGACGGGGCTCATTTTCAATGCCCTGACGCGCTACGACGGTTCCACCGGCGGCACCTCGCTGCCCCGATTCGTGTGGAGATGGGCTCCCGCCACCACTCCCACCCAGGCCGCCCTGCCGGCCGATGAAGGAGAAGTGCTTCCGAAGCCGCTGGCCGAACCCCGGGTCGAGGGAGTGGTCGATTCTCCCCAGTTTTTCGGTCCCAATCGCGACGCTACCTGGCCGGCTGACGGCGTGATCGCCAGCCTCGACTGGAACACCGAAAAGCCGGAGGAACTCTGGCGACGCCCCATCGGCCAGGGGTGGTCCGGCTTTGCCGTCGTGGGACGCCGGGCGCTGACTCAGGAGCAGCGCGGTGCCGAGGAGTGGGTGACCTGCTACGACCTCCTCACCGGTGATCTGCTCTGGGCCCATCGCGATGTGGCGCGCTTCTTCGATTCCGCCGAGGCCGTCGCCCGCGAGATGGCCGGCGATGGTCCGCGCTCCGTGCCGACGGTGCATGGAGATCACGTTTTCACCTACGGCGCCACCGGTCTGCTCAATTGCCTGCGCCTCGAGACCGGTCAGCTCGTCTGGCAGCGCAACGTGCTCGAGGAACTCGACAAACCCCTGCCCAAATGGGGCAAAAGCACCTCGCCCCTGGTCGATCCCGAGCGGCAGATCGTCATCGTGAGCGCCGGGGAGAGCGGCGGACCGTCCCTGGTCGCCTACGAGACCGAGACCGGCACCGAGGCCTGGCGCAGCGGCGGAAAAGGCGCCAGCTACAGCTCGCCCCGGCTGATCTCCCTCCACGGCGTGACGCAGATCGTCAGCGTGAACCAGTATGATGTGACCGGCCACGACCCCGCGACCGGACAGGAGTGGTGGACGTTTCCCTGGCCCGGTGTGAATCCCAAAGTCGGTCAGCCGATCGAGCTGCCCGGCAGCCGCCTGCTCGTCACCGCCAGCTATGGCGCGGGCAGCTTTTTGTTGCAGGTGAAGCACGAGTCCGGCGCCTGGTCGGTCGAGCAGGTTTGGGAGACGCTCCGGCTGAAGACCAAATTCAGCTCCGTCACCGTGCGCGACGGCCATGCCTATGGCCTCGACGAGGGGCGGCTCGCCTGCGTGAACCTCGCCGATGGTTCGCGGGTGTGGAAGGACGGCAAGTACGGCTTCGGCCAGCATCTTCAGGTCGGCGACCGCCTGCTGGTCCAGGCCGAGGAAGGTTATCTCGCCGTCGTCGCCGCGACGCCCGAGCGTTTTGAAGAACTGGCCCGCCTGCCGGCCCTGACTTCGATGACCTGGAATCCCCCGACTCTGGCCGGCCGCTACCTGCTGGTGCGGAACGACCGCGAGGCCGTCTGTTTCCGCCTGCCGGCGAAGGCGAAGTAGCGAAGTGGGGAACCTGCCAGGATGTCCAGACAGGGTCACGGGGACGGCTTCACCCGAGCCCGGCCGTATCGGGCTGAATCTTCCGGCGAAAGCCGTCCGGACAGATGTTTCTCACCCATTCCGGAGAAATCCGCCGATCCGCCATCTGCCGCCCAGCCGAATCTTCAGGGCTTGGCTGGAGTGGGTTCCGGCGAGCCGGGCGCGGGGTCACTGCTCATGCCGAAGGTGCCGGGCGGACGCTCCCGAGACATGCCGGGCGGGAGGGCGTGGGTCAGGCCGATCGCCAGACTGACCTGGATCTGCGAGTCAGTGTCCCGCATTTTCAGTTCTTCGGCGGTGATGTCGAGGATCTCGAGATGGAAACGCTTCTGCCGGAACTCGATGTCGATCTTGTCTCCCACGTTCAGGTTTTTGGCGCCGATCAGGATCTGCTTGCGGCGGGGAAAGGTGCCGCGGATCTCGAGTTTGGTGACCGCTGTTTGCAGGGCTTCGCGGTAGAGTCGCTGCTGCTCGGCTTCCTGTTGGGCGAGGGTGCTGGAATCGGTCGCCGCTGTCTCGGCGAGTTTCACCTCCTTCACCTCGACCTTTTCGGCCGGTTCGGGAGTCTGCGCGGTTTCCTCCGGAGTGGAGACCATGCCGGCCGGGAGCCAGTCGGCGATCATGTTCCGGAGATTGCTCGCCAGGGCATTGAGACCGGAGGTCCGGCGTTCCTGATCGGCGATGGCTCGATTCAGGTCTTCTTCCTGGGCGCGAGTCTGGACCGAACCGGCCACCAGAAAAAGCGCCAAGCCGACAAGTGGGATGCGGAAAGGAGATTGCTTCACGGTAGATTGCTATAATTATCATAATTTAGACCGATCGGCTCTGAAGATCAACCTTTCTTCAGAGGGGCCGACCAGCCGGAGGCCATTGTCCAGAGGCCCCATCGATGGAGTCACAGATCGGGCATCACCGCTTCGCCAGCGATCGCAGCAGGCTCATCATCTCCGCCTCCCGGGCCGGCGACACGGGGGCCTGGATGCTGCCTTGAAACAGATACAGCCCGCGACCGGTATCGACCACGGCCAAGTAAAAGTGGAACGGGAGCCGGTCCGGCCCCGTCGCCGAGCGCAGATCGGCCTCAAGAGTGGCAAAGGCGGCCGGCGAATCGGCCAGGGTGCCGGTCTTGATGTCGCCGAGCCGTCGAGTGATGAAAGCGGTCTCGAAATTGGCGAGCACGCCCTGCATGATCTGGGTCATGTCGGCTTGGGCGGGGGCCTTGGCCACGGAGACGAAGGCCGAGGCGGTGCTGTCGGCCGACTGGAAGGCGCCGAGCGTCTCCGCGTGTTCCGGCTGGCGATCCGTGCGGCGCCAGCCGGTCGGCAGGGTGAGCGAGAGCCCGCTATCGCCCAGCGAAACTGACGCTGGCGAGGCCGGGGCGGGGAGTGTTTGCCCCAAGCCGGCGGCGGGACCGGCCACGAGCGTCACCAGAAAAGCGAACCCACCAGTCATCGTTGAGAGGGTCGGAAGGGACATGGGTCGGAAGATTGGGGGAGCGCCCTATTCGCCCAGATTGGTCGACCTGTCCACCTGACAGCCGATCGGCCAGGGTTTGCTGGATGGGTGTGCTCTCAATTGTTTGGCCCTTTATAGGGTCCCGCCCAAACCACTGGCGTGCTTCTGGAATGCGTAAAGCTGCAAAAACCCGTTTTTAATCGTTGCAATCGTGACAAAATCAGAACAACCTTCTCCCAACCCCGAAAAGCCGCTGCGATGATCTCTCCCGATTTCTTCACTGAAGCCTCCGTCTGGGTCATCAAAGCGGGGTGTTTCGCCAGCTTGGTGATCCTCGTCGCCAAGAAACTCCTCAAAGACCTCCACTCCTGACTCGCCATGCCCGCTGACCTCCAGCCCCTTTCCGCCGCGCAGATCGGCCCCTCCACCCAGACGTGGCTCGACCACTTGGGTCGCGTCAATGCCGAGCGCCTGTCGGCTCTGTTGCCCCTGTTCGAAACCGGCGAGGCCTCCCTTGCCTCGGCCCTCCAAGTGATCGCACCGGGCAAAGACCGCGTCGCCGCCCTCGCTGCGTATCAGACTTTCGTCGTTCGAGCCAATGAAGCCGCCCGTGAGGCGAACCTGGAACTCGCCATCAAGGTCGATACCCAAAAGAAAGCCGATCCCGAAATCCGGAAGACCTGGATCGAAGGTCCCTCGCCCGATGTCGCCAATCTTGCGCAGTTCACCCGCGAGGCCGTCAGCACCATCGAAGGCCAGGATCTCGTGCCTCCCGCCGCCGCCATCCTCAATCAGGAGGAGCAGGAGCATCCGGAGAAAATCAAACCCCTCATCCGCTTCTTCGTGTCCTATGCCCATGCGGACCGCGAGCGGGTCACCCGGCTTCAGGATTCTCTCGAAAAGGAGCTGGCGCTTATTAAGGACTACCGCTTCGAGATCTGGTCCGACAAAAAGATCGAGGTCGGCGCCGATTGGGACGAGCGCATTCAGACCGCCCTTAAAAGTTGCGATTTCGGGTTGCTCTTCGTGTCCCGGGATTTCCTCCTCAGTCGCTACATCACCGGCAAGGAACTGCCACCCTTCGTCACGGGAACAAAACCCGTCATCCCCGTGGGTCTCACCCCGCTGGTCTTCGATCGCATCGATATGAAAGGCCTTGAGGTCACACAGATCTACCGCCTCCAGCGCGACAGCGGTGAGCCCCGTTTCTACTCTCAATGCACCGGGCACATTGCCGACGAATTCGCTCAGGATCTCGCCGGCAAGATCCTCGAAAAAATCAAATCCTCCCGCAAACCCACTGCGCCGAAGGCAAAGCCTCTCCGCCCGTCCCGCACCCCAGAGCCATTCCCTCTCGATGATGCCGAGGTGGCCCACGCCGCCACCGCCGATTTGGGCCACCATATCGTTCTCAACAACGTCACCCCCGAGTGCCCGGTCGATCCCCACGGGGCCAACGTCAGCCTTCAAAACTGGGAAAAAGACGCCTCCCAGTTGGAGCAGAACCGCACCAAAGCCGTCGATTTCCTCGCCGACTGGGCCATCAAGCCCGAGGGCACTCCCTTCTGCGCCGTCCTCGGTGAGACTGGCATCGGCAAGACCACCACTCTCATGTTGTTGGCGGAGGAACTGGAACGCCGCCGGGAACAGGACGCCACTGTTCCCGCCGTCATTTTCATCGATCTGAAGGACTACTACTTTGAGAACGATCCCGTCCTCGAAGATATCCTCCGCGTCGTCATCTCCCGCCATTGGAAAGGCGACGCCGGTCGCGCCATCACACCCGAGATGATCATCCGGGCTGTCCGCGAGCGCGGCGCCCTCATCATCTTCGATGGCCTCGACGAGCGCATCATCCCCCTGCCACAGGGGCGGCGCGATGCCTTCATCCGCCAACTCTGGAGCGTGCTGCCGCCCCTCTCGCAAAAGCCCAAGCCTGGCACCCGGCCCGGCAGGCTCATCATCTCCTGCCGCTCCCATTACTTTCCCACCATCACCGCCCTCAGCTCCGCCTTCACCGGCGAGGACCGCGAGGGCATCCGCCAGCAGGACTACACCGCCTGCGTCATCCTGCCCTTCAATGATGCCCAGGTCCGCGCCTACCTCGGCAAGATGCTCGGGGAGGAACGGGTCGAGGAGGCTGTCGGCGTCATCCGGTCCGTTCACAATCTGACCGACCTCTCCACCCGGCCCTTCCTCCTGTCGTTGATCGCGCCCGAGCTCAATGCCCTGGAGCAGATGAAAGCCGCGGGCCGCACCGTTCTCGGCGTCACCCTCTACGGCCTCTTCGTCGAGAAATGGCTGCGGCGCGATGAGTACAAGCACCAGTTCACCCCCGAGCACAAACTCCAGATGATGGAGGCCCTCGCTGCCCACCTCTGCCGGATCAATCAGAAGACCCTTCCCTGGGCCAAGGTGTCCAAATGGCTCGACAGCTTCCTCGCCGCCCACCCCGAGATCCGCGACCGCTATCAGGACAAACCCGCCGAAGTCCTCAATCAGGACTTTCGCGCCGCCACCTTCTGCCTGCGGCCCGATGGGGAAAAGGACGGTTTCCGCTTCGCTCACACCTCCCTCTACGAGTACTTCCTCGCCCTCCATCTCGTGCGCGCCTGGGAGGAGGACCGCCCCGCCGATTGGGATCTGCCCCTGCCCTCGGACGAAACCCTCGATTTCGCCGGTCAATTGCTGGCCGAAGGGGAAAAGATCGACCCCGCCGCTGCCGTGGCACAGTGGACCCGCTGGCTGGACGATGGCTCCCTGCCGGCGAACACCCGGCGGAATGCCTTTCGCGCTTGGATCGTCGCCCGCTGTGCCGGGTGGCCTCAGCCCTCTCCGGTCCGGGCCGCCCTCCAGAACCTCGATCTGGAGGGCTGGGTGATCGGCACGCCGGAGGGGCCACGCTTCGACCTGCGCCACGCCGATCTATCTGGGAGCCGGCTCGATCACGCCGATATTCACTGCGCCCTCCTAACCGGAGCCCACGCCACTGGTCTCTCCGCCCGGTTGGCTGAGCTACATGGCGTCGATCTGGTCGGAGCGGACTTCGAGGGGGCCGATCTCTGCGGCGGCACCTGGCGGGGCTGCGATTTGCGGGGCCTGCGGGCCACGACCGCCGTTTGGCATGATTGCGACGTGATCGCCTCGGATCTGGCAGGGGCCGCGCTCCCCGCCGATTGGAGCCACGAGGCTGCCAGTGTTCAGGTGATTTCCGATGAATGGCAATTGAGCCTGCGCCAGGGGCATTCCGGCAACGCCAACAGCGTGGCCTGGTCGCCGGACGGCACACGGCTGGTTTCCGGGGGAACCGACGGCAGCGTCCGGGTCTGGGACGCGGCCAGCGGGCGGGCTCTCCTCGCCCTGGAGCAGCGCGGCAATACGGTCTGCAGCGTGGCTTGGTCGCCGGACGGGACTCTGCTGGTTTCCGGGAGTCAGGACGGCACCGTCCGAGTGTGGGACGTGGCTGCCGGGCGGGCCCTCTTCGCTCTGGATGGGCATCTAAATGGTGTCAACAGCGTGGCGTGGTCGCCCGACGGGGCTAGGCTGGTTTCCGGGGGATATGATGGAGCCGTCCGAGTGTGGGATGCGGCCAGTGGGCGGGCCATCATCGACTTCGAGGGGCATGCCAAGTGGGTCGGGAGCGTGGCCTGGTCGCCAGACGGGGCCCGGCTAGTTTCTGGGGGCGATGATGGCACCGTCCGAGTGTGGGAAGCGGCCAGCGGGCGCGCCCTCCTCGCCCTGGAAGGCCATGGGCAATGGGTCGGTAGCGTAGCGTGGTCGCCGGATGGGACCCAGTTGGCTTCAGGGGACAATGACGGCACCGTCCGGGTGTGGGATACGGCCAGCGGGCGGGCCCTTTTAGTCTTCAATAAGTGCGCCGGGTGGGTCAATAGCGTGGCATGGTCGCCCGATGGGTCTAGGCTAGTTTCCGGGGGATATGACGCCACTATCCGGGTATGGGACGCGGCAAGCGGGCGGACCCTTCATGCTATTGAGGGGCATTGGACGTGGATCAACAGTTTAAGTTGGTCGCCGGACGGGGCCCGGCTGGTTTCTGGGGGCGATGATGCCACGGTCCGGGTGTGGGATGCGGCGAGCGGTCGGCCTCTTTTTGCCATTGAGGGGCATCGGCAGTGGGTCAACAGTTTAGGCTTGTCGCCGGACGGGACCCAGCTGGTTTCCGGGGGCGAAGACGGCACGGTTCGGGTTTGGGACGCGGCCAGAGGTCGGGCCCCTTTAGCCATTGAGGGCCATCGCAAGGGGATCAACAGTGTGTCTTGGTCGCCGGACGGAGCCCAACTGGTTTCCGGGGGTGATGATGGGATTGTGCGGTCCTGGGACGCGGGCAGCGGGCGGGCGCTCCTCGCTTTGGAGGGCCGTTGCGGGTGGGTCTGGAGCGTTAGCTGGTCACCCGACGGGGCTCGCCTAGTTTATGGGGGCGATGATGGCATGGTCCGAGTGTGGGACGCGGCTAGCGGGCAAGCCCTTCTTACGTTCGAAGCCCACGAAGATAGGATCTTAAGCGTGGCATGGTCGCCGGATGGAGCCCGGCTGGTTTCTGGTGGCGAAGACGGTAAAGTTCGGGTGTGGGACGCGGCCAGTGGATTGGCTCTCCTCGCCTTGGACGGCCATGGCGGGTGGGTCGGGAGCGTAGGTTGGTCGCCAGACGGAGCCCAATTGGTTTCCGGGGGGGGGGACGGCATTGTCCGTGTGTGGGAAGCGGCCAGCGGGCGGGTCCTCCTCGCCCTGAAGGGCCACGGCCAGGGGGTCAACAGTGTCGCTTGGTCGCCGGACGGGGCTCGGTTGGTTTCCGGAGGCGGTGACGGCACCGTTCGGGTCTGGGACGCGGCCAGCGGGCGGGCCGCACTCACCCTCGAGGGCCATGGCCGGGGGGTCAGGAGCGTGGCCTGGTCGCCGGACGGGGCCCGGCTGGTTTCCGGGGGAGCCGACGGCACTTTAAGAGAGTGGGACGCGAATTCCGGTGAAATGATTCGCTCCTGGGTCATCGGTAATGGCGAAACCGCCCTGGTCGATTTTCCCGGCAATCGCGTCCTCCATGCCTCCTCGAATGCCTGGCGGCTCCTCGGCTGGCGTGGCTGGGACGCCCAGGCCAATCGCAACCGCCTCCTCCCCGCCGAGATCTTCGGCCCTCTGCCCCCGTGGTGAGCCCACCGCACCTCCGCGGGAACCCTGATCGGAGCTCTGACCTCCGAAAACGGAGCTCTGACCTCCGAAAACGGAGCTTTGACCTCCGAAAACGGAGCTTTGACCTCCGAATTCGGAGCTTTGACCTCCGAATTCGGAGCTTTGACCTCCGAAAACGGAGCTTTGACCTCCGAAATCGGGGCTCTGAGCCCCAAAAAAGAGCCCCGGAGCCCCATGACGGGATTCCAGGGCCTCGCTTGGGGGGAATCCGCCCGTTTCCGGACGGCCCCGCCGCCGTCACGCTTGCGGCGCCTGTTTCTTCCGCGGCCCTCTTTTGAACCGGGTGCCCACCTGGGCCCGCAGTTCATCCAGACCGTCGCCGACCCCGATCGCCTTCAGGACGCCGTAGGTCTCCAGGCAATAGACCATCACGTCGCTGCCCAGAGCCATCTCGGAGTCGTCCGACTTTTCGCACACCGACTGGAGCCGGCCCAGACGGATCAGCAGCGAGTCGCGGGCCGCGAGATCGGCCTCGGCCTCCGGGAGGTCGGTGGCGAAGTCGGTGGGCAGCTTCGCCACCTGTTGCCGGGCCAGGATCAGCGTCTGTCGGCAGAACGCCTCGCTCTTGTTGCCCATCTTGGTCAAGGCCTGGCGCTGATCGATGCTGAGATCGATGAGCTTGGACGAGAGTTTGGTTTCCAGCACCGTCAAGGCTGCGTCGATGGCGGTCCAGTCTTCGGGACTGATGTCGAGGTTCAGAAGGTCCTGATGCATAGTAGTCGAGGGTGGGTTTGAGTTTGGGACAGAGCCATCCCACGTCAGCCCCGAATCCCAACTCAGGCCCGGAGTATCCCATCGTAGTTGTTCTGCCATGGGGGGAGGTTGCCCAAAAATCCGGTCTCACGTCAACGAAATTTTCAAAGCAGGCGAAAAAAAATCGCAGGCGATTCCGGAACCGGCCTGGTTTCAGAGAAAGTGGATCGCGTTTGGGGCGAGACCCACCTCAGACCGGGGGATGTTTTCCCACTGATCTCAAGACCCTGCGCAGCCGCATCAGACTTGACCGGTTCAGTTGCAGTACCGACACCGTGGCCCTGCCTCTCGCGGTGATTCCAATGATCCGGGTGAAATCATCCGACCACCGGAAGGCATCGTCCCAACGTTCTTCCCGGGGATTGAAAAGCGGCGTCATCAAACCACTCACCGGGTCGATCGACTCTGTCTTGTTGTATTTCCGTCCGTTGCAGCCACCACAGGCGAGAGCCAGGTTTTCCGGTGCATCGGAACCCCCGCGGGATCGCGGCAGGATGTGATCCACGGCAAATGAATCACTGGAGAAGGCCTCCTGATGCCGGCAATACTCGCAGCATCCTTTGGCCCTCTCCCTGACCTCCTGACGGATGGCTTCTGTAAAGGCACCCATCAGTGGATGGCCGTTTCGATTTCAAACTCAGCCAGCACCTTTTCGAAGGGCTCGCCACGCAACTCGGCCAGCTCGGCCACGGCGGCCATCCTCTCGGCGTCCGTTTCCTCGATCCGATCGGCCATCTCGGTCATCTCCCGCACCTCGTCCCCACTGAGGTCGGCGTTTTCTCCCTTCTCTTTCAGCTCCCTAAATTTCTCCCAAAATTCCTGGGGAAAACCGCGGTTGATCGCCTCGATCAGGTAAGATTCATCGCCGCCACGACCGAAGTTTCTTCCAAAGGCTGTCGAGGGTGTCAAAAGCGATGCACCGGTATTCAGATCATTGACTTCGCCAACTACTCTGAGGTTTTCGGCAATGAGATTGCGCAGATGGCTCACCAATTCAATCCCTTTGCGGCTGATCTGGACCATGACCTTGCGGCGATCATCCGCGGCATGAATACGTTGAACGTATCCGAGCTTCTCCAGTCGATCCACCAACCCGGTGGCGGCGGCGGTCGAGTGGCCCACTTTGTTCGCAATCTCCACCAAGGTAAGATATTCCTCGTTGGCGAGATACCCGATCAGGAAGAACTGAGTGAAGGAGATGCTGTAGTTGTTCAGTTCCTTCGACAGGTCGAGCAAGTAGGAACGTTGCGCGAACATGATGAAATCGGCCAAACGATCTATCTCAGCCTCGTTCTGAAGGCCAGTTTCCGATTCGTCGTCTGCGTGACTTCTGTTTTTTGCACCTTTCATGGGGGAAGAGACCGCTTTCATAGCTACGGCCTGGCATTCGCTTTTTCAACCTCTCCCTTCTCTTGCCACGCCGGGAACCCGTCCGATCAAACCCTCTTGTCTCTCCGACTGAACAGGGTCTGATCGGAAGGGCCTCAGGAGCGGTCCTTTTCCGCCAGCCATCGCAGGGCGCGGAACTCTCCCTGCTGCTTGAGCCGGCGGGTAAACTCGACGGCCTCTGTGTCGGAAAGCCGGGCCACGGCCTCGGCGTGGCGGGTGGTCAGGTCGCGGAGGGTGGCGAGGTCGCGATCCATTTCTATCAGGCGGTCGGCCACGATCTGGCGGTCGCCGGGGACGAGTTCGAAGACGTCGAGCTGATGGAGCACCTGGCGCTGCAGGGACAGGCCGATGAGGCGGGTGATGAGAAAGTCGCCGGGCTCGTCCTGGACGACGCGGCGGGCCACCTCCAGGCCGATCTGACCGAACTGCTGGGTCATCGCCGGATCGCCGGCGGCGTGGGCGGTCTCCATCGCGGTGGCGAGTGATTTGCCGAGGCTCCGGAGTTCGCTGGCAGGGACCGGTGATCTAGCCATCCCGCTCCATTCCGCGGTGAGATCGCCGTGGCCGGCCTGCCGGTAGGCGTCGGTCATGGCCTGGCGGACGGAGGTCATGTAAAATTGGGTGCGTGGCTTATCTGCCAGGCTGGCGAGCTCACTGAGCGCTGCGGTCGAGTCGCCGTCGGCAAAGGCCTGCCGGGCGGCGAAGAGGTGGCCGACCGCATTCTCGGGATCGTTTCGTTTGAGACGCTCGATCCAGAGGCCCTGCGTCTCCGCTGCCTCACCCCGCATCAGGACGGCGAGAGCGACCTCGGGCCGGTCGGGAAAGCGCTCGGCGGCCTCGTCGAGCCAGGCGGGATCCCCGCTGAGGTAAAGAGCGGCAATCAGGCTGGTGGCGTCGCGCTGGCGGGACTCGACGAATGCCTCGATCTCGGAGTCGCTCAGTTCCGGGATTCCCTCATCGCCGAGGCGCATCAGTTGCTCGCTGGCGCTGGGGCTCGTGGTGGTGGCGGCGGCTGATCCGCCCCCGGGCGCGGCAGCGACCGTCGCTGCCTCGTCGCGACTGGGAGCGGGCGTCGGTGGTGTTCGGCTGAGCCACCCCATGGCGGCCAGGATGACTCCGGCTCCGATGCCGATGATCGCCGCTCTCCGTCTCATGGGGGGAATGACTGCTGCGGCGCGGGATTCCTTACGCCAGGATCTCCCGCACCACCTGGGCCGGTTCCACGCCGGTGAGGCGGTAGTCGAGGCCCTGGAAGCGGTGGGTGAAGCGCTCGTGGTCGATGCCGAGCAGGTGCAGGGCGGTGGCGTGGAGGTCGTAAACGGGGACGGGATTTTCCGCCACGTTGTAGCTGAAGTCATCGGTCGCGCCGTGGGTGATGCCGGCCTTCACGCCGCCGCCGGCCATCCAGATGGTGAAACAGCGCGGGTGGTGGTCGCGGCCGGCCTCGGGGCTGTCCCACTGGCCCTGGCCGGCGACGCCGCGGCCGAATTCGCCGCCCCAAATCACGAGGGTGTCGTCGAGGAGGCCGCGGTTTTTCAGATCGGTGATCAGGGCGGCGCTGGGCTGGTCGGTGTCGCGGCAGCGGGCGGTGCACCAACTCGGCAGGCGGCTGTGGTGATCCCAGTCGGGATGGAACAACTGGATGAACCGCACGCCGCGCTCGGCGAGGCGGCGGGCGAGGATGCAATTGGCGGCATAGCTGCCGGGCCGGCGGGAGTCGGGGCCATACAGCTCGAAGACGGACTCGGGCTCGTCGGAGAGGTCGTTCAGCTCCGGCACGCTGGCCTGCATGCGGAAGGCCATCTCATACTGCTGGATGCGGGTGGTGATCTCGGGATCGCCGGTGGCGTCGTGGCGCATGCGGTTCAGCTCGCCGATGCCATCGAGCATGCCGCGTCGCAGCTCGCGGGGCAGGCCGTCGGGATCGCGCAGGTAGAGCACGGGATCTTTGGAATTGCGGAGCTTCACCCCCTGATACCGGGAGGGCAGGAAGCCGCTGCCCCAGTAGTGGTCGTAGAGGGGCTGGTCGCTGGGGCGTTTCATCCGCGAGATCAGGACGATGTAGTCGGGCAGGTTGCGGTTCGGGCTGCCGAGTCCGTAGCTGGCCCAGGCCCCGAAACTGGGACGGCCGGGGAGCTGGTGGCCGGTGAGGAACTTGGTCATCGCCGGCGCGTGGTTGATCTGGTCGGTGACCATGGACTTGATGAAGCACAGGTCGTCCGCCACCGCGCCGGTGTGCGGGAGCCACTCACTGACGGTGGCGCCGCTCTCGCCCCAGCGGGAGAACTTCGCGATGCCGGGCAGGATGAGCTGCTTCTGCCCGGAGGTCATGGTGGTGAGCCGCTGGCCCTGGCGCACGCTGTCGGGCAGCTCCGTGCCGGCCCATTTCATCAGGCCGGGCTTGTGATCGAACAGCTCCAGCTGGGACGGGCCGCCCGACTGGGTGAGGAAGATGACCCGCTTCGCCCGCGCCACGCGATGCGACAGGCCCGCCGGCAACCCGGCCGCGCCGGAGGCGCTGTCACGCGCCAGCAGTGATCCCAGGGCGATGGCTCCGAGGTTGACGCCGGTTTGGTTGAGGAATAGGCGGCGGTTCATTGGGTAGTTTTTTTAGTGGGGAGTGAAGAGTAAAAAGTGAAGAGTAAAAAAGTGGTCAGTCTTCAGGTCTCAAGAGTTGTAGTGGCCGGGTGACTTTCGTCTCTTCACTTTTTACTTTTCACTTTCTACTTCTTCCCGAGATCCAGTCACTCCCGCGTCATCGCCTCATCGAGATTGAGCATCAGGCTGGCGGTGACCATCCAGGCGGCGATGGCGGGGGCGCTTTCGGGGGTGGGGGAGGGCTGCTGGCCGACGGTGGCGAAGGCGAGGGCGGCCTCGGGATGGACACGGTAGTGATCGAGCGCGCGTTGGTGCTCGCGTTCGGTGACGGCGCGCTCTGCGGGGTCGAGATCGCGGCTCAGGATGTGTCGGGAGAGGATGGCGTGCCCGCGGGCCGGCTCGGCGGCGGCGCGGTCGGCGAGGACCCGGGCGGCCTCCAGCAAGGTCGTGTCATTGAGCAGGGTCAGGGCGTGGAGAGGGGTGTTGGTGCGGCTCTGGCGGACTTCGCAGACGCGGCGCTGGGCGCTGTCGAACAGGAAGGTGGGGGCGCTGGAGCGGCGCCAGAAGGCATAGAGGGTGCGGCGATACTGGGCGGGGCCGACGCTGGGCTGGTAGGTGTAGCGGCCCATGAAAATCTCTTCCCACACGCCCTCGGGCTGCCAGGGTTTCACGGGAGGACCGCCCAGCGCGGGGTTCAGCAGACCCGAGGCGGCGAGGGCATTGTCGCGGATCATCCAGGCCGGCAGGCGGAAGCGCGGGGCGCGGGCGAGCAGGCGATTTTCCGGGTCTCGCTCCAGCAGATCCGGCGAGGCGTCACTGCTCTGTCGGTAGGTGTCGCTGGTGACGATGAGCCGGATGAGATGGCGCAGGTCCCAGCCGCTTTCGACCAGTTCCACCGCGAGCCAGTCGAGCAACTCGGGATGGGTCGGCATCTCGCCCTGGAGGCCGAAATCCTCGGTGGTGCGGACGAGGCCGGCGCCGAAGAGCAACTGCCACACGTGATTCGCCACGACGCGGGCGGTGAGGGGATGCTCGGGCGCCGTGAGCCACCGGGCGAGGTCGAGACGGGTGCGGGTCTTTTCGTCAGGCCAGGGCAGGATCTCGGGCAGGACGCCGCGGCTGACGGTTTCGCCCTTGGCATCCCAGACGCCGCGGACCAGCACGTGGGACTGTCGGGGCTCGGCTTTCTCGGCCAGCACCATCACGTTCAGGTCGCCGGCGGCCTTGCGGAGTTCGCCGAGCTGCCGGTTGGCTTCGTTTTGGGTGGCCAACTCGGTCTGGTAGGCGGATTCATCGAGGAGGAACTGGTCGAGCAGCCGTTTGCGCAGCGCGGGATCGATCATGTCGGCTTTGGCGGGCCGGGCGGCGGCGAGATCTTCGAGGGGCGAGGGCTTCAGGCCGCGAACGGTCTCACCGGCTTCGTCCGTGGCGGAGAGGCGGAAGCGCCCGATGTTCGCATCGCCGATGGTGGATCGCTGGAACAGCACAAAGGTCAGCTCCTCGTCGGGACTGGGACGGTAGGGCTCGGCGAGCTCATAGACGGCGGTGTGGGGCTTGGTGGCGTCGGCGCCCTCGGTGGTCCAGCCGTTCCGCGGATCGTCGTCGAGGGTGTCGCGGACCTTGCCGTAGGCGCGGGTCTTGGCCTCCTTTTCATAGTCAGCCACGGCCCCGGCCATTTCCAGTTCGCGCACCTGGGACTGGCCTTTCCTGCGCACCAGCAGCTTGACGTTGGTCAGGATGAACTCACCCGTTTTCCCCCGCGAAAGCTTGCCGCCGGTGTGGGAATCGTGCGGCAGCACTTCCAGCCGCCAGCCGGTGACGCGGGGCAGGTCGGTCGGCGCGGGCAGGGTGATGCGGTAGTCGTCCTGGCGTGGGTTCGGCCCGGTCGCCTGGATGGTTGCGTCGGGCTCGATGCGCAACGTGGTGCCCTCCGCAGAGGTCGCCGCGGTGGGTGTCAGCGGGCGCCAGGCGCGGTAGCCGGTGGCCTGGGATGCGACCTGCGAGTCCAGATGCCGCGCGAACCGGGCCTCGGCGGCGGCGCGGGCGGCCGCCACGCGGGGCTGCAGGGTGGCGAGATGGGCCTCCATTTCTTTCACCGCCCGGTCTGCCTGGGGGGAGCGGTATTTCAGGTAGGGTTTGGCGGCGGTGCCGGCTTTGCCGTCCTCGTCGATGCTGTCGAAAAAGGCGAACAGGCGGTAGTAGTCGCGCTGCTCGATGGGGTCGAACTTGTGGGTATGGCACTGGGTGCAGCCGAGGGTGAGGCCCATCCAGACGGTGCCCATGGTGTTCACCCGGTCGATCACGTAGTCGATGCGCGACTCCTCGGGATCGCGACCGCCCTCGCCGTTGGTCATGTGGTGGCGGTGAAAGGCCGTCGCGAGGATCTGCTCGGGAGTGGCTCCGGGCAGCAGGTCACCGGCGAATTGCTCGAGGGTGAAGCGGTCGAAGGGCACGTTGTCATTGAAGGCCCGCACCACCCAGTCGCGCCACGGCCAGTTGGTGCGCTCGGCGTCGCCCTGGTAGCCGTCGGTGTCTGAGTAGCGCGCGGCATCCAGCCACCACATCGCCAGCCGTTCGCCATGGTGGGGCGAGGCCAGCAGGGTCTCCACCGCCGCCTGCCACGCCGCGTCCGATGGATCGCGCTCGTAGGCGGTCACAGCCTCGGGCGAGGGTGGCAGGCCGGTGAGGTCAAAAGCCAGCCGGCGCAGTTGGGTGGCCGGCGGCGCCGGGGGCGAGGGGAGCAGATTTTCCCCCGCGAGGCGTTTTTGGACAAAGGCATCCACGGGATGGGCGGATGGATCGGGCAGCGGCGGCCGGACGGGGCGCTCGAAGGCCCAGTGTCGGCCCCAGCGGGCGCCCTCCGCGATCCAGCGCCGGACCAGATCGCGCTCGCGGGCGTCGAGCGGTTTCCGGTGGGAATCCGGCGGCGGCATGACTTCGTCGGGATCACTGGAGAGAATCCGTTTCCACACCTCGCTGTCCTCGGGTTTGCCCGGCAGGATGGCCACGAGCCCGCCGCCGAGATCGCGCTTGGCTTCGGATTCCTCATCGAGCCGGAGATCGGCCTTGCGATGGCTGGCATCGGGACCGTGGCAATGGAAACAGCGGTCGGCCAGGATCGGCAGGACTTCGCGGCTGAAGTTCACGCCTCCCTCCTGTCCGGACGCGGAGAAAGCCCAGAGCCCCGGCAGCAGGGACAGCAGGAGGAACAAGCGGCGGCAGAGGCTCGACATGCCGCCAATAACGCACCGATCCACCGGGGCTGTCTTGTAGCGTGTTTCGGCGATTTTTGGTAGGATCGGATCAGGCGGCGATTCCTCTGATTCGGGCTTCGGGTCGGCTGCGGCGTGATTCGGGTCTTGCACGGCGTGCCGGTGTGGGCTCTCAATGGCTTCATTACCATGGATTCCGACCCGATTTCTTTGCTCGAGGGGCTCTACTCCGCCGTCGTCGCCGACGTGCTGGATGGCATGGGCTATCGTCACCAGTGTCTCAACGCCAGCATTCGCGCCCTGACGCCGGCGACGAAGGTCTGCGGGCGGGTCTTTACGGCGGTGGCCGAGACGGTGGAGGAAATCCCGGCCGAACCCTACAAGCTGGAGATGGCGGCCATCGATCAGATGGTGCGCGGCGACGTGCTGGTGGTGGACGCGGGACACAATACGGCTTCGGCTTTTTGGGGAGAGCTGCTGTCCACGGCCTGCAAGGCCAAGGGCGTGCGTGGCATCGTGATGAGCGGCTGCACCCGGGACCTGTGGGCGCTGAACCGGATGGATTTCCCGGTCTTCGGCATCGGCGCGACACCGGCGGACAGCAAGGGCCGCCTCGATGTCGTGAGCATTGGCGCGCCGATCGCGCTCGACGGCGTGATGGTGAAGAGCGGCGACTACATCCTGGGCGATCTGGACGGCGTGGTGGTGATCCCGAGCGAGGCGGCTGACGAAGCCCTCCGGCTGGCGATGGAAAAGGTCTCGGGGGAAAACACGGTGCGCGACGAACTGGCCGCCGGCGTGTCCGTGGCCGAGGTCTTCGCCAAACACGGCATCCTGTGATGCCCGGAGCCGGCCGGCAGAATGGGCGGCTCGCGTCGCCGCAGTCGGGTCGATGATTTTCCCAAAAGCCCTGTCTCCATCATGAATCACCGTGCGCCGCGAGTCTTCCTGGCCGGTCTGTTTCATGAGACCCACTGCTTTGTGGATGACAGGACCGGGCCGGCCGACTTCGAGGTGCGCCGGGGCGGCGAATTGCTCGCCTGCGCGGGCGACAGCTCGCCACTGGGAGGTGTGGTGGCTTATGGTCGGGAGGCAGGCTGGGAATGGGTGCCCGCGGTCGATTTCCGGGCGATGCCGAGCGGATTGGTCGAGGACGAAGTGGTCGAGACCTTCTGGGCCGGCGTCGCGGAGGCCTGGCGCGGGGAGGTGGATGCGATCTTTCTGGTGCTGCACGGCGCGATGAGCTCGGTGTCGTTTCCCGACGTGGAGGGTGAGATCCTGGGGCGAATCCGCCGCTTGCCGGGCGCTGCGGCGCTGCCGCTGTGCGGCGTTTACGATCTGCATGCCAATTTTTCACCCGCCATGGCTGCGGGGGCGGATGCGCTGGTGGCTTACCGGGAGAATCCCCACACCGATGCCCGCGAGTCCGCGGTGCGTGGTGCCACGCTGCTGCGCCGCTGCCTCGAGACGGGAGTCAGACCGCGGATGACGCTGCGTCGCACCGGCTTGATCTGGATCCCGAGCCGGACCGGCACGGCGACGGAGCCCATGGCATCGCTGGAGCGACTGGCGCGGGAAATCGAAGCCGCTGACGAGTCGATCTGGGCCGTGAATGTGGCGGCCGGCTTTGCCTATGGCGACACGCCCGACACGGGAGTCACGTTTCAGGTGATCGGCACCGCTGACGCCATGACCACCGAGGCGGCGCTGGACCGGCTGGAGGCTTTGGCGCGCGAGGGCGATGCCCGGCCCCCGGAGATCGTGGAGATTTCCCTGACCGAGGCGCTCGACCGGCTCGAGCAGCAACCGGTCGAAGGCCTGACCGTGCTGGTGGAGCCCAGTGACAACATCGGCGGTGGCGCGCCCGGTGACGGCACCGGGCTGATGCGCGGCTTGATCGAGCGAGGCATCCGGGATGCCGCCATCTGCCTGGCCGACGCGGCGGCGGTGCGGGCGCTCGCGGAAATCCCGATCGGCGGTCGGATCACGCTGCCGCTCGGCGGGCGGGGCAGCCGGCTGGATGCGGGACCGGTGACACTGGAAGTGGAGTTGGTCTCGCGGAGCGACGGGCGTTTTTCCCTGGAAGACAAGAACAGCCATCTCGCCTCCGTGGCGGGCGATTCATTCGACATGGGGCCCAGCGCCGTGGTGCGGCACGGCGGCCTGACGATCCTACTGACCACTCACAAGACGCCGCCGATGGATCTGGGCCAGTGGCGCAGTCAGGGCATCGATCCGGCATGCCTGCGGGCCATTGTGGTGAAGGCCGCGGTCGCGCATCGGCGAGTCTACGATCCCATCGCGGCGCGCAGCTTCTGGGTGGACACGCCCGGGCCCTGCACGGGCCGGCTGGAGCGGCTGCCGTTCCAATTTGCCCGGCTGGGGTGAGTCATGCCGGGTGTCCGTTTCCAGGGCACCTTGGCGAGTTCCGGCCTGCCTCCAGATTCTCAGCTGGCTTCGAGCTTGTAACCCACGCCGTGGATGGTGATCAGGTGCCGGGGATTGGGTCCGGCATCGCCAATCTTTTTGCGCAACTGCGCGACACACTGGTCGAGCGTCCGGGTGGTCCCGTAGTAGCGCACGCCCCACACGGCATCGAGCAGATCATCGCGGCTCAGCACCCGGCCCCGCTGGCGGTGGAAATACTTGAGCAGTTCCATTTCTTTCGGCGTCAGGCGGTCGCAACCGCCATCGGGCCGCCGGATCTCCCAGGTATCGGGATGCACTGTGGCTCCGCCGACTGTAAAACTCGACGCGCCTCCACTGCCGATCCCGGGACCGCCTCCGCCATTTCCGGTCCGCTCGCAGCGACGCAGCAGGGCCTGGACGCGGGCGACCAATTCGCGCACGCCGAAAGGCTTCGTCACATAGTCGTCCGCCCCGGAGTCGAAGCCGACCACCTTGTCGATCTCCTGCCCTTTGGCGGTGAGCATCAGGATGGGCACCCGGCAGCCGCGCCGGCGCAGGTCGCGGCAGATTTCGTAGCCGTTCTTGCCGGGCAGCATCACGTCGAGCACAATCAGGTCGGGTAGCTCCTCCGCGATCCGTTCCTCCGCCTGATCGCCGCGCTCACAGGCCGCGACCGCGTAGTGCTCGGCGGTGAAGATCTCGACCAGCCCGTATCGGATGCCCGGATCGTCCTCGACGATGAACAGTTTCGTGTCTGAGTGCATAAAGTCAGGCGGTGGCGGTGGTGTCGAGTGGCAGACGCAGGGTGAAACGGCTGCCGCCGCCGGGCCGCGGGTGGTATTCGACCTCGCCGCGATGGGCGCGGGCGATCTGCCGGGCGAGGGTGAGACCGAGCCCCGAGCCCTCGATGCCGCTGCTCAGGGAATCGTCGGCGCGGTAGAACTTCTCGAAGATTTTCGCCGCGAGGCGCCGTGGCACGCCGGGACCGCGGTCTAGCACATCGATTTCAATGAACGGGCCGGTGAGACGGGTCTCCACCTCGATATGGCGGCCCGATCCGCCGTATTTTTCGGCGTTGCTCAGCAGGTTCAGCAGGACCTGGGCGAGCGCGTCACGGTCGCCGGCCACCGGCGCCGGTCTGGCATCGCCGTCGTCGCGCAGCTTCAGGGTGTAGCCGTCCGACTCGATCTGATGCCGGCACATTTCCACCGTGTCGCGAACCACGGCGCGCGCGTCGATGGGTTCCATCCGGTAGCGGCGCTCGCCGCGCTCCATGCGGGAGAAGTCGAGCAGGTTGTTGATCAGGCGGCTCAGTCGCGCTGCCTCGCGGGAGATGATGCCCGAGTACTCGGTGCGCTTCGTCTCATCGAGACCGCTGCGCTGGCTGAGCAGATCGGAAAACAGGCGGATGGAGGTCAGCGGCGTTTTCAGCTCGTGGCTCACGTTGCTGACAAAGTCGGTCTTCTGCCGGGCGAGCGCCATTTCGCGGCCGATCTCGCGAATGATGAGGGCGCTGCCCAGTCCGATCGCTCCCAGCAGGACCGGCACCAGCATCCAGAGCATCAGCCGGGCGGTTTGGGCCGTCCGGGCGACGGCGCGGGGATCGATCAGGTAGGCGGCCACTTCCCAGTGGGGCAGCAGGGCGCCGACTTCGCTGGCGACGAAAGGCCTTTCCCAATCGGCGTTGAAATCTTCGTGCGTGCGCGCCACTACCTGGCCCCCGGCATCGAGCAGGGCGAGACAGGCCTCGGGTCGGGCCAGAGACGTGCCACTCTGACGAATGACTTCGGACAGTTCCTGTTTCAGCGCCTCGAGGTCGAGCTGCACCCAGAAGACGAGGTCCGGAGCCGCCGGGTCGCGCCGCCACAGGAGAATCTGCAGGCCGCCGGAGACGAAGCGGCTGATGGCACCCTCGGGTCCGGTGGCAATGAGATCGCTGAGCTGGCCGCTGTTCAGGTCGAGCGCGGACCACGGGCTGCCGTTGGCAAACGGTTCGAGAACATTCGAGGCCGCCTCGGCCAGTTGGGCGATCCGGCCGTCGCTTTGGAGACGATCGAGCTGGGACAGTGGTTTGACGTTCCGGCTGCGCGGAGCCTCCGCGGCGGCGTCAGCTGGTGCGGCGGAGGCGGCGGGCGCGGCAGCAGGAGCCGGTGCGGCGGCGGCCAGAGGAGGGCTGGCGGGAGCCGCAGGGGGAGCCACGGTCACCTTTTGTTGAGCCGTCGATTGCCGGGTCTCGGCACTTTTGGGCGAAGGGTCCGCGGGCGCCTTCCCAAATGAAGAAGCCGCGGCGGAGGCGGTCGCAGGCATCGCACCCGCCTCCGGGGTGGATGACGTGGCCGCACGTTCGTCTGAGGGTCGCTTGGATCCCTCCCTCTCGACGGTCACGACATTGCCCGTGATGGAGGGTGCGAGGTAGAAGTCCGTGGCGGCTTCGTTCTGCAGGAATGACTGGGTGTCGCTCAGGAAGCGCCGCATCCGGGGATCGGCCTCAGCAGAGGGCGGGTGCAGCCAGCGTCCCTCCACCGTGACGGCGGCGCCGACGGCCGCCTGGCTCCAGCGGCTGCGGATCGCGGCATCGAAATCGGCGGCGAGCGGCTCGGCTCCGCGTTCTGCGATCATCTCCTCCAGCAGGCTGCCGTAGAAGACCCGGACATCGTCGAGAAACCGATTCAGCTCGGCAGCCAGGGCGTCGGTCGCCCCCTGATGGAGCAGGGCGCGCTGGCTGTGGACGATCACCTCCTGATCCCGCAACGACCGCGTCGCCAGCCAGCCCAGCACCAGCGAGGGACCGAGCACGGCGATGGCGAACACGGCGGCGAGTTTTTTCATCGGTGGCGAGGCAACAGGGTAGGATCGGCGATCAAACAGGGTTCGATCGGAGACCGGACAGGGTCTCATCGGAACCGGTCGACAAGATACTCCCGATCGCCCCGCCAGCCCATGACTTTTACCGGGTGCCGGAGGCGGAACGATCGACCGGTTTGGAGTTGCTCCGCTGGAACACGTTCCACTGCATCTGTTTCCGGCCTTCCTTCGACAGGCCCGCGCTGCTTCCGAGTTCGCTTTCGGCTTGGCGAAGTTGATCAGCCTCGGCGTTGAGGGTGGCGGCGGCCGGGGCGGGAGCCGAGGCGGCGGCGGCCTCGAGCCGCTTGATCTGGGAGCCGATCATGGCTTGGGCGGCCGCGCGGTCTCCGCCGTCGGCCTTGGCGAGAGCCAGTCGGGTGGCATCGGTGTTGCGATAGATCTCGGCCTGCGCAGCGATGTCGGCCACCTGGGCCTTGGCAGCGAGTGCGCGGTCATCGGTGGCCTTGGCGGCGACCTCGCCGGTGAGCCGGACGTCGGAGTCGTCCTCGGCGGCCTGACAGGTCAGGGTCGCGCGGGCCAGTGTGGTGGTGGCTTCTTTCCACACGGTAGGATCGACCCGGCAGGCGATGAAGACTTCGCGGCGCTGTTCTGCTGCGAGCGTGTTGAAGGCGATCCGGGTCCGGTTGCCTGCGATCGTCTCGCCGCGGCCGAGGATGCCGAGTGGCTCGACGCCGTCGGGAAACTCGATGTCGATGGTGAGGCGGCGGGCGATGACAGTCTCCAGTTCGCCCAACTCGCGGCGAAAGACATCTGGCAGGGCCTCGACATCGGCGACGTGGTAATAGTTCGCGTCGCTGGCCTCGGCCAGGGCGGTCATCAGGTCTTCGTTGTAGTCGTCACCCAGGCCGATGGTGGTGACGGACCGGCCCTGGCGGGCGAGGGACTGGCCGAGACGGGCAATTTCCTGGTTCGACGACGGTCCCACGTTGGCGATGCCGTCGGAGAGCAACAGGACGCGGTTGATGCGCTTTTCGTCGAAGAATTCGGCCAACTGCCGTCCTCCGGCCTCGACGCCGTGGTAGAGAGCGGTGCTGCCGCCGGGTTCGATGGCCCGGATCTGGCGGCGGATGGCATCGGCGCGTTGGCCGATCGGTTGGGGCGGGACCAGCACCGTCACCTCGGTGTCGTAGGTGACGAGGGAGAAAATGTCGTCGGGCGCGAGGCGGTCGACCAGCATCTCCGCGGCCTGGCGGGCCTGTTCGAGCTTCGCGCCGCTCATGGAGCCGCTGCGGTCGAGCACGATGGCCAGGTTCATGGGTTGCCGGGCGCGGCGGTCGCGCGGGTGGCCGGTGAGTTCGACGCGGACCACGACTTCCTGCGGTCCGCCGGATCGGTCGATCAGCGGCCGGTCGGTCATGACCGAGAAGTTGAGCGGCGCGCGGTTGGCGGGAGCCTCGGTGCGGGCCACGAGGGAGATCGCCGGCAGGGCGGCGACGACGAGTAGGGTGGGTAGAGGTGCTATTTTCATGACAAGCCGACTCTACGCGGAGTAGAGCGGGCTGTTGTCAGGGGCACGTCAGGGATTTGTCAAAAAAGTGTCAGGACCGATTGGCCGGTTCATCACGTAGTCATCCATCACGAAGCCACCCCCGATATCGGCGCGGTCGGTGGCCATGACAACGAAGCCGTGGCGCCGATAGGTGCCGATGGCGGGGGCATTGGCCCGATTCACCCGGAGGCTCAGGTGCTTGGCTCCGGATTGCGCCGCCTCGCGGAGCACGGCGGTGATGAGCGCGGAGCCGAGACCGGTGCGCTGGTGGGCGGGCTCGATGTAGAGTTTGTGCAACAGCCAGTCGCCTGGCGCCTCGCCCGGTCCGTGGGCGGCAAAGCCGGCCGGTGGAGCCGCCTCTGTGGGCGAGATGAGCAGGTAATGGGCCTGGCAACTCGTCATTTCGGAGCGGATCTTTTCGGCCGCATACATCCAGCCGAGCATGTAGTCGATCTGCTCGACGGTGATGATGCCCGGGTAGCACTGCCGCCAGATCCGGTCGGCCAGATCGCGAATGATGTCGATATCGGCCGGGCCGGCGTCGCGGATGACCGGTTGCGGGGACGCGGGGCTCATGGCGTGGCCGGGGCGGGCGGCAATGGCGTGACCACCGGCGCCGCGGAGCCGGTGGAAAGTTCGAGCAGGTGGTCGACCGGCAGCTTTTCCAAACGGGTCTCGGTACGGGCACGGTCGGGCCAGCGGATCGTGAGCGACTCGATGGCGACGGCTTCGTCGAGGCCGATGATTTCCTCCGGCTCGTCGATCGTCAGCGTCTGGGTGCGGTAGATCCAGAAACGGTCGCGGGTCACCAGTTCGACCCGGGCCCCGGGGGCGCCTGGGGCGACTCCATCGGGGGCGTTCAGGCGCAGCCGGACGCGGGATCGGGTGAGGGCCGGGGCATTCTCCGCCAACCGGAACGAGCTGTGCCATTTCGAGCCGCCTGCGATCAGGTAGGCGGGGGTGCCGCGGTCGTCGGCCTGGGTGGCGAGAACTCCTGTGACTGGTCCGGCGGTGGCAAAGCCGGCGCCCTCGGGGATCTCGCGGAAAGCGAGTGCTCCGGCATGCCACCACGCGCGGGCGGTGGCTCCGATGACGACGAGGTCCGGCAGGCCATCGAGATCGAGATCCCCGGCGAGCAGGGCGCGGGGCTGGGCGACGCCTCCGCCGGTCAGTTCGCGGGAACGATCCTCGAACCGGGCTGGCGAACCGGGCTGGGTTATGAAAAGTGAGACGGTGCCCTCTGCCGCTGCGGCGAGATCGTCGCGGCCGTCTCCGTCGAAATCGGCGGATGCCAGCGGACCGCCTCCTGCTGCGCCCGAAAGGCTCATGGCGGCGGTGGCGTCGGTGAAGGACCGGCCATTTCCCTCCGTTCCTGGCTGGGAAAGCCAGATCATCAGACCGGCGGACGGGGTCGTCAGCGACAGCAGCAGATCCGGGTAGCCATCGTCGTCAAAGTCGCGCCACAGCAGGGAGGATATCCGACCTGGAATCGACAGGCCGGCGCGGGTGGCGACCTCGGTGAAGCGGTTTCCCGATTCATTGTGAAACAGGCGGATCAGGGAGCCGGAGCCGGGCACCGGGGGGTGCTGCACCACGCACAGGTCGAGCCAGCCGTCCCGATCGTAGTCGACCCACGCGGCGGCGGCGAGATCGAGAAACTCCAGCAGACCCGCTGCGACCGTGATGTCTTCCCAGGCGTCGGGTCCGGTGCGGCGCAGAAGGGAGTCGGGCAGCACGCCGGCACGGCCGATGAACAAATCGGTGTCGCCATCCTGATCGAAATCAGCCGGCAACACCATCCGGCCACCGACGATGGCGGCGAGGCCGGCTGCGGCGGTGCGATCGGCCAGGGCGCCGCCTTCGAGGGTGCGCAAGGCGGGTGGCTGGCTTTCCCCGGAAAACAGCCAGGCCCCATCGAGCGCGGCGATGCTTTCGGCCGCGGGAAAAGCGGCGTCGAGGCGCGGAGAGAAGCGTGGCTGGAAGAGATCGGGCGTCGTTCCCGCCGGAGGGGTGAGGTCTAGAGATAGCTGCGCCGCTGCGGCGTCACCGGTTGGTGCCGGGGCGAGCGCGGCCAATATCTCCGGGATCGGCTTGTCTTTCCACGTCAGCCACAGGTCGGCATCAGGACGGTCCGGCTTGGTCGCCTTTGGCGGTGGCGGAGTCTCCGACTTCCCGGCGCCAACCGCGGCCCCGGTGGTGGAGGCGGCCCAGTCGCGCTGGCGTCCGGTGAGGTAGATCCCGGTGCCGAGGAGCGAGCCCACCACGAGGCTGGTGACCAGAAAACGGGGAATCGCGGGTTTCGCCATGGGGGTGTGATCGATGAAGAAAAGGAGAAGATCGGGAAAGCCGAACCATGGCACTGGCGAGGCGAGGATGCGAGGAAAAAGGGGGCATTCCCGCTGTGGAGAGGGAGCAGATCCGATGCCGCGTCTTACGGCTTCTTCAGCACCACCACGAGGTCGGAATACTCATCGTCGAAGCGGCGGGTGAGGTCGATGTCGTGATTGAAGTCGTGGCAGGCCACGATGGCGAAGCCGGGGAGGGCGGCACGAAGGGTGCGACGGAACTGGGCGGCGTCGTAGGTGCGGAAGCTCCAGCGGGTTTCCTGTTCCCGGGTGCGGCCTTGGGCGGTGACGCGGAGGCGGCAGCGGAGTTCCTCGACGCGGCGGCTGGGATCGGCTGGCCACGTTCTGGTATTGCACACGACGTGGGTGCCTCGCCGCGAGCCCTCCCAGCGCTCGTGCTCGGTTCGGGTGCGGGTATAGTCGGTCAGGTGAATGCCGAGGACATAGAGTCCACCGGGCCGCAGGGCCTGACCGACGAGGCTGAGATGAGAGCGGGCGTCTGCTTCGGTGGCGAGGTATTTGAAGGTGCTGACGAGGCAATGAGCCAGGTCGAATCCGGCGCGGCTGGGCACGGCAAAGGACTCGAGGCGGTCACGCCAGAGGCGGGCCGGGACGGGGGCGCGGCTCAGCCGGCGGCGGGCAAAGTCTAGCGAGGCCTCGCTGGCATCGAAGCCGGCCACCTCCCAGCCGCGCCGGCTCATCTCGGCGAGCAGGCGTCCGCTGCCGCAGGCCGGCTCCAGCAGGCGTGGCTGGGTGGTGCGACGGCCGGGCGGCGGCCCATGGGTGCGGTGGAGGGCGTCGAGGAAGCCGGCCTCGGTGCGGGTGCCGCCATCGAAGACGATGTCGTAATAGAGCGGGGTGTCGTACCAGTCGCGGTCTTCGATGGGCATGGCGGTCGGGGCCATTTCCTACCGCCGCCAGTCGAGAAATCAAGGTCTGTCTGGCCAGTCACTCGGTCTTGGCGCCGTCCCAGATCCACTGCATCACGGCGAGGATCTCGTCGCCGGTGAGGGCTTCCTTGCCGTCGGGCGGCATGACGGCGTCGTCCTCGCGGGGCAGGGTGATGAGTTCGACGAGGTAGCTTTCCAGCGGCTTGTTGGCGACGATGGGATCGAGCTCGCTTTCGCCGGCCTGGAAGAGCCCCTCCACGGTGTCCATGCGGTAGTCGCCCTTCTGTTTCTCCGGGCCGTGGCAGGAGTAACACTTTTTCTCGAAAATGGGGCGAATGCGCGAGGCATAGACCTGTCCGGGCGAGTCGGAAGCGGCACCGGGCGTGGTGGCTTCGGGTTGCACCTCCGGATGCTCGGCGAGCCATTTTTTGGCCCATTCCGGGGCGCCTTCGATGAGGTATTTCGAACCGTGAGTGAGATTCCCGCCACCGTGGCCGGCGATGGTGAGCAGCACCATGTCACCGAGTAGCATGAGTCGGTAGATCCCGACCATGAAGCGACTGCGGACCTCGCCCCGTCGATAGGCGATGACGTGGACGAGCGCGATGAGCATGGTGGCGAAGGCGACGGCGATGCCGTAGAACTCGTGGTGGCGCAGCATCTCCTCCTCATAGCCCCCGCCGGCGGCACGGAAGAGCCCGAGCAGCGTGACGACGACGGCGCTGATGCCGCTGACCCAGAGAATCAGCGTGAGTGCCCGGCGCAGCGCCTCGCTGGGGCGAAAGAGCGCATAGACCTCCAGAATGACGGCGATGGTGACGAAGCCGATCGGAAGATGCAGGGTCACGGTGTGAAACGGCGCCAGAAAGGCCCGCCAGTCGAACGATGCCGCAGTGGCGGCGGCCGCTTCCGCTTCGGCGGCGATCGCGCCGGAAAGGGACAGGATGACCAGGATGGTCAGGGTGATTGAGTGACGGATGATGCTGGGATTCATGGGGTGGGACAGGGCTTTCCTTTGCCAAGTTGTGCCCGCGGTGCGGCAGGTCAAGCGGCATACGGCTTTGCGGTTCAAGATAGGGAGAAGAAAGGCCAGAATGCGCACAGTGAGGTCATTGGCGCGGGCGGATGGTGCCACGCACGCGCACTACTGTCCCCACGGTCGCGGCATTGAACCAAACCCACCCAAACTCATGGCCACCTACATCAGCCTCATCCGATTCACTGAAAAAGGCGCAAAAGAGATCAAGAAATCGATCGATCGTGCAGCCGCCTTCGATCACGCCGCGGAAGCCGCGGGAGTGAAGATCGTCGGACAATACTGGACCATCGGCGGCTACGACGGGGTCCTGATCGTCTCCGCTCCTTCGGAGGAAAAAGCCCTGCACTGGCTCGTCGCCCTGGTGGAGGGAGGGAATGTCCGCACCGAGACGCTGCAGGCCTTCGATGCGACGCAGTTTGCGGCGATTCTCGGGGAAAAGTGAGACATGGTTGCCCCGGCCGGCGTAATGTCTGCCGGTGAATGGCGATCCTTCCCTTCCAACTTATCCGACGCCCGGCGAGGCCCTGCGCCTCGACCGGGTGACGAAATCGTATGGCCCGCGCCGCGTGCTGGACGAGGTCTCCTTTGCGCTCGGACGGGGCGAACGGGTGGCGCTGATGGGGCCTTCCGGAGCGGGCAAGAGTACGCTGCTCAACTGCATCGGCGGCATCGATCGGCCGGACTCGGGGGATATCTCGGTCGCCGGGCAATCCCTGAGCCGGCTCGATGGCGATGGGCTGTCACGCCTGCGGCGCCGGGCGGTGACGACGGTGTTTCAGTTTTTTCATCTGCTCCCGACGCTGACCGCGGCGGAGAATGTGGCGTTTCCCCTCCAACTCCTGGGTGTGGATCGGGCCGATCGCGAGCGTCGCGTGGCGGAATTGCTCGCTGCGGTGCGGGTGGATCACCGGGCGGATGCCTGGCCGGATGAACTGAGCGGAGGTGAGATGCAGCGGGTGGCGATCGCGCGCGCGCTGGCACCCGGACCGGATCTCGTGCTGGCCGACGAGCCGACCGGCAATCTCGACAGCGCGACCGGCGATGCGATCCTGGAATTGCTGGCCCGACTGGGTGACGAACTGGGCTTTGCCCTGTTGCTGGTCACCCACAGCCGGCATGCCGCCGGCATCTGCTCCCGTAGCCTGCATCTGCGCGATGGCCGGCTGTGCGAAGGACCTTTCGAGGCATGAATGGCAGTCCGGCAGAGGCGCGGTGGCTGGTGCTGCTGTTGCGACAGACCACCTGGCGGCATTGGCGACGTCGGTTGGGTTCGACCTTGTTGCTGGTCGGCATCCTGGCGCATGGGGTGGGTGTGTTTTTATCCATCCGCCTGGCCAGCCGGGCCGCGGTGTCGGGTTTCTCACTATTCACGGAATCCCTGACCGGGGAGAGCGATTTTTTGATCCGCCCAGTGTCGGGCGACAGTCTGCCGGAAATGTCGGCCCGGGAGGTGAGGCAGCGGCTTGGCGCGTTGCCGGTCGCGATCCTGCCGGTGGTAGAGGCGACAGCGGTGGAAGTGGCGCAGACGCTCGACGCGGCCGAGCCGGGGCCTTTGCGCCTGTTGGGGGCCGATCTGGTGGCGTTGAGAAATGCTGCCGGCGATTCCGTGCCGGAAGTCTCTGGCGATGTCGGGCTGGGCCGGGATGATCAGGCGTTCGTGTCGCCCGACTTGGCCTCGCGGCACGGTCTGTCGGCGGGAAGCGTGTTCGACCTCTCGATCAACGAACGCCGCGTGTCCCTTCGCGTGGCGGGAGTGCTGAGAAATGATCCGCTGAGGCCCGCGGTGCCGCCGCACCTGCTGCTCATGGATCTGCCAGGCCTGCAACAACTCGTCGGTCGGCCAGAAAAGCTGAGCCGCCTCGAGATCCGCGTGGCCGATGGCATCGATGCGGAACGCTGGCGCCGGGAGGCGCGACGAATTCTCACCTCTGCGGCGTCGGATCAGGGCTGGCGTGTCGAGACGCCGGAGGATCGGCGCGAAGCGGTCGCCAAGATGAGCCGGGCCTTTCGGCTGAATCTCACCGTGTTGTCCACCCTGGCCCTGTTGGTTGGCGTTTACCTGATTTTTCAGGCTTTGGAGGCCGCCGTGGTGCGTCGCCGGTCTGAGATGGCGATCCTGCGTTCCCTCGGAGTGGGAGCGGGGACGATCCGGCGCCTGTGGCTGTTGGAATCCACTGTGTTGGGAATCCTGGGTGGCGGATTGGGCGTCTGGATCGGCTGGGCGGCAGCTCAGGTGACCGTCGGCGGCGTGGCGAGGACAGTGAACAGTCTGTATCATGACACGGCGACGCGATCCGCCGCCCTGCATCCGACAGAGGCGATTTTTGGCCTCGGCTTCGGAATTCTGGCCAGCCTGGCGGCGGGCTGGCTGCCGGCCCGGGATGCGGCTGAGACTCCACCGGCGCAGATGCTCCGCTCGGGATCGCGGGCGAGGGGCTTGGCTTGGCTGGCCAGACCCGGGTGGGGCGTGGTGGTTGGTTTGGTGGCGTTTGCGATCTCCTGGTTGCCGCCGTGGCGGAACGGAGCGGGCGACGGACTGCCGGTGGCTGGCTATGCATCGGCGTTCCTCTGGCTGGCGGCGCTGTCGATGATGGCGGGCTTGCTTTTTCGGCCCCTGAGCCGTTGGCTGGTCGGAATGGGTGACCGGTATTCCTCGCTGGTGGTGGCGGGGTCGCAACTGCGCCGTCCCACCGGTCGGCACCGACTGGCGGTGGCGGGATTGGTGGCGGCGACCGGGATGTCCGCCGGCATGGGCGTGCTGGTGCACAGTTTTGAAGGCACGCTGACCGGCTGGATCGGCCAGATGCTTCGTGCCGACCTGTATGTGGCTCCGGCGGCGGCGAATCAGGCGGGCGCTGGCAGTGTCCTGCCGGCGGCAGTGTGGCGATCGCTGGCAGCCGATTCCGATGTGGCCGGAGTCGATACGATCCGCCGACTGCCGGTCGAGTATGGCGGGCGGACCATCCGTCTGGCCGGCTCGGACTATCACGAGGATGCCGCTCGCGTCATGCAGATGCGCTGGATCGAGGCTCCCGAACCGGGGCGGACGCCGCAGGCGCTCCGGGCTGTCGCCGACGGTGCCGATCCGCCCGCGTGGATCAACGAGGCAATGAGTCGCCGCTTCGGACTGGGCCGCGGCGATGCGATCACGGTTCCGACGCCGGCTGGTGAAAAGACTCTGTCCATACTCGGCGTCTATGCGGACTACAGCGACGAAGGCGGCACGGTGCTGACGAAACTGGACCGGGTGACCGAGTGGTTTGGTGATGATGGCGTCTCGAACTTGGCGGCTTATCTGAAACCGGGTGTCAATGCCGAGGTGGTCCGGGCGCGTTGGCAGGTGGCTCTGCCGGCGGCATCGATCCGGGAGAATGCCCGGCTGCGGGCCGATGCCCTGCGGGTTTTTCGCGAGACCTTTGCCGTCACCTATTCCCTGGAGGCGATCGGCGTGGCGGTGGCGGTGATCGGCCTGGGCCTGGCCCTGGCGAGCCTGCTGGTGGAGAGACGAGATGAGCTGGCGACCCTGAAGAGCATCGGCTTCACCCGCGGACAGATCGCCTCGGCGGCGGCCGTCGAGGGAGCCGTGCTGGCGGCGATGGGGCTGGTGGCGGGATTGATCCTGAGCCTCGTCCTCGGCGATTTGTTGATCCGGGTGATCAATCGCCAGAGCTTCGGCTGGACGCTCGATTATCGCGTGCCGGTCGGATTGTTCATTGGGCTAAGCCTGATAACCCTTCTCACCAGTGCCACCGTGTCCGCGTGGGTCGGGGCGCGCAGTGCGCGGCTGAAAGGCGACCGGAGTGAGTAGTCCGGCGGATTTCCGATGATACCCTGTTTGATCTCCGATCCAACCCTGTTGCACCGACGATATGACCCTGTCTCATCGACTCACCCGACGCTCGCTGATCGCCGCCGGGCTTACCTGCGCGTTTCGTCCCCTCGCAGGTGCGGAGCGCACCGCTGATGGCTTCCGGATTCCGCAGGCGGGTGGGGAGTTGGCGTTTCCGGCGGTTCATGGGAGCCATCCGGATCATCGGATCGAGTGGTGGTATCTGACGGGACACCTGTTCGCGGGCGGGCGTCGCTTCGGGATGCAGGCGATTTTTTTCCGATTGGCCCAGCGGCCCGTGTTAGACGATGCGAATGCGGCCTTTGGCGACAGCCAGCTCTATCTGGCCCATTTTGCAGTGACGGACGTGGCGGGCGGGCGATTTCTGCACGAGGAACGGCTGAACCGGCAGGGGTGGGATGCGGGGGCCCGGGTGGGCGATCTGGAATTGTGGAATGGCAACTGGTCGCTGAAGCGGCTGAGTGGATTGGGCAGTCTGGAGGATCACGGTTCGATGCGGTTGATGGGGGGAGTGAGAAGCGAGGCCGCCGTGGACCTGGTCCTGGAGACGGCGAAGCCAGCGGTGCGTTTCGGCCGCGACGGCGTCTCGCGCAAGGGCGACGAACCGGCGGCGGTGAGCCTGTATGTGACGTTTCCGCGTCTCAAGGCCAGGGGGCTGCTGCGGATCGATGGCCGCGACCTGGAGGTGACGGGCAGCCTGTGGATGGATCACGAGGTGTCCAGCTCGCAACTGGGCCGGGAACAGGTGGGCTGGGACTGGGTGAGCGTGCAGTTTGACGACGGGCGCGAACTGATGGCTTACGTGTTGAGAAAGCCGGATGGCTCGCCCGACCAGCATTCGACACTGGCTTGGATCGAAACGGACGGTCGTGTCGCGCACCGCTATGCTGGTGAATTCGAGTGGGAGCCGGGAGGGATCTGGGAAAGCCCCGAGACGGGTGGGCGCTATCCGATCCGGCCGCGCTTCGGCTCCATCGATCCCACCAGCGGCAAGGAACGACGTTTTTCCCTGAGACCGGTGATGGAGGCGCAGGAGATGACGGGCGGCCTGGGTGGAGTGGCTTACTGGGAGGGGGCATGCGACGTGCTCGATGAGGCCGGTGGCGAAGTCGGACGCGCCTACCTGGAACTCACGGGCTATACGGGAGACGACCTGCAGAAGCGGCTGCGGGGCGACTGACGGCGGCGCTTGGGCAGTTGGCGATGGCAATCGACCGGGTGCCGGGCTATCGGTGCCATCGCCATGAATATCCACGACTACAACCGCCACGCCTGGAACCTGCAATCGGCCGAGGGATGCCGCTGGAGCACGCCGTATCCCGACGAGGTGATCGAACGGGCGCTGGCGGGAGACTGGGAGGTGAGGCTGACGCCGAACCGGGCGGTTCCGGCGGACTGGTTCCCGTCGCAGCCGCGGCTGGATGGCGTCGACTTGCTGGCTTTGGCGTCGGGAGGCGGACAGCAGGTGCCGATCTTTGCGGCGGCTGGTGCGCGGGTGACGTCGTTCGATGCCTCGGACATCCAGTTGGAAAAGGATCTCGATACCGCGGCGCGACACGGGCTGAGTGTGTCCGTGGAGCAGGGCGACATGGCGAATCTGGGTCGCTTTGCCGACGGGTCGTTCGACCTGATTTTCAATCCGGTGTCGAATGTCTTTGCCGAGGCAGTGCGGCCGATCTGGCGGGAGTGCGCCCGCGTGCTCCGTCCGGGAGGCCGGTTGCTGACGGGGGTGATGAATCCGTGCTTTTTCCTGTTCGATCACCGGCTGGCCGAGGAGACCGGTGAGCTGAGAGTGATCCATCCGCTGCCCTACTCGGACATCAAGGACATGGACGGGGAAATGCTGGAGGAACAACTGGACGCCGAGTTGACGCTGGAGTTCAGCCACAGTCTGGAGGATCAGCTCGGTGGGCAGTGCGATGCCGGCCTGGCGATCACGGGACTCTATGAGGATGGCTGGGACGAGGAGTCGAGCGCGCTGCACCGCTGGATGCCGCTGTTTATGGCGACGCGGTCGGTGAAGCTGTGAGGCGGCCGCTTTTCTTCAAGCCGGCTGGAGCGCGTGGGCGAGCAGGCTTTCGCGAACGAGGGCGATGGGCAGGTCGCGGCGGCGGCGGTGCTCGAAAAGGGAGACGGTGGTGAATCCCGCTTCTTCGAGGATGTCCAGGGCGACGGGGAACTGGTCGCCGACGCGACCCGGCACGTGCGAGTCGGAGCCGAGGACGATGGGTATGTCACGCTCGGCGATCATGCGGAGCATCTCCGGGCCGGGATTCATCTCGGGAGTGGCCTTGTAGAGGCCGGACGTGTTCAGCTCCATGGCCACGCCGGTGCGGGCGATCCGGTCGAGGGTCTCGGCCACGATGGGGCGGACCTGGGCGAAGTCCCACTCCTCGGCGACGGCATTCTTGATCAGGTCGGGGTGGGAAAGGCAGTCGAAGAGGCCGGATTCCGCAGACTCGGCCAGGTGCCAGAAATATTGGCGGCGGAAAGCCAGGGTGTCGCCGGTCCAGAAGGCGTCGAGGTATTCGGGGATATGCCAGTGGACGCTACCGAGGATGTAGTGAAATTCGGCGCGGCGGTGCAGCTCCGACAGCCACTCCTCCATGCCGGGAAAAAAATCGCTCTCGAGGCCAAGCCGCACCGTGAAGCCCTCCGGTGCCTCGTCGGCCCCCTCGGCGACGAGCGCCACATAGTCGTCGAACTCCGACGGGTCCATGCGGACGCGATGGGAAAAGCCGTCGGGCATGGGGCTGTGGCAGGTCATCACAATGCCGGCCAAACCCGCCCGCCATCCCTGCTCGGCATACTCCGCCGGATGTCCCTCGGCGTGTTTGCAGAGGGGCGTGTGCATGTGGCTGTCGAAAAAGAGGCGCTGGGGCTCGGTGGCGGACATGGGCAAAGGGAAAAAGCCGGGAGGCGGTTTGAGTGGAGGAAACGGCACTATCGATCAAGATCCGGTCGGGCGCCACTGAAGCGGGGCTCGCGCCAGCAGAACCGTAGGATGGCAAAAAATGCGGCATTTTTCGAAATTTAATTATAGAAATTACGGTTTTTATGCTTTGTTACCCTACCATGTTGCGTTTCCGGTCGTCCTCCTATCTGCACCGGCACTTCGGGTACACTCTGGTTGAGGTGACCCTGGTGCTGGCAGTGTTGCTTTCGCTCGTTGGCATCCTGTTCATCGGCACCCAGGCCTATCTGAAGGGCGCCGACCGGGCGGTGTGCCTGCAGAATCTGGCTTCCGTCCAAAAGGCGGTGCGGGCCTACGGCAATCTTCACCAACTGGTGCCGGGAAATGCGGTGGACAATCTGAAGGGCGAGATTTTCGGCTCCGACAAGTTCATTCCCATCGAGCCCCGTTGCCCGGCCAATGGAGTCTACACGTTTCGTGGAAATATCCTCCCGCAGGTCGGGGAACTCTACATGAGTTGCAGCGAAGAGGGCCATTCGCCGAAAAACCACGCCGCCTGGTGACGGCGTGACGGGCGGAGGCGGCTGGCCGCCGTTCGGTCAGCCCGCGTAGCCGTTCGGGTGGCGGCGGTGCCAGTCCCATGCGCTCTGAACGATCGACTCGAGGGTCGGGTAGGCGGGTTCCCAGCCCAGATCCCGGCGAATCCCGGTGCTGTCGGCGACCAGAGTGGCCGGGTCGCCGGGGCGTCTCGGATCGACGATGGCGGGGATCTCGTGGCCGGTGATGCGCCGGGCGGTCTCGATGACTTCGCGCACGCTGAAGCCGTTGCCATTTCCCAGGTTGTACCGCAGCACGGGCCGGTCGGCGAGGGCTTCGAAGGCGAGGATGTGAGCCCGCGCGAGGTCGGCGATGTGGATGTAGTCGCGCACGCAGGTGCCATCGGGCGTGGGATAGTCATCGCCAAAAATGCGGATGGCCTGCCGCTGACCCAGTGCGACCTGCAGGACCAGGGGGATCAGGTGCATCTCCGGGCTGTGGTCTTCGCCCCGCTCGGCGGTGGCGCCGGCGGCATTGAAATAGCGGAGTGCGGCATAGCGGAGTCCCTTGGTCACCTGCAGCCAGTGCAGGATGCGCTCGATGAGGTACTTCGATTCGCCGTAGGGGCTGCCCGGCTCGATGCGTTCGGTCTCCGCGATCGGCATGCGCTCGGGTTTGTCGAACAAGTTGGCGGTAGAGGAGAGAATGAAGCGCTCGACCCCGTGGTCGACGGCGGCTTCGAGCAGATTCAGGGCATTGCGCACATTTTCCCCGAGATAGCGGAAGGGGTGCTCCATCGACTCGCCCACGAGGGTCTTTGAGGCGAAATGCATGATTCCCCGCGGTCGGTGATCTCTCAGCACGGCTTCCACCGCGGCTTTGTCCGCGAGGTCGACTTCGACGAAAGCGGCATCGGGGTGAACGGCTTCGCGGTGTCCCTGGAACAGGTTGTCGAGCACCACCACCTCGTAGCCGCTCCGGATGAGGACTTCGGTGGTGACACTGCCGATGTAGCCGGCGCCGCCGGTGACGAGGATCTTCATGGGAAAAGGGGAGGAAATATCGGAGCCGCTTATTTAGTCCGGGATGCGGGATCCGGCAAGCGCCGTTCCACGGCGACGAGGCGCGGCGGCGGGTTGGTTTGATTGAGAAAGCGGTAGGTGGCGACAGCAAAAGCCGCCTGATCGAGACCAGCGGACCACGTCTCCACGGCGGCGGTCTCCTCGTCGCCCCCGGCATGCCCCGGATAGGCCACCACGGTGAGCAGTCCGCCGGGCGCGAGCCAGTCGAGGGCCTTGCGCAGGGCGGCGAGGGTGGTGTCGGCTCGCGTCAGGCAGCTTTTGTCGCTCCCGGGCAGGTAACCAAGATTGAACATGATGGCTCCCGCCGACTCGGTGGCTTCGCCCGCTTGGCGGAGCTCTTCACCCAGCAGCGAATGGCACGCCTGCCAGAGTCGCACCCGATCCGCGACGCCGGCCGACTCGCAGCGCTGGCGGGTGACTGTGATCGCCGCCGCCTGGATGTCAAAGGCATGCACCCGGCCATCCGGTCCCACCCGGTCGGCCAAAAACACCGTGTCGTGACCATTTCCCGCCGTGGCATCGATGGCGATCGCGCCCGGGCCGAGGCGGGTCGCGATGAGCCCGTGGGCGAGTTCTGTCGCGCGGGGAAGCCGGTTGGGTAGCGGCGAAGGCGGCATCATGGCATCAAAAATTGCGCCGCAGATCGACCGCCTCCTCGATGGGGGTGTCCTCGACGAGGTGGGAGGCGAACTGGCGGGCGAAAAAGGGACCGTTCAGCACGCCTTTCGAGCCGAGTCCGTTGAAAAAGCCGACCCGTCCCCACAGATCCGGCGCCGGATGCAGGCCGATCAGCGCGCGGCTCTCGCGGATCACGGGTCGCACCGCCGCCTGCTGGCCGACGACCGTCCAGGGCACGCGCAGCAGGTTGGTCAGCTTCGACTCCACCTCCAGACAGCCCGCCACCGTGGCGAGGGTGGCATTCTCGGGCTCGAACTGCCACTCGTAGGTGGCGCCGGCGCGGAACCGGCCTTCGCCCAGAGGCAAGAGCCAGCCGGCCCGGTTCACGATCCGGGTCTCCATTGCCGCGCCGGGGCACAACAGGTCGAGTATGTGGCCCTTGGCATTCCGGAAAGGCACCCAGTCAAAAAAGCGGTTCCGGTTGCCCTCCCAACCCTGGCAAAAAATCACCCGCTCGGCCGCGACACCCCGCCACCGGACCCCGCCGGGCATCACCTCGAGTTCGTCCGCGTCGAACTCCGCCGCCACCCAGCCGCTTCGCATCAGGAGGCGCTGGCGGGTGGCTTCGAGGAAGCGTGGCACGTCGAGCCAGCCGGCACCCGGCATCTCGAAACCACCGTCCCCGGCGCGGAAAATCGACTCGTCGATGGTCAGTGGCAGGGCACCCCGCGGGTGTTTGCCGCCATTCTCGGCGAGGCGTCGCTGCCAGCGCTGCTTCTCTGTCCCGCCGGCGAGGAGGCGCGCGATCGGCACGGGATGGAAAAGCCACTCACCCGTCTCGATCTCCACCCGCCGGTAGGCGGCGATGGCATAACGCCAAAACTCATCCAGCCGCCACGTCGGCACGAGCCGCTGGCCCGTGATGGGTGTCACGATGCCGGCGGCGATCTTTGATGAGGTCACCGGCTCGTCGCGATCGACCGCGAGGACGCGCTGCCCCCGTGAGATCAGCTCCCAAGCCAGCAGCGATCCGGCCAGCCCCTGGCCGACGATGAGCGTGTCGACTTTCATGCGCCGATCACAGCGAGACGGAGGGCGTCTCCCGCACCGCAAGGTCGGAAATCTCGAAATAGTCCCATGGGGTCACGTGCATCAGGCCGGCAATCATGCTGGATGGAAACATCTCGATACGATTGTTCAAGTCCCGGACGTTGGCGTTGTAAAATCGCCTCGCCGCCTGGATGCGGTCCTCGGTGTTGACCAATTCCCGCTGGAGATGGAGGAAGTTCGCGTCGGCTTTCAGGTCCGGATAGCCTTCGGCCACGGCGAAGAGGTGACCGACCTCGCGGTTCAGGGCGTCCTCGTCGCGGGCCTGCTCCCGCACTGATGTATGGGCCAGACCGGCGCGGTCGCGGGCGGCGATGACGCGCTCCAGCGTGTCGCGCTCGTGTGCGGCGTAGGCTTTCACCGTCGAGACCAGGTTCGGGATCAGGTCGTGGCGGCGCTTCAGCTCCGTATCGATGTCCGACCACGACTCGCGGCAGTGATTCCGCAGCCGGACAAAGCCGTTGAAGGTGCCGATGACCCAGAGCAGGCCCAGCAGGCCGATGCCACCGAAGAGGGCGAGGAAGAGAAGCGGGTTGCTGTCCATGGCGGGGAGAAAGGGGAGGGGTGGCTGTGTCGCGATGATCGTTCACGCCGGCTGGCGCGCAAACTCGGGGATGCCATCCAGCACCGCCACGCCGAGATCGATGGATTTGCCAAACTCCCACGGCTCCCAGCGTCCCGCACTCCTCACGGCGAGGCGACGGCCGGAGAAATGAAACTCATACGCCGGCGCGCCGAGCAGGAGTTCCATGGTGCGCTGGTGGATGATATCGTAGGCCCACCGGCGGTCCGGTGAGCTGACATGGTAGCGTCTGCTGAACTCCGCGCTCTCGAAGTCGATGTCATCCCAGCCAAAGGCGGCCGAGAGTTTGTCAAAAAGGCCCTCCGGCCGGATCACCAGAGGACGCAGGTCGAAATGTGCCTCCAGGATCGCCACCGAGAAGCGGTGGTGATGCGTCCGGCGCCTGCCCTTCGAATCGGTCGAATGGGTCTCGTAGTGGTAATCGAAGGCGGTCAACGAGTAGCCGTTGTGCGTGCCGGCGAGGATGTTGTGCGCGTAGCGGTTGCTGCCGCGGTCGAGGAAATCGAACTCCAGGTAATGCGCGTCGTAGCCACTCACGCGATCCGGGTCGAAGGTCCACTGGCGGGCCAGGGCAAAGCGCGCCAGTTCCTCCCGGCGCTTCTTTTCCTGCAAATGCCCGTGGATGCCCAGGATGATAACCAGGGCGAGGAAGCCTCCGAAGAGCAGGAAGGGCAACGGGAACGAATCCATGACGGAGCCCATGGTAGCGAATCCCGGAAGACCGGCGATTACAAAATCGGGCGGTCGTTTGGAACGATCAAACAGGGTCTGATCGGAGAGGCAACAGGGTCTGATCGGAGAGGCAACAGGGTCTGATCGGAGAGGCAAGGGATTCAGACGGTTCGTCGGCGCGAATGGGCGTTTCAAAGCAAGAAGATGCCGCAGGCATCACAGCCGTTAGCCGGTGGTTGAGGAGCGCAGCGACGACACCACCGGATAGAATGGGAAAGGAAACCGAGCATCCCGGAGGGATGCCAGAGTGCGAGGCTGCGGGCGGAATGGCAACCGGCTTGCATCCCTCCGGGATGCCCGGAATGCGTGCGGATGGACCGGTGGTGTCGCTGCGCTCAACCTCCGGCTAATGGCTGTAATGCCTCCGGCTTCCGATCCTCTGGACAACCGACCCATCGCCTTGATTCCGCGACCGGGTCGGATCAGAAACGCTCAACGGCTTACTTGGCCGGGATCTCGTTGAGCGTGTAGTAGGCCACGTCATGCAGCAGCGGAAGGCCGGCGGCGGACTTCAGGCCGGCGAGGCGAAGCTCGTGGACATGTCCTTTGGTCATCGGCTCCACCGTGAGGCGCAGGGATTTGCCATCGGGGGCGACGGACGGCACGGTGAGCTTCGGCTTGACCTGATCCACCTCGGGACTGCCGTAGGCTTTCTGGTAGATGTAGGTGTAGGCGTCCATCGTGAAGGCGGCAGCGGTGGCCGAAGCCGGGTCGATCGGCTCGGTGAAGGTCAGCTCGAAGCCATCGGGTCGGGCGCGCATCTCGTGGATCTCGAAGGACACCTTGCCGGTCCAGTTCACCCGCTCGAAGTTCCAGTTCCGCGTGCCCCGGGCGCCCCAGCCGCGATTGGAGCCGCTGGTGAACATCACGCCGTCGTCGGTGAGGAGCAGGCCGATGTTGCCCGAGTCGAAGCCCTCGCGGAAGGGAAACATGGCGCCCTGGTAGATCCCGTTAACTTTTTCGAGGAAGACGCGGTGGATCTTCGAGTGGGTCTGCTCGCCGACGAAGGTCTGTCCGGCGAAGGGGCCGAACTTTCCGCCCGACAGGTCGGGCACGATGCCGGTGGGGGAGTTGCCCACTTTGCCATGCGGGAGCACGACGGCCGGCGGGATGTAGGTGGCGATGTTGTCGCGCTCGATCACGGTGCGGCTGCCCTGCTCGGTGAGGGGCGGGTTTTTCGGCCGGTCGCCGATCGCACCGCCGGCGTAGTCGAACCAGATATTGCCGTTGGGATTGCCCTGGAACGAGCCCGGCTTGATCCATTTGAGCGAACTGGAGCCATTCCAAGCACCCTGGTTATCGGTGTAGAAGAGATCGCCGGCCGCATTGAAGCCGATGCCGCCGGGGGAACGGACGCCGCAGGCGAAGGGCGTCATTTTGCCGTCGGCGGAGATCTTGAGCACCCAGCCGCGGTAGAGGGCCTCGGAGGTGAAGGAGCCGGTCAGGCAATGCACGGTGTAGAGATTGCCCTGCGGGTCGAAACTGGAGCCGAAGTTGTACTCGTGGTAGTCGCCCTTGATGCCCCAGGCATCGGAGACGGTTTCAAAAACATCTGCGCGGCCGTCGCCGTTCTCGTCCTTCATCCGCGTGACCTCGGGGCGCTGCACGGCGTAGAGCCAGCCGTCGCGCCAGGCGAGGCCGAGGGTCTCGTGGAGGTACTCGGCGAAGAGAGTCCACTTCGCCGGTTTGGCGGGATGCTCGAAGGCGTTCTCCACCACCCAGATCTGTCCGCGGCGGGTGCAGACGGCGATCTTCCGATCGGGCAGCAGGGCGATGGCGCCTCCCTCGAGCGCGACATCGGGGGCGGGGGCCTCGAAGGTGGTGATGGTGTAGTAGTCGGCCTCTTTCGATGCGCCGGGAGCCTGCTGGGCGGCAGCGGAGCCGGACAGCACGGCGGTGAGTAGGGCAAGGCGAACGATCGTTTTCATGGAAAGGAGTCTCAGTGGATTGGGTATTGGAAGCGGATGGCGCGGTTCACTTCACCCGGCCGCCGATCTCGGTCTGCCACCAGTAGGTGACGGTGAGGCGCTTCTCCGGGGCGGCGGCCTCGATGGGGACGAGGAGTTCCTTCTTGCCGTCGACGCTGCGGACGACGGGCTCGGCGCCTTCCACCTTGAGCCAGAGTTTTGAATCGACGGGATGCCAGCCGGCTTCGTTCTTTTCGAGTGATCCGGTGTCGGCGAGGCGGAACCAGGTGTCCGCGGGCACGGAGCCGGTCACGGTGATGGTCCGGACGAGGGCTTCGCGGCCGTCGATCGAGTCGGGGCCGAATCGCTCGGAGACCTCGGCGTCGCGATAGCGGTAGCGGAAGGTGGGGAAGCGGTTTTTCGGGTCGAGCCGGTAACCGAGGAACTGATAGTCGGGATGCCGAACATGGAAGGTCATGTCCTTCTCGGGATTGTCCTTGTCCCGTTCGTATTTGATGGTGGCGGTGGAGGTGGGAACCCAGGGCTCGTCGAGGCTTTTCAACTGCTGCATGGGGAGCCCGTGGCCCGTCTTCACCTGGTCATAACCGGAAAGCTGGCTGCCTGAACCGCGGCCCTCCCAGTGGGAGGCGACGTTGAGGAAGCCGCCGCGCCAGATGAGGGCGAGGCTCAGCGCGTCGGCGTCCCAGGCCAGATTCACGCCACCGGGATAGCCGACGGCGATGCCGCGGGGATTCACGCCGGGCAGGAAGGCGCGGTGGGTGATGGCTTCGCCATTTTTCGGGGTGAGGAGAATTGGTGTGGGCGGTGCCTTGGTGGCCCGGCGGCTGGAGGGCTCGACGGACAGGTCCTGCCAGCCGAGGCTCTTGGTCCGCAAGCCGACGGAGAGACCGCGGTTGCCGCTCTTTTCAAAATAGAGGACGCGGAGGCTGTGGGTGCCTTCGGTCAGCTTTTCCTTCCCCTCCTTGGGGTCGCCCATGGGATGGATGCCGTCGACATCGACGATGCCCTCGCCGTTGACGATGATCCGGGAGCCGTCGTCCGAGGCGAGGAAGAAATGGTAGTCCTCCGCCTCCGTGGCGGTGAGTTTGCCCTCGAAGACGATGCCGAAGCCGCCGGGGAATTTTTTGGCGACACCGATGTCGATGCGGCCGTCGGGGAGTTTGCCGGTCTCGACAGGTTGGAGGGTCGAAAAGTCAGGCAGCTTGTTCCAGTCGCCGCGATAAATGGCGTAGGTGAGGTCGGTGAGCACCTTTCCCGGTTTGCGGACCTGGAGGATGCCGCGCATGAGCAGTGAGTGCCCGGGCACGGTGCAGACATAGGGGTAGTCGCCGGGCTCGTCCGGCGCCACGAAATAGAGTGTCTCCGAAGCGGCGGGATTGAGGAGGGCGGAAGCGGCGAGGATGCGCGGGTGGTCGCGCGGCACCCAGCCGGTGGCGATGACCTTTTCGCCGAGAAGCCAGGTGTCCTGGGCGAATTTCTGCCCGTCCTTGTCCTGGGGGTCGGCTTTGAGCAGGACGAGATTGTGCTGGAGATCGTCGGGATTCTCGAGGGTGAGCTTCACGCGGGCGCCGGGCGCAGCGGTCAGTTCGCCGAGATCGTAGCGCATCATGCCGGGCAGGGTCTTGATGACGAGGGTGGCATCGGGATTGCCGGACCATTCCGGGGGTTCGGCGACGGAGATACCGGGCAGGGCGAGTGCCAGCAGGCACAGGGCGAGGCGGGGAGCGGGGAGGGTCATGGGCGAGCGGAGTTTTCGCCCAGTTCGTCCCGCGTGGCAAGATCAGATCGGTGCCAGGGCACGGGTGAGGCAGGCGAGCTTTTCCAGCTTGCCGAGGCGGTAGCGCCGGTCAAAAACGCGGAAGCCGTCGGCGCGCATCCGGTCGAGGAGGCGGGAGTAAATGACGCGCATGAGTTCGGCCGATCGCATCGCGGGCCGGTCGATGGCATCGAGGGCGGAGACGGCCGCGGCATAGTGCTCGGTGGCGCGGTCTGCCTCGAAGGCGAGCAGTCGCGCGACCCGGTCGGCGTGGCGCCGCGAGAGGATGTCGTCGTCAGTCAGGTCAAAGCGGGCGAGATCCTCCCGGGGCAGGTAGATGCGGCCGCGGGCGGCGTCCTCGGCCACGTCACGGATGATGTTGGTCAGTTGCAGAGCATAGCCCAACCGCGTGGCATAGTCGCGGGTGGCGGGCTGGCGATAGCCGAAAATCTCGATGCTGACCAGGCCGACCGCGCTGGCGACGCCGTGGCAGTAGGTGAGTAGCTCCGGGTAGGTCTCGTAGCGGTCGCGGTCGAGATCCATGGCCACGCCATCGACGATCTCGGTCACCGTGGCGACGGGCAGGCGGCGGCGGGTGCACAGCTCGGTCATTTCGGCCTCCAAGCCCGGGCGGGGAGTGCCGGAGCCGGCGATCAAGGCGCGCCAGCGATCCAGGGCCGCCCTCCGGTCGCCGATCGGCGCGGCTTCATCATCGACGATGTCGTCAACGATCCGGCAGAAGGCGTAGAAGACCCGCATGTCCCGGCGGATTGACCGTGGCAGCACGGCGAGGGCAAAGGCGAGGTTCGACCCGGCGGCGCGGACGATCGCCTCGGCGGGAGCGGGCGCGTCGGTGAGGGCCATGGCGGCGGCGGGGCTGGCTGGCCGGAGCCGGCGGGTCAGCGGATCGGTCCGAAATGGTGACCGAAGGGCAGATAGACGAAAATGGCCCTGCCGACGATGTTTTGCTCGGGCACCTGTCCCCAGGTGCGGCTGTCGGAGCTGTTGTAGCTGTTGTCGCCCATCGCGAAATACTGTTTGTCGCCCAGCTTGACGTCGAGGTGGACGCCCTGGTTGGAGTAGCCGCGGTAGCCGTTCTCACCCGACATGACCTTCTGGATGCCCGGCTCGGAGGCGACTTCGCCATTGATGTAGAGCTTGCCGCCCTTCACCTGGAGGTGATCGCCCGGCGTGCCGGTGAGGCGCTTGATGTAGTGCTGCGAGCCCATCCGCGGGTCGATGCCTGCCTGGATGTAGGGAATGTCGTTGGTGGTGAACACGAAGACATCATCCCGTTGCGGCCGGATCCAGTGGTAGGAAAACTTGTCGACGATGACCTGGTCGCCGGTGTCGACAAAGCCCTTTGCGATGAGGTCTCCCTTTCTGACCACAGGATTGAGAAACAATCGCGGTTGGATGAGGTCCTGCACCTTGGCGATGGTGCCCGGCACGCTGTAGGCCTTGCCGCTCTGCATCGGGATGCGTGTGTAGGTGAAGAACTTGAAGCGGGTCCGCTCCTCGTAGCCCGATCCCGGACGGAGCAGCACCACGTCATCCTGCTCGGCGACGATCTCGACCCAGCTCCGGCCATACCAGACCTTTTCCCACACGCGGCGCAGGATGCCGGGATTCTCCTCGGTGATCGCGTAGTCGTGACCGGAGTTGATGCTGTCGTGCGGGTGGCCGATCACCCCGTTCAGGGTGGGCTGCATCGACCCGGTGGGAATCTTGAACGGCTGGGCAAAGTAGGCCCGGATACCCATGGCGATGACGACGGCGACGAAGATAATCTCGATGTTTTCCCGGATGGCCGAGGCCTTGTAGCCGGGCACCGATTTTTCACAGGCCTTGGTGAGGAGCCCGGCGAGATCCTCCAGTTCCTTCACCGGCACACCGGGCTTCGCCATGGCGGCGCGGAAATCGGCTTCGTGGGCGGCGATCCGCGACTTGTTCTCGTCGGAGATGAGGTCGTCGTTGTAGCGGAGGAATTTCGCCACGCCCTTGAGGAGCAGCTTCGCTTCCTTGAGGTGCTTCGCGGTGGCGGGACCTTCGGAAGCGGCGGATTTGGTGTCGATTGCCATCAGAGCGGGAGAGCAGGGGAGGGGCGGTGGGCGTCAGTTGCTGGTCTTGAGCACTTGGATGAAGGCTTCCTGCGGGATGTTGACCTTGCCGATGGCTTTCATCCGCTTCTTGCCCTCCTTCTGCTTCTCCAGCAGCTTCCGTTTCCGGGTGATGTCGCCGCCATAGCATTTGGCGGTCACGTTTTTGCGCATTGCGCTGATCGATTCGCGGGCGATGATCTTGCCACCGATGGCGGCCTGGATCGCGACCACGAACATCTGCTGGGGGATGACCTCCTTCAGCTTGGCAGCCAGTTCGCGGCCGCGGGATTCGGCCTTGTCGCGATGGACGATGGTGGAAAAGGCGTCGACGGGCTCGCCGCTGATCATCATTTCCATCTTCACCAGCTTGGCGGGGCGGTAGCCGGCATGCTCGTAGTCCATGCTGCCGTAGCCGCGGGTCACGCTCTTCAGCTTGTCGTTGAAATCGACCAGGATCTCGTTGAGCGGCAGGATGGCGGTCAGCAGCACGCGGGTGGTGTCGAGCGTTTCAGTGTTTTCCAACTCGCCTCGCTTGTCGGCCACGAGTTGCATCATGTCGCCGATGTTTTCGTTGGGCACCATGATGAAGACCCGGACGATCGGCTCCTGAATCTCCTCGATCACCTGGGGCTCGGGCAGGTAGCTGGGGTTGTCCACCTCGATCTGCTCGCCATCGGTCTTTTTCACATGGTAGATGACGCCCGGGTAGGTCGAGATCACGTCCATGTCGAATTCCCGGCGCAGACGCTCCTGCACGATCTCCATGTGGAGCAGCCCGAGGAAACCACAGCGGAAGCCAAAGCCGAGTGCGGCCGAGCTTTCCGCCTGGAAGGTGAAAGCCGCGTCGTTGATCTGCAGCTTGCCCATGGCGACCTTGAGTTGTTCGAAATCATCCGAACTCACCGGGTAGATCCCCGCGAAAACCATCGGCTGGATCTCCTTGAAGCCCGGCAGCGCCTCCGAGCAGGGGCGCTGGGCATCGGTGATGGTGTCGCCGATCTTCACTTCGGACGACGATTTCATGTTTGCGATGAGGTAGCCCACATCCCCGGTGACGAGGCGGTCGCGCGGGGTCTGTTTCGGGGTGAAAACGCCGGTCTCCTTGACTTCGTAGCGTTTCCCCGTGCTGAACATCTCGATCGCCGTGCCGCGCCTGATCTCGCCCGAAATGACCCGGACGTAGCTCACCACGCCGCGGTAGGTGTCGAAGACCGAGTCGAACACCAGCGCCCGCAGGCGGTCGTCGATGGGCTCCGCTGGGGGCGGGATGCGCTCCACGATGGCTTCGAGGATATCCGAGATGCCGATGCCCATCTTGGCGCTGGCGGGGATGGCTTCCTCGCCGGGGATCGCGATGATGTCCTCGAGCTGCTTTTTCACCGCCGGGATGTCGGCCGCGGGCAGGTCGATTTTATTGATCACCGGGATGACGGTCAGGTTCTGCTGGTGAGCCAGGTGGACATTCGCCATCGTCTGCGCCTCCACCCCCTGGGCCGCGTCGATCAGCAGCAGGGCGCCTTCGCAGGCGGCCAGGCTGCGGCTGACCTCGTAGGAAAAGTCCACGTGACCGGGCGTGTCGAGCAGGTTGAGCTGGTAGGTCTTTCCGTCCCGGGCCTTGTAGCTCATCGTCACCGGATGCGACTTGATGGTGATGCCGCGCTCCCGCTCGAGGTCCATCGAGTCGAGCAACTGGTCCTGCCGTTGCCGGTCCGTGATGGTCTGGGTCGCCTCCAGCAGCCGGTCGGAGAGCGTGGTCTTCCCGTGATCGATGTGGGCGATGATCGAGAAGTTGCGGGTCAGGGCAGTCGACATGTGGCAGTGGGGAGGGGAGAGTCTCACCCGCCGGTCAGTCCCGGCCGGGGAGCGCGGAAACTACGTGGACACCGGGGGAAAGTAAAGCGGCAGCATCTCCCGCGGTCACCGGCTCCCGGCGGGTAGCAGGCGCCACCGGGGGGCATCGGTCGGGCCGTCGCCGCGCAGGGTCAGACCGGGCAGGATGCCAGGGTCGAGTTCACAGGAAAAAGTCCGCGCGATGCGGTCCAGCGACAGCCGTCCGGTCAGATCGAAACGCTCCGTGGCTATCTGGAGGTCCTCCGCCGTCACCGTGCCACCTGCCAGCCGCACCGTGGCACTCGCCCCCTGGCCGCTGCGGTCGGCCAGGTCGTCGGCAGGTTCGGTGACGATCCCTGCCGCCTTCACCAGCGGCTCCAGAGCCGGGGCCAGCAGCGGGATGGCCAGCAGATCGCCGTTTTGCAGCGAGACCTGCCCCCCGCCGGTGACCGAGCGGGGATCATTCAGTTTTCCCGCCACCTTCACCGACCCGGTCCAGGTGCCGCCACCGTTGCGCACCGTGTTGCCGTAGAGGTGGAGCAGTTGGTCGAAATCCACCGTGGTGGCCGCGATCTCCGCCCGATAGCCGGCGCCCGCCGCGAGTGAGTCGGCTTCGATCCGGGCCGTCAGTTGCCCGCCGAAGACCCCGGCCTTCATTTCCTCGAGCACCCAGCGGTCGCCCTGCACCTTCAGCCGTCCGCCCGGGGAAAACAGCGGCAGCGGGCGGCCCAGGAAGTCAAAAGTCGCTCCCTGACTGCTGGAAAAGCCCAGTTCGAACGCGTGTCCGCCCCCCTGACCAGCCGGATCGATCCGGCCCGCCAGCGTCAGCTCCGGCGGTTGGGCAAACTGATAGCGCCGCGTCGGCTCCTGCCACTGTGGCGCCACCGCCTTGACCAGCGAGGGCAGATCCAGCGTGGAGCGCAGGCCGGTCGCCTCCCACAGGCGTGTGGCCGACTGGTGGCTCAGGCTTTCCGCCGTCAGCGAGCCCTCCGGCCGCCTCACCGTGAGATCGAGGAAACGGTGGACCCCGGCCTCGGCCTCGTAATTCGACTCGAGATGATCGAAGGCCACATTATTGAGCCGGAATCGCCGCAAATCGGCCGCCCCCGTCATTTTCCACGTGCCCGGGTCTGCCGACGGGCCCTGGCCCAGCGCCGCGAGATAGACAGTGGATTCCGGGCCAAACTGCCAGTTGGCGATGAAATGCCGCGCCTCCTCCGTGGTCAGAAAGGGGCCGAGCAGCTTCGGATCCAGCTTGATCTCGGTCTGGAAACGCAACCGCTCCGCCGTCAGCGACGGATCGAACATGAAATGCGCGAACATCACTCCCGATTTGTGATCGAGTCGCAGATTCCGCAGGTAGTAGCGCCGCCCGTCGATCGCGAACTGCGCCTCCATCCCGTCGAAGACCGCGCCCCGGCTGCCGAAGCGCTCGCTCGTCACCGAACCCATCGCCCGCACCGGGAGATACTGCCACCGGCTCTCCCCCTCGGGCGGAGTCAGAAAGCGCTTCATGCCACCCAGATAGACGGTGCCTTCGGCCTCCACATGGGGCGGAGAGAAAAACACGACCTCGCCCAATTTCGGCGACGGATGCAGCGCGGCCAGCATCGATGGCAGGTCGGACGTCGATTCCAGGTCGAAATCGACCGTCTCCTCCGTGGGCGACCATTCCGCCTCCACCCGCAGCGCGCCGACCCGGTCGCGCAGGTGCAGATCCCGCAGCAGGGCGATGCCGGTCGCTCCGGCGTAGGAAAAGCCGGCCTGGAGCGACTCGATCCCATAGGTTCCGCGTCGGAACTGCTCCGCAGACAGACGCGCCTCCACCCGGACCTGCGGCAGATCCGCCAGATCACCGGAGAATGTCAGCTCCAGACGCGGCGGATGATCCGGCGCAAAGCTGAATTGCTCGATTTCCCGCACCACCTGCTGCACCCGGGCCAGGCTGCGGCGGATCTCCAGCAGCCGGGTGCGTTGCTCGGCCAGCTCCTCCTCCGTGGCGACCGCCGCCGGCTTGGCGGCGTGGCGGGGTGGGCGGTAGAGCGAGCCCTTCATCGACAGTTGCACCCCTGCGACCGCCGCCTGGGCGCGGACCACCTCGATCTGGTTCTCCGTCATCACGATGCGCGCCGAGAAGCGGTCCACCACCAGCAGTTCACTGTCCCGCCGGCCCGGCGTCACCGGGAGCGTCACCTTGGCGTCCTTCACGTCGAGCGTGTTGATCGCCAGATCCCGGTTCAGCACATCGGTCAGGTCCAGGTCGAGCAGCACATTGTCGACAAAGGCCAGTTCCCGGCGGCGTTGCGGATCATTGAAAAAGCGCACATCCTCGGCCACCAGCCCCTGGAACGGCCCCAGCGTGAGCCGGCCGATGTCCACGTAGTAGCCACGGCTGGCGAATTCCGCCTCGACCAGTTCCCGCCAGGTTCGGGAGAAGCCCCGCTTCTGCGCGTAGATGCCCGCCCAGATCGCGGCAGCGATCAGCACCAGTACCAATCCGAGAACTATCCGTCGCAGCAGGCGCATCGCGGGAGGGAAAAGCCGGCTTCATCAATGGCCGGAGGCCTATCGTCGCCCCAAGCCCTTCGCCACGCAAGCGCCGCGGCGGGACGGCTCCGATCAGACCCGGTTCGATCTCCGATGAAAGAGGGTCTGATCGGAATGGCACGGGATTAAGGGAGTCGGGTCGATTGCCCTGCCGATTGGATGCCGGAGGCATCACAGCCATTAGCCGGTGGTTGAGCGCAGCGATACCACCGGTCCATCCACCCGCATGTCGAGCATCCCGGAGGGATGCCAG
>JAEUHH010000046.1 GCA_016795505.1 Verrucomicrobiales bacterium | reverse complement strand
TGCTCGGTTTCTTTTCCATTTGATCCGGTGGTGTCGTCGCTACGCTCCTCAACCACCGGCTAATAGCTGTGATGCCTGCGGCATCTATTTCGCTCGAAACACCCGTTTGGACCGAAGAGCCGTCTTAATCCCGTGGCATTCCGATCAGACCCGGTTGCATCGGAAAGCCGGTGCCGAATGGACTGCCTCCTGGGCACCAATTTTGCTTTCCCCTACGCCATGAACTGCCACAGTGGCACCACCCGATGAGTGAATGGCTTGAATCCCTCCAGCAACAGCCGCTGCGTCACTTCGACGCCGGCGAGGTCGTCCTGGAGGAGGGCGGTTGCACCGGACTACTCTATTTCCTCGTGTCCGGGGCGGTGGAGGTGACCAAGGACGGCGTGGCGGTGACGCGCACGAATGAGCCGGGGGCGGTGTTCGGCGATTTGTCGGCTCTGCTGGGGGTGCCGCACACCGCGGAGGTGCGCGCCATCCAGCCCTGCGACTTTCGGGTGGTGGACGATCCGGTGGGATTTTTGGAAGCCCAGCCGGCGCTCTGTCTGCATCTGTGCCGGCTCCTGGCCCGGCGGCTGGACGGGGTGAACCGCTATCTCGTCGATCTGAAACAGCAATTCGCCGGTCACGACCATCTCGGCATGGTGGATGGGATGATCGATCTGCTCATGCACCGCCATCCGCGCGAGCGGGTCCGGCCGCCGGCTCGGACTTTAGGCGATCCGTAGGTCGCGCCGGTCCCGGCCCTCGATGGAGCGCCATTCGGCCGTCATCGTCTCCAAATCCAGGACGATGGTGGTCGGCTCGGGGCCGGTCTGGCGGCCGGGGTTGAAGACCCAGGTGTTTCCGATCCGGTCGATCCACGAACCTTCCTCGTAAAAGGGGGAATTGTGAATGTGACCGCTGAAAACCAGGTCCGGGCCGTATTGCGCGATCCAGCCGGCCAGCGACTCGTCGCCGATGTGGCGCCGACCGGCCCAACTGGTCCGTGCGCCCTCGGGTGGGGCGTGGTAGATCCAGATCCAGCGATCCCGGCGTCGGGCGGATTCGGCAGCCAGCAGGTTCGCGACCTCGCCCCGGCTGTGATCGCCGTCCCACCACGGGCAGACGGTGATGCGGGTGTCGGGGCCGCAGTCGAAGCCCTCGCCATCGGTGTGGAGCCGGTCGTGCCGCGCCTCCCGCACCCAGGCCGCCACGGACTCGTCGGCGGCGTTGCGGCTGTCGCCGTCGTGATTGCCCGAACTGACCACCAGGGTGGCCTTGGCCGAGATCAGGCTCAGGTATCTCTCCACGATGGCGATCTGTACGTCGGAGTCGAGCGTGAGCGACAGATCCAGCAAGTCGCCGCCGATGGCGACCAGATCGTAGCGATCGGCCTCGCCGAGCAGCCAGTCATACTGCTTTAGCGAATAGTGGAGGTCGGCGACGAACAGGAGGCGCATCAAGTGAAGGGTGGAGCAGGGGGGTGGCAGGCGACAGTGGCGGCCTGTCAGGCATTTTCCGTGCCGGAACACTGTGCCTCGGGATATCAGACGGTGCAGGGGGCATTTTCCATCATGCGGGCGATGGGAGGTCTATGGTGCGAGTGGTCCATGTGCCAAGGAAGCCGAAGGCTGGCATTGCTCCCTGTCCCATCGGCTGTCCAGGCCGGCTTATTCACGAAACTCACCCTTTTCTCTCATCTACGGTCCCTGGCATTGACCGTTTCTGATTATTTTGGGTTCCTTCGGCCAAGGTGGCTCTCATCTTCCACCGCTCCCCATGCGCTCCTTCTTTCGTGCCCTGGCTGGGAAGCGTCCGGCTTGCTCTTTTCGGCAGCTCTTCCTGGCAAATGGCTCGATATTGAGGTTTCAACCTTGAGCGCTCAGAACAGTTCCACCAACGGCCTTCCTTCATCGAGCAGATTGAAGGGGCGGCCTTCGCGATCGATGGCGGAGAGGTGGTCGATGCCCATGGCGTGGTAAACGGTGCGGGTGATGTCGGCGGGGCTGAGGGCTTTCTCGTCGGGGTATTCGCCGAAGCGGTCGGTGCGGCCGTAGGTCTGGCCGCCGCGGATGCCGCCACCGGCGAGGAGCACGCTCATGCAGGCGGTCCAGTGGTCGCGCCCGGCGCCCTCGACTCCGCCGGACCGGGGATCGCCGATGAGGGGCTTGCGGCCCATCTCGCTGGAGACGAGGACGAGGGTGTCGTCGAGGAGTCCGCGGTCGGCAAGGTCGCTGATGAGGGCGGAGTAACCTCGGTCGAACTCGGGCAGCAGGTCATCGCGCAGGCAGGCGAAATTGTTGCCGTGGGTGTCCCAGCCGCCGGCGCTCTTGCACTTGGCATGCAGGGCGGGGTCTTCCTTCCAAAAGACGGTGATGAAGGGGACGCGGGCTTCCACGAGGCGGCGGGCCATGAGGAGGCTCATGCCATTGATGGTCTGGCCGTAGCGCTCGCGGAGGGCGAGGGGCTCGTCTGACAGGTCGAAGGCGCTGGCGGTGCCGGCCGAGGCGAGCAGGGAAAAGGCTTTCTGCTGCTGGGTGTCGTACTGGGCCATGGCGGCATTCCGCTCGAACTCGCGGCGGGCGTCGTCGAGGGTGGCGAGCAGGGCGCGGCGCTCGTCGAGGCGCACTTTGCCATCGCCGGGCGAGAGGGTCAGGGAGGGGGCACGGAACTGGGTGGGCTTTTCCGGGTCGCCGTCGAGGTAGAAGGGATCGTGGTCGAGGCCGAGTTTTCCAGCGAACTGTCCGGGCCGGGTGTAGGGGAGTTTGCTGGGCTTGTGGGGCAGGGTGATGATCTGCGGCAGGGTGGGATGGGCGGGGCGGCGGGAGCCGACGACGCTGCCCATGAAGGGCCAGTCGGTGGGCTGGGGCCGGCGGTCGTTGCCCTGGGTGCGAAAGGTCTGGTCGGGGGCGTGGCCGGTGAGGTTGTAGTAGTAGCCGGCATGGTGGTCGCCGGTGGCGCGGCCGAAATCGGACACGGATCGCACGATGGCGAGATGATGGGCGACTTTGGCGGTGAGGGGCAGGTGCTCGCAGAGCTGGATGCCATCGGCACTGGTGGCGATGGGGCGGAAGGGGGTGCGGTAGGCAGTGGGCGCGTCGGGCTTCATGTCCCACGTGTCGACGTGGGAGGCGCCGCCGCAGAGGAAGAACAGGATGGTGGACTTGGCCGGAGCGGCGGGATGGTCGGTGGACAATCCGGCGGGGGCGGCGCTGGCGAGTCCGCGGCCAAAGCGATAACCGGCCCAGCCGGCTGAGGAGGCCACGAGGAAGGATCGGCGGGAGATGGACATGGCGGCGATGGGGAGAGGATAAGCTCCCGGGCCGGGTCAGGTCATGTCCGGAGTGAGGCGGCTTTGCGTGAGGGACTCCGGGGGAGGGAGGGGAAAGTGGAAAGTAAAAAGTGAAAAGTGAAAAGTGAAAAGTTAGGAGTAAGAAGTGGAAGAAGAGGCTCGAGAGGTGGCGGCTCTTGTCGGGAGTCTGGCTGCGGGGGACTCTTAACTTTTAACTCCTAACTTTTCACTTTTTACCAATTACCGAAAAGCGCCCTCTCACGTCACTTCACCGTCGGGAACATGGCGAAGAGGCCATGAGTGGCCTGGTAGGCGTGGTCGTAGGTCATGCGCTTCATCTCGTGACCGGCACCCCAGGAGTCGGTGAAGATGAGGTGACCGGTCTCGTCGTTGTAGCCGATGATCATGCGCATGTGGCCGCCGGAGACTTGTTCGGCGATCGGAGGGATCTCGGGATACTCGCCGAGGGTGAGGCCCCAGAGCAGCGGGATGCCTTGGTCGATGTGGGTGCGCAGGGCTTTGAGGAAGTCGTCGGTGGAGACGGATTTGCCGATGGTGAGCTTCTTTTCGTCGACCTGAACGAGGCCGCGACTGCTGCCCATGCCGATGATCTTGAAGCGGGTCTTGAAGCGGTAGTCGATCTTGCCGAGGGCTTCGACCATGGCGATGGAACTGGTCCCTTGCTCGGCATCGCTGCCGGCGACCTGGGCGATCTGGTGCTGGTCGGCGGGGATGCCGTAGTATTCGAACAGGCGCTGGGCGGTGGCGACGACGCAGTAGCCTTTGGGGCCCTGGTCGACCATGGGGATGCCTTTGATGTAAATGTCGCCGCCCTCGCCCTTGGTGACGTTGCGGGGCAGGTCGGACTGTTTGACGGCGGTGGACCGCTGTTGGAAGGAGGCGGCGATGGCGCCTTTGGCGGTGCGGGGGGCGATCTTGAGACGGAGAAATTCCGGGCGACCTTGGTTGGCTTCGGGGTTGTGCTCGAGGACGGCCATGCCGTGCTGAGAGATCCAAGTCCAGCCCTCGGAGAGGAGACCCTGGGTGGGATTGGCCTTGCGCGCAGTGGGGCGGATCTGGAGCATCTCGCCGATTTTCTGGCCGCAAAGCTTGAAGCGGCGCTGGAACTCTTCGCTGGAGATCTCGCCGGCGTCGCCGCGGTTGTAGAGGGAGAAGGTGATGCCGTTGAGTTTGCCGTCAATGAAGTCGACGACGACTTCCTCGACGGGGATGGCGTTGTCGAACAGGGTGAGATCGACCCGCAGGTTGGAGAAGGGCTGGCGCATGAAGACAGCGCGGTCGCGGGACTGGGTCATCCACTCGAAGTAGGGATTTTTCTTCACGTTGACGCCGTCGGGCACGGCGTAGGCGGTGTCGAGCTGATCGGGGGTCAGGCCCCACGCGGCGGGGATGGCGGCGAGAGGATCGAGGGCGCAGGGGATCTGGCCGGCCTGGATTTGCTCGGCAAAGGCGCGTGCTTTTTCATCTCCGTCCGACTGGGCGGTGGCGGGCGCTGGCGGCGGCAACAGCGTCGCGGCGAGGAGGAAGGGGGAGACGGCGCGGAGGTGGAGAGAGACTTTCATGAGCTACTGGGACAGGAAACGACAGATCCGGGGTGTCTGGCAATCCCAAAATGCGGTACGCGATTTCCGACTCGCGATTCGCGCGTGGTGAGCGGGGAGGGTCACTCCTCCAGTTCGAGGAGGCGGGAGATCTCGTCGTGGTAGGCGAGCATTTTGTCCTGGATGTCGGGCAGGTCTTTTTGATCCTGGGGCAGCTCGCCGAGGGTGGCGACGGCGCGCTCAAGGTGGTAGAGGGCGACGGAGCGGCGGGCGGGCTCGGCGAGGTCGAAGGACTGGGCGATGGAGTGGTAGGCCTCGGCGAGCTGGATTTTGGCGGCGGAGTCGTAGGGATGGCGCTGGACGAAGGTCTCGAGGGATTTCACTTCCTCGCGGTAGTAAGCGAGGGCTTTTTCGGTCTCACCGCGGGCGATCTGGATGGCGCCGAGGGCGTGGAGGGCGGTGGCGCGGGCGGTCTGGGCCTGGGCGGAGACAGGAGGCTCGGAGGTGCCGGCGAGTTGAGTGGCGGCTTCGAGGAGGCGATTGTAGGAAAGCTCGGAGCCGTCGAGATCAGCCTGGGCAAACTGGAGGCGGCCCAACTCTTTGAGCATGGTGATGAGATCGGTCCCGAGGGTGGCCTCAACGGCGGGCTCAAGGGTGGCGGCAGTGATCTCGTGCAGACCGATGGCCCGCTGAATCTGGGCGATGGCCTTGTTGAGGTCGCCTGATTTCTCGTGGATGCCGGCGATGGCGGTGAGCGTCTCGATGATGCGGCGCAACTGGGGCAGGGTGAGTGGCTTTTTCAGATCCACGTCGCGGATACGCCAGTCGAGGGCATCCTGGTAGGCGGCGAGGGCGGCTTTGAGCTGACCCCGTTGGGTCTGGACCTCGCCGATCTCCATGAGGTCGTTGGAGGCGAGCCAGCCGAGCTCCGGGATGTCGGCGGTCTCGGCGGCGAGCTGGGAGCGGATCTCAAAGCCGCGGGTGAACTTTTCGAGGGCGAGATCGAGGTCGCCGGTTTCGAGGGCCTGGCGACCACGCATGGAGGCGGTGTTGGCCGAGATGCGCAGCAGGGTGGCAGAGCGGCGGGTCTTGGGCAAATTGGCCAGGTAGGTCTCGGCATTGTCGGCGATGTGGTCGTAGAGCTCGTCGAGCGACGGGCCGGAGAGTTCCTCGCGGTTGAGTTTGTTGACGATGAAGAAGACGAGTTCCTCGGCCTGCTCGCGGGTCTTGTTGGCTTCGGCGGAGGCATCGTGGGCGCGGCGGGCCTGGAGCAGGGCGAAGCCGGTGGCCCAGATGGCGATGACCAACAGGGTGGCGAACAGGGCATTGAGCCGGCGGGACCGGCGCATGACGCGCTGCTGATCGACGTCGGTCATGCGGTTGAACACCTCGCGCATGTCGGCGGGGCGCTTGGAGGGGTCGAGATCGAGGCAGCGTTCGATCAGCTCGCGCCGGTCGTGGGGGATATGGAGACCGGCCGGCCACTTGATGTCGGGCTCGGCTTCGATCTTTTGGGCGAGGCGCTCGCTGTCGATGTTCCGGCTCTCGTCGAGGGTGCCGTCCATGTTCGACTCGGCGATGGTGGACTCGGGGTCGAAGCTGTTTTTCTCCGCCTCGGCGAGGCTCTGGAGCCGGGGAAATTTCCCCGTGAACAGGCGGTAGGCCACCACGCCGAAGCTGTAGACGTCCCAGCGGAAACCCCGGCCCTCGGCCGAGTCACGGGGGCGGCGGAGCTGCTCCGGGCTGGCGTAGAGGGGGGTGCCGGCGGGGTGAAAGCCCTCCAGCGCATCGCCGCGGCTCTGCCCGAAGTCGCACAACTTCACCCGGTAGGGCATCTCGTCGGTGAGCAGGATGTTCGTCGGCTTGACGTCGCAGTGGATGATGTGGTTGCGATGCAGGTAGGCCAGCGCATCGGCGATCTCCCGCAGCAGCCGCCAGGCCTCGCGGGGATCGACCTTGCCGCAGAGCCGGTCCAGGGTGCGCGTCACCCAGGTGCCGTCGGACCGGTGGTCGGCGTGCAGGCCCATGGCGTAGTAGGGCGGATCGGCGAGCAGGTCGAAGTCGTGCAGCGTCACGATGCCGTGGTGCTCGGCGACGCTGGAGAGCTTTTCCAACTCCCGGGCCATGGTGGACAGGTCGACCGCTCCGGGGCGGAAGATTTTCAGCGCCCGATCTGAAATGCCGCGGTAGGTCGCCCGATAGACACGCCCGTAGGAGCCCTCGCCGAGTGCCGGCAGGTGGATCTGGTAGTCCTTGATATGGATCTCCTCGGGATTCAACGGATGGAGGGGAAAAATCGGTGGTGGTGGCGGATACGATCGCGGTGGGGCGTGGCTTTCAGACGGGTCGGAGGGCGATTTATTTCATGAGGCTCGCGATCTCGCCACCCCAGCCGGCTTCGGGCGGCCGGAGACGGTAGAGGTCGGCGCGGTCGAGCAGCCAGCGGGCCGGTTCGTCGGTCTCGGGCAGCGTTTTCAGCAGGTCGATGCAGTCGTCCCACTCGCGTTCGAGGAAACGGTCCAGAGCATGCTCGTAGACACTTACGTCCTGGGCGGAGGCGCCGGAACCGCCCAGTTCCAGAGGCAGGACCAGTTCGTAGATCGGATAGGACTCGGCAAAGCCGGCGGGCCGGATCAGGCACAGCTTGCGGAACAGCCGCACGGGATCACCGGGCGCGGGAGTCCAGCGCAGGCGGTTCACGGTTTCCCCGGACAGCAGCACGGGCACCTTGAATTCCTTTGCGATCCGTTCCAACCGCGCGCCCAGATTGGCCACGCTGCCGAAGACGCTGATGTGCCACTGCTGCCGCGGTCCGGTCTTGCCCACGGCGATGCGGCCGGAGCTGATGCCGATGCGCACCGGCGACATGAGCCGGCGATGCTCCACTTCGAATTCCACCCGATCCGCCAGGCTCTGCACGATCGCCTCGGCCGTGGCCACGGCATTCCTGGGATGCTGGTCGGCGCCTTCCAGCCAGGTCGGCCAGCCCCACAGGGCCAGGGCGCCATCGCCGGCGAAGTCCGTGATCACTCCATCGTGGTCAAAGACCTTCTGCGTGATGCGGCCCACCACTTTCTGGTTCTCCCGCAGTTGGGCGAGGATCTCCTCATCGGTGCGGGCCAGCTCGAGAATGCGCGAATGGCCGCGCCGGTCGGCGAAAAGCACGGTGCAATCGACCATGGCCGGCTCCAGCGCGGCCTGATCGCCCTCCTGCAGCACTTCCCGCAGGGTGGGGGAGAAGTAAGCCGACATCTGGTCCTGGATGCGCTGCTTCTCCCGGGCGGACAGCAGGCTCGCCACCAGCGAGGCCACCAGGCGCAGGAAGGGCACGAAGGCCGTCGCCGCCGCCTCGAAAGACTGCCGCGTCTCGACATAGAGGTAAACCGGACGGCCCTCCGGATCGCGGTAGATCTGTGCGCCTTCCTCCATCGAGGCCACCGGGATGGCCGCCACCCAGTCGATCTGGCGGCCGAGGCTGCTCTGGGTGCGGAAGGCATTCTCGTCCTGCTCCGACGTCCAGATGTGGATGTCGGCCGGGTTCGGGCTGTCCAGATTCAGCTGGCTCAGCAGCGTGCGGCTGGGGCGAAAATCGGCGCGGATCTGCGGATCGGGGTTCAGGAGGTGGAAAGCCACCGATTCCTCGCCCGACTCGACCGCCAGGAAGGCCGCCGACACGCCCTTCTGCCCCGGCAACGCCGTTTCGAGAAAGGCGCCCGCGCGGGTGAAAAGCTGCGTCTCGTTCGTCCAGCCGCGCAGCACCTGCTCCGGCAGGTCGCGCTGGATCAGCTTCAGTTGCAGGCGCAGGCTGTATTCGTCGAGCTGGGTCAGCTCATCGTAGCTCTGGGATCGCGGGCGCTCGGAGTTGAACCCCTCCTTCTCCACCTCCAGGATGTCCCGGTAGCCCATCACCGCGGCATCGACATGATCCCGGTTTTTCAGCCAGTAAAAAGCCGTCGTGCCCAGCGCTCCGATGGTGAAAGCCTGGCCCGGCTGGAGCCGCAGCGGCTCCTCCAGCACCTGCCGTTGCCGGATCGGGGCGTTCGAATAGAAGGCGTTCGGCCGGCTGCGGCCCGGCAGCGCCGGCATCCGCTGCACGATGAGCCGGTCGGCCTCGCGCGTCGCCACGAAGTGGGTGCGGCTGATCAGGCGGTCGCGCCACGGGATCTGCATCACCTCCATCGACTCGCCCGGCTCACGTTCCGGCTGTCGGCCCACCCGCACCGGCAGACCGGACACGTCCACGATGACGCGCTGGGTCAGGTCGTCCAGATTGACGGCGGCGAGAATCATGGAGGCGGCGGGACGGGTCGCGGGCTGGTGATGACAGAAAAACGGTCGCGCGGGCTGGGGCGGCTGCCCCGTTTTTCCCATCGCTGACCGTTCGGCGCGCATCATAGCAGAATCCGTGCACAGGGGCCAGACCATTCCGCGCCACAATTACGCAACACACGTGACGCAAAACGACCCGGAAGCGTCGCCAAGGTCGGGGCGCGTTGTTTTTCGGGGGCGGGAAATGATTCGGGACGGCGATTTTTCGGGAGGGAGCCGGAGGCTGGGAACCTTCGCGGGCGGGGCCTTGAAGGGATCTTTTAGGATCCCGAAGATACGTTTTCTATCCCTGGCAGCCCCCATTCGGCCGGCGACTTGGCGGCATCCCGCGCCAGATCCGATCAGACCCTGTTGCTGCTCCGATCAGACCCTGTTGCATCGGAATCGCCCCCGGTGACGAGGCGGCTGCCGTCGTCGGCGATGGCAAAGCGCCACCAGCGGGCGTGGGGCGGGAGCATCTCGGGGAATTTGTCGGCCCACTCGACCAGCATGACGCCGGCGGCTTCGTCGAGGTAGTCCTCCCAGCCGATCGCGGATAGTTCTCCGGCGGATTCCAGCCGGTAGAAATCGAAATGGTACACCGGCAGGCGGCAGCCCGCGGCGTATTCGTGGACCAGGGTGAAGGTGGGGCTGGTGACGCCATCCGGCCGGCCACCGAGACCGGCGACGATGCCCTTACTGAAATGGGTCTTGCCGGCGCCGAGGGGTCCGACCAGGGCGAGCACGTCGCCGCGGTGCAGTCCGGCGGCGATCTCCCGGCCGAGATCGATCATGGCGGCTTCGTCGGGGAGGCGGCGGGTCATGCGGAGGCGTCGGGTGACGGGGTGAAGTGTTCCCAACCGCCCGCGAGAGGTGTCTCGACGGTGGGGGTGAGTTGACCGATCACGGTGAGCGGCGTGTCGGGAAAAGCGCTGCTCCAGGCTGTCAGCACGCGGTCGGTGGTGCCGGGGGCGAGCGTCAGGAGCAACTCGTAGTCCTCGCCATCGCCGATGGCGTGGCCGGGATCACAGCCGGGATGGCAGGGCAGTGTCTCCACGTCGAGGCGCCAGCCGAGGCCACCGCTGGCTTTGGCGAGCCGGGGCAGATCCCGCGCGAGGCCGTCGCTGAGATCCATCATGGCGGTGGGGCGGTCCGCTCCCAGGCCGGCAAGCCAGGCGCCCTCGCGGAGCCGGGGGATGAAATCGAGGTGCCGGCCGCTGGCGAAGGAGCCGCCGAGTCGCCCCGTCACCGCGAGGCGGTCGCCGACGCGGGCGGTGGAGCGCAGCAGGCAGAGGTCCGCGGGGACGGTGCCGGTGACGGTGATGGACAGGAAGGCGGTGGCGGTGCCGGCGGGCGTCGATGAGGTCTCTCCGCCGACGATGGCGACGTCGAAAGCCGAGGCGGCATGTCGCAGGCCGCGGTACCAGCCTTCCACCACGTGGACAGCCCGGTCGGCAGGCACGGCGAGGGTGACGAGGGCGGCGTGCGGCCGGCCTCCCATCGCGGCGATGTCGGAGAGGGAGCGGCAGAGGGCTTTCCAACCAACCGCCTCGGCATCGGTGTCGGGGGAAAAATGCACGCCCTCGACGAGGCAGTCGGTTTTCAGCAATTCCCACACCGCGGCGTCGGCGGTAGCCAGCACGGCACAGTCGTCGCCGGGGCCGACGAGCGTCCCGGCACCGAGCGGGAGGCCGGCGGTGAGGCGGTCGATCAGGGCGTCTTCGCCGATGTCGCGGAGGCGTTCCATCCGGTGGCGGTGGTGGGCAGGCGGGGGAAATGACGGGCTCAGCCGGCGGTCTCGCCGAAACCGGAGAGGATCAGGACCACATTCGTGGCATTGAAGGCGGCATGGATGCCGATGGGCACCCAGAGACAGCGGCTGGCCTCGTAGAACAGCGTAAAGAGCAGGGCGAGTCCGAAGAGGGGGATCAGGGCGAGCAGATTCTGGTGGGCGGCGGCGAAGATCGCGGCCGTGACGAAGGCGGCGAACAGGGCGCTGGTGTGGCGTTTCATGACGCCGTAAAAGTAGCCGCGGAAGACGATCTCCTCCACGACCGGAGCGACGAGGACGGCATTAAAGATGAGGAGGGCCTTGAACAGGGGATCGGTGGACTCGCGGATGTTCATCACGGCGGCCTGCTCGGCGGCCTCGGTGCCGAACCACTGCTCGATGAGGTCCGGCATGCCCATGCTGACGATGACGACGAGGGGGATGGCGGTGATGGATCCGATGAAGATCCAGATCGCGAGGGGCTGCAGCCGCAGGCGGTCAAAGCCGAACAGGGTGACGAAATTCCGCCGCCCCACCCACTGGACCATCACGATGACCAGGGAGATGAGAATGATGTTGAGCAGCAGGTCGAGGATGAGCACCGCGGGCGAGATGGCGACCGGCGCGGCGGGCGGGGCCTCAACCAGTTTTCCGGCGAGCCGGGCGGGCAGCGACGAGAGATAGGCGATGACGAGCTGCAGGGTCAGGGAAAACTTGATCAGCACCAGCGGCAGGATGACCAGATCGGCTCCGGTGAAGTCCCCCGCCGCCGGGATGGCCGGGGCGGGTGGCGGGACCGGCTCGCCCGAGGCGATGGCGGCGGTGGCCTCGCGCGTGGGGAAGAAGAACCGCCAGGCGGCGAACAGGATGAGGCCCAGCAGGATGGTCAGCCAGGCGATGTTTTCAAAATCCCGCAGGACCGCGTGGACCGGATCGGTGGTCATCGGGAGGGCGGTCGTGTCGGGACGGGAGCGGGGAGGGCCGGCTGGATCACTGGGCCCAATTGGCCGGGAGCAGATACACCATGCCGGGTTGGAGCCTCGGCAGCAGGCGGTCGGAGAGGTCGATCTCGACCCGGTTGCCGGTGGCGGCGCGGCTTTGCATGAGTGCCAGGGACTCCAGCAGGCTCGGCTGGGTGTGGATCTTGAGCACCTCGGCGCCGGGAGCCTTGCCCAGCTCGCGGGCGCGGTCGTAGGCGTCCTCGATGTAGCCGGTGGCATCGACCAAGCCGGCTTCCTTGGCTTTGGCACCGCTGAAGATGCGCCCGTCGGCGATGCCGTTCTTCAGTTTCTCGACCGGGATGTCCCGCGCCTCGGAGACGATGCCGACGAATTTGTCGTATGTCTCCATGACCATCTCCTGGATCAGCGCGGCCTCGGCCGGGTTCATCTCGCGGCTGCCGGAGAGGAGGTCCTTGAATTCACCGCTCTTGAAGACCTGGAACTGGAGTCCCACTTTGCCAAACAGTTCCCGGTAGTTCAGCGACGAGATGATCACGCCGATGCTGCCGGTCATGGTCGTCTCGTTGGCGAGGATTTCGGTGCCCCCACAGGCCGCGTAGTAGCCGCCGGAGGCCGCGACAGAGTCCATGTAGACGACGACCGGCTTTTTCTCATTGGCCAGACGGATCGCCTCGTAGATCGTGTCCGACGCGGTCACTTCGCCGCCGGGGGAGTTGACCCTCAGCACGATGGCTTTCACGTCGTCGTTCTCCAGCGCCTGTTTCAGCTCGGCTTTCACCTGGTCCACCATCGACAGGCCCGTCGCGCCGAAGCCGAAGTCCGCCATGCTGGTGATGACGCCGTCGAGGTCGATGTGGGCGATCTTCGGGCCGGGTCCGGTCATGGTCGCGCCGCCGGACAGACTGGAGCCGATGGCGGCGAACACGATCATCAGGCACAGGCCACCGACGAGCATGATGCCGGCACCGAAGACAGCCCCGATCAGGCAACTGCGGTTCGACGGGCGCGGAGCGGGCGGCGGCGGCGGGGGGGGGAGCAAAGGCGGGGTGTCGTTCATGAAAAAAGGCGGAAAACGGGGCTGGCAGAGACGGGGCGGAGGCCTCCGGGGGAGGAAGCCGTGGCAACCTTACGGGGCGGCCCGGCGGCAAACAAGCGGGATTTCCCTCATCCTAAAGGGCGCAGCCGTCATCGGGCGTCGGCAGGTCGGGGCCAGTTCAGGTGCCGGTGGAGGAAGTCGAAGGCGCCCTCGCCATGGATCGAATGGCCGCCCTGGAAGTACTCGATCTCAGTGCGATCCGCCAGGCCGAACTGAGCGTAAAGCCAGCGCACCTTGGCATACTCGTGGGCCACCCAGGCATCGACCGAGACGCGGTCGTGGTGCCCGCGCTCGACCATGAAGGGCCGGGGAAAGATCAGCGCCGCCATCTCGGAGTAGTCGAAGGTGTTGCCGAGGTTCCAGTAGGGCATCTCCCACTCGTTGGTGGGCATGAAGCCGTTGGGGAAGTCGGTCGCGGCGACTTTCCGCGTCCACTGGTTGAAATCACCCGAGCAGATCGTCACCGCGTAGTCCTCCAGCACCGGCGGCACCCGCATGGCGGTCTCGCCACCGTAGCTCAGCCCGTAAAAGGCGATTCGCGCCGGATCGACGTGCGGCTGGGTCTTCAGCCAGTCGAGGATCTGCCGGTGGCTCGGGATGATGAAGGAAAAGAGGGTGGCGCCGATGGCGTTGGCCTTGCGGTCGAGCCAGCGGTAGCGGTCCTCGCCGCGGTAGAGATTGTGCGGGGCGAAGGTGATGAAGCCGCGCTCGGCCAGTTTTGCGGCGAAGTCGTTGTAGGCGGTCGAGCCGGCGTCGATGGTGTCGCGGGGCAGGCCGTTGCGCCCGTGCTGGCAGACCACGACGGGACGCCGCTCGCCGGGCTTCAGATCTTTGGGCAGGACCAGCGTGCCCCAGGCGAAGAAGTCCGGGTAGACGTCGAGCACCACGTCCCAGGCGGTCCATTGCTCCGTCTCCACCACTCGCCGGGTGCGCGGCCGGGGCGCGGCGAGGGGCTCATCGAAGGCGCCCATGGCCTCGCGGGCGAAGATCTCGCGGTAGGCTTTCGCCTTCTCGATGAAAGGCGCCGGATCGAGCGTCGGGTGGGCCTTTTCTGTCGACCAGCCGCCGGGCCGCAGCCGGGGCTCGGCCTGGTGGAGGAACCACGCGTCGCGCACCGCATCGGCGTCGCGGACGAGCTGCTGGAGATGGGCCTCCATCTGGTGGAACAGCCGGTGCTGCCGGGCCTCGGGCGAAAAGCCGGTTCGCCGGTCGGTCAGGGTCGCGGGATCGAACGCGATATCGCCCGACAGGCCGTCGAGCAGCAGGGCGCGCGGATCGCCCACCGCCGCGAGCGGGTCGTCGAAAAAGCGCCAGCTCTGCGCGGGCGTGAGCAGGGCGCTGGCGCGATGGGCAAAGGGGAAGGCCCAGCCGTCGTCCGTCATGCCGAAGCGGTTGAACTCCAGATCCGGCAGATGGGCGAACGCGCCCTTCGGCGTCTCGATGGCTCCGCCCGGCGTCTCGTCGATCAGCAGGGCGCGCGGCGGGAAGAGCGACGAGATCTCGGCATCGCCGAATTCCTTGAGAAAGCCGAAGAGATTCCGATCGATCGGCTCGGCCCAGATCCGCTCCCGGGACTGGAAATAGCCCCCCACCAGCGTTGCTCCAATGCGCGTGTCGCAGGCGCCGGCGTAGAAGGCGAGCAGCCCGCCCTCGCCCCAGCCGGCCACGCCGACGGTGGCCTCGGGCTCGCGGGTCACGATGGCATCGACGGCGGCGAGGATCTTCTGCACTTCCAGGCCGATGACGTGCCGCCCGAGGTGAAAGGCCTGCCGATAGATCCACTCGCGATGGGTGATGGCCGACTTCTCGAGCCGGTCGCGGTGCTCGGGCCGGTCGCCCGCGTAGAGAGAGCGGTCCAGGATCGCCGGCAGGATCACGGTGAAACCGTTTGCGACCAGCCGGTGGACGGTCTCCTGCCGCCCGGGATCGCCCGCGGCCAGGCCGGCGAGTTGCTCCGGCGTCTCGCCGGCGTCGGGGACCACCAGCACATAGCGAGGCCGATGGCCGGCCAGCGTTTCCGCCGCCGCGCCCAGCCGCAGCCGGCTGGCGCCGGGGTCCGTGACCGGCTCCAGCAACAGGCCTTCGCTCCACACCTCAGGCAGCACCGGCCAGCGGACCTGCCAGACGCGGACCCGGTCGTTTGCCGCGACCAGCCCGGGCGTGGGGCCTGACGCGTCGGGCTCTGCCAGTCCCGCGATGGGCAGTTGACCACCGCCGACCACCATGGCACCGGCGGCAGCGCCGGCTGGGGTGGTCGTCCGCTCCCCGAAGATCTCGAAGGCCACCGGCGAGACCCGATCATCCGCCAGCCCGATCAGGCGGCGGAATCGCTCGCGGTTCGGCGCCACCGAGCGCGCGTAGGCCTCCGGGGAGGTGAAATCGTAGGCCCACCGCGAGGCCCGGGCTCCGGCGACGGCGGCGATCTCGCGTTCCACGAAGGCATGGGCGCCGTCCATGAGCCGCTCCGAGAGATCCGCCTCCGGCCACGGGATGGGCTCCGTGCCAGGGAGCGTGGGAGGCGCGGTCGTCTCGGCCGCCGTCGCGGTCGCGATCACGATCGTGTGCAGCACCGTTAGCGCGAGAGAGAGTGGGGTGGGCAGAAGAAAAAGGGAGCGTTTCATGCCAAGGCGGGAGTGTAGGGAGAAATCGCGGCGCTGGCGACCGGGGAATTGCGGGTGGGAGTGCGGGAGTGAGGCGATTTCAGGGGCGGATGGCGGAAGACGGAGATGAGGAAGGTGCGATGACGAAAAGGCCACAATGGGGTGGTGCGATCCCCTGAAGAAGAATCGGCGGATGTGGCGGCGTGCCGGGGGGGGTATGTGATTTGCGGCGTTCCTTCAGAACGCAGAAACGGGTGGTGTCGGAGACCCAGCGCGTTGCGCTGGGCTGGTATGCCATGTCCCGTTGGGACAATTTTTCGTTCCACGGGCGATCGAGCCCCCCCAACGCGCCGTGCCAACGCGCCGTGCCAACGCGCCGTGCCAACACGGCCCCAACGGGGCCGCGCAAACCAGCCCAGGGTGAAACCCTGGGATCGGGAACGGCGATACGGGTGCGTTCTGAAGGAACGCCGCATCAGGGCGGATCGGTCAAGCGTTTGCCATTTGGGGACTTGTGGCGTTCCTTCAGTACGCGGAAATGGGTGGCATCGGAGACCCAGCGCGTTGCGCTGGGCTGGTATGCCATGTCCCGTTGGGACATCTTTCGGTCCATGGGTGATTTTCCCCCAAAAAAAGCCGGGATGGCTCGGCGACAGTAGATTTGCGCTTCGGCCCAAGTTGCCGGGCACGCTCCGCGCAGACCGTCACACCTCAACCGACCGTTTCGAAAACAACCCCCACGATCCCACCACGCCGGAGAGGAAGCCGAACAGGTGGCCCTGCCACGAGACGCCCGGCTGGCCCGGCAGCACGCCGAAGATCATGCCGCCGTAAGCCAGCAGCAGCAGACCGGCGATGAAGACCCAGCCGAGCGATCGCTCGAAGACGCCGCGGCTGAGGAGAAAACCCAGATAGCCAAAAATCAATCCGCTCGCTCCGATGTGGACGGCGTGTCCCGGCGCCAGCAGCCAGACCCCGAATCCCCCCGCGAGCGTGACGAAAACCGTCACTCCCCAGAACAAACCCCGTCCGCCGAGCATCACCAGACCGCCGAGGACCAGAAAGGGGATCGAATTCGCCGACAGGTGCCCGAGTCCGGCATGAAGAAACGGTGCCAGCGCGATGCCCGCCAGGCCGTCGAGTGCCCTCGGTCGAATGCCCAACTGATCGGCCTGCCAAAACGGCAGCAGCAGATCGACCACCTCCACCCCCCACATCACCCCCAGCATGCCGAAAAGCGTCAGCGCGTGATCCCGCAGCGACAGCATCAGGTCGCGGGCGGCCTGACGAGGCGGATGGGAAGAAAACGGGTCGGAAGACGGCATCTGGACGGGGGAGGACACAGATGCCATCCCGCGGCGCGGTCGTCCAACGGGATCGAGCCCCGGTAATCGGTCCGCCTCGGCGGTTGCCGCGCGGGTGCGGCACGGATACAATCGGCATCCCGGTCCATCCGGCTGATTCCCCGCATGAAATCGATCCCCTTTGCCCGACTCCTCTGTTTCCTGCCACTCATCGGCACGGTGAATGCCCAAACCGCCGATGACTACCCGCGCCGCGAGGCAATCGAGTGCCGGGAGCGGGGCGGGGTGCCCAATGGGCTCGCCAAACTGCGCCGCGGCGACGGCGGCGAGATCCGGGTGGCTTATCTGGGCGGCAGCATCACCGCCGCGCCGGGCTGGCGGGTGAAATCGCTCGAGTGGCTCCAGCAGCGTTTCCCGAGGCAGAAACTCACCGAGATCAATGCCGCCATCGGGGGCACCGGTTCGGATCTCGGGGTGTTCCGCCACGGTCAGGACGTGTTGCGACACCGGCCCGACCTGCTCTTTGTCGAGTTTGCGGTGAACGATGGCGGCGCCCCGCCCGAGCGCATCCATCAGGCGATGGAAGGCATCGTGCGCCAGACCTGGGCAGCCGATCCGGCGACGGACATCGTGTTCGTTTACACCATCAGCGAGCCCTTTCTCTCCGATCTCAAAGCCGGGAAATTTTCCCGCGCCGCCAGCGCCATGGAGGCGATCGCCGATCATTACGGCATTCCCAGCATTCACTTTGGCATCGAGGTGGCGGATCGGGAAAAGGCGGGGACGCTCGTCTTCAAAGGGGAAAAGCCCGCTGATGGAGCGGGCGGACCGATGGTCTTTTCCACCGACGGCGTCCACCCGCTCGTCGAGACCGGTCACGAGATCTACCGCGAGGTGCTCGCCCGCTCGTGGGAGAAACTGGAGGCGGCCGCCGGTGCCGCGGACCGGCCTCACGCGCTCCAGGAGCCCTTCCGCCCCGACCATTGGCAGGCCGCCAAGCTGGTGCCGATCACGCGGGCGATGATCTCAGGCAGTTGGGAAAAGCTCGACAGCTCCGAGAGTGGCGATCCGCTGGCCCGGCGCTTCGCCCGGCAGATGCCGGAGATGTGGAAGGCGACCGCGCCTGGTGCCCGTCTCGCGTTTCGCTTTCGCGGCACAGTCGCCGGCGTCTACGACCTCGTCGGTCCCGACGGCGGTCAGCTCAATGTGGTCCTCGATGACCAGCCCGTGCGCATCGCGCCCCGTTTCGATGCCTATTGCACCTATCACCGGCTCAGCAAGCTCGACATCGGCAGCGGACTCGATCCCGACGTGGAACACCGCGCCACCCTGACGCTCGATGCCGCCAGCCCCGACAAGGCGAAGATCCTGTTCGAGCGCAACCGGCCCGATCTCGAAAAGAATCCCGACAAATACGCCGGCCTCTACTGGCACGCCGGCGCCATCATGCTGATCGGCGATCTGGTCGAGTGAGGTTCCGATGGAACCCTGTTGCCTCGCCGATCAAACAGGGTTGCATCGGAATTCAGCCCGCCGGCTGGCCGGCGAGCCGGTTGGTCATGGGCGGAGGCGGTTACTGGCCGGCCGGGGCCGAGGTTTTGCCGGCCTCCGGCTTGACGATCACGCCGACGCCCTCGTGGCCGCCGAGGAACTCTTTCGCGAGGGCCTTGATTTCATCGAGGGTGATGGCCTCGTAGTCGGAGACGAAGGTCCGCGCCCAGTCGAGCCGCTGCGGGTACTCCTGGCTGCTTTCCAGCACGCTGGTCAGCCAGTAGCGGTTGGTGCGGCGGAACTCCTCGATCTGGGTGATCTGGGGCTTCTTGGCGCGGTCGAGTTCGTCCTGGGTGATGCTGTCGCCCTTGGCCAGTTCGGCGCCGATGGTCTTGATGATGCCGGACACCTTGGCGGCCTGGGGCGGGTCCACGGTGACGGCGGCGAAGAGGTAGCCGTAGTCTTTGTAGGTATCGCTCGGCAGGTTGTGGGCAAAGGGGCTGTAGGCATCGCCCAACTCCTCGCGCAGCTTGAGGCGCAGGCGGTCGTCGAGGATGGATGACAGCAGGCCGATGCGGCGGGTGCGCTCGATCTGGAAGATGTCGGGCGTGGGCCAGTAAACCAACGACATGGCCTTCGGGATGGAGGACGGGAAGGTGAAGGTCTTCTCCTTTTCCCCGGTGGGGAAGGCGACCTGCCGCTCGGCGGTATAGGCGGGCTTTTTCTCAGCGCGGGGCGGCAGGCTGCCGAAGGTGGCGGCGAGATCGGCGGTGACTTTCTCGGGATCGAAATCGCCGACGACGGTGATCTCCAGATAGTCCCTGGCGAGGGCGTCGGACAGCCAGGCTTTGGCATCGTCCATCGTCAGGCTGCCGAGGGATGCCTTTGGCGCGAAGCCGAAGCGCGGATCGCCGCTGTGGAGGAAGCGGTCGACCTGATCCTGCATGACGCCCTCGGGCGTGGTGCCGATCTGCTGGTAGAAATGGTCGAGCGAGCGCTGCAACTGGCCGGCCGCCTCGGGGCGGTAGCCGGGATGGGTGAGGTAGGCGCGCATCAGGAGCAACTGGTCGCGCAGGTCTTCGGGCGTGGTCTTGCCGCTGAGGGTGAAGGCGTCGTCGGCGACGGAGAAGCCGGCGCTGACGGCCTTGCCGGCGAAGAGGCGCTGGATTTCGTCGATGTTGTGCGCCTCCAGGCCGCCGTCGGTGAAGACGCTGCCGGTGAAGAAGGCGAGGCCGGGCTTGTCCTTCGGCTCGGTGAGGGTGCCGCCGCCGAAGCGGACTTTCACATAGATGGTGGCGTCCTCGAAGTCGGTGACCTTGAGGTTGGCCCGCACGTGGTTGGCGAAGCGGAGCTGGGTGACGCCGAGGTCGTCGATGGCTTTCTGGTCGAGGATCTCACCGGGATCGGGCAGGGTGGCGTAGGCGAAGGCCTTTTGCGCCTCTTTGGCGGGCGGCTCGACGGCGATGGCCTGACTCTTTTGATAGGAAGCCAGGATGGTCTTGTCGGCATCGGGGATCTCGACGTTGCCGGTCACGAGCAGGAGCACTTCGTGCTTGCCGTCCCAGGTCTCGCGGAGCAGGTCGCGGCACTCGTCGGCGGTGACGGCGGCGAGTTCCTTTTCGATGCGCGGCAGGTCGGCGGCGGGATTGGTAAAGACGCGGCGCTCGCCGATGCGGGCGGCGAGCAGGTCGGCGAGGTCGCTGGACTTGCGGGTGGCCATCGACTGGGCGGCGAGGGCGGCGCTCTTGCGGACGTTGGCTTTGGCTTCGTCCAGTTCGGCATCGGTGAAGCCGTGCTCCAGGGCGCGGCGCAGCTCCTGCTCGGCGAGGGCGAGGCCCTTTTCCCAGTTCTGCGGTTGGGTGCTGACCTCGACGCCGGCGTAGTCGGCGAAATTCAGGTCGTAGAGGTCGTAGGCGTAGGCGGAGCCGCCGATGATGGGGGCATTCTCCGCCTTGGCGAGGATGCCGATGCGGCGGGAGATGATCTGGTTGGCCAGATCGATGCGGAGGCGCCGGGCGCGGCTGGCGGTGTTGTCGGGCTGTTTCAGGCCGGGGCGGATGGTGTCGATGGAGATGGAGACCTGGCCGGCTTCCTTTTCCGGATGGAAGTGGACGGCGAGACCGCGGTTGTTGATGTGGGTCAGGTCGGGGCCGGGGCGCTTGGCGGCGGCGGGTTTCACCGAGGTGAAGTGCTTTTTCACCAACTCCTCAATCTGGGCGGGCTCGACCTGGCCGACGGCAACGACGACCATGCGGTCGGGGGTGTACCACTTGGAATAGAAATCGACGAAGCGCTCGCGCGGGGCCTTGGAGATCACCTCTTCGGTGCCGATGGGCAGGCGGCTGCTGACGAGGTTCCGGTCCAGGATGAAGCCGAGCTGGGCGACCATGGTGCGCCAGCCGACGGAGTCGCGGCTCCGCTTTTCGCTGAGGATCACGCCGCGCTCCTTTTCAATCTCCTGCTCGCCGAGCAGCATGCCGTCGGCATAGTTGCGCAGCAGGGTGAAGCCCTCCTCGAGGAGCTTGGCTTCGGCGCTGGGCAGTTCGAGCTTGTAGACGGTCTCGTGGAAGCTGGTGTGGGCATTGGTGTGGGAGCCGAAGGCCATGCCGAGGCGCTGGAAATACTCGACCATCTCGCCGGCGGCGAAGTCCTTGGTGCCGTTGAAAGCCATGTGCTCGAGGAAGTGGGCGAGACCCTGCTGGTCGTCGGATTCCATCAGCGATCCGGCGTCGACATAGAGGCGCAGGCTGACGCGGTTCGGCGGCTCGGCATTGGGCAGGATGGCGTAGCGGAGTCCGTTTTCCAGCACGCCCCATTTCACGGCCGGATCGACCGGGATGTCGCTGGCTTCGTGGGCGAGCGGCACCGGCGGCACGGCCGGCTGGCTTTGCTGGGCGCGGGCCGTCGGCAGCATCGCCGCAAGGGCGAGGAGGGACAACAGGGGCAGGTGGTGGGTGGGGATGTTCATGAATCTGGCAGGTCGAAGTCGGAAAACGGGAAAGTCGCTGGCGGGGATGCCTTTCAAGCGTCGCTGGAAAGACGGCTTTTCTCGAAAAGTTTACGGCGACGCATTCGCGGGAGGTCGCCGGTTGAAGGCGACACAGTCGGCGTATTTCACCAGCGAGCCGCCGAAAAGATCGAGGGCGCTGCCGATGGTGAGATCGACCTTGCCGCCGCTGAGCTGCTCGACCCGGTGGAGATCGTCGAGGGAGCGGGCGCCGCCGGCGTAGGTGACCGGCTTTTTACCCCAGGCCCCGAGCAGGGCGACGAGGTCGGCGTCGATGCCGCCGCAGAGGCCCTCCACATCGGCGGCGTGGATGAGGAACTCCGCGCAGGAGCCGGCGAGGCGGTCAAGGGTTTCATGGGTGAGCGGCAGGTCGGTGAGGGTCTGCCAGCGGTTCATCGCGACGACCCAGCCGCCGTCGTCGGTGCGGCGGCAGCTCAGGTCGATGACGAGCTGCATCCAGCCGGTGGCCCGCACGAGCCGGGCGAGCTTTTCCTCCTGGAGCCGGCCGTCGCGGTCGAAGAGAAAGGACGTGGCGATGACATGGGTGGCGCCGGCATCGAGCCACGCGGCGGCATTCTCATCGGTGATGCCGCCGCCGATCTGCAACCCGTCCGGGTAGGCGGAGAGTGCCTCGCGGGCGGCGGATTCGTTGCCGGGACCGAGCATGATGACGTGTCCGCCGCGCAGACCGTCGCGGGCGAACTGCGAGGCGAACCAGGCGGGCGGCTGATCGGCGACGAAATTGGTCCGCAGCGACTCGGTGGCCGAGTCGAGCGTGCCGCCGACGATCTGCTTCACGCGGCCCTCGTGCAGGTCGATGCAGGGACGGAAGCGCGTCTGGGCCGGGCCGGAAGGGATCATGCGGGGTGGGGAAAACGAGTCCGGAGCCTAAGCGCGACCGGGCGGGGATTCAACCGGGGTATGCGGAGGGTGCGCCAGCCGGACGGAAGCTGTTGGGGTGGTCGCAGCGGGCAGCCCTTTGCCGTTTGTGGCAGGTCTGACCACTGGGAATGGATCTATTCGGCGATGGATGTCGCATTGCCCTGGGAGATTGCCAAAGCTTGCTTCGTCACCTACGATCGGCTTTATGAAAACGACCCGCATCTTATGGGCATGGCTGGTTCTGGTTCTGCCGCATTCCTCGGGGGCTCAGGACGGTAAGGCAATGGGCGGCGCCACGCTGCCGATTGATCTCCTCCCATCCGTGGATCAGGCCGCCTTGGAGCGCATCCGCAAATTGAGACCAAAACTGGTCGAGTCGGCCCGTGAAGTACATCGCCACTACACATCGAAAGTGCCGAAATCGGGAGAGTCGTACGAGATGGTTGCGATCCCGGGCGGTGAGTTCATCATGGGAAGCCCGGCGAGTGATCCGCACCGGTTCGTCGATGAAATGCCGCAGGTGAAGGTGCGAATCAAGCCCTTCTGGATGGGGAAATATGAGGTGACGTGGGATCTCTATGAGCCGTTCATGATTACGAATGTCTCTAGGAACAAGGATGGGTCGCTGCTCAAAGTAGAGGAAGGTATGGATGCCGCTGATCTGGTCTCCGCGCCGACCACACCCTACTAGGAAATGAGTTTTGGCATGGGAACCAAAGGTTATCCCGCCGTTTGCATGACCCACCATGCAGCCAGCAAGTTCTGCGAATGGCTCAGCTTCCAGACGGGGCATTACTACCGACTGCCGACTGAGGCTGAATGGGAGTATGCCTGTCGCGCTGGAACCACGACGATCTATCATTTTGGAGACGATCCGGCCCAATTGGGTGAGTATGATGTGTATGATCCAGAGCAAAAGCGGACCGGTTACGAAAAAGTTGGAACGAAAAAACCCAATCCCTGGGGCCTCTACGACATGCATGGCAACGTGATTGAGTGGTGTCTCGATCTCCATGAGAAGGTTTCATACCGATCCTGGAAGTCCGCCGGAGAACCCGTGGAGGCGCCCTATGTCGCGGGAGTGAAGCTCTACTCTCACGTCGCCCGTGGCGGGTCCTGGTACGACAAAGCCGACCTTTGCCGCAGCGCCGCCCGAACCTATTCGAATCCGGAATGGAAAGTGCTCGATCTTTACTTGGTGAAAAGTTATTGGTACCTTACCGATGCCTTATGGCTGGGTTTCCGGTTCGTCCGGCCAACAGAGATTCCAAGCACGGAAGACATCTACTTCATGTGGAACAGCAGCGGTATCGAGGACAAAGGAGGCCGTCCCTGATTCGGGAGTTCGGTTCTGGAGCGCGTTGCGAGAAATTGGAGTGGGGGGATGGTCTGACCACTCTCATGGCCCGCATTCTCGCCAGATTCTCGAGGGCATCACGAACCCTTTGATGAGCGTCCCAGCTTCTCCGTCAGCGTCTGGACGACGTAGTAGAGCATCGGCACGATCGCGAGGCTGAGGAAGGTGGCGGCGATCATCCCGCCAAAAACCGCGGTGCCGATGACCCGCTGGCTGGCGGAGCCGGCGCCGCTGGCGATGAGGAGTGGGATCACGCCGAGAATGAACGACAGGGCGGTCATCATGACGGCCCGGAAACGCAGACGGGTGGCCTCCAGGGCGGCGTCGATGACGCTTTTGCCCTCTTCGCGGAGAACCTTGGCGAATTCGACTACGAGGATGGCGCTTTTTGTCGACAACCCGATGAGCAGGACGATGCCGATCTGGGTGTAGACGTTGTTTTCCATCCCGCGCCACCAGATGGCGAGATAGGCACCGAGCAGGGCGGTGGGCACGGACAGCACGACCGAGACGGGGATCGACCAACTCTCGTACTGGGCCGCGAGCACGAGATAGACCAGCACGATGGCGAACAGGAAGATCGCGGCATTGCCACCGGCGGCGATTTTCTCCTGATAGGACAGCTCGGACCAGTTGTAGCCGAGCGTGTCGGGCAGCTTCTGCGCTGCCATGCTCTCCATGATGTCGAGCGCCTCGCCGGAGCTGAAGCCGGGCGCGGGCTGGCCCAGAATCTTCACGGAGGGATACAGATTGAATCGCGTGACGGTCTGCGGCCCATTCGTTTCGGTTACCTGGGCGAGGGAGCCGAGCGGAATCATCTCGCCGCCGGAGCCGCGCAGTTCCAGTCGCCGAATGGCCTCTGGATCGGCCCGGTAGGGGGCGTCGGCTTGGGCGGTGACTTTGAAAATACGGCCAAAAAGGGTGAAATCATTGACATAGGCCGAGCCGAGATTGACCTGGAGGGTGTCGAACACGGAGGGTAGCGGCGTGCCGGTGCGGAGCACCTGGTCGCGATCGACATCCACCCGCAACTGCGGCACGTTGGCGCGGAAGGTGGTGTTCATGCCCGCGAGGCCGCTCTGGGTGGAGCCGTCCTCGATGATTTCGCGGGTGACCTGCTGGAGCGTCTCGAATCCGACCCCGCCGCGGTCCTGCAGCATGAAGGTGAAGCCGCCGGAGGTGCCGACACCGGGCAGCGACGGCATGGGGAAGGCGAAGGCGATGGCCTCGGGATGGCGGGCGAGCCGCATGTTGATCTGGCGGATCAGGGCGGCCTGATGCAGGGCGGGCGTGGCGCGCTCCTCCCACGGGTCGAAGGTGACGACGAGGAAGCCGGTGTTCGAGCTGGCCGCGCCGTCAATGAGGCCGTAGCCGGCGATGGTGAGGAAGTCCGACACGCCGGGCACCTCTTTGACGATGGCATTGACCTGATTCAACACCGTGCGGGTGCGCTGGAGCGAGGCGCCGTCGGGGAGCTGGACATTGACGATGCAGTAGCCCTCGTCCTCCTGCGGCACAAAACCGGTCGGCAGGCTGCCGAGTCCCAGCACCGAGCCGATGGTGAGACCGGCGAACAGGACCACGCCGATGAAGGCGCGCCGGATGGCGAGACGGGTGACGCCGAGATAGCCGCCGGTCACCCGATCGAGACCGCGGTTGAAGAGGCGGAACAGGCCGCGGGGCTCCTTTTCCTGCTTTCGCAGCAGGATGGCGCACAGCGCGGGGCTCAGGGTGAGGGCGTTGATCGAACTGAAGACCGTGGCGATCGAGATGGTGACCGCGAACTGCTTGAACAGCGTGCCGGTGATGCCGCCCATCGCCAGCGTGGGCACGAAGACCGCGAGCAGCACGAGAGTCGTGGCGACGACCGGGCCGCTAACCTCCAGCATGGCTTTTTCCGTCGCCTCCTTCGGGCTCAGGCCTTCCTCGATCCAGCGGGTCGTGTTCTCGACGACGACGATGGCATCGTCCACGACAATGCCGATGACGAGGACCAGGCCGAAGAGGGTGAGCTGGTTCAGCGAGTAATCGAGCGCCAGCATGACCGCGAAGGTGCCGATGAGGGAGACCGGGATGGTGGCCAGCGGAACCAGCGTGGCGCGGAAGTTCTGAAGGAACAGGAAGACCGTCAGCACCACCAGCACGAGGGCCTCAAAGAGCGTCTGCACCACGCCCTGAATGGAGGCGCGGATGATGTCGGTGTTGTCGTAGATGATGGTCGGGATGAGGTCGTCGGGAAAGCTGGGGCGGAGCTCGGCGAGCTTGGCCTGCACCCCGTCGGCGACCTGGATGATGTTCGATCCCGGGATCTGGTAAATGGCGATGGTGGCGGAGGGCTCCCCATTGAGCTGGGAAGACAAACTGTAGCTGTCCGCGCCCAGCTCGATGCGGGCCACGTCGCGCAGGCGGATGAGCCGGCCGTCGGGGGCGGTTTTCACCACGATCGACTCGAACTCCCCGATCTCCGAGAGACGGCCCGGCACGTTCACCGTGTATTCGTAGGCGACGCCATCCACGGCGGGCGCCCCGCCGACCCGGCCGCCGGCGACCTGGCGGTTCTGCTGGCGGATGGCATCGACCGCGTCGCTGGCGGTGATGCCGTAGGTGCGGAGCCGCTGCGGATCGAGCCAGACGCGCATGCTGAACTGCCCCGCGCCGAAGACCTGCACGTTCCCCACGCCGGGGACGCGGGCGATCTCGTCCTTGATGCGCTGGTTGACGAAATTGCTCAGAAATTCATCGTTCCAGGTGCCCTGGGGCGAGGAAAAGCCGATGTACATCACGACATCGGTGCTCTGCTTCTTGACCGTGACGCCCTGGCGCTTCACCTCCTCTGGCAGGCGGGCCTCGGCGACGGCGACGCGGTTCTGCGTGAGCACGTTCGCGGTGTCGAGGTCGGTGCCCGGTGCGAAGGTCACGGTCAGGTTCATCGAGCCGTCGTTGGCGCTCACGCTGGACATGTAGATCATGCCCTCGACGCCGTTGACCTCCTGCTCGATCGGCGCGGCGACCGTCTCGGCGATGGTGCGGGCATCGGCGCCGGGATAGACGGCGGAGATCTTCACCGTTGGCGGTGCGATGTCCGGATACCGGGCGATGGGCAGCACGGTCATGGCCACCAGTCCGACCAGCACGATGACGATCGAGATGACCGCGGCGAAAATGGGCCTTCGGATGAAAAAGTGGCTGAACATGGCGCGCGGTGGGGCGTGGGGACGGGAGCCGGGTTCCGAATCAGGCGCCGGGAGCGGGCGTCTCGGTGGGGCGGGCCTTCGGCACCACGGTCATGCCGGGCCGGGCTTTCTGGAGGTGGCTGGCCACGACGCGATCGCCGGCTTCGAGGCCGTTGGCGAGGATGACCTGGTCGCCCTCGCGGAAAGCCGTGGTCTCCACCGGACGGCGCTCGATCTTGTCCCCCTCGCCGATGACCAGCACGAAGCTGCCACCGAGGTCGCGCTGCACCAACTGGGCCGGCAGGCGGATCGCCCGCGCGTCGGGCTGGGTCCATTTCAGCACCGGCAGGCCGACCCGCACGAACAGGCCGGAGGTCAGCGCGCCATCGGGATTGGGAAACTGGGCGCGGAGACGGATCGTGCCGGTCTGGGGATCGACCGCATTGTCGAGGAAGTCGAGCTTGCCCGGGTGCGGATAGATGGTGCCGTCGGACAGGGTGAGCTTCAGGGCCAGTCCGTTGAAAGCCTCGCCGTAGCCGGGGCGGTCGGCCGAGGGACGGCTGGCGAGATGGGTGAGGATGTCGCGCTCGTTGGCTTCGAACTCGACCAGGACGGGGTTGTCGTTGACGACCGTGGTGAGCAACGTGGCGCCGTCCGCACCGACGAGATTGCCGATATCGACGAGTTCCTTCGAGACCAGGCCGTCGATGGGCGAGGCGATCTTCGTGTAGCCGAGGTCGCGCTTGGCGTCCGCGAGATTGGCTTCGGCGATCTTCACGTTGGCGGCGGCGCCCTTTGCCTCGGCATCGGCGGCGGCGACGTCGATCTGGGAAACGGCGCCGGTCAGCGAGGCCTGCTTGCGCTTCTCCAAATTCGTCGTGGCGATGCCGAGATCGGCCTGAGCGCGGTCGAGCTGGCCCTGGGCGGCATCGACGGCGGCCTGGAACTGCTCGGGCTCGATGGAAAACAGCGGGGCGCCGGCTTTGACAAAGCTGCCCGGCTCGAAATGCCGTGCCTGGAGGAAGCCCTTCACCCGGGCGCGGACCTCCGCGCGGGTGGCCGAGGCGGTGCGGCCGGGTGCCTCGACATGGACCGAGACGGGGCCGATGTAGGGATGGATGAAGTCCACCTCCGGCGGCGGCGGCGGGACGAAGGCATTCTTTTCCTGACAGGCGGCCAGACCCAGGATCGCCGTGAGGACGGCCACGGGGCGGGCCATCCGATCAAACAGGGTACGATCGGAGAGACAACCCTGTTGCATCGAAACGGGGCGCCGGCGGCGGACGATCGGGGCGGGGCTCATGGCTGGGCGGGCTTGGATTCAGGCTGGCTGGCGGCGGGCGGCGGGACGAGTTCCGTGGCGGTGCCGCCGCCGAGCGCCTTGTAGAGGGTGATGTAGTGGCGGGCGATCTGGCCGCGCGAGACGGTCTCCTCGTCCTCGGCGCTGAACTTGGTGCGCTCGGCATCGAGGACGTTCTGGAAGCTGACCAGCCCATTTTCGTAGTTGTTCTTGATGAGGCTGACCGTCTCGCGCGAGGCGGCGACGGCGCGCTCGATGTCGGCGAGGCGGTCGCGCTCGTGGGCGATGGAGGCCATGCTGGTCTCGACCTCCTCGACGGCGCGCAGCACAGTGGCTTCGTAGGCCGAGTAGGCCCGGGCGGTGCGGCTTTCCTCCACCTTGATGGCATTGCGGATGCGGCCGGAGCTGAAAATCTGCCACTGGAAGGCGGGGCCGAAGGCGTAGGCGCGGCTGCGGCTGTCGAGCAGGTTGCCGCTGTTGACGGCCTGGAGGCTGAAGTCGCCGAACAGGGTGAAGCGCGGGTAGAGATCGGCTTCGGCCACGCCGATGAGGGCGGTTTGGGCGGCCAGCTCGCGCTCGGCGCGCCGGATGTCCGGCCGGGCGCGGACGAGGTCGGCGGGCAGGCCGGCGGCGTAGCCGGACTTGGGCAGGGGGATGGGCCGCGATTTGTCGAGCAGGCTGTCGAGGCTGCCGGGAAAGCCGCCGGTCAGGGTGGAAAGGCGGTTGCGCGCGTGGGTCATCTGGGCGCGCAACTGAGGCAGGAGCGACTCGGAAAGCGCGAGGTTCGTCTGCGCCTGGGTCACATCGATTTTGGGCACCAGGCCCGCGTCGAGGCGGCGCTGGGTGAGCTCGACGGAGCCGCGCTGGGCGGCGATGTTGCTCTCGGCGACGGCGAGCCGGGCCTCGAGGGTGCGGTATTCGGCGTAATTCAGGGCGACATCGGCGAACAGGGTGACGAGGGCGTCGCGGTAGTCCTCCTCGCGGGCGCCGATGCTGGCTTCGGCGGCTTCGACGGACCGGCGGATGCCGCCGAAAAGGTCGATTTCCCAGCCCGCATCAAAGCCGGCGGTGTAGAGATTCGAGGGATTTTGGGCCGGCGCTGGTCCGAGCAGGCTTTCGCTGGCGCGGCGGCGCTGGTAGTCGCCTCCGGCATTCACCTGGGGCAGGCCCTGGCTGGCGGCAATGCCCCTCTGGGCGCGGGCTTCGGTGACCCGCTCGAGGGCGATCTGGAGTTCGGGATTCGACTCCCGGGCCCGATCGATGAGGGCGTTGAGCGTGGGGTCCTGGAAGCCTTTCCACCAGCCGGCGATGCCGGACGACTTGCTGCCTTGGAGATCGCGCGCGACCGACTGGCTCCAAGCGTCGGGGAGGGCGGCTCCCGAGGGCGTGGCGTAGTCGTGACCGACGATGGTGCAGCCGGTGAGCCCGAGCGAGGCGGCTCCGGCAAAGAAGAGAAAGGTCACGGTCCGTCGATGCATGGCGGGGAAAAGTCTCCCACCTGAGCAGGGTTGGACCGCTTTGCCAAGCAAATTCAAGCGTCCGGGGCGCCTTCAGGCCACCCGCACGAGGGGCTCTCCGGCGAGGAACGCCCGCAGATTGGCCACCACCCGGTCGAAAAGACGGCGGCGGGCCTCCCGCGACGCCCACGCGGTGTGCGGGGTGACGATCAGGTTGGTCAAAGCCGGGTCGAGCAGCGAGTGACCTGGCGCGGGCGGCTCGACAGAAAGGACATCGAGTCCGGCTCCGGCGATGCGGCCGGCGCGGAGGGCATCGAGCAGGGCGGACTCGTCGACGAGGGGGCCGCGGCCGGTATTGATCAGGTAGGCGGTCGGCTTCATCAGGGCCAGGGTGTCGGCATTGATGAGGTGGCGGTTGTCCTCCGTGAGCGGGCAGTGGAGCGAGATGACGTCGCACTCGGCGAAAAAGCGCTCGCGGGGGAGGCGGGGGTAATCGTCTGAAGCGGCGGCGGGGGCTCCGGCGCGGCCCAGGCCGACGATGGTCATGCCGAAGGCCTCGCCGATGCGGGCGACGGCCCGGCCGATCTCGCCGAGGCCGGCGATGCCGAGGGTGCGGCCGGCCAATTCCGTGATGGGGTAGTCCAGCCGGGTGAAAATCGGTGATTCGGCCCAGCGGGGAGCCTCGGCGGCGAGGCGATGGGTGCTGGTGACGAGATTGAGCAGCAGCGCGAAGGTCTGCTGGGCGACGGAGGGCGTGGAGTAGCCGCTGACATTGCAGACGGCGATGCCGCGCTCGCGGGCGGCGGCCAGATCGACATTGTTGGTGCCGGTGGCGACGACCTGGATGAGCCGCAGGTCCGGCGCGGCGTCCATGGCGGGGCCGTCGATGACCACTTTGTTGGTCAGGACGATACCGGCTCCGGCGAGGCGCGCGTGGAGGTCGGCCGGCCGGGTGATGCCGTGGTAGGTGACCGGTCCGACGGCTTCCAGCGGGCCGAAATCGATGTCACCGGCGTCGAGGGTGTCGCGATCGAGGAAGACGATGGGCAGCATGGTCGCAGTTGGTCGGGAAAACGGGCCGGGGCGGCTTACTTGCCGCAGCATTGCTTGAATTTTTTGCCCGATCCGCACGGACAGGGGTCGTTGCGGCCGACTTTGGGCAATTCGCGCTCGAAGGGCTTCGGCGGGGGCAATTGGATCTGGGGCAGAGCCGGCGCGGCGGCGGGAGCGGCCGGAGCCTCCGGCTCGGCGAAGACATCCGGGCGGCTGAGCCGCTGCGGCAGGTTGCGCAGGAAGCTCTGATACTGGTCGGGCCGCGTGGTGGTGCGGAAGAGGGCGTGGAGCACCTCGCCTTTGACGCGATCCATCAGGCCGACGAACAGTTCGAAGGCGGCGTGCTTGTACTCGATGAGCGGGTCCTTCTGGGCGTAGCGATAGTTGCCGATGGACTCGCGCAGGCCGTCCATCTCGTAGAGGTGCTCCTGCCAGAGGTGGTCGATGGCGTTGAGGATGATGAAGCGCTCGAGGTCCTCGAGGACGTCGGGATTCTCGTGGGCGGCCTTGAGTTCGTAGGCCGTGCGGATGCGCTCGACGAGGTAGGCGGTGTTGCCGGCGGTGTCGCGACTGTCGAACCGGGCCTCGGCCGGGGTGAGTCCGAGCGGGAAGGTGGTGTTCACCCACAGCAGCAGGGCGCCGTAGTCGGGCTCGCCGGATTCCGGATCGATGAATTCGGCCACCTTGCCGGGGACGATCTCGTCGATGATCTCCAGGATCAGGGCATGGGGATCCTCGGTCTCGAGCACCTCGTTGCGGTAGCCGTAGACGACGGTGCGCTGGTTGTTCATCACATCGTCGTATTCGAGGATGTGCTTGCGCGAGACGTAGTTGCGCTGCTCGACCTTGGTCTGGGCGTTTTCCACCGACTTGTTCAGCCAGGGATGCTCCAGCTCCTGGCCCTCCTCCAGGCCGAAGCGCTCCATCATCTTGATCATGCGCTCGGAGGCGCCGAACTTCATCATTAGCTCGTCCTCGAAGCTGACATAGAAGACCGACAGGCCGGGGTCGCCCTGGCGGGCGCAGCGTCCGCGCAACTGGCGGTCGATGCGGCGGCTCTGATGGCGCTCGGTGCCGATGACGAACAAGCCGCCCAACTCGGCCACGCCCTCGCCCAGCTTGATGTCCGTGCCGCGGCCGGCCATGTTGGTGGCGACGGTGACGGCGCCACGCAGACCGGCGCGGGAGACGATCTCGGCCTCCTGCATGTGGAATTTCGCGTTCAGCACGTTGTGGGTGATCTTGTCGCGCTTGAGCATGCGGGAGAGGGTCTCCGACGACTCGACACTGGCGGTGCCCAGCAGGATGGGCTGGCCCTTGGCGTGGTGTTCCTTGACCAGATCGATGACGGCCTTGTACTTCTCGCGGCGGGTCTTGAAGATCTTGTCGTTCTGGTCGATGCGCTTGACGGGCCGGTTGGTGGGGATGATCAGCACCTCCAGCTTGTAAATGTCGTGGAATTCCGCGGCTTCGGTCTCGGCGGTACCCGTCATGCCGCCCAGCTTTTCGTAAAGGCGGAAGTAATTCTGGATCGTGATGGTGGCGTAGGTCTGCGTCTCGCCCTCGATGTTGACGCCCTCCTTGGCTTCGACGGCCTGGTGGAGACCGTCGGACCAGCGGCGGCCGGGCATTTTGCGGCCCGTGTTCTCATCCACGATCATGACGCGGTTGTCCTCGACGACGTAGTGCACGTCGCGCTCGTAGAGGCAGTAGGCGCGGAGGAGCTGGGAGATGGTGTGCAGCTTCTCGGCCTGCGAGTTCATGTTGACCTGGAGCTGCTGCTTGGCCCGGGCCTTGTCCTCGTCGGATATCTCGCGGTTCCCATCGATCTCGGAAAACGCCGATGCCAGATCGGGCAGCACGAAGCCGTCGGGGTTGTTCGGATCGAGAAACTCCCGGCCCTGCTCGGTGAGCTCGGCCTCGTGCTGTTTCTCGTCGAGGGTGAAGTAGAGTTCCTCCTTGAGCTCGAACAGCGCGGTCTTCTGCGGGTCCTTGTAAAACTCCAGCTCGGTTTTGTCGATGAGCCGCCGCACCTCGGGATCCTCCATCGCACGCATCAGGGCGCGGTTGCGGGGCTGGCCGAGCTTCACCTTGAAAAACGCCGTGCCGGCCTCCTCCGGCTTGCCTTCGTCGAGCAGCTTGCGCGCGTCGGTGGCGAGTTGGTTGCAGAGCTGGGTCTGCTTGCGGAAGATCTGTTCGATCTTGCCCTTGTAGTTGTCGTATTGCTGCTCCTGCCGCGCCACCACCGGGCCGCTGATGATGAGCGGCGTGCGGGCTTCGTCGATGAGGATGGAGTCCACCTCGTCGATGAGGGCGAAGTAGTGGCCGCGCTGCACCTGCTCGCCCTTCCGTTGGGCCATGCCGTTGTCCCGCAGGTAGTCGAAGCCGAACTCGCTGGCCGTCCCGTAGGTGATGTCCTTTTCGTACTGGTCCCGCCGGCTCTGGCCGTGCTGGCCATTCTGGATGCAGCCGATGGTGAGGCCGAGATACTGGAAGAGGTAACCCATCCACTCGGCATCGCGTCGGGCGAGGTAGTCGTTCACCGTGATGACATGGACGCCGAGGCCGGTGAGCGCATTGAGGTAGGTCGGCAGGGTGGCGACGAGGGTCTTGCCCTCGCCGGTGGCCATCTCGGCGATCATGCCCTTGTGCAGGCCGATGCCGCCGATGAGCTGCACGTCGAAGTGCACCATCTCCCACTTGATGGGGTGGTCGCACACGTCCCAAGTGCGGCCGCAGAGGCGGCGGGCGGCGTTCTTCACCACGGCGAAGGCCTCGGGGAGGATCTCCTCCAGATACTTTCTGCGCAGGGCGGGGAAGTCGCCCTTCACGGCGGCGAAGCGCTCCTGGGCCTCCAGGATGGCGTCGATGGTGGCCTCGTCCGAGCCGTCGTCAGCCGAGCGGCGGAACTCGCGCAGAGTGGGAAAATCGTCGGAAAGCTGGTCAAAACGCTCCAGCCAGCGGTCGAGGACTTCCCGGCGGAAAGACGCGTCGCGGGCTTCCAGCTTGCGGCGGTTGAACAGCTCGATGTCCTCGTGATAACGGGCCAGATGAGCTTTCCACGCGGCAGTCTTCTCCTTGAGGACGGCTTCGTCCTCCTTTTGCAGAGCCGCCTCGCACTCATTGATGCGCTCAATGAGGGGCACGATGCGTCTGAGTTCGCGCTGGTTTTTCGAACCGATGATCTTCTTGAGAATCCACTTGAACATGGCGGCGGCAGGCTATTACGGAAATCTTAAATATTCAAACCTTTAAGGGAGGGGCAACCCTAGGCGATGCTGGGCCGTTTGCGAGCGGGAAAACGCCCCGCGGACGGCTCCGGCATGCGGGGAAATCGCCGGGATTTCCGATGCAACCCTGTCTCTTCGGCGATCGAACAGGGTTTGATCGGAATCGGCCCGAGCCGGCGGGGGCTCACTCGGCGGTGGCGACGGCGACGGGGGCGTGCCGCTGGAGGAATTCCTCGGCGAGATTCCGGTAGGCGACGGCGCCGGAGCTGGCGGGGGCGTATTCGATGATGCTCTGCCCGTAGCTGGGGGCTTCGCCGAGCCGGATGTTGCGCGGGATGATGGTGCGGTAGGTGACCTCGGGGAAGACGCGGCGCACGTCGTTGATGACGAGGGAGGAAAGATTGGTGCGGGAGTCGGCCATGGTCATGACGATGCCCTCGAGGACGACTTCGGGATTGGCGCCGCTCTGTTTGATCTGGTCGTGGACGCCGACGATTTTCGCCAGCCCCTCCAGGCCGAAGTACTCGCACTGGAGCGGCACGATGAGTTCGTCGGCGGCGGCGAGGGCGGAGGTCATGAGGACGCCGAGGGAGGGCGGGCAATCGAGGAAGACGTAGTCGGCCATCCCGGTCTGCTTGAACTGCTGGAGGATGCGGCGTAGGCGCACGAGGTGATCCTGGGCGCGGGCCAGTTCGATCTCGCAGCCGGCCAGTTCCAGATCGGAGGGGATCAGGGAAAGATTGGGGTATTTCGTTGGGACGACGAGGGTGGCGAGGTCGGCGCCGTTGACGAGGGATTGGTAGATGCTGTCCTGCTCGCCGGGCACGAGGCCGAGGGCGCTGGTGGCATTGGCCTGGGGATCGAGGTCGAGCACGATCACGCGCACGCCGCGCTCGGCGAGACAGGCGCCCAGATTGACGGAGGTGGTGGTCTTGCCCACTCCTCCCTTCTGGTTGGCGATGGCGATGATGGTCATGGTTCGGTTTCGGTCGGCTACAGTGGCAGCTTTTGGGGGAAATGCATCCCGGAGGGTGGGGACGGCCGGTTTTTCCCCGGGCGCCGCGGACGGCGGCTCAGTGGTAAACCTGGTCCGGGTCGTAGGAGCGCTCGGCGATCTCGGGGCCGAGGGTCACGGGATCGCCGGGGGTGTCGATGTGCCGGTAGAAGCAGGAGCGATAGCCGGCGTGGCAGCAGCCGGGGCCGTGCTGGCGGACTTTGAGGACCAGGGCGTCCTGATCGCAGTCGGTGAGGATGCGCTCGACGGTCTGGACGTGGCCGGAGGTGGCTCCCTTGTGCCAGAGCTGGCGGCGGCTGCGGCTGTAATAGACGGCTTCGCCTTTTTCCAGGGTGAGGCGCAGGGACTCGTCATTCATGTAGGCGACCATGAGGACTTCGCCGGTGTCGGCGTCCTGGGCGATGGCGACGATGAGGCCGTTTTCGTCGAATTTCGGCGCGAAGACAGGGCCGGTCTCGACGAGCTTGCGGTCGTCGCGGGAGCCGAAGGAGATGGCGTCGGGCGGGGTCATGGGTGGTGCGGGGAAAAGCGTTCGACAATCCTAGGCGGCGCGGTCATAGATGCAACCTTGGCGAATGAAACGCGGTATTTTCATCAGTTTTGAAGGCTCCGAGGGCTGTGGTAAATCGACTCAAATCGCGCGGTTGGAGTCCCGGCTGCGCGATGTGGGCATCGCCGTGCTGCGGACCCGCGAACCGGGCGGCACGGCCGTGGGGGAGCGGATCCGCGACCTCCTGCAGCACGCGCCGGAAGGGGCGGGGATGACGAGCGAGGCGGAGCTGCTGCTGTTCGCAGCCAGCCGGGCCCAACTGGTGCGGGAGGTCATCCAGCCCGCCCTGGACGCAGGGACCTGGGTGATTGCGGACCGCTTCTTGGATTCCACGACGGTCTATCAGGGGATCGGGCGCGGTCTGGGTCTGGAGGCGGTCGGGGCGATCAATGCCTTTGCGGTGGGGGAACGGCTGCCGGATGCGACCTTCCTCCTCGACATGGATGCGGCGGTGGGCCATGCCCGCGCGGTGGCGAGCCGCGGCGATGCGCCCGACCGGATGGAGGATCAGCCGCTGGCTTTCTTCGAGACGGTGAGGCAGGGGTATCTGGACCTGGCCAAGGCCCACCCGCAGCGCATCCACGTGATCGACGCCTCGGACGGGATCGAGAGAATCGAACAACGCATCTGGCTGCAATGCCGCCGACAATTCGATGAGTTTTTCCGCTGACAAAGCCTACGAGCTGATCGCCCTGGCCCGCGAGCACGGCCGGCTGGCCCACGCCTACCTGATCGCAGGCCCGGAAGGCGCCGGAAAGCGGGCGCTGGCGGAGCGCATCGTGCGGTTGGTCAATGACGAGTCGGCCGGGGAACTGACCGGGATCGACGCGCTGCGCGGTCCTCTGGTCCACGTGGTGCGGCCCGAGTCGAAGTCGCGGCGCATCGCGATCGATGCCATCCGCGAGGCTGAGCACACCCTGCACCTGAGCGTGGGCGAGGGGCGGACGAAATTTGTCATCGTGGACGATTGCGACCGGATGGGACAGGAGGCGGAGAATGCCTTTCTCAAGACCCTGGAGGAGCCGCCGAAGGCCTCGATGCTGCTGCTGATCACGGCGCAGCCGGAGCAGTTGCTCGACACCATCCTGTCGCGGTGCATCCGCATCTATCTCAAAGGCCCGTCGGGCGGCATGGCGCGGGATGCGGTGGCGGACCAGTTGCTGGAGGCGCTGCGCCATCACTTCCAATCCGGCGCGCGGGGCATCCCCGGGGCGATGGGGCTGATGGGCACGTTCACCGAACTGCTGAAGGAGGAAAAGACGGCGATCGGCAAACGGCACGAAGTGGCGCTGAAGCTCGAGGTAGAGCATTATCGGAAGACCACCGAGGGCGACTGGCTGAAACGGCGCGAGGACTACTACGAGGTGCTCACGGTGTCCGAGTATCTGCAATGCCGCAGCCGGCTGCTGGAGTTCCTCGTGGCGTGGTATGGAGACGCGCTGCGGCAGCAGGCCGGCGGCCGGGAGCTCGACCTGCCGGACTACGCCGCGGCGACGGCGGCGCTGGCGGGGCAATTGGACGGAGGCGAACTGGACCGGCGCATTGAGGAGATCGAAAAACTGCGCGCGCATCTGAACACGAACGTCAACGAAACGCTGGCGCTGGAGGTGGCTTTCGTCCGCGCCTTCGGCTGACCGGCGGGCTGCGCATGAAGGCCGCGAGGAAAGGGGAGCGATCTTCATTTTCCAGCAGATTCAGGGAGGCCAGCAGATTTTTTCGACAAAAAGCGTAGCTGCCGTCGCCAGACGGTGGACTGCCGGAACCATCTGCCGGCCTCCCTGAATCTGCTGGAGATCCCAGGCAGAATGGGCGTCGATTCCCGAAAGTAGCTTGGGCTTCGGCCCGACAAACGGGCGCGGGTCGTGAATCGAAGATCAAGCCCAAGCTACCTCATGGAACGCATCGGGAAGGCCGGCGGATGAAGAGGAAAAAATCTGCTGGCCTCCCTGAATCTGCTGGAGACCCCAGGCAGAATGGGCGCCGTGCTTGAGGCGCAACCCCAGGGCGAAACCGCCGGGGCACGCGTTTTTCGTGGCGTTCGGGAGCCGGGTGGGGCATCATCGCGGCATTCGACCGCACCCTCATGGACCAGCCGCCTGCCCTGCCCGATGAACCGACGTCACCGCCCCCGCCTCTGCCGGTGGGGCATCCGGCGCGGGGGAGCGGCAGCCGCTTTCGGCCGGGGCTGTTCTTTGGCTTTCTGTTCGGGCCGCCACTGCTGACCGCGGTGGGCATCCTGTTGCTCGGCTCGGACATGGGACTCGCCGCTGCGATGATCATCGCCATCGGCGGCTCGCTGGTGGCCGGCATCGTCTGTGCCATCCATTTCGCCTCCTGCCAGTCGAGCCTGTCGACCGGCGGACGGGTGGGCGTCGGCATCGCGCTGTTTTTCGGCTGCGCGGCGGTGTCGTTCGCCTTGTCGTTCGGCGGCTGCCTGCTCGGGGCCGGCCTGTCCGATGCCTTCCGGCACTGAGGCGGCCTCAGAATATGAGGTAAATGCCGATCTGGATGACCAGGGCGACGGCGGCCCAGAGTTTCAGATTCGACGACCAGCCCGCTCCGGCTTCGGCCGGCGGACGCACCCGGTCCCGGGGCAGGGTGACGACCCAGATGAGCAAGCCGAGCAGCAGGGCGATGAACAGCCAGCGCACCGTCGTCACCGGCACGGCGGTGAAGGCTTCGCGCAGGGCGTCGCCGAAGTCATGCAGCGGCGTGCGGGCGAGCGGAGGGGCGGCGGGCGTGTCCATGGCGGCTCTCAGGGGCGGGGGGCATCGAGAAAGGCGGTCTTCTCCGGGGCGGCGGGCCGGGTCGCGAGGCTGACGACGATGATCAGCGCCAGGGCGGTCAGGAAAGCCCAGACCGAGAAGTAGAGAAAGGGCTCGGGCACCTGGAACAGCGGCTCGATGCCAAAGCTGGCGTGCCACCGGTGCAGCACGAAGAGACCGATCGACACCGCCATGCCACCCATGAAGCCGGTCAGGGCACCGGCGGCATTGGCCCGGCGCCAGAGGAATCCGCACAGCAGCGTGGCCAGGGCGGGCCCCTGGAAAAAGGCCATCAGGGTCTGGAAGATCGCGTAGATGCCCGAGGCGCCGCCACTTTCGTCCATCGCCTTCACCACGAAGGCGAAGCCGATCGCCCAGAGCATGAGACCGATCGTCACGGCGCGCCCGACCGCCAGCACGCGGTGGTCACCGGCGCCGGGAGCGATGTGGCGGAGGTAGAGATCGTTGGTCACCAGGGTGGCGGCGGAGTTGAGATAGCTGTCCACGCTGGACATGAGCGCCGCGATGAAGGCGGCCAGAAACAGGCCCCGCAGCCCCGGAGGCAGCAGGGCCGAGACCAGCGTCGGCACGGCGTGGTCGCCGCTTTCGAGATCGGGAAACTTGGCCAGCGCGATCAGGCCCGGCACGGCGATGAGCAGCGGGATCAGGATCTTCAGCACCGCGCCCCAGACATAGGCCGCCTGGGCGTGGAACTGGTTCTTCGCTCCCAGCGAGCGCTGGATGATGGCCTGGTTGCCGATCCAATAGGCGGGGCTGAGCACCATGGCCAGGCCGAAGAGCACCGCCGGCCAGACGAAGGGCGAGGGCTGGTCCGCCGGCACGATCAGGTCGCCGTGGTGCGCGGTGCGCTCGCCCAGGGCATCCAGCCGGGTCATCATCCCGTCCCAGCCGCCGAGGTCACGCAGTCCGATCCCGAGGATCAGCAGGCAGCCGGCGATCATGATGACGCACTGGATCACATCCGTGTACACGACCGCCTTCAATCCGCCGAAAAACGTGTAAAACCCCACCACCACCGCCGTCAGCACGATCCAGAAAGCCAGAGTGCGTCCCGTGGCGTCGCCGGTGTCGAACACCGGGCCGATCAGCACGTTGAGCATCTTGCCCGAGGCGTAGAGCATGATGCCGAGATTGCAGGCCATGAAGACGATCCAGCACAGGGCCAGCGCCGTGCGCATCGACGCGTGGTAGCGCCGCTCCATGAATTCCGGGATCGTGTAGATGCCCGTGCGCCAGAAGACCGGCACGAACACGAACGCCGCCACGATCATCGCCGGCACGCAGCCGATCCATTCGAAGTTCGCCACCGCGATCCCGAAGGTGTAAGCCGCGCCGCCCGCCCCGATGATGTCCGTGCCGCCGATGTCGCTCGCCACCAGCGACATCCCGATCGCCCACCATGGCAGGGATCGGCCGGCGAGGAAAAAATCCCGCCCCGATTCGAACTTCCACCCGATGGCAATGCCGATGCCGATCGTCGCCACCAGATAGGCGGCGAGGATCGCGTAGTCGATCGGGGCCAGTCCGGAGGGCATCACAGGCGGGGGAGTCGCGGACGTCAGGGAATGAGAGGGCGGGGGAACGGCGCAGCCGCGGCCGCCCGGTCAGTCGATCCGGCCGCCGGACGACCTCACTCCTTTGCGTGGGAGTGAGCCAGATCGACCGGACGATAGCCGCCGCGGGATTTGAAATAGGCAAAGAGGATCAGGTAGGCCACCAACATCACGCCCGGCAGCGCCGCTTGGCGGATGAAAGACTCCTTCTTGTTCGCGTTGACGATCCGGTCGAGGGCGGCCTTTTCCTCGCCCGCCAGCGTCTCGACCACATCCATCTTCAGGCTCGGCGACTCGCCGAACATCGTCTGGCGCTGACCGCCATCCACCTTGGCATGCAGGGCGGTCTGCTCCGCGCGGAGGTCGGCATCGATGCCCTGGTCCAGATACAGGCCCATCAGCGGCGCGCCCAGGATGCCCATGCCGAGCACCCCGACCGCCGAGACGCCGTTCAGCGTCAGCGCACCGCCCTTGGGGAACTGCTCCGACACCACCCCGAGCGTGGTGGACCACAGGAAAGTCTTGCCAAAGGCATAGAGGATCGCCGCGGCCACCATCAGATTCGCCGGGGCGTAGCCCAGACACAGCAGGCCGACGATCGCCAGCGCCGCGCTGCCGACCAGCAGCCCGATGGGGGAGAACTTGTGCACGATCGGACCCGCGTAGAAGCGCAGGATCGTCATGATGATCGACACCAGCACGAACACCCAGCCCGCGATCTTCGGCAGGTCGGCGCTGAGCAGCTCCGCCATCCACGTGTCCGTGCCCAGCTCCGTCGTGGCGAGGAAGGGCATCGTGATCAGGATCAGCACGAACATCAGGTTGCCGAGCGACTTCGTGTAGGCAAAAGCCGCCACCCCCACCACCGCGGCGATGCCGAGCGACACCGCCACCGGGATCTGGTGGTTCAGGATCTGTCCCACGCCCATCACCACCAGCCACGCCATCATCAGAAAGCCCAGCGCCCCCACCTCCCGCAGCATGTCCCGGTAGGTGACCCCGGCCGCGACCCGCTCCTGCACCGGGAACCGGCAGGGCGCGATCAGCAGCGCGTAGAAGACCACCGGGATCAGGCAGACCGCCAGTTTCACGAACAGGTCCAGCCCGCTGTTGCCCAGCAGCAGCCCCGCCGCCCCGCCGAGAGCCAGACCGGCCGGCCAGCCGGCGTGGAGGATGTTGAGCCACTTCGATTTCTCCTTGTTATAGACCGTCGCCACCACCGGATTGATGAAGGCCTCCACCGTGCCGTTGGCGATGGCGACCAGGAAGGTGCTCCAGTAGAGCCACTGGTAGGACGCCGTCTTGATGGCGTAGAGCGTGCCCAGCACCGCGACCGTGTGGGCGATCACCGCGAACCACGCCGCCGTCTTGTAGCCGATCCGGTCGATGATCAGGCTGAAGACGATGATGCTGAAGGCGAACGGCCACAGCCCCACCCCCAGCACCTGCCCGATCTGGGTGCCCGAGAGATTGAAGGTTTCCTGCAGCTCCGGCACCACCACCGAGCGGAGGCCGAAGAAGAAGGAGGTGGCGACCAGGGCGATGAAACAGGCCCAGAACAGCTTTTTGTTGGCGGCGTCGGATTGGCTCATAGGGGGTGGGTGGGACGGAAAGCCCACAGGATTGGGATTTCGCCCCCCGGTGACAAGCGGAAAATCGCGTAAGTGGGCGGGAATTTTTTTGGGGGGCGGTGCCCGAAAGGGCTTCCCAGCGGAAGTGGGCGGCTTGGGGGTGGCTGGTTGTCTGGCTGGTATTTTGGAGGGACGATAGAAATGGGTGTCGGCAGTCTGTTCGGCGTCCCGGAGGGCGATAGAGATCCGTGGCGGTCGTCAGCCGTGCGTCCCGGAGGGACGACGGAAATGAGCCGGGGGTGGACCCAGTGAAACGAGGGGCCCCCCCCGGAATAAATCCCCGCAATAATCTGCGACCCGGCAGGGGCGCGAGGTGAAAAGGGGCTCGCGCAGATGATTGAACGCGAATGGAAAGGAATGACGCGAATGGGGGGCGGGGCGAAGCGTGACGGGCGAGGATGGGGTAACGCGAATGGAAAGGAATGAAAAGAATGACGCGAATGGGGGGCGGGGCGAAGCGTGACGGGCAAGGATGGGGTAACGCGAATGGAAAGGAATGAAAAGAATGACGCGAATGGGGGGTCGAGTGGACGTGATTGGGGGGAACGAAGCGCGGGAAATCGGGCTGAAGGCCCGTCGCATACCAGCCCAGAGCAACGCTCTGGGAACCGGAGCCAGAGCATGAGAAGCGCCCTGAAGGGGCGCCGCATCCATCGCCGGCAGGGATGCCGGCGCTCCCAGGCCCGATCTGGAATGGGCGCGAATGGGGGGCGGAAGAGGCGCGGCCGAAATGGGTGAACGCGAATGGAAAGGAATGAAAGGAATGACGCGAATGGGAAACGAGCGGGGCCGGATGTGAACGTGAATGACGTGAATGACGTGAATGACGTGAATGACGTGAATGACGTGAATGGGAAACGGGCGGGGCCGGATGTGAGCGAATCATCCCCTGACGCCTTTGGCTGCCCTGCATCCCGGAGGGATGCTCCATGAATAGCCCGTAGTGAAACTACGGGTCTGCCGCCGCAAATAGAAGGCAACCCCGGATGGGGTTGTCCCATGCGGTTGAGGGTGAGAGGAACGTTCCCCCCGGCATCGGATACTGGCCGAATGATGTCAGGCATCCGGAAAATGACATCATTCGGAGGAAAAATGACATCATTCCCGGATCAGATGATCTCACTTTCGGGTTGGATGGAATCACTTTCGGGTTGGATGGCATCACTTTCGGGCTGGATGGCATCACTTTTGGGGCGGATGGCATCACTTTTGGGGCGGATGGCATCACTTTTGGGTTGGATGACCTCACTTTCGGGTGGGATGACCTCACTTTCGGGTTGGATGGCATCACTTTTGAGTTGGATGGCATCATTTTCGAACCAATGACATCAACTCGGTCCAAAATGGCATCATCCGCGGCGCGAATGGCATCATCCACGGCGCGAATGACATCATCCGCGGCGCGAATGGCATCATCCGCGGCGCGAATGGCATCATCCGCGGCGCGAATGACATCATCCGCAGCCCGAATGACACGCATCCTGACCCCACTGATGCCAGGATCGGGCGAAATGCGGTCGGGCTGGGCGCGGATGGTTTGCGTCTATGCGGCTCTGGGATTCAGCGGCCCTCTCTGAGCTGGCGATTTCGATCAAAGAGGGTCTCATCGCCGATCAGACCGGGTTGGATCGCCGATCAGACCCGGTTGGATCGGAATTGGGCGTCTCACTCCCGCAGTAGTCGGCCGAACAGGTGGCGGCTGCCGAGGCAGTGGCCGTCGCCATGGGCGGTCATGCGGACGGTCTCGGCGTGGAGGCCGGTGTCGGCCTCGTAGTCAACGGTGGTATGCCCGGCGGCGGCGGCCCGGTCGAGAAAGGTGTCGAGCAGCACGGCATTCACCCAGCCGCGGCGGCAGTCGGGGGACACGACGCGGGAGGAGACGCTGAGGTGATCGCGGGAGGTGGCGGTGGCGAGCAGGACGGCCTTGAGGGTGTCGCCGATGGTCAGCACGAGGGACAGGTCGGGATGGTAGCCGGTGCCGGGGGTGTTGAAGGGGCGGCGGACGGACTCGGGAATGCCGCCGAGATGATCCAGGACAAACCGGGCCGCGGTATCGGGGTGGATTTGGCGGAGGGGGACGATCGCGAACTGGCCGTCGGGGATGCGGCCGCGCCGGGCGAGGCGGTCGCACACGGAGCCTGTCACGGTGCGGGCGCTGGCGATCTCGACGCGCAACTGCCGGATGGTCCGCAGGGGGGCAAAGCCGGCTCGTTGGAAAAATCGGGTGGTGGCGAGGTCGCTGTCGTCGATGGCGGAGCCGGCGAGCAGGGCGTCGTAGCCGTCGGCCCGGGCCCGGGTCTCCAACAGCCGGAGCATGGCGGTGCCGAGTCCGCGTCGCCGCAGATCGGGTTGAACGTGGAGGAGGAATCGGCCGAGAATCTGACCGCCTTCTTCGGTCCGGCGCAGGGAGGCGGCGGCGACGGTGGCACCGCTGTCGTGGGTGCCCGCCAGGAAGAGGGGGCGGGGCCGGCCAAGGAAGGCCTGGGGGAGCCAGGTCTGCAACAGGGGCAATTGATGGTCCGCAGCAGGGGCGAAGTGGACGGCGGCGGGGGCGGGCATGGGCGGAATTGTCCGCAGGGTTTTCCTCTGATGCAAGGGAGGGACTTGCGGCGTCCGCTCTCAGGCGCCGAGCCGGTAACGCTCGATGGCGTGCTGCCAGCAGGGGGCGAGTTCGGCAAAGGGGGTGAGCCAGACGCGGCGGTGGAGGTCCATCATGAGCTCGGCGCAGTTGGCGATGCGGCGCAGGGTGGGCTGGTCGAGTCCGCCGGGGCCTGCCTGCACGAGTCGCTCGCCGAGGTCGCGGGTCTCGTCATCGAGGGGCTGGGCGCCGTGGCCGGTCTTTTCCATGAGGGAGACGTGGACGGCATTCACGTAGGGATCGACGATGACGCGGGTGATGCCCTCGTGGGTGGCCTGGGGATCGAAGCGATCGGCGAGCACGGTGGTGCCGCCGTCGAGCCGGGCGCGGATCTCGCGCAACTCGGCCGGGGGCTCGGTCTCCTCGGGGGTGGCGAGCAGCCGGGCGCGCCGGAGCCGGGCTCCGGGACCGGGCCGGCTGGACCAGACGGACAGGGGAATGGCCAGGACGACGGGGCCGAAGACGGGCAGCAGCCAGTAGCCGAGGATGGGCTCGATGAAAAAGGCGGCGGCGAGCCAGGCGGCGCCGAGCAACATCTGTCCGCCGTGGGCATCGAAGGCCTCGCGCCACGAGGTGCCCACGGCGCCGCGCTGCTGGGTGACCCACTCGACTTTTTTCCCCATCAGCAGCCAGAGGACGAACTTGGTGTGGAACAGCATGACGATGGGCGCGATGAGGGCGGAGTAGAGGGTCTCCAGCAGCAGTCCGCCGACGAGGGCGGGGATGCCGCCGAAGCGCCGGGCGCGCCTCCAGTCGAACAGGCACTGGAGCAGGGCGAGGATCTTGGGCAGGAACAAAAGGGTCAGGGTGGCGCCGAAAATGATGAGGCCCTGCTGGTTGGTGGACCAGGCGATGGGGAGGTAGCGGCCGAGCGCGCTCTCGGCCGGGACGAGGGTGAGGCCGGTGACGACCTGGTTGAAGACGATGAGGGTATTGATGAGGAGAAAGAGGAACCACAGGGGCGAGGAGAGGTAGCCGATGATGCCGAGGAACAGGTGCAGGCGGCTGATGGGATGGATGCCGCCGGCGAAAAGGAGCCAGGTGTGCTGGAGATTCCCCTGGAGCCAGCGGCGGTCGCGTTTGGCACTGTCGATGAGGGACTGGGGGCCCTCCTCCCAGCTGCCCTCCAGATCCCAGAGCAGCCAGATCTCCCAGCCGGCTTTGCGCATCAGGGCGGCCTCGACGAAGTCGTGGCTGAGGATCTTGCCGCCGAAGGGCTCGCGGCCGGGCAGGTCGGGCAGGGCGCAGAAGTCGGCAAAGGGGGCGAGACGGATGATGGCATTGTGCCCCCAGTAGTTGCCGGACGGTCCCTGCCAGAAATTGAGTCCGGCGGTGAACATGTCGCCGAGCAGGCGGAAGGCGAATTGCTGGACGCGTCCGTGGACGGAGTCGGCATTGGCGAGCCGGGGGGCGGTCTGGAGCAGGCCGACACGGGGGTGTTTTTCCATGAGGGCGGTCATGCGGACGAGATCGTCGCCAGCCATGACGCTGTCGGCATCCATGACGACCATGTAGGCATACTGTCCGCCCCAGGATTCGAGGAACTCGGCGATATTGCCGGCTTTCTTGTCGGTATTCTCCAGCCGCCGGCGGTAGTGGATGCGACCGGTGGCCCGGAGTTCGCGGCAGAGCTGGAGCCAGGCGAATTCCTCCTGAATCCAATTTTCCGGGTGGGTGCTGTCGCTGAGGACGAAGAATTCGTAGTCCCCGATGCGTCCGGTGCGCTCGAGGGAGCGGAAGACGGCGCGGATCCGCTCGAAGATCTCGACGGGGTTTTCGTTGTAAACCGGATAGACGATGACGGTGGGCTGGAAGGGGCGCTGGAGATCGGCCTCGGTGAGCCCGGTGGAGGGATTGATCCGCGGGCCGCCCGATCCGCCGATGAAGAAGCCGAGCAGGGCGGTCATGACGCCGAAGGCCAGCAGGCCGAAGAGGATGAGAAAGATGCCCAGCAGCAGCACCGAGGCGCCATTGAAGCTCCCGTAGAGCCGCCACAGCAGGTCACCCATCAGGATGCCGCCCGCGGCGGTGATCAGTGCGGTGGCGCCGAAGACGAGGGTGCGGCGGAACCACCAGCCACCTGAGCCGCGGGGTGCGGGCGGGGGATGCTGGGCAGCGATGGCACCGGGATGGGAATGGCCGGAGGACATGGGACAGGATGGCCGGGATGGGCAAAGGCGGGGAGTCAGCGCCAGAAAAACAGCAACAGGAAGGCGCCTAGCGCGCCGAGGGCGGAGGCGATGAGGAGGGCCTTGAAGATGGGGGTGCGGTTCAGCCCTTCCCACCAGGCAGAGGCGTGGCGCATGATGGGATTGAGCGAAATGGGCCGGGGTGTCATGGAGCGGCGGTTCATGCCGGGGCTTTCACGGAGATAGCTGTCGCGCAAGGCCACGGCGACCTCCGGGGGCAGCGGTGGATCGGCCAGGAAATGGATCTGGTGCCGACCGGGCAGGTCGGCCAGCAGCAGGGCGAGCCGGCCGCGGGCGGCGAGCCGGTGCTCGGGCAGATGGACGCCGGTGGAGAGCGAGAACCAGTCGGCCACGAGCCGGATGGTCTCCTCCATGGCGGTGGTGGACGGGTGGAGCCCGGGATCGGCGGCGACGCGGGCCTCGGCCCGGCTGAGGACGCGGTGAAGCACCCGGCTGAGGAGCAGTCGGTTCCTCAGGCCCAGGGCGCAGAGGTAGCTCTCGGCGGTGACGTAGGCTTCATTCCACGCCTCGACCGATGCGGGATCGAGGGTGGGGGCCGGAGCCGGGCTCAGAGGGGCAGCCAACTGGTCCACGTTTCGGAAAGGTAATCGTTGCCCAACTTCAGTGAACACCGGACTTCGGCGCCGTCGGTGGGCTCGGCGGCCTCTTTGAGCCGGATTTCAAAGGCGACGCGCCAGGACTGGCCCTCGGGATATTTTTCCACCCGGGCGGGGCCGACCAATTCCGTGCCGGGTGTGCCGAGGCTGATGACCGCCTCGACTGCGGCGCCGGGAGGCAGGGCCTGAAGGGCGGGGCCGGCGAACTCCAGCACCACGAAACGGGTGTGCGGGGCCCACTCATGGGTGCCGGTGCGGGTGGCCACGACCCAACTGGCGGCTTTGGCGGGATTCGGTTCGGTGGTCCAGCTCTGGGTATAGGAAAGGCGGTAGGGTTTCCCCAGGGCCGGGCGTTCGGCGGGTTCCCAGGCGACCACGATGTTGTCGGAGAGCTCGTGGGGCGTGGCGAGTTCGACGAGGCGCAGGCTGCCCTGGCCCCAGTCTCCCTTGGGTTCGATCCAGACGCCGGGACGATCCTGATAGCGGGCTTCGAAGTCCTCGTAGCTGCGGGGATTCCGGTCGCGCTGGAGCAGGCCGAAGCCCTTCACGGCGTCGGCGGTGAAGGTGTAGGTGCGGCTGCGGCCGGGATCGTTGCGGAGGGGGCGCCAGAGACGCTCGCCGCTGGCATTCAGGATGGCGAGGCCGTCGGAGTCGTGGACTTCGGGGCGGTGGTCGTCGAAGGGCTTGGTGGTGTTTTCGCCGAACCAGAACATGCTGGTCAGCGGGGCGAGACCGATGTGCTGCACCTCCTTACGGAAGAAAAGCGTGGCATCGACCGTGGCGATGGTTTGCCGGCCCGGCTGGATCACGAATTGATAGGCTCCGGAGACGCTGGGGCTGTTCAGCAGGGCGAACAGGGTGACGGAGGCGGCGCCGGGCTGGGGTTTGCCGGCCCAGAAGTGGGTGAAGCTGGGAAACTCCTCCGGTGTGCCGTCAATGCCGGCATTCAGGGCCAGACCGCGTGCTGACAAGCCAAAAGCCTGCTGCAGGCCGAGCATGCGGAAGTAGCTGGCGCCCTGGAAGACGGCCACCTCGTCATAGACCTCGGGCCGGTGCAGGGGATGGGTGAACCGCAGCCCGGCATAGCCGAGATCGGCCGGCAGGGTGCCCTCGATGCCCGCGCCGTCGTAGTCGAAGAAGTCGCGGGAAAAGCGCACCGGCTGGGTGTAGTCGGCGGTGAATTCGTGGATCGCAACCGGCTGCTTGAACAGGTAACCGGGATGGAACAGTGCCATGCCGAAAGGCAGGCCGTCGGGACGCCAGAATTCCTTCTCGGGACGGAACCGGATGTGGCGGTACTGGTCGTAGGTGAGGCCGCGCAGATTCGCCGGCAGCTTGCTCTCGTCGGCGGGAGGAGCGTATTCGGATTTGGCCGCCTTTTCCGCGAGGGCCTCGACGTGGGCGAAATTGATCTGTTTTCGCTCGGCCTGGGAGAATCCCGGGAAAGGCCCGGAAATCAAGGCAAGGAGGAGAACCGGAATCCCTGACCGGAAAGCCGCGGCGAGACGGGATCGATTTCCGCCGCGGGGTGCATAGTACGTATTCACGCCATTTTTCAGGTGCGGAAAGTTCCCGAGCCGGGACAATACGCAACTGATTTTTTCTTCTGAGCAGATCCCATGCCGGGACGAGGATTAACCAAGTGGCGGCCCCATTCAGTCGCCAGGCATTTCCCCACAGGCTGCCGAGACGGGCAGGGACGGCCGATCACTTCCCATCGGGCCAGGCCAGCAGTGCGGCGAGGCGGCGGCCGTGTTCATCGTAGGCGGCTTCGAAGATCTCGGCAGCCTTTTCCGCCCCGACCTGATTGGCGGCGGCCAGTGCCAGCGGTGGCTGTCCGGCGGCCGACAGGCGGGCGGCGATTTCGGCTTTCAGGGCATTGATCACCGCACAGCCGCCCACGGTGGAAAGTGGGGCGACCTTGCCCGCCACCCCGGCGATGGGCACGCAGGCGTCGCCGGCCGGCGCGCCGGTATCGAGAATGAGGTCGGCAAAATCGGTCAGTTTTTTCCCATCGGAACGCTTCGAGGCCGAGACCGCGGCGTGGTCGGCGCTGACGAGGGCGATGACCCGGATGCCGGCGGCTTGAAAGTGCTCGGCCATCTCCACCGGCACGGTGTTGGTGCCACCGGAGGAGATGATCAGCGCGGTGTCCTCCCGGCTGAGCGAGAAATTCCTCAGGATGCGGGCAGCGAGGCCCGGGACATTCTCCAGAAACATCGCCTGTCTCTGGCCATTCGCTCCGACGACGAGATTGTGAAAGGTGAGTGACAGTTCCACGATGGGATTGAAGCCGGGAAAGGAACCGTATCGGGGCCACATTTCCTCGACCAGGATGCGGCTGTGACCCGAGCCGAAGAGATGCACCACCCGACCGGCCAAGATGCTCGCGGCGCACCAGTCGGCCGCGGTGGCGATGGCGTCCAGCTGACCGCGGACCCGGGTGAGCGCGGCTTCGGCCTGGTCGAGATACTGTTCGGCGGGGGTGGGTGATGACATGGGGGAGGGATGGGGGAGGGATGGGGGAGGGATGGGGTAACGGTGGAATCCCACTCTGCCGGAGGCCGGTGGCCCGTCAACCGACGATCGCGGATCCGGCCATCGGAGCTTGCCGGGTCCGGGGCCGTCGGCGTATCGTCGATCCATGAAACCAGACCTCACCCGACGCGAGAGCCTCGGCGCGATCGGCGCCTGCATCGGCCTGACTCCGATGCTGCGTCCGATGACGCAGGCGGCCGACTCCCAGACCATGGCATTGGCCTGCGGCACCTATGGCTTGCAGGCAAAGCCGGTGGCCGACGCGGTGGCCTTCATCGCCGCCACGGGCTTCGACGCCGCGGAGATCTCCGTGATGCCCGGCACGACGGGCGATCCGGCGACTTTTTCCGGCGACCAGCGCCGGGCGGTGAAGGACAAACTTGGCGAGTCCGGCATCCGGCTCTGCGCCCTGATGGCTGACCTCCATCCTTCGGCCGATGCGGCGGCTCACCAGGAAATCACGGATCGCTTTCGCGGCCTTTGCGAACTGGCGCGGGAACTGTCCCCCGACCGGCCGCCTTTGATCCAGACCGTGCTCGGTGGCAAGGACTGGGAGGCTTCGAAGACTCTTTTCCGCGACCGGCTGGCCGACTGGATGCAGACGGCGGCAGACCAAAAGATCGTTCTCGCCGTGAAACCGCACCGGGGCAATGCCATGAGCCGTCCGGCGGATGCCATCTGGCTCATCGAGCAACTGGGCGGGAGTCCCTGGCTGCGCATGGTCTATGACTACAGCCATTTTCACCTCCGCGAGCCCGCCATGCCGATCGCCGGGACGGTGGCTGAATCCCTGCCCGTCACCGCCTATGTGGCGGCCAAAGACGCGGTCGAGCGCGACGGCAAGGTCGTCTTTGCCCTGCCCGGCGAGGGGCGCGGCTATGACCACGCCGACATCCTGCGGGCCTTCCATGCCGGCGGGTTTCGGGGCGCGGTCTGCGTCGAGATCAGCGCGCAGATTTGGAAGACCGCCGGTTACGACGGCGAAGCCGCCACCCGCACCAGCTACCGGAATCTCGCCGCCGCCTTCGAGAGGGCCGGCATTCCCCGGCCGAAGCGGGGATGACGCTGGCGAGGCGTTACGATTGCTTCTCCCGCGGCATCACATCGGGGCGGCAGTGGTTGTAGCGCAGCCCGCCATCCACCGTGAGCACGGTGCCGGTGATGTAGTCCGCGTCGTCGGAGCACAGGAAAGCGGCGGCCTTGCCGATGTCCTCGGGCAGGCCGAGCCGCTTCCAGGGGAGCCCCTTGGCGGCCTCGGCGATGGTGTCGGCGGAGAACGTGTCGTGCTCGCCGGGCGTGTCGATCCAGCCGGGGGCGATCGCGTTGACGTTGATCTTGTGCTGCATCAGTTCCACCGCCACCGAGCGCGCCAGATGATTCAGGCCCGCCTTCGCCGCATTGTAGGCGATCGCCCGGCCCAGCGGCAGTTCGCCGTGGACGCTGGAAATGAACACAATCTTCCCGCCGCCACCGCGCTCCACCATGTGGCGGGCCACCACCTGGCTCATGTGAAAGCCGCTGTTCATGGTCCCCTGAATCACCCGGTCGTAGAGATCCGCGTCGTAGTCGAGGAAGTCACCCCGGCGGCTGAAGGCCGGGTTGCTGCACAGGATGTCGATCCGGCCCGCCTCGGCCAGCGCCGCCGCCGCCAGTGATTCGCAGCCGGGTCGGGAAAAGACATCCGCCTCGATCGCCCAGCAGCGGCGTCCCAGCGCGCGGATCTCTTCGGCGGTGGCGGCGATGTCCGGGCTGCCCGGGCGGTCGTTCAGCACGATGTCCGCCCCGCGGCGGGCCAGTTCCAGCGCGCAACCTTTGCCGATGCCGCGGCCGGCACCGGTGACGAGGGCGATACGATCGGAGAGATTCATGGATGGAAATCAGGTAGGGGAAAAGGGTGACAGTTCAGGAGCCGGACCGCCCCGCGGCCAGCGGCGGGAAAGAGAGGAACAGATTGGATGAAAAGTAAAAGGCAAAAAACCCACGGGCGCGATGGCGCGGCCCGTCCCGCCCAGCAAAAAAGGCCGCCCGGCGCACCGGACGGCCTTTCGCAAAGATCCGGGTCGCCCCCGGAACGGTTTCCATCGATCAATCCCAGCCGTGCGCGTCGCGCACCTGGATCATCGTGTCGAGGATCGTGTTCCAGGTCGATTGGGTTTCCAACATGGCGTTGGGGAACATGCAGCCGTCCCAGCAGATGTGCTGGATGCCGCGGGCCGGTGCGTCCTTGAGCCAGTAGCTGGCGCATTTCACGATGTCCAGCTTGCCATTCGGATCGTCCGCCGGGCAGTGTTTGCCCGTCTTGTCGTGGCTGCCGGCGCCATGGACCGTGCCGTCGTTCTGGGCGATGTGGAAGTCGATCGTCCAGGGGCGCAGCTTGTCGACCATCTTCTCGTAGGCGGCATAAAATTCCTCGGACGTGTAGCCGTCGTGCAGCAGGGCGTGCTCCGGCGCGTTGTAGCCCATCAGGTAGAGGTAGGTGTGGGCCATGTCGGCCTGGAAGCCCAGCGTCTCCGGCATGCCGACCGCCTCCAGCAGGTCGAGCATGTCCTTCCAGCTGTGCATGCCGGCCCAGCAGATTTCTCCCTCGGCGGCGAGGCGCTCACCGTGGTCGGCGGCGATCTTCGCGGCCTTCTTGAAAGTGTCGGCGATGCGGGCGGTGTTCGCCTGCGGGTTTTTCCGCCATTTCGACACGCCGAACTCAGCCGAGTCGATCCGGATCACGCCGTACTGGCGCACGCCGTGATCGTTGAAAATGCCCGCGATGCGGCAGGCCATCGTCACCGCGTCGAGGAATTTCCCCTGGGCTGCGTCGTCGCCCATGGCCGAATCGCCCACCGTGCCGGGCCACACCGGAGCCACCAGCGAGCCGACCTTGAAGCCATGGCCCGCGATCTTGTCGGCGATGCGCCGGATCTCGTCGTCGCTCGCCTGCGGGTCGGTGTGGGGGAGGAACAGGAAGTAGTCGATCCCGTCGAATTTCTGGCCATTGACCTCCGCGGCGGCGGTCAGTTCCAGCATGCGGTCCAGGCTGATGGGCGGCTCCTGGTCGGGGCCGTCTCCTTTGCCGACGAGACCGGGCCACATGGCGTTGTGAAGTTTGGGTAGGCTAGGCATGATGGGGATGTTGTTGAGGTTAGTTTCGGTGGAAAAGTCGGTGATGGTTCCGGCCCGCGCCGGACGCTCAGAATACATGCGCCGCCCCTCCTCGCAAAGGGAAATCCCGCCCCGTCGCCATCGCGCGTCCCCGTCTCGTGGCGCGGCGGGAAGAAATCCATTTCCCCGGTGGCGTCGGGCGACATTTTTCGGTAAAATGCGCTCATGTCCCGCTACTCACTTCAGGAATTCGTCAATCAAACCGCCCAACAGGATCTCAACCAGGGGGTCTTCGAGTTGGAATCAGACCGGATGCTCGAGGTCAACCTGAACGGCCTCATCTGGATGAAGATGGGCGCGATGGTCTCCTACCGGGGGCAGGTGAAGTTCACCCGCGAGGGCATTCTCGAACAGGGCCTGAGCAATCTGCTGAAAAAAGCCGTCTCGGGCGAGGGCACCAAGCTCACCAAAGCCGAAGGGCGCGGGAAAATGTATCTGGCGGACCTGGGCAAGAAAATCTCGATCATCCAGCTCTCGGGCGAGTCCCTTTGCGTCAATGGCAACGACATCCTGGCCTTCGAGCCCACCGTGAAGAACGACATCAAGATGATGCGCCGCGTCGCCGGGATGATGGCCGGCGGCCTGTTCAATTACCAGCTCAGCGGACACGGGCTCATCGCCATCACGTCGCACTACAATCCCATGACGCTGCGGGTGACGCCGGGGAATCCCGTCTTCACCGATCCGAACGCGACCATCGCGTGGTCTGCCAGCCTCTCGCCCAGCTTCAAGACCGACATCAGCTTCAAGACCCTGCTGGGTCGCTCCAGCGGCGAGACCTTCCAGATGCAGTTCGAAGGGGACGGCTTCGTGGTGGTGCAGCCCTACGAGGAAGTCTATCTGGCCGCGACGCGCTGACGGTCGGGCGCGGCGAGGACGACGGCCGACACGCGAGGGCGTGATTTCGGCGATTGCGCGGCGCCCTGTGACGCGGTATCGGGAGCGCTCCCTGCGATCCGCCCCCAGCCCATGCCCGAGCCCATCCTGCGAGTGACCGATCTGGTGAAACGCTTCGGCGATTTCACCGCGGTCGGTGGCGTGTCCTTCGACATCGCACCGGGGGAGATCCTCGGCCTGCTGGGGGCGAATGGGGCGGGCAAGACTACGGCGATCAACATGGTGCTGGGTTTGATCACCCCGACGTCGGGGAGCATCTCGGTCTTTGGCCAGGATCTGGCGCAGCACCGGACAGCGATCCTGCGGCGGATGAATTTCTGCAGCACCTACACGAATCTCCCGGGCAATCTGCTGGTGTGGCAAAACCTCACCGTCTTCGGCCGGCTCTACGGGGTGCCGGACCTGCCGCGGCGGATCGACGAAGTCCTCGACCTCCTCGAGATCGCCCACCTCAAAAAGCGCGTCGCCGGCCACCTCTCCGCCGGCGAGTCCACCCGGCTGAATCTCTGCAAGGCGTTGCTGAATCGCCCGCGCCTGCTCCTGCTCGACGAGCCCACCGCCAGCCTCGACCCCGATATCGCCGACAAAGTCCGCAAAGTCGTGCGCCGCGTCTGCCAGGAGGACGGGGTGACGATGCTCTACACCTCGCACAACATGCGCGACGTCGAGGAGGTCTGTGACCGGGTCGTTTTCCTCCACAAAGGGCGCATCCTCCACCAGGGCACGCCGGAGCAGATCGTGGCGCATTTTCAGGAGAAAACGCTGGAAGATGTCTTCATCCGCGTCGCCCGCGGCGGCGACCTCGAGCCGCGGACAGCTGACGGCTCTGTCACCCCCACTTTCCCATCGTGAACTTCCACGTCATCCAGGCGCTGGTCTTGCGCTACCTCTTTCTGTATACCCGCACGCCGGTGCGGCTGGTGGAGCTGATCTTCTGGCCGCTGGTGAATCTGCTGGTGTGGGGCTACCTGACCCTCTTCCTCCAGCAGCACGCGGGCGAGGGCTTTCCGTATCAGATCACCTACCTCATCGGCGCCGTCATCCTGTGGGATGTGCTGTTCCGCGCCCAGCAGGGGGTTGCGATCTTCTTTCTGGAGGATGTCTGGTCGCGCAATCTGCTCAACATCTTCGCCGCCCCCGTGACGACGCTGGACTACCTGGTCTCCACCTACGCGGTGGGGATGCTGCGCGCCAGTGTGACGGTCAGCATCCTGACGCTGCTGTCGCTGGTGCTGTATTCGTTCAATATCTTCGAGGTGGGCTGGTATCTGGCGCCGTTTGTGCTGAATCTCCTCGTGTTCGGCTGGGCGCTGGGCATGATCTCCACCGCCCTCATCGTTCGCTGGGGTCCCGCCGCCGAGACGCTGGCGTGGGCGACGCCGTTTTTCATCCAGCCCTTTGCCGCCGTGTTCTATCCCGTCGAGGGATTGCCCCCCGTCATGCAAGCCGTGTCGAAGGCGCTGCCGTGCTCCTACATCTTCGAAGGGATGCGCGAAGTGCTCCGATCCGGCCATCTGGCCGGTCACGAGTTGGTCATGGCCACCGGCCTGAATGTCCTCTACCTCATCGGCGCCGGCCTGTTCTTCGTCCACATCATGAAGATCGCGCGGCGGGGTGGGTTGTTGACGAAGTTTGCGTCGCAGTGATGGGCTGAACTGCGCTGAACAAGGGTCGGTTTGGGTAGCGGCCGGGACGTGTTGGAGTGCCAGAGCCCTTGATTTGAGCAAAAGTGTAGTCAATCGCGGGGAGCCGTCTTGCCTGATTAGAGATCAAGCGCATGCCGTAGCGCCTCCGTCGTGTTGATCCCGAGCGCTTCAAAGATCCTCTCGGCATCTTCCTTCAGCGCCGGTTCGACCCGAGCCCTGACAACCGCTTCTTTCATGAAATCATCACAGCCCGTTGCGGCCACGACTCAAGAGGCTTCTCCTTTGGGGCTTGCCGGGCATGAAGCGCCAATCGCGTGGTGCTCGCGGGCGCTTTCGGCCGTCAAGTCAGAGCTATAGAGCGACTGCGAGGACGGACCCATCTGGCGGCACTCCCGGCGAAAATCCATTTCCAACTGCCATCGGAGGATGCACCTGCGGACGAAGCCGGCGGACGACAGCGCGGGGGCAAAGCGAGCCTCGATGCTCTCCCGCAGGGCGCGCAGCTTTGCCTGATACTCCGGTGATGCCCGCAGAATCTCTTCTCCGTCAGCGACAATACTCGTTTTCATGATGCTTCTCCGCTCGTTACGGTAGCGGGTTGCCCTGTTCGGCTTGTGTTGTGGGTGATGGGTTCATTCTTCGAGTTCCTTTGAGAAGGGATCATCGGAAACTGAGATGTCAAACATCACTCGCTCAAGCTCATCAAGAAGCGATTCGGCTGACCGTCCTACGACAGGTGTGAACTCTCTGGACATACGATGGATGTGGTAGCCTGCAAAAGGATCAAGCTGAGGCTCTCCCTCAATCTCGAAGCCAAACCTCTTGTAGAATGAGGTGGAGTGCTCAGTCGCCAGGACGCCGATGCTCTGAATAGGATCGTCTGCCAGAGCGGCAAAGCGAGTCAGTGTCAGAAGGGTGCCCAACCCGCGGCCTTGGAATCTCGGAGAAACCAGGTCTGTGTGGAGATAAATGAAATCATCGCTCGGAATGGACATGCCAGCGAATCCCACAACCGCCTCGTCCACAATAGCGACCCACATGAAACTGCTCAATTCCATGAAGCTCTTGTCCCAGGAGCGGAGGTCACGGCCTAGCCGATCAGTGCCAATCTCTCTGATGATTCTATATGCAGACTCAAAGTCTTCATCTCGATAGCTCCGAATCGTGGTCGTAGGCAGCCTAGTCAGGGGTGATATGTCGATAGGCTCCACGGCGCGGGAATCAAATGGGGAGGGACTCGGTTACTTGGACGAACGACTCGGATCAGGCGACGGCGAGGGGTGGACATAGCTGACACGACAGACCGCCTTCGCGCCGTTGCCTGCATCCGTTTTGTTCGCCCTTGGCTGGTCGTTTGATTCGGTCGTCATGGTCAATCCCAGCATACCTCGCATGCCAAGTAGTCAGCAATCAGTAATCGCACAAAGTCCCCGTCCGACTGGCTCACCAAATACTGGTAACCGCCGGGCTGAACGACTCGCCAAGAATCAACACTCTGGCTGTCAAAAGTCTTGCAGGCCCGAATGAACGCACGGCTGCCGATCTCCGGCCAAAGATGTGTGGGCTGATCGGACAAGAACGTGGCAACTGAGTCTTGAGGCATCAATGCAATGGGCATCATCTGAACGGAGATTGGCTCCTCTATCCTCGGAAGGCTCAATTCATAGGCAATGTGTCCCCTCGCTAGCTTCACGATGACCGTCTGGAAGCGATCCAGTTCGGGACTCCAGACAAGCTCATTCGAGTCGGATGGAAGTAATGTGGACTGAATGCGGGCAGCAATGGCTGGGGAGTCTCTGAGAATGCGGGCAATCTTAGGACGGGGCTGCTGCTCAGGATCGGTGGAGCCACTGATGACGCAGCTAAGAAAGCAGGCGACATACTCCTCGTGCAACGAGAAGGCACGGTTACAGTCTGTGCAGCACTCAACGATAGGTAGGTTGTCGGGAAATGGCTCGTCTAGGAGCACACGGGATGGAACGTGATCTCGCGTGTCCGGTGGACCGCCACAATAGACACAAAAGCCGGACATCCGTGAATCTGCGAATAGTTGTCTCGGGTCCATGTGAAACGATACGGGTCAACGAGTGACGCTGTCGAAGTTGGGCGAACAGTATTTCATCCCATTTCGCGATCGGTCGCGATGTTCAGCGAGCGGCGGAGCCGATTCGCTGCAACGAGCGAGAGTTTACCGACCGCCCGGAATCGGGGTCAAGGCCGAAATCGGCTGATTCTCCAGCCGCCAGGCGCCTGCCTCGGGATTCCCGGCGGCCGTTTCCCGATCGAACCCTGCTGTCTTTCGACGGAACAGGGTTTCCAGGCAGGATTCCGGTCCCGGAATTCCCCAACCAACCGGTGAATCCGCACCAACCCTTTCCCATCCACTTCCAGACGAGGAGGCGGAGACGGGTGATGCCGGCGACCGCCGTTCTGATCTCAGAGGCGCGCGCCAGCAGTTCCGGCACGCTCAGGTCGTCAATGTCGAGTACTACGTCGTAGGCCATGGTGGTAGGGGTGGGGTTTAGTTCGTTGAGGATTTCTTCATACGT
>JAEUHH010000094.1 GCA_016795505.1 Verrucomicrobiales bacterium | reverse complement strand
CCAGTGACCCTCCGCCCCGCGGACCCGTCTGGACCGGCGCGGAAGGGCCGGGTTTCCGATGAAAGAGGGTTCGATCGGCGATGAAAGAGGGTTCGATCGGAGAGGGAACAGGGTTCGATCGGATCGGCACGGAATCGAGGAAACCCGTCCGCCGGCCGGATTGCCGGGCGCCGCGCCGAGACGCGGACGAACCAAGGGCCGCGGAGAGGGGGGCCCATTCCTCGCTTTGGTGGCAGATCTCTCGGTGACGGGGGCCTTCACCTGATTCAGGGAGGCCAGCCGATTTCTTTCCGTTTCTTGTCGGCAGGGCAGGGGATTCAGGTGATGCGATCGCTGATCCGGGCCATCCGATGCCGCAGGCATCACAGCCGGTAGCCGGTGGTTGAGCGCAGCGATACCACCGGATGACCGGCCCCCTGATTCGAGCATCCCGGCAGGGATGCCAGTCCGGCGCCGCGCTCGGCTTTTCCCGGCACCGGCATCGTCCCCGACTGCTGGCATCCCTGCCGGGATGCCCGGTTTTATTGCCACGCTATCCGGTGGTGTCGTCGCTGCGCTCCTCAACCACCGGCAACCGGCTGAGATGCCTGCGGCATCCCACTCCCGGCGGGCGGGTGCGTGACCGATCCGGGATGAGGACGCACTCACCTGATCCCGTTCCCGGCGGGCGTGCCTTTTGTTGTCATCGAACTTTAAATTTCCCGTTCCGTTATTCTCGTCATTCCACCCAATCCGCGCACAGCAGTTCCGCCTGCGCGAGCACAGTCTTTACCGCCTCCTCCTGCAAGTCCGGCGGGTAGCCGTGAAAATTCAGGATGCGCTTTACGATCACTTTGATCTTCGCCCGCGCGCTCTCGCGGAGCGTCCAGTCGATGGTGACGCTCTTCCTCACCTTCGTGATGAGTTCCGCCGCGATGACCTTGAGTTTGTCATCGCCCATGGCCATCACCGCGGATTCGTTGGTGGCGAGGGCGTCGTAGAAGGCGATCTCATCATCCGTCAGGCCGAGGTCCTCGCCGCGCTTCGTGGCGGCGTTAAGATCCTTGGCGAGTTTGATCAGCTCCTCGATCACTTCCATCGTCGAGATGGCGCGGTTGTGATAGGCGTTGAGGGTCTTTTTCAGCTTATCGGAGAAAAGCTGGCTCTGCACGAGGTTGCGCTTGGAGCGCACCTTGAGTTCGTCCTTCAGCAGTTTCTCCAGCAGCTCGGCGGCGACGTTCTTGTGCTTCAGGCCGCGCACTTCGGCCAAAAATTTGTCGTCGAGGATGCCGATGTTGGGCGTTTTCAGGCCGGCCGCCATAAAGACATCGATCACCTGGCCTTCGGTCGTGATCGCCTTGCTCACGAGCTGGCGGATCGCCGCGTCGATCTGTTCGGGCGTCTTGCGGTTCTGGCTGTTCTGTTTGTTCAGCGCGGCTTGCAGGGCTTGGAAGAAACTCACGTCGTCGCGGATCGCCGTCGCTTCATCGCAGGCGGCGCAGAGGGCGAAGGCGCGGGACAGCTCCGTCACCACCTGCACCCAGCGCTTCTTGCCGTCTTCCTGTTCGAGGATGTGCTCCTGTCCGGCCGGGATGAGTTGCAGGCGCTCGGTCGGCGTGCCGCTGATCCACTTGTCCCATGAAAAACCGTGCATCATATCGCAGGCGATGCCGTGTTTCTCCAGCATCACGGCGATGGCTTGGGCGGTGTCAAAGGTCGGATTTCCCTGGCCGCCGCTCTCCGTGTAGGTGACGAGCGCCTTCTTGAGCTGATCGGCGAGGCCGAGGTAATCCACCACCAGCCCGCCCGGCTTGTCGCGGAAGACGCGGTTCACGCGGGCGATGGCCTGCATGAGGCCGTGGCCCTGCATCGGCTTGTCGGCATACATCGTGTGCAGGCAGGGCGCGTCGAATCCGGTCAGCCACATGTCGCGCACGATCACGATCTTGAAGGGGTTCTTGGCGTCCTTGAACTGGTTCGCCAGTTCCCGCCGCTGCTTCTTGCTGCCGATGTGCTTCTGCCACTCGGGGCCGTCTTCGGCGCTGCCGGTCATCACCACTTTCAGCGTCTCCGCCTCCCACTCGGGCCGCAGTTTGATGAGCGCATTGTAGAGGTCCACACAGATGCGGCGGCTCATGCAGACGATCATCGCCTTGCCGTCCATCGCTTCCACGCGCTTCTCAAAGTGGGCCACCAGATCGGCGGCGACCAGTGCGATGCGTTTCGGATCGCCCACCAGCGCCTCCAGCGCGGCCCACTTCGTCTTGAGCTTTTCCTTCTTCGTCAGCTCCTCGCCTTCGGTGATCTCCTCAAACTCCTCGTCGATCTTCGGCAGCTCGGTGGCGTTCAGGCTCAGCTTGGAAATGCGGCTCTCGTAGTAGATCGGCACCGTCGCCTTGTCGGCGACCGCCCGCTGGATGTCGTAGATGGAGATGTAGTCGCCAAAGACCGCCCGTGTGTTCGCGTCCGTCTTCTCGATCGGTGTGCCGGTGAAGCCGATGAAGGACGCGTTCGGCAGGGCATCGCGCAGGTTGCTGGCGAAGCCGTAGGACATCTCGCCGGTCTTTTCATTCACCTTGCCGCCGAATCCATACTGGCTGCGGTGCGCTTCATCCGCGATCACGACGATGTTCTGCCGCGGGCTCAGCTCAGGCATCGCCTCGCCCTTTTCGGGCATGAACTTGTGAATCGTCGTAAAGACCACCCCGCCACTGGCGCGGGTCAGCAGTTCCTTCAATTGCTCCCGGCTCTCCGCCTGCACCGGCATTTGCCCCAGTATGTCATGGCAGCGTTGGAACTGACCGAAAAGCTGGTCGTCGAGGTCGTTGCGGTCCGTCAGCACCACCAGCGTCGGATTCTGCATCGCCGGATGCCGCACCACGCGCCCGGCGTAGAAGAGCATGGAGAAACTCTTGCCGCTGCCCTGCGTGTGCCAGACCACGCCCGCGCGACGGTCGCCCGGCTTGCCGCCGTGCATCCGGCCCGCCCAGTAGGCACCCTCGTCATCACGCAGCGAACTGGTCTCGGTCATGCCGCTGGCGCGCACCGTTTCCTCCACCGCTGCATTCACCGCGTGGAATTGATGATAACCTGCGATGATCTTGTGCAGCGCGCCCGAGTCCGGGTCTTCCTCGAAGACGATGAAATGGTGCAGCAGGTCGAGGAACCGCTGCCGGTCGAACACCCCACGCACCAGTACCTCCAGCTCCAGCGCCGATTTCGGCGCGTCGCCCTCGCCATCGATGGTGCGCCAGACCTTGAACCACTCCTGGTTCGCCGTCACGGAGCCCATGCGGGCTTGCAGGCCATCTGATACTACCAGCGCCGCGTTGTAATGCAGCAGCGTGGGGATCTCGGCCTTGTAGGTTTGCAGTTGGGTGTAGGCACTCCAGATCGTCGCATCCTCATCCGCCGCATTCTTCAGCTCGATGAGGCCCAGGGGCAGGCCGTTGACGAAGACCACGATGTCCGGCCGCCGGTTATGCTGTCCCTCGATGACCGTGAACTGGTTCACCGCCAGCCAGTCGTTCGCCCGCACATCGTCGAAATCCACCAGCCGCACATGATCGCCCGCGATGCTGCCATCGGGCCGGGGGTATTCGACGGGCACGCCATCGCGCAGCATCCGGTGAAAGGCGCGGTTCGTCTGCACGAGCGCAGGCGTCCCCACCCGCAGCACTTTTCGCAAGGCTTCCTCCCGGGCTTCCTCGGGAATGGCCGGGTTCAGCCGCCGGATGCCCTCACGCAGCCGCCCCAGCAGCACCACCTCGCCAAACGACTCCCGCTCCGCCGCCGCTTCGCCCGGAGCCATCTGCGGCCCGTGCCCGACCGCATAGCCCAGCTCCCCGAACCATTCGAGCGCGGCGTCTTCGACGATGGATTCATTGAGGCTCATCTACTTGGTCTTATTTTGGGTTTTAGCCGGGCGCAGAGTGCGAAGATGAATGCGTTGCTGATAAACGTCATCTTCAGGCCAGAGCGTAAGTTGGCCAGGGAGAGTCAACTCCACAGCCCCAGACTCTCGCCGCTGAATAGCCGCATGAACCTCTTCCATCGCCTTCGCGAAAAGAGAGCCTGCCCATTGAATCCGCCCGTAATGCCTTTTTTGGATTGCCTCAAAATCCGTCGGCGACATCGCATCGCCGTGATTCCCAAGATACGCCAGCAATCGTGGGCCAATCTTCCACTGCAAGTTCGCAGCCATTACCAGCGCTCGAACAACGCAGAGTTCTGGGAACGGATTCTCCTCTCGGTTAATCTCAATGGTGCGTGTTGTGATACCTCGGAAAAATTGATCGTCGCCCGAAAAGATTCGCCGCGGGTGACCGCGTTTTGGCCAGATTTCCACCGCCACAGCTTCGACGTTGAAGAATGTCGTCGAGGGGAGATCGGAGAACGTGGGTGACTCAACTCCCCGTTCCTTTAGCGCGAACGTCTCCTTGAGTGGCCAAACATCGAACTGCCAATTGACGCGCTTGAGCTGCAAGCCGCCAAAGCGGGTCTGCCGGGAAATGTATGGCTCAAACGAGCTTCGCATGTCCTCAAGGCTTGCGCCGCTCATTACAATATCGATGTCGCGAGGCCTGCCGGGTTCATTGTTATTCAGGCGCGAAAGCAACAATGACCGCAACGTTCCCCCGAAGAATACCGCATTCCACTTCTGCTCGCGGATTTCGCTGATGGTATCCGAGATTGATTTCCGCCAGCTTGCTTCACCTTTACGACAGAAGGACGCTACCTCGTCACGGAGGAGCTTCTTCAGCAATTCGATCTGGGGGCTATCAGCCATTATTCAACTCAGCGTGTAGGCGTTTTGCAAATGTGTCGGTCATCCCGCAAACTTGGTCGGTGACGAGCAGGTAACGGTGATACCGGTCGTTACCTCCGGCGTCTGCCAGTGCAAAGTGACAGAACACTTCTCGGTAATTTGGAGACAAGAGCGCCCCAGCCCGACCCGCGAAATTTTTTGTCTGCACAGTGCCATCGGTGGCGAGCTTTTCAGCACCCTCCCAGTAGAGGTCCAACAGGTCATGGATAATCGCCCTCCCCATTAACTCGAGTTTTAGAGTCGAATGGGTGCAGTAAATTCGGCTGCGGCCAATCTTCTTTAAAGTTTCGACGTAAGCCTTGCAGTCACCGTCTCCCACCAGCTCGCCATGATACGTTCCCGCCATAATATCAGCGTAGTGTTTCTTGAAAGTCGCCACAGCGTCTGAAACCAACACGGAAATGGACGCAGTCCTGAAAGCTGAACCATGGACGTCGTTTGAAAGGTTCATGGGGACCGAATCACGTCCCGCTTTCAAAATGGTGTCCTTGAGCGCGAGCACTTTTGCAGCCGTTCCGCTCGTGTCGGCTTTTCCGCCCTCCAGCAGAATGTCCTCCACCTCTTTCCACGAAATGATCCCTTTCTTGATGCCGTCTTCAATGTCGGCAACCGAGTAAACAACGTCGTCCGCACCTTCGACCAAGAAGGTGATGGGGTTCCGAGCATTCCCAGTCCCTGTTTGTTCTCTGATTTTTTTGATCAAGTCATTTTCCGAAGAAAAGAACCCCGGCTTCGTCCGGGCGTGGTCGTGGTGGTCCTTGTTGGCTTCGTTCGATGCCGCGACATACTTGCAAGCGGCGGAAAGCGTCCCGAACGTTAGGTTCAACCCATTGAAGTCTGCCAATAGTTGCAGCTTCGACACCAAGCGAAGGGTTTGCGCATTACCTTCAAACTGCAAAAGGTCTTGGACCCGTTGCTCATCTCCCTTGAGTTCCTCGCGAAGCTTGGCCTCGCCACGTTTCTTGAACCATCCACGAATCGCGTCTTCGCCTGCATGGCCGAAAGGTGGATTGCCGAGGTCATGGATAAGTCCACAGGTTCCAGCGATTGCCTCAATCTGCCTCTCCATTCCCGGTTCAATGTGCTTTTCCTCCAGCAGCCACTTCCCGACTGAGATAGCCAGCCCGCGTGCCACAGCCGACACTTCTAGCGAATGCGTGAGGCGAGTTCGAACTGCGTCATGCGGCTCAAGCGGAAAAACCTGTGCCTTGTCTTGAAGCCGCTTCACCGGCGTTGAGAAAATTGCTCGGTCGTAGTCGCGTTCGAATTGTTCGCGATGGTCGGCTCCCATACTAGATGGTCTGGGGCGGTTTGGGTTCAGCAGTTGTTTCCAGTTCATGAGCGCGGCGTGTTTGTTGGAATTAAAGTTTGAGTTTTAGCTCCCCACTCAGCAGCTTTGGCAGCAACGTGTCGCGCAGGGTGGCGAGGGTGCGGGATGAAGTCGGTTTCATACCTTAGGAAGGAATAAAGGATTCTTATCGACAATGGCGGCCGTCACTTTGGCTTTTAGCCACATTTTGAGGTCGGCCTCCTTGTTCAGTAGTTCGACAAGCTCCTCGAGCTTGGACAGCACAACGACAGCCCCGGCAGTTAACGCTTCGCGACAAGTTGCGACCGCTGGTTCGGTGAATTCAGAATACGAGATGAAAAGCCCACGCGCGTGTCCTCCTCGGCTAAAGACGCGAACTATATGCTGTGAGACATCACCCGTCCCCAATGCGCTGTTCCACCACTTGAGTTCCACAAGGTAAAGTTGCCCATCTAGCTCAATAAGGCCGTCAATCTGCTCTATGACACCCTCCCTGCAACTTCCTTTGATTGTGAACGCCTCTCGCACGAGAATGCCGAATGCAGCGAAGAGTGAGTTCAAAACTGCCTCAAGGGCTTTGCCCCGGTTTTGCGCGTTGGCCTCCGCGAAAAGGCCAAACAATTGTGACTTAACACTAGCTAGATTTGCTTTGTGCACCTTTTCGGCAGCAATCTTTTTTTCGTATTCAGCGAGCTTGGCTCGCCGTTCTTTCTCTCTCTCAATGTTAATGCGAGTGAAGGAGTCTTTGACATTAACAAGCTCACGGATTTGCGCGACAAGACCTCGCGCTGGCGCCTGATCCGATTCCCAGCAAACTGAAAAATCGTGAAACTCTGTTACTCGTTTCAGGATCTCTCGTCGCTCTCGCAAACTACCTTCACCCAATTCATTGAGTTTGGTGAGGAGCTCGCGAGTTACGTGGTATTTGTTGAAGTTTCCTTTGTCTTTACGAAGGAGGATTCTGTATGGCTCTAGCAGCTTCTCATTGGTTCCTGCGCCCTGAAAAAACAGTAGAAGATCCTGCTTCGACTTGCACAGTTTTGGCAAGGCGTCGATCAGGAGATTCAGCAACTCCGGAGGAAAGTGGAATGAAATGTCCATTAATCGAAATCATTGATTAGCGTAGCATCCTTGACGCTCAACTCCCCGCTCAGCAACTTCGGCAGCAGCGTATCGCGCAGGGTGGCGAGGGTGCGGGATTGGATGCGGTTGGCGATGAGTTGGTCGATGAGCGGCGCCATGGTGCGCGTCATGGCGTCGAGCAGCTGGAGCGGCGGAATGAGGACGTTGGCGGCGGTGAGGTGGCCGCGCTGGATGTGACCCATCGTGGTGGCTTTGTCGGCGGCGATGAGGCGGAACTCGTCGAGGTGGTAAAGTGTCCAGAGATAGTAGAACCACTTCGGGAACTCGGGCGAGGTGACTTTGAAAAGATGCTGGTTCAGTGCGCCGGGACCGCCGCACCAGAGTTCGACTTCGAGGCTTCCTGACCATGAGAAGAGCACGTCGCCGTCTTGGACGATGTAGTTCGGCGGCAACTCGGTGTTGCAGCGGTCGGCCCCGGTGGAGTCGCCTTTCCGGAGCTGGGCAATCTTGATGACCGGGAGCGTGGGGCCGTCGCCGGGTGGATACTTCTGGAGAGCGAGGCCGTTCAAGTAGTGAGCGGTCTTGTCGAGGCTGCGGACTTCCCACCCTTTGGGAATGGGTCCGAGCGATGAATCTTGGAAGGAATCGGGGAAGAGGGCGGCGGTGGCGGGGTCGAGGGCGGCGGGGGGGCGGCCGTCGAGTTTGGCGCGGACGGGGTCGAAATCCACGAACCAGCTCTGGAACAGCGCCCGCGCCATCGCCTCCAGCGTCGCGTTCATCCGTCGGTTCAACTCGATCTTGTCATCCAGCGCACCCAGCACCGCCGCAATGGATTTTTGCTCGGCGAGGGGTGGGAGCAACATTGGCAGCGCCTTAACCGCAGTTTGTGTAATCAGTGGTTGCGTTGTTCCGCCAATGATAGCGCTGAAGTCCGTCGATTTTAGAACGTAGTAGAGGAAAGTCTGGTCACAGTTTTCTCCGCCCTGAACGACCAGCGCGTTATCCGAAATCCAAGCGGGTCCGGTTGTCCGATGAATTTCTCCGCACGCTCCGACTCTCCCAATCGTGATGACGGGCTCATTGTAGAGCGGGCGGTCGCACATCCCCAGCAGGCCGTTCGATCCCATCACAGGATAGCGGCCAGTCGATGAGTATTCGGATTTATGCAGCCCCTTTCCCGATGCGAATGAAGCTACGTCACCGAAACAAGTTTCTGCCCATTCACCCGCCATAACCTAGCCCCCTCAGGTTTGCTTGGATCGCCTGCTCCAGTTTCGCGGACTGGGCGAACTGGGCGTGAAGTTCAGCGACGAGCCGCGGCATCTTCTCCTCGAAGGGCTCGCCGTCGTCTTCGACTTCCTCGGCGCCGACGTAGCGGCCGGGTGTGAGGACGTGGCCGTGCGCGGCGATTTCGGCGGTGGCGGCGGATTTGCAGAAGCCGGCCACGTCTTGGTAGGTGCCCGCGTCTTTGTCTCCCCGCCAGGCGTGGTAGGCGGACGTGATTTTCTCCAAGTCGGCATCGGTCAACTCGCGGTGGACGCGGTCGATGAGGGTGCCCATTTTCCGGGCGTCGATGAAGAGGGTCTCTTTGCGGCGGTCGCGGAAGCCGCGTTTGGCGTCGGCGGCTTTGTTTTTCGCAAGGAACCAAAGGCAGACGGGAATCTGCGTGCTGTAGAAGAGCTGGCCGGGGAGGGCGACCATGCAGTCCACGAGGTCGGCCTCAATGATCGCTTTGCGGATTTCGCCCTCGCCGGATTGATTGGACGACATGCTGCCATTCGCCAAGACAAACCCGGCCATCCCGTTCGGGGCGAGGTGGTGAATGAAGTGGAGAACCCAGGCAAAGTTAGCATTCCCCTTGGGCGGGACCAAAGGCGGCGAGTTGCCCAAGAGTTTCCAGCGCACGTCGTCGTCCTTGCGGAACCAGTCGGAGTCGTTGAAGGGCGGATTCGCGAGGACGTAGTCGGCGCGGAGGTCGGGGTGCTGGACGTGGCGGAAGGTGTCGGCGTGTTCCTTGCCGATGTCGGCCTCGATGCCGCGGATGGCGAGGTTCATGATGGCGAGGCGGCGGGTGGTGGCGTTGCTCTCCTGCCCATAGATCGCGATGTCGCCAATCTTGCCGCCATGGGATTCGACGAATTTCTCCGACTGGACGAACATGCCGCCGGAGCCGCAGGCGGGGTCGTAGATGCGGCCTTTGTAGGGGGCGAGCATCTCGACGAGGCAGCGCACGACGCAGGACGGGGTATAGAACTGGCCGCCATTCTTGCCCTCCGCACTGGCGAAGCGGGTGAGGAAATACTCATACACGCGGCCGAGCAGATCGACGGAGCGGTGGGTCTTCTCGCCCTCGCTGGCGGCGGTGAGGCTGATCGTGGCGATGAGGTCAATGAGTTCGCCGAGGCGATGCTTGTCCAAAGCGGGCCGGGCGTAATCCTTGGGCAAAACGCCCTTGAGTCTTGGGTTGTCGCGCTCGATCGCGACCATGGCGTCGTCCACAATCTTGCCGATGGTGGGCTGCTTGGCATTCGCCTGGAGGTGCGACCAGCGGGCCTCGGCGGGCACCCAGAAGACGTTCTCGGCCCTGTATTCGTCGGGGTCTTCGGCATTGGCCCCGGCGTAGTCGCCCTCTCCGGCGAGGAGCTGGGCGCGGTGTTCCTCGAAGGTGTCGGAGATGTATTTGAGGAAGATGAGGCCGAGGACGACGTGCTTGTACTCCGCCGCGTCCATGTTGTTCCGCAACTTGTCAGCGGCGAGCCAGAGCTTGGCCTCGAAGCCGAGGTTGGCGGTGGAATCCTTCTTGGCGCTGGCAGTCTTGGCTTTGGCGACGCGGGGCATGATCGGGAGAGGCGGTTCAGCGGGGTGGGAACGCCCGTTTCTTACCCTGCCGACTCCGCCAAGGCAACCCAAAATCCGCGCCCCGTTGCGCCAAGCCAGCCCACTTTTCCCCCTCAACCCGCCCCCGAACTCGACGACGGCGGGGGATACGGCGGCTCCGGCAACTGGAGCGAACTCGACGAGGACGCCGACGGCGACGAGGAGGAAGGCGGCGGCGGGGACGACGAGGAAGAACTCGATGAGGACGACGGCGACGACGAAGAAGAAGGCGACGGCGATCCCGGCGAGCTCCAACTCGACGACGAGGACGCTGACGGGCTGGAGGAAGAGGACGACGGCGGCAGGGATGGCGCGGACGACGACGAAGGCGCGGACGACGACGACGGGCCGGGTCCGCCGGGGGAGGACAGCGACGACGAGGACCGGCTCGACGCGCTGGGCCGGGGGCGGGACGGGCCGCCGGAGTCGTAGATGTTCCGCGCATTCCGCCACGCGGGGCCGAAGGCGGGGAAGCTGGCGGCGATGATCGGCACCAGCTTGTCCAGACGATCGCTGAGCAGGCGGTCGGCCTCGGCAAAGTGGCCGCGCAACTCGGCCGTGGCCGCCTTGCGATCCGTGATGGCCTCGCGCGGGCCGGTGAGGTGGACGGTGTAGTCGGCCAGGGCGGCATCGAGCGCGGCGAGGCCGGCGCATCCCATTCACGATCCGGCCTGTCCCATGATTGGTCGGACGCGGCGTTTCAACGACCGGGAGCGACTGTCTCCGGGAAGTCTTTTGACTCCCTACTTTTTACTCTCCTCTCCCGGCTTCTCGTCCGCGGGCTCGAACACGCTGATCGGCTGGGAGACGATCTGGGCGGGATCGATGACGACGTGTTTCACTTTTTGGCGGTTCCAGGTGTAGCTGAGGTGGAGATGGCCATCGCGGGTCTGGATCATGGCGGGATAGGAGAACTCGCCTTTGGGCTCTTTTTCGATGAAGGCGATGGCTTCCCAGGTCAGGCCGTCGCGGCTGATGGCGAGGTTGAGCACGTTGCGCTTGCCCCAGCCTTCGGCGCGCTCGCCGCCGAGGTGATTGTAGAGGAGGAGATGCCGGCCGTCGGCGAGGGTCAGGGCCTCGACGCCGGAGTTGTTGTTGGGCAGGTTGGTTTCCTCCAATTCGCTCCAGGTGCGGCCGCCATCGGTGGAGCGGTTGGTGATGATGCGTTTGTTTTTGGACCGGTAGAGGGCGCGCAGGCTGCCGTCGGCGAGGCGCAGCAGGGTGGGCTGGATGACCTGGAAGGGCTGGGTCTCGGGCTCGAAGCGCTGCCAGGAGGCGCCGAGCTCGGGGCGGTGGAAGTCGGACAGGATCTCGGTGTGGAAGCGCCAGTCATTGTCATGCTCGGTGGAGCCGGGGCAGAGCAGGGTGCCGTCGGGAAGGAGCAGGGGCTTGCCGCGGACGGGGCCGTCGATGCCCTCGGGCAGGCGTCGGCGGTCGCGGAAGGAGCGGCCGCGGTCGTAGCTGACGACGAACTCGCCCCACCAGCGCTGGGGATCGGGGCCGACTTTGAAGAACAACATGAGGGGGCCGTCGCCGGGGGCCTGCCAGAGCACGGGATTCCAGCAGGGGTGGCGATGGCCGGTGTGCTGGAGGCCGTGGGCCCACTCGGCGGGCTTGGACCACTCGCCGCCGTCGAAGTAGCTGGACCAGATGCCGACGTCGGGCGCCTTTTCGCGGGTGCCGCCGAACCAGGCGGCGACGAGGCCGCGGTCGGTCTCGGCGAGGGTGCTGGCGTGGCACTGGGGGAAGGGGGCTTTGTCGAAGATGAACTCTTCCTTCACGAGGCCGGGGAAGCGCGGGGCTTTGGCGGGGGCGGGCTGGCGGGCGGCGAGTTTTTCGGCGGGGTAGGCGATGCCGTCGTCGCGGCGCAGGTGGTAGATGCGGCCATCCTCGGCGCCGAGGACGAGCTCGGGCACGCCGTCTTTGTCGAAGTCGGCAACGGTGGGGCAGGTGTTGTGGCCGGAGACGTCGCGCTCGGTGACATTCCCGATCTGCTTGAGCACGACGCGGCCGTCGCGCTCGCCGACGTGGCGGTACCAGACAGCATTCTGGGAATTGACGAGGAGGTCCTGCTTTCCATCGCCGTCCCAGTCGACCAGGGTGAGCTGGGCGCGTCCGCTGCGGCCGGCGGACCGGGCATTGAGCCGGAGGGGGCGGTCGTCCTCATCGACGAAGATGCGCTCGGCGGGGCCGCCGCCGCGGCGCAGGGCGAGGTAGCCGTCCTGGTCGAGGGCGACGAGGTCGAGTTTGCCATCGCCATCGTAGTCGGTGGCGAGCGGGGTGGTGCGCCACTGGGTCAGGGTGTCGCTGGCGGGGGACTGCCACCACTGCCAGCGGGGCGGGTGCTCGCGGAGGCCGGTGTCGAAGACGGTGGGCTGGAGGCGCAGGGGATCGCCGGTGCCGAGGAGCAGGCCGATGCGGCCGAGGATGGAGTTGTAGACAATGTCGAGGCGGCCGTCGCCATTCCAGTCGGCGGCGGAGAGGCTGGTGTAGCCCCATTTGGCCTCGCAGGGGCCCTGGACGGAGCCGTTCGGTCCGGCGAGGACGCGGAAGGGCGTGCCGTCGGGGGTGCCGACGAGGACGGGGGCAGCCCACTTCGGCAGGCCGCGGTCGCCGGTGCCGAGGTTTTTGAAGAAGGCGATGTTGCCGGCGGTGTTGCCGCAGAGGATGTCCTGGGCGCCGTCGCCGTCCCAGTCGATGACGAAGGGGGTGGACAGGGCGCCGAATTTGAGGGTGTCGGCCTGCTGCTGGAAGTAAGCGGGCTGATGGAACACGGGCAGGCCGCCGGCGGTCTGTCCGCTGTGCTCGACGAGGGCGACGCGGCCGTCCTCGTCGCCGACGATGAGGTCGATATGGCCGTCGCCGGTCCAGTCGAAGGCGGTGGGGGTGATCATCTGCACGTGCATGACGAGGGGGCGCCCGTCGGACCCGGCGAGGCGGCGGCCGACGGCGTAGCTGGGCTGCTGGCGGGTGCCGGTGTTTTCGAAATAGGTGAAGCCGTCGAGGAACTCGCCACAGAGCAGGTCGAGGTCGCCATCGCCGTCGAAGTCGGCAAAATTTGGCGAGGGCCAGCCGAAGACGTCGATGAGGCTGCCGTCGGAGGTGGTGAGTTTCACGGGCTGGTCGGCATAGTCCGGCGTGGCATCGCTGCCGCGATTCTCGATGAGGTAGACGTAGCCGCGGAGCGGGCCGTTGCGCCAGCGGCCCTGGGCGTCGTAGGCCTGGTCCCAGACGAGGTCGGTCCAGTCGCCCACACCGACGATGATGTCGTGGTCGCCGTCGCCGTCGTGATCAACGTAGCGCCACATGTTGGCCCGGACGCCGTTTTCGTGGATGTTGGTCTTCGGATAGATCTTGGCGGGCTTTTCGAATTTCGACGCCCGGAAATCGACGTGCTCGACGCCGGGGGCGAGGATGCGTGGTTGCCCGTTCACGTAGGACACCTGGAGATTGTGCGAGGCGGGACCGAGGCGTACGCCGGGCTTGAAGACGGGCATTTTCTCACCGGGCTGGCCGGCATTCTCGAAATACCAGACGCCGTTGGAGGGCTTGTCGGGGCAGCCGACGAGCAGGTCGGTGCGGCCGTCCTGATTGTAGTCGACGGGCATGGGCCAGGCCCAGAGTCCGACGCCGAGGTCGACGACGAGGCCGGGGTGATTGTAGGGGAGTTGCTGGAGTTTCCAGTCGGACTCGTCCGCGCCGCGCGCGAGCGGGCCGACGGCGAACAGGGTGAGGAGGGGGAGCAGGGTGGTGGGTTTCATGGGGAAAGGGTGAGGTGAGGAGTCAGGGCGTGGGGTTTCAGCGGGTCTGTCGGTTCGGGGGCACCCATTGCGCCGACGAAGGGAATGGGGTAGTCTGGAGGCGATGAATCCAGAAACGATGGCGGACCGCCTGGGCACGAAGGCCCCTCTCTCGCCGCTGCTGATGAAGGCGCGGCGGCTGGGACTCGTCGCGCCGGAGGATCTGGAGCGGTTGGCGGTGAGGAGGGGGCTGCGATACTACGAAGGCTCCAGTGCATCGACCATTCTGAGGGAAGTGGACGAAGGGGAGGACAGCGGGATGGCGGTGACGATGGATGATTTTTCGAACGAGGAACTGGCGGTGGCATTGCTTTCTCCGGCCTGGCCATACAGCCAGCAACAAGTCAGAATTGGGGGCGCGATGCTGGCCGCCACCGGGAACTGTGCGAAGAGGCTGGCTCATCTGGCGCAATTGGAACGGTCTGGTGGCGTCGTCTATCATATCGCAAAGTTGGGTCATCGGGTGGAGCCGGAAAATCCTGTGTGGGGGGACTTGGTGGATCTTCTCGCCGGGGAATCGGAGATCGACCCGGACCGACTGCCGCACATCACCCGATTCGTGGCGATGTCCGGATTTGGGCGGGAGGGGCGCAAGTTGACCATGCAATGGATCCGGCCAACCCAGGGGAATGCACGATGATCGAAGCAGCAGACAATCCGTCGGAGGTGATCTTGACGCTTGATGCCAAGCTCGATCATGCCGTTTCGTTGGTGCTTTTTGGTCGGGCGGCGCTTTGTCTCGGCTTTGATAGGCCGAGAAGTGCCTTTTCTGCCACCGAAGATGTCGACGGGATTATTCGGATGAGCCAGTTGGATGACCTCGTCAATGACGATGCTTTCTGGGACGCAGTCGAGGAGACGAATCTGTATCTTGAGCCCAAGGGACTCTACATTACCCACTTGTTTCAGGAGGATCAGATTTTCTTGAGGCCGGATTGGGAACGCCAGTTGGTCGCTGTGGGTAGACCCAAGACACGTTGGCTGGAGCTTCTTCGCCCGCATAGCATCGATCTGATCCTGACCAAAATGATGCGTGGGGCAGATCCTCAGGACATGGACGACATCGCCTTCATGGTCCGCCATGATCGCATCACGGCGGATCAGATGGAGCCGGCGTTCGCGGCGGTCAGAATGCCTGATGTGGTGGAGTTGCATGATGCGTTTCGAAAAGCCCTTCCGGTGGTGCGGGAAATCCTGCGCCGGGAGGAGGCTTCATTTTAGCAGGGCGTCGATGTCGTCGAGGCTCACCCGGAGGACCTCGGTGACGGCCTTTTTGTTGGAGAAGGCGATGAGGAGATGTCCCTCGTGCTCGATGGCGTGGGGATACTGGAAGGTCGTCGCGCGGGGCGAGGGGATGTCGAGCCGGGCGAGGCGGGTGAAGGTGATTCCGTCCCGCGACACGGCGAGATGCAGTTCGCGCCGCCCGATCTTCGGATGGGCATTGGAGATCAGCACGCGGTAGCCGCGGCTGGTGAGCAGGGTGAAAAGCTTGCTGGTGGCATTGGGGTAATTGGTGATCTCGGGGGCGCTCCACGTCTGCCCCTGATCGGTGGACAGGGTGCGGTAAAGCCGGCCCGAGCCGCCATTGTCGCGGATGGCGGCTACGAGTCGTCCATCGGCCAGCGGCCACCAGACGGGCTCGTCCGGGCTGAATCGGCTGGTGCGCACCGCCTTGAGCCGGTCCACCACGGGCACGACGCGCCAGTCGGAGAGCGACTTCACTCCGCCGATGAGCATGGTGACATTGAAACGCGCATCGCGCCGCGTCACCATCCACTCGCCCGACGCGAGGAGCTGAGGGGCGAAGTTGTTGATGGCGTTTTCATAGACGACTCCCCGTTCCTTCCAGGTCTCCGAGGCACGGTCCCAGCCGAAAGCGACGAGCTTGAGATCCTTGTCGACTCCGAAGGCCCCTTTTCCCCGATAGCTGGCGGCGAGGGCGAGCAGTTCTCCCTCGCGCTCCCAAAAGCCGCGGGCGATGTAGGCGCGTCCCTCTGCCGGCGGTCCCGTGAGGGTGCGTGGCTTGCTCCAGGTGAGACCGTCGCTACTGGTGGCGTAACGCACTTCCTGAGTCGGCAGATCCTCGACCTCGGGACCGGCGCTCCACTGGCACCAGTAGAGCCCGTCGCGGTGGAGGAGGTAATTGTGAAGCTGAAACTTCCACTGCTCGTCGTAGGGGCACACAATGGCGTGCCGGCCCGTCAGCACCGGCAGGGAGGCGTAGTCGATTTGGTCGGGATCGCCGTCCGTGCCGGGCAGGTCCAGCAGGGCGGGCAGCGGCTCGGCGCCCGCGAGGCTGAGGCAGCCCAGGCTGGCCAGCAGGGCAAGGCTCCGGGGCGGGATGACTGATTGGCAGCGCATGGGTGTGGTGTGGCGCGGCGTGGCATCAGGGTTTCGGCGTTTCGGTGGGCAGGCGGCAGGATTGCCAGGCGAGGAATCGCCACTGGCCGTTTTCCTCGCGCCACACGGCGAGATAGCTCAGGATGCTGTCCATTTTTCCCTTCGCCGTCTCGGCCTGGATGTGGGCGCGGCCGGTCATGAGGGCGATGCCCGGGGCGGGAAAGGTGAACTTGCGTTCCTGCGGCTGGTAGCCGGTGTAGCGGATGCCGCCGGACTGGAGATTGGAGAGGAAGACCGCTTTGCTGTCCACCGCACCGCTCGAATGGGCGTAGTGGAGATCGTCAGAGAGCATGCCGGTCAGGGCAGCGGTGTCGGCCTTGAGGATCGCGGCAATGCGGGCGTCGTCGGCCGCGGCGAGGGCTTTGGAGGCATCGGGCGACTGGCCAAAAGCCGGCAGTGAGCCGAGCAGGGTGATGGCAAGGAGGGAAAGCAGCGATTTCATGGCAATGGATGGGTGATAATATGGTGGTGACAATCAGATGGCGGCCGTCTCCGCGACCGGCAGCCAGTGTGGCGCGGAGAATTCCGCGAGCCAAGCCGAAACGCGCGTCCGTTCCGGCGCATAAAAGGCATCGAAGGGGGCCGCCAACCGCCCAGAGCAGATGCCAGTCAGCTCCAGGGCGCACTTCACGCCCTTCAAAAAGGCCGATCCGTATTTTCCGATGGTATAGAGCCGCTGGAGGTCTGTCACCTGCCGATGCAGCTCAGCCGCCCCGACCGTGTCTCCGGATCGGATGGCGTCGAACCACGCCACGAACAAACCGGGCACCAGATTCGCTCCGCCCGCGACACCGCCCGTGCCGCCAAGTGCCAGGGTGGCCGCCAGCAGATGCTCCGGCCCCACCAGCACGGGCCAGTCGGGGCGCTCGCGGGCGGCGAGGCGGGTGATATTTTCAAAGTAAGCCAAATCGCCCGAACTGTCCTTCAGGCCGATGACACGGTCGTGGCCGATGAAGGCCGCCACTGTCTCGGGCTCGATCGCGATTTTGGTGCAGCCCGGCATGTTGTACAACACCAGCGGCAGCGGCAGGTCGCCGAGGAGGCAGTCGAACCAGTGCCGCAACTCGGTCTGTCCGGCCGGAAAGTAGAAAGGCGGTGCCGCCACGACTGCCGCGGCTCCGGCATCGGCCGCCACCCGGCCGAGATCGACCGCCTCGACCAGCGACGTGTCGGTGATGCCCACGTAGAGCGGCAGGCGACCTCTCAGCAGTCGGGCGGTGAGGCGGACCACCTCCGCCCGCAGGCGATGGCTCAGGCTGGGTCCCTCACCGGTCGTCCCGAGGACGAAGATGCCGTGAACGCCTGCCGCGACGAGTCGCTCCACGAGTCTCTCCAAGCCGACCTCATCAATCGCGTCCCGGCTGGCCAGGGGCGTGACGATGGGGGGGATGATGCCGTGAAGTCGATGCATGGCGAGGGACCTTTGCGGATCTGAGTCAATTGGGCAGCGGAAAATGCGGGCTGCCGTTGTTGTTGGCGAGGCGGCTCAGGGTGAGCTGGCGGCTGTTGCGGATGTGGACCAGCATGGCGCGGCTGACGGCTTCGGGATGGCGCTCGCGCAGGGCGGCCAGGATCGCCGCGTGGTCCTCGATCGTCATCTCCAGTACCTCCGCGTCGTAGTCGTGCCGGTCGGCTCCGATGATGCCCGTGAGGAGATGAAAATCGCCGACCGCCTTCAGCATGCGGCGGTTGTCGGCGGCCTCGAGGATGGTGACGTGAAATCTCAGATCCGCCTCGTCGAATGCCGCGGCCTCCGCCCGGGCCAGCGACGCGCCCGGTCGGGCCGTGGCGAGAGTGGTCTGCATGGCTTCCACGGTGGCCTCAAGCGTCTTCAGCTGGCGGCGTCCAATGAGATGGCAGGCCTTCGCAGCCGCGAACGGCTCGATCGCCTCGCGCATTTCATAAACCTCCGCCGCATCCTCGCGGGTTGGGCGTCGCACGATGGCCCCGGTCTGCGGCACCAACTCCACCAGACCCTCGCTCGCCAGACGCCCGATTGCTTCACGAATGGGCGTCGCACTCATCCCGATTTCCCGGCCGAGGGGGCCATAGCGCACTTTGGCTCCTGGCACCAACTCGCGGGTGAAAATCTTTCGTCGCAGGTGCTCGTAGGCGATTTCGGATTGATTTCGGCTCATGGTGTATGGATTCAGCCAAAAATCTATAGATTAGCAAGCGGAAATTGTCCCTTTTTCGCGTGCTGGGTGGGGCGGGATTCCGATGAAACAGGGTTGCTTCTCCGATCGAACCCTGTTGGATCGGAGACTGCCGCGTCTCGCAGATCCTGATTCTGAGGGTTCGGCCGACGGTCCGCGGTCTCGCTAATCTGGCTGAGGAGCCGGCGTCAGGTCAGGCGCACGAAGTACTTGCCGGGCAGAGCTTTGACGAGCCGCTTCATTTCCAGCCGGAGCAGGGTGGCGGAAACGATGGCGGTGGGTTGGTGGGCGCGGTCGATGATGTCGTCGATGGTGGTTTCGGACTCGCCGACGGCTTCGAGGATGACGCGCTCGACGGGATCGAGGGTGGCGAGCAGCGAGGGCGCCTGGACCGGCGGCTCAGCGCTCTTGGGACCACGAGGGGCGGATTGGGTGACGGAGTCGAGTGAGAAAAGGGTGTCCATTTCCTCCAGCACATCGCGCGAATCGATGACGAGCTTGGCACCGTCCTGGATGAGGCGGTTGCAGCCCTCGGAGTGGGGGCGGTCGATGGGGCCGGGCACCGCATATACGGTGCGGCCCTGTTCCATGGCCTGATTGGCGGTGATGAGCGCGCCGCTGCGGGCCGGTGCCTCGACCACAAGGATGCCCTGGCTCATCCCGGAGACGATGCGGTTGCGGAGGGGAAAGCTCTGTTTGTCCGGCACGTAGAGCACGGGGAACTCCGACAGCACGGCACCGCTGGTGGCGATGCGGTCGGCGAGGGCGGCGTTTTCGGGTGGGTAGATATTTCCGATGCCCGATCCGAGTACGGCGATGGTGCGTCCGCCAGCGGCGAGGGAGGCCTCATGGGCGGCGGTATCGACGCCGCGGGCGAGTCCGGAGACGACGGTGACGCCGGCGTGGGCGAGTTGAAAGCTCAGGCGCCGGGCGCACTCCCGGCCGTAGTGGGTGACCCGCCGCGATCCAACGACGGCGATGGCCTGCCGGTCGCGGTCGAGCAGGGTGCCGCGCAGGAAAAGCAGGTGGGGTGGATCGTGGATCTGGCGCAGGGCGGGTGGGTAGCGGTCGTCCTCGATGGTGAGCAGCTCGATCCCGTGGTCGGCGACGCGGCGCAGTTCCTCCGCCAGGTCGATCTGGCTTTCCCAATCCCGGATCGTCTCCGCCATCTCGGTTCCGATGCCTGGCACGGCGCGGAGCTCGGACGCGCTGGCGGCGAGGATGCGCTCGGGCTCGGTGAAGACCTCCAGCAACCGTCGTACCCGGATGGGGCCGATGCGGGGCAGCAGGTTGAGCGCGAGGTAGGCTTCGGTGCGATTCAAGGAATGTGGGGAGGGGGTTGGGGGAACGATGGGCAAAGGATGAACCGCGGCGGCGGATTTGGCCAGTGGAATTGGGGCGGACGGGCGGAAGTCAGCGGGGCGCGGCGTCGTTTCGGGAAGGGCGCACTAAAATTGGCTTCCCCGGTTGGCTGGCTTTCGTTATCATTCGCCCTTATGAGTCGGGCGATAAAATGGAGTCTGGGATTGGGCGTGGTCGCCTATGTGGTTGTCGTCGGGGTGGTGGTGGCGCGCGCCTACCTGCGGATGCCTGATCTGGTATCGTCCCCCACGGAGACGCGGGTGACGCAGGCTTATCGAGATGACCAACTCGGCGTCTTCGAACCGGCGGATCGCGACAGCTTCGAGGGCTATCCGGCCGGGGCGGAGATGCGGGTGCCGGTCCGCGTGCCGTCGGATGGCGATGGGGTGCTCTACGACTGGATGGGTGAGCCTGAGGTGAAACAGCAAGCGATGCCCTCGCGCTGGGCGGAAGGTCTGGAGGGCGACGGTGCGGTCGAATTTTTTGCCTATTCCTTGTGGTATCCGAGTGGTGACAGCCCGGCAGAGGTGGCGATGTCGGACTTTCGGGAAATCGGCTCGCAGCGGCTCCTGGAGAGGTCGGAACTCGATGCCCTCGGGGTGCCGGAGGCCTTTCACCGGCTGCAAGTGCCGACCCGGTATCGCGCTCCGGTGATGCGACTGCTGTGCCGGGTGCGCGGGATGCCGGTGGCCCGATTGTGCCGGCCCCTGTTGGGCGATGCGCGGACCGGCGCGGCGATTTCCTACGATCTGGAAGAACTGGAGGAGGGATACCCGGCTTTTGCCCAGGCGGGAGAGTGGTGCCGTCTGGACACGGCGCTGCTGTGCTGGCACGACACGCCGGTGAAGGTCTCTGTGCAGGCGCTGACCGGTGATCCGGAGCGGGCCACACTCCAGCGCGAAATCGGCGCGTCGGTGGTGTTTCCGGACCGGCTCCGGGTGCAGTGGTTGGATCAGGCGGATGAGGAAATGGAGGTGGAACACAGCGTAAACCGATTCACCCCGATGGAGGGATGGGGAGGGGCGGGCCGGCAGGACTTGATCGACCGCCTGCGCGATCCGAGCGACCCGGATCGGCGGGTAGCCTGGATCAAGCCGTCCGGGGGAACGCCAGGGAGCACGCGCAGCCTGATGGTGCGGGTGTCATCGGGCGAGTATCTCCGGGAGCATTGCGGCTGGAGGCTTTCGGGTGAGAATGGCTACCGATGGAATTGGGACTATCTGGGTGAAGCCGACCAGATGACAATCGTCGCGGCAGAGATCGAGGCGGGGTTGGATGCCGGTACTCCAATTGAACTGGTTTTCCTGCCGCGGCGGACGGAACTGACCTGTGAGATCGGTGGTTTGCCGGATGCGCCGAATGGACGGGAGATCGCGAATTTGTTCGACCTGAAGATCCCTCACCTCATCCTCCCGGAAGACCCCGAAGATGCCGAGGATCTGCTGCTTGCGATGATCGCGGTCGCGACCCAGTATGCGTGGGATTTTGAAAATCTCTGGGAGGATCACCTGCCCGCATCAATGCCTGCGGACCGCACCTTCCGGGGTGCGACGCCGCGGGAGTTGCTGGAGTTCTATCTGAAGTCGACGCCCGGCAGCCGGCTGGAGATCGACGAGGCGGAGAAACTGATGAAGCTGAACGAGAATCGCGAACCGTGGTTCACCCGACTGGTGGAGTGGGTGGAGGGGATGTTTTGAGGGGCCGAAAATCACTCGGCTCCCGCAGGCGCAGCGACCTTGGGCAATTCGTCGCACAGGGCGAGAGCTTTGAGGGCCTGCGCGGTGGCGATGTAGGTGGTGTAGTGGTAGTTGCCGCGATAGAGGGAGTGCATCCACCAGCGGCCGGAGACGCGTTGTTCGCCCTTCAGCCAGGTGAGGGCGCGCTGGATGCGGGGATCGGTGGTGGGAATGCCGTTCTGGCGCATCATCACCACGGCGAGGGCGGTCATGTAGGCGTCGCTCTGCGGATCGGCGGCGTCCGGCAGGGAGGCGAGGAGTTTCACCACGGCGTCGCTCATTTCGTAATGCCAGTCCTGCACGGCGGAAAAATCACGGGTGGACCAGCCGCCGTCGTCCTGCTGTTTCGATGCGAGCAGGGCGAGAGCGCTTTCCTTTTCGGCCGGGCTGACGAGGTCGGGCAGGTAGTGGGCGAGTTGGAGGCGCAGCACGCGGTCGAAGTCATTTTTTGGCGCTGCGGATTTCATCCACGCCTTCAGCCGCTCGATCCGATCACGCGTCTCGCCGGCTTCGAGCGAGTCCAGCCAGCCGGGCGCGGCGGTCAGGGCTCGGACGGCCTGGAGACTCAGCTCAAAATCGGTGGTGATATGCGGGATCTCGACCTCGCCGTAGCTGACGAAGGCGCCGTTGGGCGACTGGCGGGACATCATCTGCCGCAGGGCGCGGTCCGTGTCGGCTGAAGTCTTTCCCGTGACATGGCGATCCCACTCCGCCAGCCCGAGGGCGCACCAGATGGCGGTCCAGGAGCCGGAAACGTAGCGGTGGCCGTTTTTCTCAGCTTCCTTGGCAGGGCCTTCCGGAATCGATTCCGCAAAATCGGCGAGGATCTCGGCATTGGGCGGGCCCAGCAGCGGTGACAGGGCGGGCCGCTCGCTGAGGTAGGGCCCGGTGGTGTGGCAGTTGACGCAGGATTTCTCGCGCACCCAGGAAAGGGCGCCGTCTTCCAGATACCGGCTGGCGGCCCGGACCGAGTCGGGACCGAAAGCTGTGACTTTGGGCTCGTCGGCGGTGGCGGCGGGGATGGCGATGTCGCCGGATCGGTATTGATATTCGGGCTTCGGCTTGGCCGGAGGCGTGTCGGCCTCGGCTGGCGAAACGAACAGGGCCATGAGGACGGGGAGGAGCGTGAGACGACGGAACATGGGCACACAATGACAGATCGGGTGCCGTTGGGGAATGACGTGCTTGCGGACCCGCGCGGGACCACCGGTGCGTCACTCGGGCGGCGGGAGAAATGCCGTCTTGCCCCCGTCGGCGCGTTCCGGTAGGATCTGGCACGGTCGAGCCGGCCGAGTCTTCCCGGCCCGGTCGATCAGGACATGACCGCTCCCTCCCGTCTCCTTCCGCTGGCTGCCTGCCTCATTGGCTTTACTTTACCCCGGGCTTTGGCTCAGAGCGCCGGCGACATCGCCATCGAGCCCGATCCTCTCGCCCGTCCAGCCGCTGCGGCACCCGCGGCCGTTGATCCGAAACCCGCCGCGCCCAAGGCTCCCGAGACGCCTCCCGGGGACGGCGAATTCGTCCGCTATGTCGACGGGGCCAATCGACAGTTGCTCCAGACCGGCGTGGTCCGCTACGTGCGGGGTGATCGGATCGTCGATCTGGTTGGGGCGGTGCACTTGGCCGATCCCTCCTACTTCGATGCGCTGAACACGCAGCTCGCCCAGTACGAGGCGGTGCTCTACGAGTTGGTCGGTGGCGAGTTTGCCACCCGTGATCAGCGCGAAGCCGATCCGGAGATCGCCCGCGTGCAGGCCGCCCACGGGCTGATCAACAAGGTGCTCGGCATGGAATACCAGACCGAGGGCATCGACTATGACCGGGAGAATTTCATTCACGCCGACATCGACTGGTCGCAATATCGGGAGCTGTCCGAGGCGCGGCAGCAGTCGCTGGCCACCCTGTTCGAGCGGGCCATGGCGGTGGCGGAAAGTGAGGATGCCCCCGCATTTCTCACGGACGAAGCCACGGGCAATGCCATTCTCAACAAGCTCGTCACCGGCCTGACCACCGGCAATGTGGCGGAGCTGAAGCGCGCCGTCGCCCCGTTTCTCAGCGAAGCCGAAGTCCTGATCGAGCGGATCGAGGGCGACGACGGCACCGTGCTCATCACCGAACGGAACAAGGTGGTGATGGACGTGCTGGGCCGCACTCTGGACAGCGGGCTGAAGAATGTGGCCATCTTTTATGGCGCCGGGCACCTGCCCGATTTGGAGGACCGACTGGAGGAGCAGGGTTTCCGCAAAGAGGTCGGAGTCTGGCTCACCGCGTGGGACATCACCGATCCCGCTCCGGGGGAGGCACGGAACCTGTGGCAGGATCTGTTCGCCGATCCGCAGGTCATCCAGAGCCTCATTGGCAACGTGCAGGAGATGCTGCGGCAGTTGCAGGACGGAGCCGGAGCCGGGAGTGGACAGTAATTGCGGGGCGTTTCCGATGAGACCCTGTTGGATCGCCGATCCTACCCTGTTTCATCAGAAATTCGACCGATTCTACCGGCCCGTTTGATTTCTACTCGGCCAGGCGCTGAACTTGCACGGTCACGGACAGGGAACTGCGGCCGGTTCCATAGTAGGTGCCGATGACGGGGGCGACATCGCGATAGTCGCGGCCGGTGGCGATGACGATGTAGGTGGCATCGACGACCTTGTTGTTGGTGGGATCGAGCCCGATCCAGCCGCTGCCGTCGATGTAGATCTCCACCCACGCATGCGATGCCTCCGAGCCGCGCAGCCGGTGGTCGCGGGTGGCGTCGAAAAAATAGCCGCTCACATAGCGGGCCGGGATGCCGATGGCCCGGCACAGGGCGACCATGGCATGGGCAAAATCCTGGCACACCCCGGTGCGTCGCTCGATGACCTCGCTGGCATGGGTGCCCACCGTGGTCGCTCCCGAGCGGTAGGTGTAACCGCCGAAGATGTGCTCCATGATCGCATAGCTCGTCTGGAAGACGTCGGTGGATCCACCCTGGATGTCGAGCGCCTGGCGCCAGATGTCGGGGGTGCGGGTAACGTAATGACTGTCCTGCAAAAAAGGGAAGCACTCCTCCAGCCGCTGGCAGCGGGGCAGGTCGCGGTGGTGAAAACCGTAGGGAAGTTTCTCGAAATCGACCTTTTCCCGCGTGGTCACGGTGATCCGGCTCTCGATGGTGAGCCGTTGGTGAGGGCGGGCGAGTTCGAAGTGGTGGACCACATTGCAGTTCAGGTCCTCATAGCGGCGCAGGCGCACGGCGGGCAGGACGGTGATGAAAGCTGACTCGCAGCTCTGCCAGCGGCCGCTGGCCGGGTACAGTCGGAGTTCATTGACGCTGTCAGTGACGGGCGTCGTGTAGTGGTAATCCGTGCGATGGTGGACCCGCAGGCGCATCGGGACTTATTGCTGCTGTTGCTGGGCTTGCAACTGCGGGCGATGGCCATCGGCACGGTTCACATTGCGGATTTCCGAAGGGAGCAGCACGTAGGTTTCAAAAACCCGCTGCCCGATGTCGTTGAGCCGCTGTTGCAGCCCGTCGATGTAGTCGTGCAAGCCGGACTGCCATACGGAGTCGAGGCTGGAGAAGTTCAACTGGGCGAGCATGCCGCCGGTGAGTCGCTCGGCTTCGTTCGAAAAGGTGCCGATGGGGACGCCCGAGATGGCGTGGAGCACGCCGTCGAGCCGGCGCACGCAGAAGCGCACGGAGCGGGGGAAGGACTGGGAGAAAAGGAGGAATGCCATCACGTTGGGCAGGGTAATGTCACCACGAAACTCGGCGCGGAAGGCGCTGAAGCCGGAGCAGGACCGCAGCACGGAGGCCAGTTCGGTGCGCTCCGGTTCGGTGAAATACGTCAGGATGTCGAGGATGCGGCTGGTTTTGTCGGCGCGCTCGATGAACTTGCCCAACTGGACGAATTGCCAGCCTTCATCGTGGACGATGGTGGCGTCGCTGAGCCCCTGAAAGAGCAGGGAAAATTTGATGACTTCGCGGCACAGGGCCTCGGGCTGGCGGCGCCAGAGATCCTCGGCGTCGGCGGACTGCATGAAGAGGTGGATGCTGTTCAACTCCAGCCACATTTCTTCGGAAATCTGGTCGCGGACCATCCGGGCGTTTTCCCGGGCGGTGGCGATGCACTGGCGGACGGAGTCGGGATTCCGATGCGAAAACATGATGAAGGCCCCGACCTCGGTGGCGTGGGGATCGCCCTCCAGCCGGGCCTCAGTGAAGGCGGTCTCGGTGCAGGTGGCATAGAGGAGGGGACGCCAGACGGCTTCGTTGTCCTCGCCACCGGTGGAGTCGAGGGCGTCATGGCGGTTCACATCGACAAGGCGGGCGAGATTCTCGGCGCGCTCGAGGTATCGGCTCAGCCAGTAGAGACTGTCGGCGACGCGGGATAGCATGGGCAGGGGAAAATGGGGGTATGAGGGGAAAACGTCGGGTCAGCGGTAGAGTACCCAGGTGTCCTTGCTGCCGCCGCCTTGGGAGGAATTGACGACGAGGGAGCCCTTTTTCAGGGCGACGCGGGTGAGGCCGCCGGGGATGATCTCAACATCCTCGCCATAGAGGATGAAGGGGCGCAGATCGACGTGGCGCCCCTCGATGGCCATGTCGTCGCAGATGGTGGGATGGCGGGAGAGTGGGACGACGGGCTGGGCGATATAGTTGCGCGGTGTGTGGCGGATGCGGTCGGCGAACTCGGCGCGCTCGGCGGCGGTGGAGGAGGGGCCCATTAGCATGCCATAGCCGCCGGATTCGTTGGCGGCTTTCACCACGAGGCGCTCGAGGTTTTCGAGGATGTACTTCTGGTCGTCGGCTTTCCAGGCGAGGTAGGTGGGCACGTTGTCCAGGATGGGGTCCTGGGCGAGGTAGTAACGGATCATGTCCGGCACATAGGCGTAGGTGACCTTGTCATCGGCGACGCCGGTGCCGACGGCATTGGCCAGCGCGACATTGCCACGCAGGTAAGCCTCCATGATGCCGGGCACGCCGAGCATGGAATCGGGCCGGAAGACGGCGGGGTCGAGGAAGTCGTCGTCGAGGCGGCGGTAGATGACGTCCACCTGCACGAGACCCTTGGTGGTGCGCATGTAGACATAGCCGTCCGTGGCGATGAGGTCGCGGCCTTCCACGATCTCGATGCCCATCTTCCGGGCGAGGAAGGTGTGTTCGAAATAGGCGCTGTTGTACACGCCGGGCGTCAGCAGCACGCAGACGGGTGTCTGGCCGGTGCGGGGAGAGAGGTGTTGCAGCGTTTTCAGCAACAGCTCGGGATACTGATCGACCGGGCGCACGCCACATTTCCGATAAAGGCCAGGGAAGGCGCGTTTCATCGCCTCTCGGTTTTCCAGCAGGTAGGAGACGCCGGACGGGCAGCGGCCGTTGTCCTCCAGCACCAGATAGCGTCCCTCGCCGTCGCGGATCAGGTCCGAGCCACAGATGTGGATGTAGATATCGCGCGGCACCTGCACGCCGAGCATCTCGGGGCGGTAGTGGGCGGCGGTCTTCACCACATCCTCGGGGATGATACCGTCCTTGATGATGCGGCCCTCGTGATAGACATCGTGGAGAAAAAGATTCAGCGCGATGATGCGCTGGGTCAGACCCTGCTCGACGAGTCGCCACTCGGCGTCCGGGATGACCCGCGGAATCAGGTCGAAGGGAAAGATGCGCTCGGTGCCCTGCTCGTCGCCGTAGACGGTAAAGGTCACGCCCTGCTCGAGAAAGCCGTGGTCGACGCGCCGGCGTTTCTCACTGAGCTCAGCCTCGCTGAGGCGGTCGAATCGCTCGCGGAGAGGCTGGTAGAAGTCGAAGACGTCGTGGTCGCCGGACACGAACATCTCGTCGAAGAAATGGTCCTTTTGGTAGTTTTCGAACATTGAAACAGAGGGTGAAAGCTGGAAAAGCAGAGTTCGTGCCAGCTTTCTCCCCCCCGGCGGCAATCAGGCGAGAGCGGCGGTGACGCTGTCGGCGAGAGCCTTGCCCCGGCGGGTGAGGCGCAGGCGGTCGCCGGGCGGGGCGATTTCGATGAGACCCTGTTCGATCAGCGATGAGACAGGGTCTGATCGGAGATCGCCTCCCGCGACGATGGCGGCGGGTATGCCTTCGGCGGTGCGAAACTGCAGGGCGAGGCGCTCGAGACGGCGGTCCTCGTCGGTGAGGTGTTCCAACTCGGTGTGGGCAGGCTGGCCGGCCTGGATGCGGGCAATCCAGGCGGCGGTGTCGGGCAGGGACTTCCAGCGGCGCCCCTCCACGGTGGAGACGGCACCCGGGCCGATGCCGAGGTAGTCGGCGCCGGACCAGTAGGCCTGATTGTGGAGCGATTCGTGGCCGGGGCGGGCGTAGTTCGAGATCTCGTAGTGCCGGTAGCCGGCGCCCTCCAGGGTGTCGATGGCGAGGTAAAAGAGGGAGGCGTCGCGGTCCTCGTCGCTGTTGAGTTCGCCGCGCTCGTGCCGGGTGAGGAACTCCGTATCCTCCTCGTAGGTAAGGTTGTAGGCCGAGACGTGGTCGGCACCGAGCGCGATGGCTTTGTCCAGATCGGCAGCCCATCCGGCGGCGGTCTGGCCCGGCACGGAGAAGATGAGATCGATGCCCACGGAGGCGAAGCCGGCCTCCCGGAGCACGTGGTAGGCGGCTTCTGCCTGCTCGGGACTGTGATCGCGTCCCAGGGTGGCCAGCGTATCGGTCTGCCAGCTCTGCACGCCCAGCGAGATGCGGGTGACGCCGAGGTCGCGGAGCAGGCTGGCTTTGGCCAGATCGAAGGTGGCGGGATTGGCCTCCAGAGTCCACTCGCGCACCCCGGAGAGGTCGGTCAGCCCGGCGAGGCCGGTGAGCAGCCGCTCCAGATGGGACGGGCTGAGCAGGGTGGGGGTGCCGCCGCCGAAAAAGATGGTCTCGAGGGCGAGGTCCGTGTCGCGGGCGGCGAGTCTCAGCTCATCGAGTAGGGCATCGACAAAGGCGCGATTGGCCAGCCGGCCCGGTTGGTGCTTGTAGAAGCCGCAATACGGACAGATGTGATGGCAGAAGGGGATGTGAACGTAGAGATGGGAGATGGCGGCCATCGGATGCGGAGAGCGACTGGGCGCAAGGTGGGGGCGGAGGGGGTATCAGGCAAGCGGCGGTGCGAGGAGGCGGTCGAGACAGCGCTGAGGAGCCGTCATCCAGACGCTGACTGGCACGGGAATCACCGCCAACCCAGCCCGGCGGAAGGCGAGGGCCTGTTCCGTTGTCAGCGAGGAGGCGGCTTGACCGATGCCGGTGATCAAATCGACGCCGCGGGCACGACCACCGATGGAATACACCAGATCGACTTCAGTGCCGGCCAGAGATACGTGGGCGCGGACGGTGGCGCCAGCCTTCCGGAGGGCATCGGCGATCTCGGCGAGAATGGCATCAGAGGGACGGGACGGGGCAGTGGTGGTCGGCGATGGGTCCGAGGCGAGGTACCGGGCGAGGAGGGACCGCGGATCGAGCCGGCCGGGGGAGATGGATTGAAAAATGTCCTGCTGAAGCCGGGCACGGGTGATGGCAACATTGAAGACATCCGGCTTTTGCAGAAATCTGAGGCTGGCCGATGGGGAGTGGTCGTCCACGACGAGGGACACGAACATGTGGTCGCGTTCTTCGCCCTGAAAGGTGTGGGCGGTGCCGACCAGGAGGTCGTGCCGGGTGATCAGGTTTCCGGCATCGGGATGCTTGGACAACAATTCAAGCAGGCAATCCGCCTGGTCGCGGAATGGGGACAGCACGCCGATGCTGGTCGTGAGATCGGTCGGCAGGGGAGCCTCGTAGGCAGCGATCGCGGTGATGGCGTTGATGATGGCTTCGGCCTCGGCCGGATTGGTCCCGTTCTCCTCACGGCGGCCCTGCGGCAAATGATGAAATCGCAGGGCAGGCGCACTGTCTGCATCGCCCGGACGAAATCCCGTCATGATGTGCAACTGGTCGGCATAGAATTCGCGATTGCTGAAGGCGATAATGCCGGGCCGACTGCGGAAGTGCTCGTTGAGAAAGGCGATCTGGTCCTGGTCGGTCACAGAACCGAGTGCCAGATCGAGCAGGCTGACGTCGCGGAAATTCCACCGAGCCAAATCGGCTTCATTGAGACCGAATCGCTCTGCAATAGAGTGCTGGCGCGTGGCGGGAAGGAAGGACAGGTGTCTGAGCTGTTTGGGATCTCCGACGATGACGGCGCGCCGGGCCCGTTGCAGGATGGGCAGGGCGGAGGCGATATCGCACTGGGTGGCCTCGTCAATGATGGCGAGGTCGAACGGCTCCAACTCCAGAGGCAGGATCCGGTGGATGTCAGAGATGGTCACCAGCCAGACAGGCAGGGCGTCAAGGAGGCGTCGCAGGCTGAATTTTGAGAAGAACTCGCTCTGCCGTGTCCCCGTGCGAGCCCGGAGTCCGCGCAGGAAGTCGCGCATCATCTCGCGCTCGCGGCGCAGAAGCCCGGCGAGACGCGAGGTTCTCTGCATCCGGAGGTAGCCGATGGTGGCCTGGTTGCGGCGGTCTATCAGGCTGGCCAGTTCGTCGGTCAGTTCCCAAAGTTCGGATTCCTGCCGGCGTTGGATTCGTCGGAGCAGGCGGCGGCGCGCCCAACGGCGCAGGAATCCCGGAGCGGGATCAGCCAGCAGGGCGCTGTGACGGATCTCCTGGCTGATACGCCGCTCGATACGGTGAGCGAGAGCGAGGATGCCTTTCTCCAGCCTTTCCAGATCCCGTTGGGCGAGGCGGAGGGTGGAGCTATCGGGAGCGTTGGTCGTGTGGAGCCCGGTGAGGAGTTCGTCGATGAAATCCTTCAGCCTCCGCAGTTGCTCGCTGCGTCCACCGCGGTTGACCACGCCTACGAGGCCGATCGATTCCTCGATTTTTCGAGTCACGACATCGACGGCATGATCCATCTTTGCGGCGATCAGAACCGATTGATTGCGGCTGAGAGCCTCGATGGCGAGGGCGGCGATGGTAAAGGACTTTCCGGTGCCAGGAGGGCCGATCACAACGGTGAGGGGGCGGACGCGGGCCGATGCCACGACACGTTCCTGGGCTGGGCTCAGGGTGGCTGGAATACGCCCGATCGAGGATAAGGCGACCGGGCGCGGATATTCGCCCATCAAGGACAGCACCGGAGAAGACAAGATGCAGTCATTCTCACTCATCGTGTCCAGTTCATTGAGCACGCCGCGCATCTCGGTGCTTTTTTGGACCAGCGCCACGCAGGCTGCCGACAGCAGAAGGTAGCCGCTTCCTCCTGGATCGGACAGGTGTGCGTCCATCCGGGTCCGCAGAGTCGCTCCCGCGATGAGTTCGGGATAGCCGAGCCATTCGTCGGTGGCTCTGTCTGGCAGGGCTTCGCAAATGGCGTCGCGAAGACGACCAACGCAACCTTCGGTGACCAGGGCTGGGGTGATGGCTTCTTCCAACCGCGCCGCGAAGTCCTCTCCGCCGATGGCTTCGAGAACGGGGGCGTTCAGCTGGCCCCGGTCTGGGTCGATGTGCAGGTGGGCGCCTTGAGCGAGGCCTGTCGTAACCAGGGTGGCCGGGTAAAGCAGCAGGGGGGCACAAACCGTCTCCGACCGGCCGCCGGGCACTTCCGCACGACCGATGACAAAAAGAGTCCCATAGAGCAATTCCCTCTCTTTGCGATGGAGGGCTGCTTCGCGGGCCAGCGTGGAGGCGGTGGATTCGCGGATGTAGTGAGAGTCCGCCGCCTCGGGCCGGGAGTGGAGGAAGTCTTTTCCATTCAAAAACAGCCGGAGACTGACCGATCCCGAGTGGATATTCCACAGTCCACCGCGATGGCCATTTTCCCGATAGCACTCCCTCAGGTATCTGATGATGGCTTTCGGATCTGGCATGGGTGGGAGCTTTCCAAACGTGATCCGGGGCGGCTTTGGCCAGAGGGCTCAGGCTCGACCGCAGATACTTTCGCTAGTCTTCTCTTGTTGGCATTCCGCGACCAATTTGAACTTGGTCCCATTTGTGGCGATTTCGATGATGCGGCAAGGATCGCTCATAGCCGACATCGGCCGGGGCGGCAAAGCCAATCTGGCCTTCTCTGGTCTGAAACCTGAAATCTGGCAACGCGATTGCGGGTACGAATTCCCACGCGATGGGGGTTGCGCGGCGCGGGCTTGGCTGGCACTGTTTCCGCTGATATGAACTCCCGCAGCCATTTTCTCCTCCGTTCCCTTCCCGCCGTGGCCCTGGTGGCCAGCCTGACCGGTCTCGCCGAGGCCCGCACCTGGACCCAGTCGTCCACGGGTAAAAAGATCGAAGCCGATTTTGTCGCTCTCGAGGGAGAGACGGTCATCCTCAATGTGGGTGGTCGCAAAGCCCAGGTCCCGCTCGCGGCGCTGAGTGCGGAGGATCAGGCTTATGCGAAGCAGGAAGCCACGAAGGGCGCCGGCTCGGCGACTGGCGGTGCCGCGGCCGGCGACTGGCCGCAGTGGCGCGGGCCGAATCGTGACGGCATCTCCACGGAGACGGGTCTGATGAAGGAGTGGCCGGCCGATGGTCCGAAGCAGGCGTGGGTCTACAAGGATGCGGGCATGGGCTATGCGAGCTTTGTCGTGGTGGGTGGAAAGCTGTTCACCATCGGCACCCGCGGCTCGGACGTGTATGCGATCTGCGTCGATACGGCGACCGGCAAGGAAGTGTGGTCCACCAAGTTCGGCAGCGACGACCAGCAGGGCTACGCCGCGGGCTGGGGGCACGGTCCCCGCAGCACGCCGACCTACAGCGAGGGGATGCTCTACGTCCTCGATGCCAAGGGCAACTTCGCCTGTCTCGACGCCGCGCAGGGCGAGGTGAAATGGTCGAAGAGCCTCGCGACCGACTTCGGTGGTCAGGCCGGCGGCTGGGGCTTTGCGGAGTCGCCGCTGGTCGATGGCGACAAGGTCGTGGTGTCGCCCGGCGGTCAAAAGGCCGGCATCGTGGCTTTTGACAAGAAGACCGGCTCAACCGTGTGGGAAGCCACAGATGTGAAGCCCGGCAAGGCCGAGTATGCCACGCTGGTGCCGGTGGAAATGAACGGCAAACGCCAGTATGTGCGGCTGTTCGAGTCGCAGGTCGTCTCCGTCGACGCCGAGACCGGCAAGCAGCTGTGGAAGTCCGACTGGCCCGGCAAGACGGCGGTGATCCCGACTCCCATTGTGGACGGCAATGAAGTCTATGTGACCTCCGGCTACGGGGTGGGGTCGAAACTCTTCAAAGTCGGCGCCGACAACAGCACCAGCGATGTCTGGATGAATACGGTGATGAAAAATCACCACGGTGGCGTCGTGAAGGTCGGCGACCACGTCTATGGCTTCTCCGACGGCGGCGGCCTGATCTGTCAGGATTGGAAGACGGGCGAAATGGTGTGGAATGAGAAGGGCCGTTTTACCACCAAGGGAGCTGTCCACATCGCCGACGGCAAATTGATCGCGCTGAACGAAGATGATGGCACCGTGACGCTGGCCGAAGTCTCGCCCGAGGGCTTCAAGCAGTTGGGGCAGTTCACACTCGACCCGCAGAGCCCGAACCGGAATCCGAAGGGCAAGGTCTGGACCCATCCGCTGGTCGTCGGCGGCAAGCTTTACCTGCGAGACCAGGAGTTCATCGTCTGCTACGATGTGAAAGGCTGAGGAACGGGGAGGGCGCTTTTCTCCTCCCACCCGTGGACAGGATTGACCGGCGACTCACGTTTCGTCTCATCGCGCGAGCGGGCGCCGGCTGATTGTCCATGGAATCCGATTTTGCAGAGCCCACCACCGGCGAGCCGGCTCATCTGCCGCCTCCCTTGCCCGAGCCGGATCGCCGTCCGGCGTGGTGGGCGTGGCCACTGATCTGGCTGGTCCCCGTGGGGCTGATCGCGGCCCAGTATCTCGTGCCCGCCGCCGAGACCGAGGCCAGCCAGCAGCAGGATCTGAGCCTGCTCGCCGTGCTGCAGTTCCAGAGCCAGTTGATCATTGCGATGGATGGTCTTCAGAGCGCCGAGGCGCGGCGGCAACTGGCCAGTTTGGAAAACTACGCCACCGACGATGCCACCACGGCGGCACTCGCGACCGTGCATGGTTTCATCGGCTTGGACGATGGTGGGCGCGAAGCGGTCGATCTGATGCTGGCCCGTCGGCGGGAGATCCCGGGAGCCGATGTGGCCTTTTTGGAGCGGGTCGGCAGCGCCATTGTCGAGGGCGTGGATGAAGCCGGACGCGAGGCGTTGCGTGGACGACTCGGCTGGTTCGCCAATCTGCCGGGCGTGCCTGGTGACCCGGAGGCACCGCCCGGCGGCGATCAGATCCGCTCGCGGGCGTCCGTGGTCGTGATGCTCACCGGCCTCGCGGTAATGGCGGCCGTGGTGGCAATTTTCACCGGCGCGGTGCTGCTGTTGATCGCGACCCTCCGCAGGGTTCAGGGACGGCTGCAAGTGGCGTTCGATCCCGCCCGGCAGCCCGCGGGAGTGTTTTTGGAAAGCTTCGCTTTGTTCCTCGTCACCATGGCGGTGGGAAATGTGGGCAGTTGGACCCTGCACTGGCTGGTGCAGCCGACCGTCGCGCTCGGAGGTTTGGTGCTGGCCCTGTGCTGGCCGCGACTCCGTGGATGGGGCTGGCGCGAGTCCCGGCTGGCGCTTGGCTGGCATCGAGGGCGGGGTGTGTGGCGGGAAATGGCCGCCGGGGTGACCGGCTACCTCGCCATGTTGCCGCTCGCCGTCATGGGCGTGGCGGCCTCGGCCATCCTCATGGCGCTCGCGGGTCTGTTTGACGGGCTCGGAGCGGCTCCCGATGGCGCCGCCCCGGCGGTCGAAGCCGCTGCCGCCGCCCAGTCGCCCACGCCCACGCCGGTCACTCATCCGGCCGTCGGTTGGATGCTGGGTGGCTGGACCGCGAAAGTGGCGGTGTTTATCCTCGCGGCCATCATGGCCCCGTTGGTGGAGGAGACTTTTTTCCGGGGTGCCTTTTTCCGCAGCCTTCGTCGGAATCGCGGTCTGCTCGTGTCCGGCCTGCTCAATGGGCTCATCTTCGCCGCCCTGCATCCCCAGGGCTGGCTTGCGATCCCGGCTTTGACTGCGATGGGGCTCGGCTTTGCGCTGATTCGGGAGTGGCGCGACTCCCTCATCGCCCCGGTAGTGGCCCATGCCATCAACAATGGCGTCCTCATCGGCGGACTCGCTCTGGTATTGCAGTAGTGGGGAGGGTGGGCCGTTCCAGTGGTCCCAGATCCGGTCGGAGCGATGGCGGGGGAGAGGAATGCTCCATTCCGAGGTATTGTGGCTTGACGAGATTTTCCAGAAGGCGGTAGGATCGGGGCCGTTACTGCGGGCCGGCAACGCTGGCCGCTGAAAATCGTGACCGATGGCGAAAACGAATTTGTTACTTTCCAAATACGACGCTGAACGCGAAGAAGGGGAGATTGGTCCCCAAGATCTTCAGGGTAATTTTGTATCAAAGCATTGGAGGCATAGTCAGACCTAAATACCATGATGACGTTGCGTAAAAACAAGGCGCCGGAGCGAATCCGGCTTCAGCGTCGCAGTTGCAATGGTAGTATCCTGCGTGCCGGTTCGCTGAGCTTGTGGCGTGAGTTTCGAAACACGAGTCGCTTCGGGACACTGGTACTGGCTTTCGGGATCGCTCTGACGATTGAAGGGGGCGTTCAAGGTGATGAGCCGGCGGAACTCCTGCTCCGCGATGTGCCTCCGGGTGTCACAGTCGAAAGTTCCATGGAAATTCCGTCAGCCCAAACGAAGGCGATCGGGCAGAAGCTCGGTGGAGAGATTCTGCGGCTGACGAATTCTGTCATCCGAGTCCATGGTCGCTCAATTCAAGTAAACGTCCTGACCGCGGTTGACGAGCCCAACGCCAGTGCGATTCATGACGCGCTTGCCAAGATCAAGCCGTATCCCGCCTGTCAGCGAAAGGGTAGCGTCGTCATCGAATTCGTTGGCAAAGACATCGAAGCGGCCCTTGCCCTCAAGACATCTTACGAACTGGGTTTGCTCGCGAAGCCCGACACCGTTCGGTATCGCGTGACCGCTCAACTGGCGACCTCCGAGAAGGTGGACTACATGGCTTGCAACACGCTTTTCAATCAGTTCCTCGCCCTGCAGAGTGGAGATAGTGTGAATGCCATTCAGCAGATCAACGAACTCGCAAAGCGATTCACGTTTGGCAGCACCCTGGTGCTAAGCAACCCATCGCTTGATGGGGCATCTGCCAAGCGCTCGTTCGACCCTCCCGCCACAGGATCGAAAGCGAGCGACGCCACGACAGTCTATTCCTTTGGCGAACTCGAGACACGGCAGAATGTCCCCTTCGTGACGGCCACGATCGAAGTCACTGTCGATAAGTCAGGCCTCCGGAAAGCGATCACCCGACCGTCCGAACAACTCACCGCTTCCACGGCTTTCTGGCCGGCCGATGATCCGGCAATCGTGGCGCTGGCGGCACAAATTACCGCCGGGAAGACAACGAACGGCGCCAAGGCGATGGCGATCCTCGAGTGGTTGTCGCCCGGACAGAATTTGAAGTACTCCGGCCAAACGGGGTCCCGCTGGGGCACGCGCAAGGTGTTCGAGCAGAAGTTCGGCCACTGTTGGGATTTCTCCGACTGCTTCATTACGCTCGCTCGCGCGGCCGGTGTGCCGAGCCGTCAAGTTGCGGGCTGGTTCTACGGCAGCAGTGGCCATGTGTGGGCTGAGTTCTATCGCGAAGACCAAGGCTGGCAGCAGGTGGATCCCACAGGGGGTGGCAAGCTGATGTGTGGCATTTACCATATTCCGTACTTTACGTCCGAAGATGGCGAGATGCCGATTGTGTATGTTGCCATGCCAAAGATCGAAACCTTGGAAACAAATTGAATACGCATATCGAGGGGGAGAGTCCGATCGGAAATGGCGATCGGGTTTTAAACTGAATTCAACGTCGCCGGCACCACTTTTTACGGTTTATCGGGTGAATTTTGAAAAAATATGACAAGCAACGACGCGAGATATCGGTTCGAGAAATTGCTCTCTCAACGAGCGAATAACTCCCATCCGGAAGTTATTGTTTCATGCATGCTAGAATTCTATCAACAAGAAAGGGTTTCCGACTGCAAGATTGAAGGTGATGGCGATATGCTTCTCTACCAATGGGGCGCCTACGACTGGGGGCAAGGAAGATGGTTCGATTTGAACGTTACGCGGCAATTCACGTTGGCTGACGATTGGGACGATGACGGGATTTTTCATCTCTCTGTTTCAGCGAAGTTTACCCCGAACGCCGATCTTGACGCATTGGGCTCGGGAAATTGCTGGAGTGGATCGCCAAGCAATCTTTCTAAATTCTCCGCCTTGGTGATGAAAACCGATGCCATGCAGGCCCTTGTCGGCAGGCCGTGCGATAGGCTTGATGTTGAGTATAGCCAAGTGGGATAACAGGACCGAGGGCCGAAGGAAACGCCCGCAGTGAATTTCATCCGCCATGACCCTTTTAACTTCAACTTTGCGTCGAAATGTCGCGTCCGGCAAGGTGGTTTGTGGGCATAGGCTTTTTCTCGCAAGGCGATCCAGCGATCGATTCCGCGTGTCAGTTGCCGACGCAGCGGACGATACGAAGGCGCTGGACAGGATTCCATCGCTTACCCATGTAGATGAATGAATAAGGATGATTGGTACCGATCCGACGAGTGGACCAGTGAGGCTCAAGAAGAGTTCTTCTCGAGGCTTAAGCGCTCAAGAACCGTGTTCCACAAGGCCCAGTATTGCTATATCAAGGCGTGCGCGCTTTGGCGAAGCGGAGATAAAAAGAGGGTGGTCGCAGCTCTGGAACTCACCGATAGAATTCTCTCCGAATGGTCAGATGATTCACGGATTCACCACACCTACGCTCTCAGGGCAGGTTGTTGTGAGGAATTGGGTGATCTCAATGGGGCTATCGAGGATTACCTCCGGTGCTTTGCCTTGATGCGGCGCCTGCCGAAGGGTTTTGACATCACCGCTCCGCTCGATTTTGGATGGCTTTGCCTGCGGCGACAGCTCACTGAGCACTACCCGTTGGCGATCGAACTGGCCCAGGAGTCTTCGTTTATTTTTCCGATGCATCGTTTCATGCGCGCCGCCATCATTTCGGTTCTGACTCATCGTTCCGGGGGGGATTCGGCGGTTACTCGGGATCAGGCGATGAATGCTCTCAAGGCGGCGGGTGAGACCGAGTCTGGCTTCCGACGACATCCCCAGATGGGATTGGTTGGGGATGCCGATCCAGAGATCATCAGCGAGCTCTTCGCGATCGCCGGTCAAAGGCCCGAGCAATTTTAGCCCATGATTCGTTGCGGAGGCTATGAAGATGCGCGATTCGATACGCCGGGTCTGCAATCGCTTGAGCAATCAAGTGGCTACATTGGCATAACGCAGACCAGACGAGGAACGCTGTGGAAAGCCTCGATGACACGCGCGGGTTTTTTGGTCTTCGGGACCTGTCAGGGATCCCGTGGTAAAGATCTGCACCAAGCCCATGCTCATGAACGCTTCTCCTACCCCACCAAAACACTGAACCTCGGCCGACATGCCCCATTCACCGCCATCCAACAGAACCTCGGCCCTGCCCCCGCTAGATGATCGTTCTGTATTCGCGTTCACTGTTTTCTGGTGCCCTCCGCATGAGATCGCCAGCCACATTGTCCATCAGTATGCTCGACCCGACTATCCGAGGGAGCTCCGGATCAGTCAGATGAGCGGTTCTCCTGACTTCACTACCCAGGCCTACAATCCGCAGTTCCGCGAGTATCAGCTTTGGTTGCCCGCCGCGTGTCCTACGGTTACCGGCATGTATCCGAACTACCAAGACGGCGGTGCATCACTGGTTCATAATATTGTCCGACTTTTCAAAGTCAGGGCTGTTTCGCTGAGAATCTCAAGTGCCGAGGCTGACTACCCTGTTTGCGAGTTTATTCTCCACGATCGCAGCCCGCAGACTCGCCTGATTCGAGCCATGAAGGACACCAAATGGGAGTTCAGTCAGGCGGGAATCGTTCAGCCGTTCGAGCAGACGGACCGCTACACTCGGCGCTTGGTGAGGGAACGGTTCGACCTTGATCTGGCGATGGCCTACTGCGAAGAACTCGGGATTGAAGCGAGGTGTTCGCTTTTTTGGGCTGCCGCCAATGCCACGACCTTGAGGATCCGAGCATGAGGTATTCATAGGAGCCATACGGGTTAAAAATGGGCGGCAGCAGGAATTGATATGAGGGCTCTCCGCCTGAATGACGTCGCTCTTTTGTCGTCGTCTCTTGTGTGGTGAGGTGCATCATCCTTCCCTTCGCCATTCCCGATCGAACCCGGTTGATTCTCCAATTAAACCCTCGTCGATCGTCCACTTTCCACCCGTGGTGAGCTCAGTGAAAGGATTCTTTCCCGGTGAGACGGGCTTTTCCGGTTGAAATGCCGGGGTGGCGGATTGCCGCATGGCGCAATACGGTGGCGATTTCCGGTTTGCGTGGGGCAGGTGGGTTTGGCACGTTCACGGACGATGAAACGAATCCTGCCTTTTCTCTCTCTCCTCACCCTCGTGACGACCGCAGACGCTGCCGATTGGCCGCAATTCCAAGGTCCGGGGCGCGATGGACGTTCTGCCGAAACCGGTCTGAAGCTCTCGGGCTGGAAGACCGACGCGCCGCCGGTGAAGTGGGAGAAGAAGCTGAACGAAGGTTTCGGCGGGGCCGCGATCGCTGGGGGCGAGGTCTTTTTGCTGGATCGGAGCGACGACAAAAACGATGTCCTGCTGTGCCTGTCTCTGGAGGATGGGGCGGAGAAATGGAGCTATTCGTATGCGTTCCCGGGCAAACTCCCATTTCCCGGCAGCCGCGGCGTGCCGCTGGTCGAGGAGGATGCGGTCTATTTCATTGGTGGCTTTGGGCAGGTCTTCCGGGTGAATCGCAAGAGCCACGACGCGGATTGGGTGGTCTCGATCCAGGAGCAGTATGGTGCCGAGCCGCCGAAGTGGGGCTGGGCGCAGAGTGTGGTGAAGGTGGGCGACGTGATCGTGGTGCCGGCGATGGCGCCCGAGGTAGGGCTGATCGGTCTCAATGCCAAAACGGGCAAGGAGATGTGGCGCACGGAGGGTTTTGGTGACTCGCACTCCACGCCGACGGTGCTGACGCTCCACGGGGTGGAGCAGGCCGTCTTTGTGGCGACGAAACGGGACGGAGGCAACAATCTCGGCACCACGATCAGCGTCGAGCCGGCCGGTGGCAAGGTGCTGTGGAAGACGGATGCTTACTTCAACAAGATCCCGATCCCGTTCCCGACGAAGGTCACGGAAGATCTGGTCTTCCTCACGGGCGGCTATGGGGACGGCAGCTGCATGGTCCGGGTGACGAAGAATGGCGACGACTGGAAGGTCGAGAAGGTCTTCGCGCTGAAGCAGGGCACGCAGATCCATCCGCCTTTCGTGATCGGGGACCACATCTATCTGCTGGCCAACGAGAATGACAACCACAACGGGGCGGCGCGGAAGACGGGCGGTCTGATGTGTCTTGATTTCGAGGGCAAGACGATCTGGCAGACGGGGGATTCGCCTTTCATGGGCCGGGGCAACATGATCCTGGTGGACGGGCACCTGCTGATCCAGGATGGCGAGGTCGGCTACCTGCGGGCGGTGAAGCCCTCGCCGAAGGGCTATGAGGAGGTCGCCATGACTGATGTCTTCGGGAAGAAAGCCGAGGTCGATGCCGAGGTGGCGAAGCAGGTGGCGGCGGGGCGCGATACCATCAAGATGCCCGACTTCAAATACTGGTCGCCGATGGCGCTCTCCGATGGTCGGCTGATCATGCGCGGGCAGGATACGCTGAAGTGCCTCGATCTGCGGTGATCGTGGGCGCCCTGAAGGCGGGAGGAGAAATCTTGGTCGTTTCGCGCATTTGGTAGCGGCCGCGGCGGTAGGCTTGGGTAACAGGATGCCGCCGGCTCTGGCTGATTTCGTGGCGGCATCCGGTTGAAATCGGCCGGTTGCTTGCCGCTTTTTGGCGTAGAGAGGGCGGTTTTTCGCCAGTGTGTGACTGTGCCCGGCGCTGGCTGGCGATTTTTTGAGGCTATTTTCTAAAAAGTGGAGAAAGTGTCGGACTTTTTTCCGTATCTCTCCCGCATCCGACTCTTTTGCCTCATGAATGCTGATCCTGTCTCTGCTTCCGCTGCCCCATCTGCTCCCGATTTCGCCTCGCTCCATGTCGCGGTGCTGGCCGGGGGACCGGGCTCGGAGCGGGCGGTCTCGCTGAATACAGCGAAGGGTGTGGTGAACGCATTGACGGGGCGGGTAGCCTCGGTGTCGCTGGTGGATGTGACGGGACCGGATTTCGTGCTGCCAGCGGGGACAAATCTGGCGTTTAACGCCATCCACGGGACCTTCGGCGAAGACGGCGATCTGCAGGCGGAACTGGAGCGCCGCGGGATCCGCTATACGGGTGCGAGGGAGGCGAGTTCGCGACTGGCTTTCGACAAGATCGCAAGCAAGGCCCGATTTCGCACCGCCGGGGTGAGGACGCCGGTGGAGTGGGTGCTGCGGGCCGACGAGGCGTCGGCAGAGTCGGTGACTTTTCCCTGTGTGGTGAAGCCGCCGCGCGAGGGCAGCAGCGTGGGGGTGCACATCCTGCAAACGCCGGAAGGCTGGGATGCTGCGGTGGCCGATGCGTCGAAATATGGGGCGGATCTGCTCGTGGAGGAGTTTGTCGCGGGAAAAGAATTGACCGTCGGGATTGTGGGCGATCTGGCTTTGCCGGTGATTCACATCCAGCCTCGCTCGGGATTTTACGACATTTCGAACAAATATCCGTGGATGACGGGGCAGGGCGGCACGGACTATTTCTGCCCGGCTGATTTGAGCGCCGAGGTCACACAAGCGGTTCAGGCGGAATCGCTTAGGGCGCATCGAGCACTCGGAGTGGAGGTGTATTCGCGGGTGGATGTGCTGCTGCGCGAGTCGGATTCGCTGCCGTTTGTTCTGGAGGTGAACACGATCCCCGGGATGACGGAGAGCAGTCTGCTGCCGAAGGCGGCGGCGGCGATTGGGATGGATTACGCGAGTCTTTGTTTGAAAATTATTGAGCTTTCATTAAATTCTGACTGATGCGAAACAAAAAACGAATTCGGCTCTTTCCTGACCGCCACTTCCGGAACCGGCGGGTGAAGGCTCGGCAGAACCGGTTCGAACTGCATCAGCTCGATGTGAAGCTGAACTCCCGCCGCGGCCAGCGGGTCCGGCAATGCCGGCGGCAGGCGGCGGTGATCAAGGTGGTGGCCATCGTGCTGACGCTGATCACGGCGAGCGCGGCGGTGCGGTGGGCCTATCGGCAGGCATTTTATGAAAATTCGGAGTTCCGGCTCGATCGTCTGCTCGTGGAAACGGACGGCGTGTTGTCCGAGGCCGACGTGGCGCTGGCGGCGGATGTCGAGATGGGGATGAACCTGATGACGATCGACCTGAAGTCGGTGCGTAGCCAGTTGAGCGCGCTCCCCATGGTCCACAAAGTCGAGGTCAGCCGCGAGTTGCCCGATCTGTTGCAGATCACCATCCAGGAACGGCAACCACTGGCCTGGCTGTCCTGTCCGACCCAGGGCGTGGTGCCGCGCAGCGAGATCCAGGGCTATCTGGTCGACCAGAATGGCGAGGTCTTTCGCTGCGAAAAGCTCCTGCAGCGCTATTTGGACCTGCCGGTGATCGAGACCCAGGAAATGCCCAAGCCCACGGACGGCTCGCAGGTCGAATCCAAGCCGGTGAAGGCCGCCATCCGTCTGATCCGGGAAAGCGATCGGCTTTTCGGCGCCGACGGTCTGCGGGTCACCGAGGTGCGGGTGCGGAATGTCTACTCCCTCCAGTGCAACTACAACAACCTGATGCAGGTCATCTTCAGCCTGAAGGATATCGACCGTGGTCTCCAGGACCTGCGCTGGATCGTGACCCACGCCCACTCTGCCGGCCAGCAACTGGCCACCGTGAATGTGATCCCGTCGAAAAACATCCCGGTGACCTTTTCCACGCCTCCGGCCATCCAGGCGACCCCGGTGGAGGGACTGCCGGAGACGCTCTCGCCGATGGATCGACAGGTGCGCTCCATCCTCAATGGTGGCTGACACGTCCTCGCCGCCCGTTGCCGGCTCTTGCATCCTGACCATCCGGGTGTTGACTGGCTCGGGGCGCCGGCGCGAGGAGGAATCCGCCGGATCCGTCGAGCGAACCGTTAACAGACGATGAAAGTTCCCAATTTTTTCTCAATCCGCTAAGAAAGGACAGCAAACGCATGGCCCGTTCCGTCATCTACGTCGGCTTGGAGATCGGCACCTCGAAAGTGTGCGTGGTGGTCGGTGAGGTGCGCAGCGACGGCGCGATCAAAATCCTCGGCGTGGGCCAGCACCCTTCGGCAGGGGTGAGAAAGGGCGAGATCGTCGATTTCGAGACCGTCCAGCAGTGTCTCCACGACGCCCTGGTGAAGGCCGAGGACCGCAGCGACGTGATGGTGAAGAATGTCTTCCTCGCCGTCACCGGCGCCCACATCGAGAGTCTCAACAATCGCGGCACCATCCGCATCGCCGACGACCAGGCCGAGATCACGCCGGAAAATCTGGAGGAGGTCAAGGAGATCGCCCGCGACGTGTCCCTGCCCGGGGAGAACGCCTACATCCACAGCATCATCCAGCATTACTACGTCGATGGGCAGGAAAAAGTGCTGAATCCCGTGGGCATGCTGGGCCAGAAGCTGGAGGCCGACTACCACATCATCCATGGGGTGAAGACCCGCATCCAGAATGCCATTCGCTGCGTCCGCGAGGTGCCGCTGGAGGTCGAGGACATCGTCTTCAGCCCCATCGCCGCCGCCCAGGTCGTGCTGAACCGCGAAGCCAAGCAGCAGGGCGCCCTGCTCATCGACATCGGGGGCGGCACCACCGAGTACGTGCTCTACATCGAGGGCGCGGTCGTCGCCTCGGGATGCCTCGGCATCGGGGGGGACCACATTACGAACGACCTGTCCATCGTGCTCAAGATCCCGCTCACCCGCGCGGAGAAGCTGAAGATCGAGCGTTGCAGTGCCCGGATCGACGACATCGCTCCAGACGCCTACGTGGACCTGGAGGCCGACACCCATTTCAAGGGCTCGAAAGTGGAGCAGATCGTCGTGAACGAGGTGGTCAATGCCCGGATCAGCGAGGTTTTCGAGCTCATCCGCGAGCGGCTCGAGACGACCGGCCAGTTGAGAAAGGTGGGGAAGGGGATCTTCCTCACCGGGGGCGTGAGCCTCACTGGAGGCATCGCCGAGCTGGCCGAGGAGATCTTCGAGCTGCCCGTGCAGCGCAACACATCGGCCTCGATGTCAGGTCCGGCGGCCATTTTCGAAAATCCCCAGTATGCGACACCGGTCGGACTGATCCGGTATGCCCAATTGCTCGACGAGCAGCGACCGCAGGGTGGTCCCTTGAGCAATTTGGGCAAGAAATTCGGCCGTTTTTTCGGCCGGGGCCGGTAGTTTGAAGTCGTTGACAATTCTTACGAAACAGTTTACGAGACGCAACAATGATCGAGTACAACCTCTCGGAAAAAACCGAAGGCCCGCCGAACGGAGACTTCTCCGTGCGGGTGATCGGGGTCGGTGGCGCTGGCGCCAACGTCCTCGATCGCATGGCGCTGGAGGGTAGTGAGGAGGCTGAATTGCTGACGCTGAACACCGATATCCGGGCTCTGTCGTCGGCAGTCTCCAATAACAAGATCCAACTCGGCAAAACCCTCCTGAAAGGGATGGGCGCCGGGGGCGATCCGGATTTGGGCAAACAGGCTGCCCTGGAAGCCGTCGATGACATCCGCGCGTCCCTGAGGGGGCACCAGATGGCATTTGTCTGCGTCGGCCTCGGAGGCGGCACCGGATCTGGTGCGGCTCCCGAAGTCTGCCGCATCGCCAAGGAGGAGGGCGTCTTTCTCGTCGTCTTTGCGACCATGCCCTTCAGCTTTGAGGGCAAGCGCCGCATGGATCAGGCGATCGAGTCGCTCGACCGGATCGGCCGCTACGCCAATGCCGTCGTCACTTTTGACAACGACCGCATGGGCGAGTTGATCGTGCCGAAGGAAGGCGTGCAATCCGCCTTCGCCGCAGCCGACAAGATCATCAGCCAGAGCATCCGGGCGACGATGAAGATCGTGAGCCACCCCGGCATCATCCGCATCGGAATGGACGAGTTGCTTTCCGCCCTGCGGAACGACAATTCCCGCTGCCTCTTCGGCTTCGGCGTTGCCAAGGGCGACAGCCGCGCGCTGGAAGCTTTCGAGCAGGCGATGAAGAGCCCGCTGCTCGATCGCGGCCGCATGCTGGAGCAGGCCCGCAACGTCCTCGTCCACGTGGGCGGCGGCGATTCCATGACCCTTTACGAGATCGAACTCGTCATGCAGGAGCTGTCCAAGCACATCGACAGCTCCCGCACGCAGATTCTCTTCGGTACCGGCACCGACAAAAAGCTGGGCGGTAATCTCACCGTCACCATCATCAGCTCCCTACAGGGACCAGGAGGCCAGGGGCGGGATGCCGTTCAGGGAAGCTCCTATCAGTCACCCGAACCCGAACCACCTGCCCCTCGATTGGGCAGCCCTTTGATGGCTCCGGCGTCGCCTACACCGGCGGTTACACCGGAGCCTGATAAAAATGTTGAAAAGCCGGTGAACGCCGCGGTCTCCGCGGAAAAGCAACAAACCCCATCCTCTCAACCTCAACCCGCGCCCGCCGCGGCCGTGACGCCTGCCCCGCAGGCCGTGACAGCCACTCCGGCGCCGCCTCGTCACGAGCCGGCGCCGGTGGCGAAGCCGCAGCCGGTCGAAGCGCCGGCGCGGCCCGCGGAACCCGTGGCCGCGGAGCCGGCCAGACCGGTGACGCCACCCGTGGCAGCGCCGGCGGCAGCTACGGCTCCCGCCCCGCAACCGGTGGCTGCCACGCCGTCGCCGGCGGCTCAAGCGCCCGCTCCCGTGGCACAGCAGCCGGTCAGCCCTGCTCCCGCGCCCGTGGCGGCGGCTCCGACTCCGGCTCCCGCACCTGTGGCGGCCACTCCGGCTCCCGCGCCGGTCGCGCAGCAGCCCGTGCCGCCGAAGCAGCCAGAGCCCGCCCCGGCCACTCCGGCGCCGGCCCGCGAACCGGTCGATCTGCAGCCGGTGCGCAAAACGGCTCCCATTCAGGCCCAACCCGTCCGTCGCCCGGCCCTCGATGTTGGCACGCCGGTGAGCCGGCAGGCTCCCGTCGTCCCCGTGGAGCCGGTCGCCCCCGCCAAGCCGGCGGAGCGCTGGAGCGAGGACGATGTGCCGGACACGATCGGCAAAATGCTGGCCGCCGGTCTGCGTCAGGAGCCCGATCCCGATCAGACCGTGCCGATCCTGCCGCCCCGGACCCCGGTGGCGCCCCGCGAAGTCGAGGGCGAAGTGGTGGTGGCCCAGACGGGCGACGCCCAGAAAATTTCCCTGTCCCGCCTCGTGCCCGGTTCTGCTCCGGCGCCCGAGGAAGTGATGCCCGGCACGCTCGGCGCGGCCTTCGGTCTGGGGCTCGACCCGCTCGGTGGCGATCTCGATGCCGCCGCAGCGGCCCAGCAGCAAATGCTCCAGCTCGAACCGCTCAGCAAGGGCCGCTTCGCCAAAACGGAGCCCACCATCGTGGATGGCGAGGACATGGATGTGCCCACTTTCCTGAGAAAGCGCCGCAAGTGACCGGCCGCTCGAGGCGGTTGGTTTTGAGCTTGGGGCGTCTTTCCGATCAAAGAGGGTATCATCTCCGATCAAACAGGGTCTGATCGGAGACCAGACAGGGTCTGATCGCACTCGGCAGGCGATCGATCGTGGCGCGATGTCGTCACCAGCGGGAGGGAGGTGGTCATCTTGACTTATTGGGGTAGTCCGGCGACTCTCGGGGGCGTTCTGCTGGCTTTATCGGGTTGGCGGGATGGCTTTTTTCCCAAAAACCGACAGATCAAAACCTGACCACGAAGTCCCATGAAACGCTCGATTTTCGCCTCTGCCTTCGTCTTTTCGACCTGCCTGGTGCCGCTGGCGGGAGCCGGTGACTGGCCGAATTGGCGGGGACCGTTGCACAATGGCTCGTCGGATGCGGAGATGGAGCTGCCGGTGAAGTTCAGCCAGTCGGACAATGTGAAGTGGAAGGTAACGCTGCCGGGCGAGGGGGCCTCGACGCCGGTCGTGTGGAAGGAGGCGGTCTTTCTGACTTCGGCCGACGAGTCGCAGGATGGCATCGTGGCGATCCGGCTGAACCGTGAGACGGGCGAGACGGTGTGGGCCAAGAAATTTGGCGAGGGCATTCGTCAGGATGAGCGCAGCAACTTCGCGGGGCCGTCCCCGGCGACGGATGGGGAGTTGGTGGTGTTTTTCTCCGGGAGCGGCGATCTGGCTGCCTTTGATCTGGATGGGAAGGAGCTGTGGAAGCGGAATCTGCAGAAGGATTACGGGTCGTTCGCGTTCCAATGGACGTTCTCCACGAGCCCGCTGCTGCACGGTGGCACGCTCTACATGCAGGTGCTGCAGCGCGACACGGCGGTGGGGGATCGGGGATTCAAGGACAAGAAGAATGAGTCCTACCTCCTGGCGCTGGACCCGAAGACGGGGAAGGAAAAATGGCGTCATCTGCGGCCGTCCGATGCGGTGCAGGAGTCGCTGGAGGCGTTCAGCACGCCGGTGCCGGTGACGCACGGGGGCCGGGAGGAGATTCTGGTCGTCGGAGGCGACTGCATCACGGGCCACGAACCGGGCACGGGCAAGGAATTGTGGCGCTGGGGCACGTGGAACAAGGAGAAGATCGGTCACTGGCGGCTGGTGCCCTCGCCGGTGGTGGGTGACGGCATCGTGCTGGCTTGTGCGCCGAAAGGGGCGCCGGTCTACGCGATCCCGATGGGCAAGTCGGGGAAATTGATGGATTCCGAGCTGGCCTGGGTGAGCGAGGGCAAGGAGGTGAACAGCGATGTGCCGACGCCGCTTTTCTACAAGGGCCGCTTTTACATTCTGAACGACCGGAACAAGTTTCTTTCCTGCGTGGAGCCGGGGACGGGAAAGGTGATCTGGAGTGAGCGGCTGGAGGCAAAGGTGAAGATCGAGGCATCTCCGACGGCGGCGGACGGCAAGATCTACCTGATGAGCCATCTCGGCGAGGTTTTCGTGGTGCAGGCAGGGGATGAGTTCAAGCTGCTCCACCAGACGCAACTCGGTGAGAGTCAGAGCACGAACATCCGGTCCTCGGTGGTTCCAGCGTATGGCAATCTGTTCATCCGCACGGACGACCAGCTTTTCTGCATCGGCAAGTGACTGGGGACGCTCGGCCGGGCCGGAAAGCGGTCCGGCGGGGGGGACGGGGCGCAGATTTGCCGCTCCGGGGCTGTTTTCGGGGTTGAGAGAGTGCCTGGCATGTGCTGAAATCTCCGCCACCGAGGGAGGCGGGGAGCGGAGTAGGTCTGGTCCGTGCTTTCTCTAGGAAATCGAGCCATACGCCATCCGCCTGAATCCCATGCCATTCTCATCCACTGCCGACGATCGTCCCATCTCTCTAGTCACGGGGGGCGCCGGCTTCCTGGGCTCCCATCTCACGGATCGCCTGCTGGCGGAGGGGCACCGGGTCATCGGCATGGACAATCTGATCACGGGCTCGACCGACAACATCGGGCATCTCGCGGGTAACGAGGACTACGAGTTCATCAAGCACGATGTCACGAAGTACATCTACATCCCGGGCCGGGTGAATTTCATTTTCCATTTCGCCTCGCCGGCCAGTCCGCTGGACTATCTGGAGCTGCCCATCCAGACGCTGAAGGTCGGCTCGCTGGGCACGCATAATGCGCTGGGGCTGGCCAAGGCCAAGGGGGCGACTTTCCTGCTGGCTTCGACGTCGGAGACCTACGGCGACCCGCTCGAGCATCCGCAGAAGGAGTCGTATTGGGGCAACGTGAACCCCATCGGGCCGCGCGGCGTCTACGACGAGGCGAAGCGGTTCGCGGAAGCCATCACGATGGCCTACCACCGGGCGCACGGGGTGGACACCAAGATCGTCCGCATTTTCAACACCTACGGGCCGCGGATGCGGCTGCGCGATGGCCGGGTGGTGCCGGCTTTCATCGGTCAGGCGCTGGAGGGCAAGCCGCTCACGGTCTTTGGCGACGGGAGCCAGACGCGGAGTTTCTGCTACGTGTCGGACTTGATCGACGGGATCTTCCGCCTGTCGCAGCACAGCACGCACGAGCCGGTCAATATCGGCAATCCGGCGGAGATGACGGTGCGGCAGTTCGCCGAAAAGACGCTGCAATTGATCGACACGCCGTCGGAGATCGACTATCGCCCGCTGCCGGAGGATGACCCGAAGGTGCGCCAGCCGGACATCACGCGGGCGCGCGAGTGGCTGGGCTGGGAACCGCGGGTCACTTTTGACGAGGGCATCGCGCACACCATCGCCTACTTCCGTTCGGTGCTGGGCAAATGAGCCATTTTTGAGAAAATCTGCCGCAATGTGGGCGAAAGTTCGAAAATAGGGTTGCCAGAAACGACGCCATCAGGTTACAAGCAGTCTTCACGCTTCGAAACGACATGAAAAAACTCCTTCTCCTCGCAGTCATTTCCGGTTTGGCCGTCGTCCTGCCCGCGCACGCGCAGCAGGTCCAAGTCAAGGTAGAGGTCAACAAGATCGAGGTTTCCGCCCAGAAAACCCCGAATTTCCAAGCGGGCGATGTGGCGAACAAGAACGTGCCGAAGCCGAAGGAGTGGCTGGAGGCGGAAGTTGCGTTCAGCCTGGATTCGGCTCCGCGTGGCTCCGTGGTGCCGAGCCTGGAGTTCCGCTACTACGTGGCGGTGCGCGGTGCGGACGGTGCCAAGTATCTGACTGGTGACGTGAAGCACGTCAATCTGGTGCCTGATCGGGACCTCTACTCGGTGGCGTACGTGTCCCCGGCGACGATCGGCAAGATCACGGGTGAATACAACCGAGTCAGTGCCAACGATATCCTGGTGGCTGTCGAGATCTCCTATCAGGGGCGGATCGTGGCGGAATCGAGCAGCGGCGGCCCCGATGGCTGGTGGCGCGGACAAGCGACCGAGCCGGGTGTGCTCGCAAAGAACAAGACCCCCTTCAGCCTCCTCTGGCTGGACCGCTATCCCGATGTGGAGGAAAGCCGCTGATCGGCCGATAAATCCTTTATTCGAGACAGAACGATCGAGTCACCCCACCTGAACTCATGGCGGAAGAACGCATCATCGGTTTCAACCTCGGCTCCCAGCATGTTGCGGGGGCCGTTTTCACCAAAACCGCCGCGGGAGGTCTCGCGCTGAACCGGTTTGAGCGGGTGGATATGGTCGGCGATCCAGGTGCGGAAGGCCAGCAGATCGGGCAGATCAAGATGGCGCTCACGGGCCTGGTGGGGAATTTGAAAGCGAAGGGATCGACTGCCCGGCTCGTCATGTCGGGTCAGCCGGTGTTCATCCGTTTCGTGAAGCTGCCTCCCCTGGATATGGACCAGGTGGATCAGATCGTGGAGTTCGAGGCGCAGCAACAGGTGCCGTTCCCGATCAATGAGGTGGTGTGGAACTACCAGCTGATGGGCGAGCCCGGCGACATCGATGTGGAGGTGCTGCTGGCGGCGATCAAGTCCGACGAACTCGGAGAGATCGACAAGGCGGTGCAGGGCTCCGGTCTGAAATCGGCCGGGGCCGAGGTGGCGCCGCTGGCGCTTTACAACGCGTTTCGGTTCAATTATGCCGATATCGAGGGCACGACCCTGATCATCGACATCGGAGCCCGGACCACGAACCTGATTTTTGTCGAGGGCAACAAGATGTTCCTGCGGACGATCAAGATTGGCGGGATCGACCTCACGCGAGCCATCGCAAAGGAATTCAACGTCGATTTCAACGACGCAGAGCGCCGCAAGATCGCCGACGGCTTTGTCGCGTTGGGTGGTCCCTATGCCGATCATGAGGACCCCGTGATCGCGGGCATCTCCAAGGTGATCCGCAATTCCCTGACCCGTCTGCACTCGGAGATCATGCGGACGACGACTTTTTACCGCAGCCAGCAGGGCGGCAGTGCGCCCGATGTCGCGCTTTTGAGCGGGGCGACGGCTGGATTGCCGTTTATCCGGGAGTTTTTCGCCGAGAAGCTGAACATTCCGGTCGATTACTTCAACGCCTTGAGGAATGTGACGGTGGCTGGCTCTGTGGATCGGGATGACTTGGCTACCAAGGCACACACTCTCGGGGAACTGGTGGGAACCGCGCTCTCGGCGATTGGTGAAGTGCCGGTGAATCTGGAACTGGCGCCCGTTTCGGTGCGTGCGGCCAAAGCGTTCGCCAAGCGCAAGCCCTACCTGCTGGTGGCTTCCCTGACCGGGGCGGCTCTGCTGGGTGGCGTCGGTGTCTGGTATGGCAAAGCTGCCGCGCTGGCGGCCGAGAAATCGGCCCAACTCGAAGAGACGGCTTCGGCGCTGGAGTCTCATTCGAAAGACATCAGCTCGCTCAAAGACCAGCTGTCTGAGATCGAGACGAAGAAGGATCCTTATTTCCAGGCGGTGACGAGCCGGGCTTACTGGACGACGGTTTTCAACGACCTTAGCCAGCGGATGGACAGCGATTTGATGTGGATCACCATTCTCGAGCCTCTGGCAGCCGGAGAGGCGGTGACCGCGTCATTGGCGGGAGAGGCGTCTGCGGGTACGACTCCTGTGGCCCCCGCCGCTCCCGGACAGGCTCCCGAGCAAAAGATGATCGATACCATCCGCATCGTGGGACTCTACCGGGGCAATGCACGCGGGGCAGACATCGTGGTCGACTACCTGACCAACTTGCGGGAGTCGCCCTATTTCGACCTCAAGGACAAGTCCACCAGCGACATCCTGATCGAGGCAGAAAATTTCACGCCCGGCACCAAATACGCAGGGCGTTGGGAGATGAAACTGCCGCTTCCCGAAAACGGCAGGATTCCCTTCACGAAGTAACCGCGCGGCAACCCGGGCTCAAAAGACGAACGATTTCCTTGCTGATGAAAGGCAACACTTGGCTGGCTGGCTACATTCTCTTCACGGCGATCCTGCTTGGCGGATCGGGTTTCTTCCTGTTCAAAAGCAGGTCGGCATACAACGAAACCTTCGAAGGATGGGATTCCCTGAAGGGAAAGATCATCCGTTTCGAAAAGGAGGTGCCCTACCCGAGCGAGGACAACGAGAAGAAGCTTGAAGGGATTGTCACCGAGTACGATGGCAAGGTGAAGGCCCTCTACGAGAGCCTTTCCCGCTACCAGAAGCCGCTCAATGCGCAGCTTACGGATAATGAGTTCGCCAACCAGATCCTGAAGAACAAGGTGGCCGACTTCCTCAAACTGGCCGGTGAAAAGGGGATGGAAGTCGAGAAGAAGGAGGAATTTTACCTCGGCTTCGATGCCTACAAGACCACTTTTCCGCGCCCGGAGATCGTCCCGGCTTTGGGCTACCAACTGGATGCGATCGAGCATCTTTTGAAGCAATTGGCCGAGTCGGGCGCCGACAAGTTGAGCCTGCTGTCGAGAGAGCAATTGCCAGGTGAGGTCGCGCCGGCTGATCCCGCGACTGCCGGAGATACGCCTCCCGGTATTGTGCCGGGGCAGGTGGTGCAGAAGTATCCCATCACGTTGACCTTTGCGGCAGATCACCGCGATTTTCAGGAGTTTCTGAACCGTCTGGCAAACGACAAGGAGTATTTCTTTATCCTGAGGGTTTTGCGGGTGGACAATTCCAGCCCGGATGGGCCTTCGCTCGGAGGTGATGAATCCGGTGCTGGCGGGCCTTCGTTTGCCAAGGCTGACGGGACGGTGGCTACCAAGGAGATCATGGAAGCGAAAGGCTTGGCGACTCTCCCTTTCGATCAATTCGTGACAGCGATGACTGCGGATGGTTGGGAGATCCAGCGCAAGGACGCCCGGATCATCTTTGGGCAAGAGAAGCTCACGGTTTTCGCGGTGATCGATCTGGTCCGCTTTCTATCTCCGGACGAGGTCAAATCCGCACCCGAGCCGAAAAGCGAAAGCAAGGGCGGTTCTCGTAGATCGAAGAAGTGAGGCGATCGAGCGAATGCGATCGCTGAAACGGAAAATTTAAAATTATCAGACAGAATCCAATGGATTGGCTAAACAAGAACTGGGACCGGGCGATCTTGACGGCGGTTGGGCTGGCTGGAATCGCTCTCGCCGTGGTGTTTGGGTTGAAGGCGCGCAGCTATCCGGCGCTTTTCGAGATCGAACCCGCGCAGCCCAACGATGAATTGCCGGTGCCTGAGGGGCCCAAAGTTGATGGTGCTCAGGCATTTCTGGACCAGGAAGCAAAGTGGGTGCTGCCAATCAAGGGAACAGAGGCACCGAAGCCGCTCCCGCTGTTCGTTTCGATTCCGATCGTCGAAGTAGCCGGGGAACTCATCGACATGAATGACCCCAAGGCTCGCCAGGTGCGCCCGCCGGCAAGCAACCAGTGGCTGTTGGAAAACGGCTTGGATTTCCTCGATGGAGGCGTCATGGGGCAGGATCCCGACGGGGACGAGTTCACCAATGAGGAGGAGTGGACCGCCAAGACAAACCCGAAAGATTCTGGCAGCCATCCTCCCTATACCGACAAGCTTTTTTTGCTGTCCCGGAAGCAGCAGAGCTACATCTTGAAGTTTATGACGATGCCGGACGAACAACGGTTCCAGATTCAGCGGCTTCCCTCGGCAGCCTACCCTGGGAACCAGAATTTCATGTTGAGGATCGGTGAAAGCTCGGGCGACAACATGTTCCGGGTGGAATCGGTCGAAAAGAAGCAGGGGCAAAACAACCTCGGGATTACAGTTGATCAGTCTGAGTTAACGGTTACGTATATTCCTACTGGTGAATCGGTTAAGTTGATTCGTGGTGTCGAGCAGCCCATCCCCACCTACTACGGGGAATTTGAGTTCGTGATCGGGGGTGGGAGCAAGTTTTTTGTCAAGAAGGGAGACCCGTTTGTGCTTCCGGTGGACCCGGATACGAAGTACAAACTCGTTGACATTCAAGAACAAGAGGCGGAAATCTCGTTCGAGCCTGAACCGGGGAAGGAAGTCAAGCTCAAGATTACGCCGAAAAAATAAAGATTGGGATGGACATTGCGAGAGCTAGCAGCTAAAAGCTGGTGATTCGCAGACTTTTGTGCAAAATCGAGTCGCTAAGATGAAAAAAAGAATCGAGATCAATCGCTCAGTTGTGGCCGCGACGGTAGTCGGTCTGGCGGTGCCTCTGGTGACCGGAGGTGATGCCTTTGCCGAAGCCGGCGGGGGAGGGGGCGCTTCGGGAATTCCGGAGATTGCAGGACGCTTTGTGACGCGCCTACAGGAGCGGGTCCAGAAGGCCGATGAAGCTGCCTTGCGGGGTTCGCAGTTGCTTGCCGACGGCGACTACGAAGGGGCGATTACGGAGTTCAAATCGGCCATCGACCTTTTGCCGGATGCGCCAATCACGAAAGATCGTCGTGATGCCTACGTGAAGCAGTACGCCAATGCCAGTGTGAAGCTGGCTCAGCAGCGCGCCGACGAGGCGGAGTACGCCGAGGCCCGGACCCTGTTGGAGAACGTTCTGGCCCCGGACATCGATCCGGACAACTTTGAGGCGAAGAAGCTGCTCGAAAGGCTGAACGATCCCGAGTGGTATTCTCCCGCACTGTCTCCGGAGCACTTGGAGAGCGTGCGCAACGTCGAGAAGGCGCTGAAGACCGCCCAGGGCTACATCGACATTGGTGATTACGACAAAGCGGAGACGGAATACTTCAAGGTGCTCAATGAGGACCGCTACAACAGTGCGGCCCGCCGTGGTTTGGAAGGCGTGGACCGGGAAAGAGTGGAGTATTTAGAAGTGGCTAGGAATCAGATGCGGTCGGAATTCATACGGCGAATTGCCGAGGGATGGGAGCTGCCTGTGCCGGTCAGTGTAACGGGGGCTGGTATTCCAAGTGAACTCAAGGCCGATACATCGACCGACCGGATTGCTGAGATTGAGAATAAGCTAAAGACCATTATTGTTCCGTCGGTGGAATTCGTTGGCACCCCTCTCAGGGATGCTCTTGAGTTCCTTCGGGCAAGGGCTCAGGAACTAGACTCGAACCCCGATGTAACCAAGAGGGGGGTGGATATCATTCTGAACACTGGTGGGGCTGCTGGTGCTGCTCTGGCGCCAACCCCAGCTGCGGCGCCTCCTGCCGGAGGTGGTCCAGTTTTTGATGGGGCAGCATCTGCAGCCCCAGCTGGTGGTGGTGGCTTCGGCGGTGGTGTTGATCAGACGCCCATCACGCTGCAACTGAGTAACGTGCCCTTGGTTGAAGCGCTTCGCTACACTCTTTCTCTAGCGAACCTTAAATACAAAGTCGAGCCGAATGCAGTGGTGGTGTTGCCGCTTTCTGCGCCTGACAAGGAACTTTACACCAATGTATACGTGGTCCCGCCGAATTTCCTCGTCTCTGATGGTGGCGGCGGTGGCGGTGGCGGCGGTGGTGCTGCTGGACCGGTTGATCCCTTTGCCGCAGCGCCTGCGGGCGGAAATGCGGCTCCTCCGACTGTTCGAAAAAGCGCGAGGGATGTGCTTGAATCCTATGGTATCGTCTTCGGTCAGGGTGCTTCGGCTACGTTTAACCCACAGACTTCCCAATTGATTGTTAGGCAAACTCAAGACCAGATGGAATTGGTGGAGGCTGTCATTGAGTCGATCCGAGGCGGAGGTCAGAAACAGATCTATATTACCTCGAAGTTCATCGAAATTGGCGAGGAAGCCGGTAAGGAGTTGGGATTTGACTGGCTGCTGGGGCCCTTTAACATCGGTTCGCAACCGAAGGTGTTTGGTGGCGGAGGAACTGCTGGGAATACAGGGGCGATAGACAACTCTAATTTCACATTTGTTCAGCCTGGTGCCACGGCCCCTGTCGGAACGAACCCGCTAACGGCAGGTTTGAGGAGCGGGTTCAATGCGATTGAGAGCAATAGTATTGACTCACTTATTTCCGAAGCTGGTGGAGCTGCTCAGGGAGGGAACGCTATTGCACCTGCCATTTTTGGGATAGCAGGTGTTTTCACTGATCCCCAATTTCAGGTCATGATCCGGGCGTTGAATCAGCGCAAGGGTACGGACTTGCTATCCGCTCCCAGTGTGATTGCCCGAAGCGGTCAGCGTGCGAAAATTGAGGTAATTCGGGAATTTATTTACCCGACTGAATATGATCCGCCGGAAATTCCGAACCAGATTGGCGGTGGTGTTTCCTTAGGAGGCGCTGGAGGAGGAGCCGTTAGCGGCTTCCCGGTAACCCCGGCTACTCCCGCTGCCTTCGAAACTAGGAATACCGGTGTCACTTTGGAAGTAGACCCAGTAATTGGTGGTGACGATTTTACAATTGATCTGAATCTTTCTCCGGAAGTGGTCGAATTCGAAGGCTTCATCAACTATGGTAGTCCAATTAATTCTGTTGGAATTGATGCCACTGGAGCCTCCAGTACTGTTGAGTTGACGCAGAACCGTATCGAGATGCCGGTTTTTTCAACTCGGAAGGTCACTACCCAGGTTACGATTTGGGATGGAGCGACCGTGGCATTGGGTGGACTGATTCGTGAAGATGTTCAAGACGTGCAGGACAAGGTTCCACTCTTGGGTGACATGCCTCTTGTCGGGCGGTTGTTTCGCAACGATGTTGAGCTTCACTTGAAGAAGAATTTGACCATTTTTGTCAGGGCCGAGTTGGTAGATCCTGCAGGAATGCGATTCAAGGGAGCGTCGCTGCCGGCAGCGGGAGCTCCAGTCAACTGATCCGAACCCGTTTGACGGAACAGTCATTTCGAAGCTCATTGGCGGGTGGCGGGGACTTTCTCCTCCACCCGCTTCTCATTTCTGGCGGAGGCCGGACTTTTTCCCGGCCGGAGCCCGGTCCCTTTTTCCGAGCCTTTTTTTGAATGGTTTAGCGAGATACTTTTTTAGGTTCCGGTGATCACGATGGCCATTACAGGAGGCGTCGCGACGGGCAAATCGGCTGTCGTGGCGCAGTTGACCCAGATTTGGGGTGAGCACGCTGCCAGCTTCAGCGCCGATGCCGCCGTGCATGAATTATTGACAAGACCCGACATTAAAACCAAGATTGGTGAGGTTTTCGGGAGTTCCGTTTTTGACGAAGCGGGAGCCATTGACCGCTCTCAACTGCGGCAGGTCGTTTTCCGAACCCCCCCTTTGCGCCGGGACTTGGAAGCCATCCTGCACCCGGAGGTTTTCGTTGCCGGTCAGCAGGCTCATCTGCTGGCTAAAAAGAGTGACCGAAGCCTGTTTGTTTACGAAATTCCCTTACTCTACGAAGTCGATTCCAAGCACCAGAGAGATCTGGATCTCGTCGTGGCCTCCTCGGAGGACGTCCAACGCAGCCGAATGGCCGAGCGGCGGGGACTCGATCCAGAGACCATCGAAAATCTCCTCCGCTCTCAAATGCCCCTGTCCGTAAAGTTGGAGCGCGCTGATGTGGTGATCTGGAATGATGGGACAGAGACAGAATTGGAGGAACAGGTGCACGTCCTGTCTTCCCTTATTCACCACCGATTGGAGAGTTTACCCCGTTGATTCCTTTTTCTGATGATGACACCTGATACCCCCCCACCGGGCAGTGACGACGTTTCCGCCGAGCCGATGGCCGATGGATCTGCTGCCGTCGTTGAACCGCCGGCCCAGTCCGAATTGGAGCTGTCCCAAGCGGCGTCCGCGGTCGCTGTGGCCGAATTGCCAGTAATGCCGTCGAAGCCCGTCGAGCCACCGATCGAGATCCCTGAGTCCATCGATCTCAACGTCTTTCAAAGGCGTTCCCTCGCCGATCTGCACCGGAACGCCCAGGAAATTGGCTTGAGGGTGGCTGGGGTGCGCTCAAAGCATCAACTGATTTTCGAGATCCTTTGCTTCTATGGTCGCCGGGGCACCCGCATCGAGGCCACCGGGGTGCTGGAATACAATCCCGAGCGGGAGCGCGACGGTCACGGCTACCTGCGGTGGCCCGAGTTCAGCTTTGCGTCAAACGCCGACGATGTCTTCGTGGCCCAGCCCATCATTCGCCGGCACGAGCTCCGACCCGGGCATCTGGTCCGGGCGCTCGTACGGCCTCCGCGTGAACGTGAGAAATGTCTCACCGTCGAAGAAATCCTCTTGGTGGAGGGCATTCCGGTTTCCGAATGGCTGGCGCCGACGCCATTCGACCGCCTCACGCCGCTTTTCCCGAAAGATCGAATCATCCTCGAAAATCCCGACGCCAAATCCCCGTCACCCCGTGTGGTAGACCTCATCGCCCCACTGGGGAAAGGCCAGCGCGGCTTGATCGTGGCTCCGCCGCGGGGCGGAAAGACCATTCTGCTGAAAAGCATCGCGGCCTCCATCCGCCGAAATCATCCCGAGATCGAACTGATCGTGCTGCTGCTCGACGAGAGGCCGGAGGAGGTCACTGACTTCAAGGAATCGGTCGAAACCCCGATCTACAGTTCCACGTTCGATGAACCGGCCCGCCGCCACGTGCAGGTGTCCGATCTCGTGCTGGAAAGGGCCAAGCGCTTGGTCGAAATGAAGCGCGATGTCGTCATCCTGCTCGATTCGCTCACCCGACTGGCCCGCGGTCACAATTCCGCCATCCAGGGCGGCAGCGGGGGCGGTCGCCTCGGCTCCGGTGGGGTTGATACCAAGGCCCTCCAGCGGTCCGGCAAGTTCTTCAGCGTCGCCCGTAATGTCGAGGAGGGCGGCAGCCTCACCATCCTCGCCACCTGCCTCATCGAGACCGAAAGCAAGATGGACGACGTCATTTTCGAGGAGTTCAAGGGCAAGGGGAACATGGAGATTTACCTCGACCGCGAGTTGGCCGAGCGCCGCGTGTGGCCCGCCATCCACGCGCCCAAGTCCGGCACCCGCAAGGACGACCTCCTCTACGATCCCGAAGAGTTCAAGCGCATCAGCTCCCTGCGCCGCCAGTTGGCTCAGCTGCCGGCCGGTGAAGCCATGGAGACCCTGGTCAAAAACATCAAACAGACCGGCTCCAACATCGAACTGCTCCTCCGGGGACTGCGTTAATCCGCTTGCCTTTCCGGCCAGAATCCCGAAAATCGCCGGTCTCCCCATTTCACAGTCAAGTGTCAGATTTCAGCGAGAAGGCAGATCATCTTTCCGTCCCGGTTACGCTCGAAGAGGCCATCATCGAGACCCCGGAGGCTCTCTCGGCTTTCATTGATCGCGTCCGGGCCGGCGACCACCGGTGGTGTTCCGTGGATACCGAGGCGGACAGCATGCACTCCTACGAGACCAAGCTGTGCCTGATCCAATTCGCCAGTGCGGGACGCCTGGCCGTGATCGATCCGCTCGTCGTCCCCCACGAGGCGCTTGTCTCACTGCTCGACCTCATCGACGAGGCGGAAGTTGTCTGGATGCACGGAGCCGACTATGACATGGCGATGTTCCGCAAGACCTTCGGTCGCATCCCGGCCACTGTCTGGGACACCCAGACGGCCGCCCGGCTGCTGGGGTTCGAGCAGTTCGGGCTCGCCAATCTCATCGAGGCCGAGTACGGCATCACCCTCTCCAAGGCATCGCAGAAAGCGGACTGGGGCAAGCGTCCCCTGACCGACAAGATGGTCAGCTACGCCTTCAATGACGTCCGCTACATCGTTCCGATGGCAGAGCGCTTCGTGCGGCAGTTGGAGGAGCGGGGGAGGATGTCCTGGTTCATCGAGTCGTGCGATTCCGCCCGCCAGTCTGCCGCCACCCGCGAGGAGCGCACCACCGAGGACTCCTGGCGCGTCACCGGTTGGGGAAATCTCGAGCGCCGTGGCATGGCCTACCTGAAGGCCCTGTGCGAGTGGCGCGATGCCGAATGCCGGCTGCTCGACCGGCCCGCCTTCAAGCTCATTTCCAACCAGGAATTGCTCTCCATCTCACGCCGTCTCCAGGATGGCGAGCGCGTCGAGCCGCCCCGCTACCTGCGGCCGCCCATTGCGAGACGGCTCATCAAGGCCATCGCCGACGCCCGGAATATCCCCGAATCCGAGTGGCCCAGGCGCCTCAAAGGCAACGGTGGCCCCCGCCTCCAGATCGACGAAGCCGAGCTACAGCGTCTCCGCGACCACCGGAATGCCCGGGCCAAGCAGTTGGGCATCGATCCCACCCTCATTGCCCCGCGGGCGGTCATGGAAAAACTCGCCGCCACCAATGTGACCGATGACGAGAAAAGCGCCCTGCTGCTGGACTGGCAGCGCGATCTGATGTGGCCGGACTGACGGTTCCGGCGGGCCTCACGCCTCGTAGAGCGAAGCCAGCGGAGTGGCAAAGCCGATCGAAGACAGGGAAACGGTGCCTTCAGGGCCGACTTCCTCCTGTTGTCACCCATTCTCCCGCCGATATAGCCAGGCGCGCGGTTGACGGGGATTCTGATCGACCACCAGAGAGTCCTCCTGACTCTGGATCTGTTCATTCACGAAGAGCTTCTCCAAGTGGTCCTTCTTGAAGTCCGTCATCACCTCGCACAACACCTTCGGGCGCGTTTTGTAGAGCGGCCCATCGTCGTCCGGGTCGCACACCACCATCACGTCCGGATAGTAGAACAGGCTCGATCAATGGAGGTCGAGCCGCAGCTTCAGGTCGGATACACCCAGGGACCGCGATAGTCGCGCTTCAGCAGGCCGTTTGCCTCCTCATCGCCGACCACCTGCTCCTTCTCGCCGTCCCAGACGACGCTGCGTCCCAGTTTCCAGCTCAGCATGCCGAGCAGGCTGCAGTTGGTCGCCAGGTGACCCACCTCGGCATCGGCCACCGGGCGCCGTCCCTGCTCGATCGCATCCACGAAGTCGCGCCACAGCGGCGGCACATTGTGGCCGTCCTTCTCGTGATCGAACTTCGGGTCCTCGTGCACCGTCGGCGCGCCCTTCTTGTCCGGATAGAAAGTCCAGCCGTCGCGCCAGCCCATGTGGAAGATGCCCTTTGTCCCGTAGAAGTAACAGCCGACGCCCGTCTTCTCCGTCTCGTTGCCGGCAAAGCGCCGGTGCTCCCACACCGCGGTGAAACCGTCGAATTCGTAGGTCGCGACCTGGTGATCCGGCGCGTCGCTTGTCTGCTCCTTCTCGTTCAGCACCGGCGCACCCTTGATCGGCCGGCCGCCTGAGCAGAAGACCCGCTTCGGGGCCTTCTGGCCGCTCCACCACAGCACCTGGTCCAGCCAGTGCACCCCCCAGTCGCCCAGCGTGCCATTGGCAAAGTCGAGGTAGTGCCGGAAGCCACCCGGATGGATGCGCCGGTTGTAGGGCCGCAGCGGCGCGGGGCCGCAATACAGATCCCAATCCAGCCCCTTCGGCGGCTCCGAGTTCGGGCTCGGCTCCTCCGGCCCGGTGCCGGGACTGTGGGCAAACATCCGCACCATTCCGATTTGTCCCGCCCCGCCGTCCTGGAGGAACTTCATGCCGCTCACGTGGTGGGGCCCCACCCGGCGGTGCAGACCCACCTGCACCACCCGGCCCGTCTCCCGCGCCGCGCGCACCATGGCACCGCTCTCCTGGATGGTGTGGCCGGTCGGCTTTTCGACAAAGACATGGGCGCCCGCCTTGACGCAGTCGATCGACTGGAGCGCGTGCCAGTGGTCCGGCGTCGAGATGATGACGATCTCCGGCTTTTCCTTCTCCAGCATTTCGCGGTAGTCGTTGTAGCACTTGGGCAGGGTGCCGGTCAGGCTTTCCACCTCGTCGGCGGAGACCTCCAGATTGTCCGCATCCACATCGCAGAGCGCCACGCACTGGCAGCGCCCGTCCTCCAGCGCGACGCGCAGGATGTTCATCGCCCACCAGCCGCCCCCGCCGATCACGGCCAGCTTGTGTTTCCGGCCTGACTTCGACTGGGCACGGATCAGCGGCAGGCCGCCCGTCCAGGCAGCGGCGGCGGCAGCAGAGGCGGTGAGAAAATGGCGGCGATCGATCGGGGATGTCATGGCGGCAGTTTCCCCAATCCAGTCCATTCCGGCAAGTCCCGATCGAGGCCAATCCGCCGGCGCCGGTTCCGATGAGACAGGGTCTGATCGGCGATCCAACAGGGTCTCATCGGAAAGCCGGCCCGGTTCCTCCGGCGATGGCGGGGCAGCCGGCGGGATCAGGGGAGCCCCGACCAGATCTCGCGAGCCCGGTTGACGAACTCCAGCGTGATCACCAGGCTGCTGCTGCGGTTGATCGCCTGGCCGTGGCCCTTGGCTCCCGCGCCGGTGCGGTCGGTGCTGACGGGCATGGAGATGGTCTTGATGGCGCTGGTATCGCCGGTGGGCTGCTGGTAGCCCTGGCCCTTGCGCAGGACCAGACCGGGCAGGTGACGACCGCGGGTGTCGGTGTCGTTGCCCAAGCCCTTCGCCTTGCCCCGGAAGAGCGCCTGATTGCGGGCCGCCGCGCTGGCGAGGCCGGCGAGGATGTAGTAGTGCCCATCGACGCTGTCCACATCGACCCGCTGGATCACCGACACGCGGGCGGCATCGTCCGTGCCGACGGTGTCGCCTTCGCGCAGGAGGATCAGCGGGGAGGCACCTACCGCAGGAGAAGAACAGCGGATCACGGCGAGATCGTTGGAGGCATTCACGCCCGGTCCCCGCAGCGAGACCAGGCAAATGGCGGCGGCACCGCTGTCCACCCCCCAATAGCCGAAAAAGCGGCTGACGACGACGCCGGGCAGGTTCAGCGTGTCGATTTCCTGGCCTTCACGGAGATAGGGCTCGAGGGACGACTCATCGAAGATCGCTTCGTCATTGGCGGAGGTGATGGGAAGCGCTTGGTCATCTAAGCCGGTCATCGTCGCGCGGAAGACGGCATTGCTGCCGGACACCGCTTCGCCGAGGAAGGCGCGGAAGGAGGCGTTGCCGGTGAACAAGAAATTTCCCACCAGAGCCACATTTCCCTCAGCCCCGGTTGCGGAATTGGCGAAGAACAAGCCGTGCAGCGTCGTCGCGTCGACCGTGTCGTAGTAATAAGCCGGGAAATAGAACCAGTCGTTGTCCGCGGCGATCGCCACGCGACCGAAGAACTGGCTATAGGTGTCGCCGAGCACCGTGGTCGCGGCCGGGTCACCCTCCCGGTGCTTCGTGGCGGGATTGCCCATGCCAGGAATGACCACGGCTCCGTTTTCGTCCCGCAGGGTCACACCGGTGTCGTTCAGCGTGGTGACGCCGGTGACGGCGCTCCGTGCCAGAGTATAGGTCGCGGCCGTGATGCCTGACTGATCGTGAAACACCACCTCCGGGAAGGAGGCGAAAGTCGGCGAGCCGGTCAGCTCGGGAAAGGCGGCGCCGTGCTGCAGGATGGTATTGATCGCCGTGCCGTCGGATCGCAGCCAGGCGAGATTGTTGGCCTTGGTGATGCCGGTGCCGCGGAGGAAGGTCTGCATGAGCAGCCCGTTGTCATCCTCCGGGATGATCTCGCCGAAGGACGACGGCGTCGCCCCGGGCAGGCCGATGGCGGCGAGGTCGTCGCCGGTTTTCAGCCCCGGCCGGAACAGGGCGGGCAGGCGGGTCCAGACGCCTCGGCCGCGGTTGGTCAACAGGGCGGACAGACTGGCCTCGCCGTCGTCGTTCAGGTAGGCGCTGTAAAAGCCGGAGAAATTCGCCTCCACCGCGCCGGGGGCGTAGTCGCCTGCCTTGGCCACCTGGGTCAGGGGCAGGGGACCGGAGACGGGGCGGAACAGGTAGGCCGCGCCGGCATCGGTCGCGAGATCGGCATCCTGCGGGGCCCCCACCAGCACGCGGTTGCCCGCCATCGCGAGCGCATAGCCGAAGGAGGTGCCGACGGCGTCGTCCGGGTTCAGCCGGATCAGTTGCCCGCCCGTCTCCGTGTTCATCACATACACGGCATCCTTTTCCGGCGCGCCGATCACGGCGAGATTGCCATTCAGGGCCACGGCCGAGCCGAAGTGATCATTCACGGCCGCATCCGGGGCGGTGAGTTTTCCCAGTTGGATGCCGTTGCGGCCATCGAACAGGTAGGCGGCGCCGCGCTCGCCATTGTGGTCCTTGGCCCCGATCAGGCAGCGCCAGCCATCCAGCGCCACCGCGATGCCGAACCGGTCGTCGGCCACGCCGTCACTGGCGATCATCATCGACAGGCGATTCAGCTCGGGATTGGGGAAAAAGGCGTCGCTGACGTTGTAGAGAAAAGCCGCGCCCTTGTTGGTGGAGGCATTCTGCGCCCCGACGAGGGCAAAGGGGCCGCTCAGGGCCACGGCGACGCCGAATTCATCGCCCGCGGTGGTGGGCGTGGCGGTCAGCTTGCCCAGCTCGGCTCCGCCGGTCCGGGCATTGAACAGATAGGCTGCCCCGCGAGAGCCGTTGTGAGCGGGCGACCCGACCATGGCGAGGTTTCCGCTCAGGGCGACTGCGGAGCCGAATCCATCGCCCGAGACGCCATCCGACGGCGAGAGCTTGGCCAGCTGGGTGCCGCGCCGGAGGTCGAAGACATACGCCGCGCCGATGCCGCCGTCAGCGCTCCGCGCGCCGATGATGGCCTGGGTGCCGCTGACGGCGACGGCATAGCCGAACTGCGCCCCGGCGGATGCGTCGAGCGCGGTCAGTTTGCGCACGAATCGGCCGGTCGTGGCGAGATAGAGATAGGCGGCCCCGGCATCGGCGGCCCGGTCGTCGTCGTTGGGTTCGCCGACCAGCAGGTAGGAGTCGGAGACCGACACGGCGGTGCCGAATTCATGGCTGGTCTTGGCCGAGACACTGCGACTGTGGACTTTCAGCACGCCTGGCGGGAGGGACTGGGCCATGGCCGGCGGGGTGATGGAACCCAGCGCCAGCATCAGACCGGCGGACAGGGGGAGGAGACGGCGGAGTGGGAGCGTGGGTAGCGTTCTCATGGCAAGGGGTGGGTGGGGCGCGCGGGGTGAAGGATTTGGCCCGGCGGTGTCAGTTCCACAGACGACTGGGCTCGCGGCCCTAGGTCCGATTATGCTGATCCCGAGCGAGATGTCATCCAACTTTTTCGACACAGTTGGGCGGTCGGGGGTGGATGGATCAGGCGGTCAAGGCGTCCAGGTCGCGCTCCAGGATTTGCCGTTCCTCCTCATCGTCCACGGACGCCAGCAGGCCCCGCGCCGCGGCGAGGTGCCGGGAGGCCGCTGCCTGATCGCCCCCGAGCCGGGCAGCCCGGGCGCAGGCTTCGTGGGCGTAACCCAGAAAGAACGGGGGCTCGTCTCCGCTCACTGCCAGGCAGCGGTCGGCCCATCTCCGCGCCTCGCTCACCTGCCCGACGGTGGCGTGCGCCCGCGAGAGCAGCCAGTAGCCGATCGACAGTTGATGGTTCGTCACATCTGGCCGTTGTCGCCAGTGCCACAGGGAGGCGTGGGCGGACAGGAGCAGCGCCTCGTTCTGATCGTGAGTCCGGTCGGGCAAATCCATCAGGTCCCAGGTTCCATTGAAACACCCGGCCGAAAACCAGCGGTGCGCCGAGACGAGATCGAAAGGGGGCGAGGCAGCCATGAGGGGGAGCTTAGAAAAATCGTCGTTCGCTGCCAAGATCAATCGGGCGGGCGGTCAAAATCGGCGGGACGACCGATTTTTCCGCCGGGGGAGGGCGATACCCTGGCTAGGCTGAAAGGCTCAGGCGTAAAGGGAGCGGATACAGCAGCTTTGGCGGGTGACTTTTCCATATTGATGGGAGCCCCCTTAGACGAGTTTTGGGGCCCCCCAAGCGTTGACAGGGGGCCCCCCAAGCGTTGACAGGAGGCACCCCAAGCGTTGGCAGGAGGCACCCCAAGCGTTGGCAGGTGGCACCCCAAGCGTTGGCAGGTGGCACCCCAAGCGTTGGCAAGGGGCACCCCAAGCGTTGGCAAGGGGCACCCCAAGCGTTGGCAGGGGGCACCCCAAGCGTTGGCAGGGGGCACCCCAAGCGTTGACTGGGGGCACCCCAAGAGAGCGCCGACGGGTTCGGCTGGCTTTCCGATGCAAGAGGGTTGGATCGGAGAGGAGACAGGGTTCGATCGGGATCGGAGCCGCCGGAGCCGGCCCGCGGCGGTGGAAAAGGAAAGTAGCTTGGGCTTTAGCCCAAGATCTGGTCGCGAGCAGCCGGAGCGAGGCGGCGAAGGCAGCGGATTTGGGCTGAAGCCCAAGCTACTTTGTTGGCAGCGCGGGCACCCGGCCGATGCGGCGGATCAATCGGCGCTTTCCTTGGGCGGTGGGGTGGTGGAAGATCGCGGGCATGAGCAGATCTTTGCAGGATTCAGTGACGGTGATCACCGGGGCCGCGCGCGGCATCGGGCGGGCGTTGAGCCAGGCGCTGGTCGAGACGGGCGGCCGGGTGGCGATGCTGGACAGTGACGGCGAGGCGCTGGCAGCGGCGCTGGCGGATCTGCCGGCGGGGCGGGCGATCGCGGTGACGGCCGATGTGAGGCGCCGGTCGGATCTGGACGCGGCGGCGGCGCGGACGATCGAGGCGTTTGGCGGCGGCATCGACGCGTGGGTCAACAACGCGGGGCTGGCACGGCACAAACCGGTGGGCAGCTACTCGGAGGCGGATCTGGACCTGATGATGGATGTGAACCTGAAGGGCGCGGTGCTGGGCTGTCAGGTGGCGCTGGCGGCGATGGAGCCGCGGGGGCGGGGACGGATCGTGAATGTGGTCTCGACGGCGGCGCTGCGGGGGATCCCGACGGAGTCGTTCTACTGCGCGACGAAATGGGGGCTGCGGGGCTTCACTCAGGCGCTGGCCGAGGAGGCCGCGCCGCTGGGCATCGCGGTGTCGGCGGTGCTGCCGGGCGGGGTGGACACGGCTTTCTGGGACGCGGCGGTGGACCGGGCGATGCCGGTGGGAGACTTTCTGTCGCCACGCCAGGTGGCGGATGCCATCGTGGGGCTGCTGGCGCAGGATGAGCGCTGTGTGACGCGGGAACTGGTGATCCGCTCGCTGGCGGACAGGGATGCCGCCTGACGGCGGAAATCCGGGGCCGCCTGGCGGCGGAAATCCTAAATCCTAAGCTCTAAATCCGAAACAATTTCGAATGTCCAATCAGGGAAGGCTCAAAACCGACACGGCTGCTCATTTGCCGCTCATTCGCCTGGCCCGGCCTCTGCGGCTCCGCGCCTCTGCGTGAGATTTTCCCTCCAGCCGAGCCGGAAATCCGAAACAACTTCGAATGTCTGATCAGGAAAGGTTCAAAACCGACACGGCTGTTCCTTTGCCGCTCATTCTCTTGTTCGAGCCTCTGCGGCTCCGCGCCTCTGCGTGAGATTTTCCCTCCAGCCGAGCCGGAAATCCGAAACGAATTCGATTGTCTGATCGGGGGGCTTTCCCCTGAACCGCCCATTCCTCTGTCCAAGCCTCTATGCCTTCGGGGGTGTATCAGGGCTGGGCGGGCCAGATGGGGGTGTCCCAGCCGGCGAGTTCGGCGGGTTTGACGCGGGCTTTGCGGCCGGTGCTGCCGTGCCAGTGGGGCTGGTAGGGGCCGACGAAGGCGATGTCGAGATCGGGGGTGATGGCGGACTCGAGGCCGACGGCCCAGAGGCAGCCGTTGATGAGCAGGCGGCGGTAGCCGTCGTCGACGATGTCGCCGGAGGCGCCGTAGGTGCTGGTGAAGACGCGGCCGGTGCGGTCGCCAAGGCGGTAGGTGCGGGTCCAGGCGGCGGGGACGGCTTTGAACTCGGTGGCGTCGGGGCCGCCGGGCTTCATGCCCTCGATCGGCTGGGCGAGGGCGAGGATGTCGCTGTCGGGCTCGGGATCGGTGAAGTAGCCGCCACACTCGGCCCAGGCCTGGGTGACGCCGCGCAGGATGGGATGGGCGGCTTTTTCTTTCACGATGTCGATGCGGGTGCTCTGCTGGTGATTCCGCCCGTGGTGGCCGGCCCAGGTCTCGCCGAGGACGGCGCGGCCGAAGCCGTTTTTCCACTCGGGGCCGGCGTGGCGGTAGTCATAGGCGGCGTAGGGGCTGTCCTGGGGAATTTTGAAGGCATGGGTGGCGGTGCGCAGGCCGACGACGGGACCGCCGCGCTCCAGGTAGGAGACGAAGTGGCGCATCTGATCGGCGGGCCAGTCCTGGAACCGGGTAAAGAGGATGAGGAGATCGGCGCGGTCGAGGGCCTCGATGCCGGGGATGTGGGATTCGCCGGGCTTGATGTAGCCCTCGGCATCGACGCCGAACAGGACGGTGCAGGTGAAGCCGTGGCGCCGGGCGAGGATGCGGGCGAGGGCGGGCAGGGTCTCCTCGGACCGGTATTCGTGGTCGCTGGCGATGAAGACGAGGTGTTTGCCTTTCCCCGGTCCGGCCTCGCCCTGATAGACGAGGGGCTCGGCGGTGGCGGGAGGGGTGGTGAGGAGGCTGAGACCGAGGGCGGCCAAAAGGGGGAGATGGGGGATGCGCATACGGGCGACGTTAGCCGAAAAGGGGGTGGCGGCGAGAGGTGGCATCGCGCCATGGCGGCTCGGTCGGCCCGGTGGGATGGGGTTTGACGCTGGGGCGGAGTCCGGGGTAAGTTTACCCAGAACCGATGAACCCTCTGTTTCGCATTCTGGCCCCGAGTGGGCCTCCGGTGGAGTATGAGCTGGACGTGGACCGTGTCCGGCTCGGTCGCGAGGCGGGCAATGACATCGTGGTGGCGCTGCCACAGGTCTCGGCGGTGCATCTGGAGCTGAGGCGGGAGCCGGATGGGGGCTACCGGTTGATCGATCTGGACTCGACCAACGGGACGCGGGTCAATGGCCGGGCGGTGACCGATGCCGTGCTGCGGGACGGGGACGAGATCCTGATCGGCCGGGTGGTGGCGGCGATTTACACGCACTCAGTGGCCGTGGCGACGCGGGTGGAGGAGCCGCGTCCGTCGGCGCCGTCGGCCTCGGTGGCGAAGCCGGTCGCGGTGGCGCCGCTGCGGCGACCGGGAGCGGCCAATCTGCCGTCGTCGCGTCCGCCGCTGAAGATCGCGTCGCCGACTCCGCCCGGAGGGCGCAAACCGGGCGGCGGGTGAGCCGGCTCAGGCGTCGCGCTTCACCCAGCGGCGGGATTTGAACTCGTAGCGCGGCAGGGAGCCGGGGGCGACGAGGCGCACGGGGATGCGCAGGGCGAAGGCATTGGTCAGGGCCTGGGCGAGGCGCTTTTCCAGATTCACATGCGGCGGCGGGGTGGTGTGGGGCTCGACGGCGATCTCCAGCTCGGCCATGTGGTGGTGGGTGGTCTGGGTGACCTGGAATTCGGCGACCTCTGGAAAGCCGCGGATGATCTTTTCCACGGCGGTGGGGTAGATGTTGACGCCGCGGATGACGATCATCTCATCGACGCGGCCGAGAATGCCGCCGTCGAGGGTGAGCACGGGGTGGCCGGCGGGGTCCTCGGTCCAGGCTTTCTGCACGAGGTCGCCGGTGCGGTAGCGGAGCAGGGGGCTGGCGGTGCGGGTCAGGGTGGTGATGACAAGTTCGCCGCGCTCGCCCGGGGCGACTTCCTGCTCGGTGTCGCGGTCGAGGATCTCGGCGTAGTAAGCCTCCTCGATGACGCAGAGGTGCAGCGGCCGGCCGGGCGTCTCGTAGGTGACGGGGCCGACCTCGGTCATGCCGTGGTGGTCGCAGATGCGGGCGCCGCGCCACAGGCTGGAGATGCGGCCGCGCACCTCGGGGATGCTGCCGCCGGGCTCGCCGGCGACGATGATGGTCCGCACCGCGAGGTCGGCGGTGTCGGCGGGATCGAGGGTGGCGAGCACCTCGCCGAGTCGCAGGGCGTAGGTGGGGGTGCAGCAGAGCACGGAGGCGCGGTTGGTCAGGATGACCTGGAGGCGGGCCTCGCTGCTCAGGCCGCCGCTGGGGATGGCCAGATTCCCCCGGCGGGTGGCGGCGTCGAAAGCAGTCCAGAATCCAAGGAAGGGGCCGAAACTGAAGGCGAAGAAGATGGCATCATCGGGAGTGACGCCGGCGGCATCGTAAACCCGGTCCCAGCAGTCGAGCATGGCCGACCAGCTCTCCGGCGTATCCAGCCAGGGCAGGGGGCTGCTGGTGGTGCCGCTGCTCTGGCAGTAGCGGGAGTAGCGGGCGAGGGGATAGGTGAGGTTCGACCCGTAGGGCGGGTATTCCTCCCGGTCCCAGACGAGATCCATCTTGGACGTGAAGGGCATGCGGGCCGAGAAATCGGCCAGGGAGGCGAGGTTCTTCTCGTCGATGCCGGCATCGGCGAGCCGCTCGCGGTAAAAGGCATTGCCGCGGCGGAGTTCCGCCACGAGGGCGCGCAGTCGGCCGAGCTGGAGCGTCTCGATGGCGGCGCGATCGGACATGGCGGGCGGGTAGGCGCCGGACCGCGGCCGATCAGCGGCGGAAGGGATCGGTCTCGGGCGTGTATTTGGGCGCGGCAGCCACTTTCTCCGCCGGTTTGGCGGGCGGGGCGTGGACGGGCTTGAACTTCGTGACCAGGAAGCCACCGGCGGCGGCCATGACCAGGCCGAGGACGAAGGGCCAGCGGACCTTGCCCCAGTCGTGGGCCATGGAGATGGCGACGATGGCGTTCACGATGGGCGCGCCGGCGAAGATGATCGACATGACCACGCCGGGGGCATTCTGCACCTTGGCCCCGATGGCGGCGCCGAGGGCGAGGAGCACGAAAAAGGCGCCGATGGCCCCGAGGATACCGGCGAAGAGCGAGAGCCAGAGGCCTTTGGCCGGGAAGGTCCAGGTGGCCTTGTTGAACCACAGCACGGCGGCCGGGGCGAGCACGGCGGTGATGAAATAGGCGACGCCGACGAACAGGAAGGCCTTGTAGCGGCCATTGGCCGGATCTCCCATCCCCATCTGACCGGCATGGAGGAAAATGCCGTACAGACCCCAGGTCACGACCGTGCCGAGGGCGAATAACAACCAAGTATAGCTTCCCATCGTCTTGCTCATTTCAGGGTTTGGGTTCGGCCGCATCGGCCAGGAGTTCGGCGGGCGCGGGTTCGATTCGGTCGCGCACTTCGTCGGGGATCGCAACCGCTTTCATGCGCCGGCCGGTGTGGCCGTGGCCGCCACCGCTGCTGCCCTCGCCGAAGGCCACGCACACCACGACGAAGCGACCGGTGGCCGCGAGAGCGCGGGCGTCGTCGTCATCGGGCTGTTTCCAGAACCGGAAGAAGTATTTGATCGTTTTTCCGCGGATCTCCTCGATGAGCAGTTCGATCTCGACTTCCTCCTCGAAAAAGAGCGGCAGCCGGTAATCCGCCGAGGCATGGACCCGGGGCCAGCCGATCGGTGGCGCGCCGGGCCGCGGGCGGAAGTCATGGACGGAAAAGCCGAGCGACCGGTAGAAGGAGTGCTCGGCGACTTCCATGTAGCGGAAGAAATTGGAGAAGTGGACGATGCCGGCGACGTCGGTGTCGGCGAACTCGACGCGCTTGCGGTAGAGGAATCGGTGGGCGGGCATGCAGGGGATACGGTCCACGGCATCGGAAGCGATTCAAGATCGAACCTTGCCCGGTCCGGAAGGGGGCGCGACACTCTGCGCGACTGCATGACCTCTCCCGACTCCATGCCCCGTCGATCGCTGCTCCGGGCCGCCGGTCTCACCGCTGTCGGGATGACGGGTTGCCGGCCGGCGGAACCCATGCCACCGGTCGAGGCGGAGCCTGAACCGTCGGCGCAAACCGGGCCCCCGCCGAAAGAGACGCCGGGCCGGGAATTTGCCCCGGTGCGGGTGGAGGAGGACCGCATCATCCGGACGGTGGTGGGGCTGCGGCCTTTCCGGCCCTCCGGATTCGTGGTGCGCGCCGAGACCCAAGGGCGGAAAACGGTGATCCACCACTACGGCCACGGCGGCGGGGGCGTGTCGCTGTCGTGGGGCACCGCCCACCTCGCGGTGGAGTTGGCCGAGGCCCATCCGGCGGCCAGTCATGCCGTGATCGGCTGCGGAGCGGTGGGATTGGCCACCGCACGGCTGCTTCAGCGGCGCGGCTCGCAGGTGACGATTTATGCGAAGGATCTCCCGCCCCAGACGACATCGAATATCGCGGGCGCCCAGTGGCAGCCGTTCACCGTGTCCGATCGCGCCCACCGCACCCCCGCTTACGAGGCACTCCAGGAGCGCGCCGCGCGGCTGTCGCACCGGTATTTCCAGGACCTCACCGGCCACCACTACGGGGTGCGGTGGATCGAAAACTACTCCTGCACCGAGGCACCGGAAGAGTCCTACCGCGCCGATCCCATCGCCGATCTCTATCCCGATGGCGCCGCCTACACTCCCGGCGGGCATCCGTTTCCCACGCCCCATGCGCGGCGGTTTTCCACCCTGTTCATCGAGACGCCGGTCTATCTCGCCGCCGTTCTCCGGGACTTCCTTCAGTTCGGCGGGCGGATCGTGGTGCGCGAGTTCGCGTCGCAGGAGGAATGGCAGGCACTCGAAGAGCCCGTCGTGGTCAATTGCACCGGTCTCGGGGCCAGGGCGCTCTGTGGTGACGAGGAGCTCACGCCAATCAAGGGCCAGCTCATCGTGCTGCTGCCACAGCCCGAGGTCGATTACATCACCCTCGCCGGGGCGCTCTACATGTTTCCCCGCACCGACGGCATTCTGCTGGGCGGCACGATGGAGCGCGGCGAGTGGTCGCTGGAAGTCAACGAAGAGGCCCGCGCCCGCGTGCTGGAGGGCCATCGCGCCTTCTTTGCCGGGATGAAAGCCGGCTGATTGCCGCCGCGCGGCAGGTGCTCAGCCGCCGAACAGCCGGCCCAGGAAGTCCGCGTCGCGGAAGTCCTTGCCCTCGCCCAGTCGCACCACCACCAGCCGCCTCGCGCGGGAAATGTAAACCCGCTGGCCGCTCGATCCCAGCATCGCCGCCAGGTCGGCCGGTGCCGCCCGCGACAGGCAGACCGCGGTCCAGTCCACTTCGGCTGGCTTCAGGTCCACCAGGTCTTCCGGAAAGGCCTCCGCCGCTTCCGGAGCCGCCGCCCGGGCATTGAGCCAGAAACCCAGCCCGTAGGCCGGATTCGCTGTCGTCCCGCGGAAGGCGGTGTCGATCGACTCCTCCGTCAGCACCCGCCGCAGCGGCCCGGCCTTGCCGTCGCGGGCCAGCATGGTGCCGAGATGCAGCAGGTCCTCCGGCCGCAGCCTGGCCCCGGCCGAGGCGAACGGCCGGCCCGTGTCGTCGCGCTTCAGCCACGGCGCCTGCGCCCCCGCCGGCTCGGCCACCTGCCGGGCGTACCACAGCTCCAGCGGCAGGCCGGTGGGGGAAACGGCGCGCCGCAGCGTTTCCCAGCCGCATTCGTAGCCCGATGGCCCGTAGCGGAAAGCCGACCCTGGCTCCAGCGTCCGCGGGGTGGCCAGCGCGATGCGATTCAGGTCCCGAAAACCCTGCCGATAGATCGCCGAGGCCGCCGGCTCCAATCCCGAAGTCATCGACAGCATCTGCCGCAGAGTCAGCGTCCCGCGGGCGTCGGCGCTCCACTCCGGCAGCCAGCGGGACACGGGGGCATCGAGCGACGCGTGGCCTTCCTCCACCGCCTTCAGCGCCGCCAGCGCCCACAGGCTTTTCGTCACGCTCCGCACATCGTGGACCCCGTCCTGCTGCCGGAGCCGGTCGGACGTTTCCCGCAGGCGGTTCGAGCCATCCTGCCATACCAGCAAGGCCACCTGGCCTGTTCCGCGTGAGTAAGCCGCCGCCTCCCGCAGGCCGGCCGAGGAGAGCTTCTGCGCCAGTCCGGTCACCGGCAGGGTCAGGGCGCCCAGAGCCGGCAGCCAGACGGCGACCCGCCGGGCGGGGGAGTGACGACATGTGCTGACAGGCATGACCCAAGATCGGTCGGAAATCCCCGTCGTCATCCGGAAACGCCGCCCCGCCTCAGGGCACCGTCGGCACCGCCCGCAGCGGAGTCCCGGCCGCCGGCGCCTCGTCGGGCCAGCGCTGGCGGATCAGGAAGATCTGGTGCGCGTCCTCGTCGGAATACCGGTAATTCGCCCCGAACGGCAGCGGCCCCCGCCAGCGCGGCGGCTGGAACCAGCCATAGAGCCCCGGCTGCTCGTATTCCTTGAAAATGTCCACCGGTCCCGCATAACGCCCGTAGGTGCGAATGTCCCAGTCGCCGGTCTCGAAGCGTGCCGCCGGGATGCCCGAGGCGTCCTGCAGGATGAACACCGACCGCTCCAGCAGAAAGCCGCGGATCCGGCTGAAGCTGTCCTCGTGCATCAGATAGGAGGCCGCCTTCAGGTAAGTGCCGCCCGGCGACTGATCCGACAGGTAAGCCAGATAGCGCCCGTCGCGTCCGAGACCCGCGTCCGACACATCCGCCGAGAAGTAATGCACCGTCTGCGTCCCTGCCGCCGGATCGGCCGAGCGCAGGGTGAGCTGCACGCCCTGGGGACCGCCGCCCGTGGCGCCGCCGGCGATGACCCGGCCGTCGCGATCCAGTCCGATCCGCGACCACTCCGTCACCTCGTGGCCGGTCCGCACCGCGAACAGCGCGAGGATCGGCCACACGCCGCTCACGCTCCCCTGCGCCAGATCGGTCCGCATCTCCCGCGTTTCGAAAAAGCCTTTTTCCTGGATGCTGCGCAAGTTGTGCCGGACCTGGGCGAGCGATTGCGCCAGTGCCTCCGGCGACATCGTGCGGAGGTCCGGGATCTGACCCACCGGCTCCAGGCCACCGAGCGTGTAGAGTTCCACCCCCGGGAACAGGGTCGCCGCCGACACCAGATCCGGCCCGCCGAACAGGTAAAACAGCGTCTTGGGTCGCCGGATCTGCGGGCGCACCTGGAGCGCCGCCCAGTTCCGCATCTTTCCCAGCCGGATCTGTTCCCACCGCGTCCACAGTTCCTCCATCGCCGCTGCGTGGTTGCGCGCCTCGGCCGAGGCCGCCACCGCCTCCAGCCCGCTGCCACCGCGGATCGGCAGGCCGGCCAGCAGGCGGGCCGTATCCTCCGTCACGGCGTTCGCCGATTGGGCCCGTGCCGCCGTCGGCGACAGCAGAGCGACCAGAGCCAGCAGGATCAGCAGCCCCGGCCATCGACCGGCCGTCCGGGGAAAGGGAGAGGGTGAGGAAAGGCGCAGATTCATCCGCCCACAGCGTGCCACAGCCCCGCCTCGCCGCAACCCGCCGCCGGATCAGAGTCGCACGGAAGTCAGGCAGCCGGTTTTCCGATCGAACAGGGTCTCATCGCCGATCGAACAGGGTCTGATCGGAGAGGAAACAGGGTTTGATCGGAAACACGTTTTCAGGAGTCAGGCTGTCGGGTCGGCGGGAAAGTCTTACGCAGAGGCGCGGAGGCGCAGAGGCTTGGACGAGAGAATGAGCGGCAAAGGAACAGCCGTGTCGGTTTCGAGCCTCTCCTGATTGGACATTCGAATTCGTTTCGGATTTCCGGCGCGGAATCTGGGAGAATCTCACGCAGAGGCGCGGAGGCGCAGAGGATGGGACAAGAAAATGAGTGGCAAAGGATTAGCCGTATCGGTTTTGAACCTTTCCTGATTGGACATTCGAATTCGTTTCGGATTTCCGGCGCGGAATCTGGGAGAATCTCACGCAGAGGCGCAGAGGCGCAGAGGCGCAGAGGCGCGGAGGCGCAGAGGATGGGACAAGAGAATGAGTGGCAAAGGGATAGCCGTATCGGTTTTGAGCCTTTCCTGATTGGACATTCGAAATTGTTTCGGATTTAGAGCTTAGGATTTCGGATTTCCGCCGCAGGCGGCTTCGGATTTCCGCCGTCAGGCGGCCTTCGGCCACAGCACGTACAAATAGGCCCCATACGCGGCCAGCAAAATGGCGCCTTCGATGCGGACGATCTTCCGGCCGGTCCAGAGCATGGGGAGCAGGAGGACGGCACAGCCGATCATGGCCCAGTAGTCGAAGGGACGGATGCCGCTGGACTGGATGGGGGCGACGAGGGAGCAGAGGCCGAGGATACTGAGGATGTTGAAGATGTTCGAGCCGATGACATTGCCGATGGCGATGTCGGGCTCTTTGCGGAGGGCGGCCACGATGGAGGTGGCGAGCTCGGGCATGCTGGTGCCAGCGGCGATGATGGTCAGGCCGATGACGGCTTCGCTGACGCCGAGGGAGCGGGCCAGGGAGACGGCGTGCTCGACGAGGAGGTCGGAGCCGAAGACAAGCAGGGCGAGTCCGCCGGCGATGAACAGGAGGTCGGCCCACCAGTGGCTGGTCGGCTTCGGCACGCCTTCCTCGAATTCGGCCTCGACGGCGGGCGTGGTGGTGCGCCGGGCCAGGTAGACGTTGAGGATGGTGTAGGAAACAATGCCGGCAAAGAGCAGGCTGCCTTCCGCCCGGCTCAGGGCGCCATCGCCGAGCAGCAGGAGCATGAGCAGGGAGACGCCGACCATGATGGGGGCGTCGATTTTGATCAACTGCCACTGGACGGCGACGGGGCAAATCAGGGCGGTGAGGCCGAGGATGACGGCGATGTTGAAGATGTTGGACCCGACCACGTTGCCGACGGAGATGTCGCCCTGGCCGGCGAGGCTGGCTTTGATGCTGACGACGAGCTCCGGCGAACTGGTGCCGAAGGCGACGACGGTGAGCCCCACCATGAGCGGGGTGAGGCCGAGCTTGAGGGCGATGGAGGCGCTGCCGCGGACGAGGCCTTCGGCGCCGGCGATGAGGAGGACGAGGGAGAGCAGGACAAAGAGGCTGTCAGCAAGCATAGGGTAGGTAGGAGTGGCGTGACTCGTCGCCGAGAATTCGGCTTTGGCAAGGGGCTGGCGCGGCGGGAGGTGGTTGAAATTTGGGGAGACGGAGGTTAACTCCCGCGCCCATGGATCTGCTGAAACAAGCTCTCGATTTCGTCCTGCACCTGCAGGAGCACCTGCACCAATTGACGCGGGACTACGGGGCCTGGATCTACGGGATCCTGTTTCTGATCATTTTCTGTGAGACCGGGCTGGTGGTGACGCCCTTCCTGCCGGGGGATTCGCTGATCTTTGCGGTGGGGGCGTTGGCGGCGGACCCGGCGAGCGGACTGAACGTGTGGACGGCGACCGTGCTGCTGTTCGCCGCGGCGGTGCTGGGGGACTCGGTGAACTACTCGGTGGGCCGCTTTTCGGGCGAGCAATTGGTGCGACGCTTTCCGCGTGTCTTCAAACCGAAGCACCTGGCGCTGACGAACGAGTTTTTCGAAAAGTACGGCGGCAAGACGATCATCCTGGCGCGGTTCGTGCCGATCGTGCGGACGTTCGCGCCGTTCGTGGCGGGATCGGGGGCGATGAACTACCGGCGGTTCATGTTTTTCAACGTGACGGGGGCGCTGCTGTGGGTGGGGCTGATCCTGCCGGCGGGATGGTTCTTCGGCAACATCCCGGTGGTGAAGGAGAACTTCGAACTGGTGGTGCTGGGCATCATCTTTGTCTCGGTGCTGCCGATGGTCTATGAGATCTGGAAGGCGCGCCGGGCGCAGGCCCGCGAGGAGGCCCCCGGACGGCATCCGGTGCGGCCGGGCAGCGACCAGGAGTGAGCGGAGCCGGCTGGGACGGGGCGCGGCGGCATTTTTTTTGCCGGAGCGAGCCATCCTTATGCATCAAATGTTTGCGCGATCACGCCAGTTATGGCAGCCTCCGGGCAGGCTTTGGGGCGGGATGTTTGTGGTTATTCGCCCGTCCCGGGGCTCAGGGGCGCCGCAGTAACCTGGAGAGGATGCGGCGCCCCGTCTTTTTTCGGAGGAGGGGAGCCGAGGTGGCGAGGTGGTGGATTTGTCCCGTCGAAATGTCGGTGAATGGCTGACATGGCGCCATCAACCGGAAGGGGGCGCTCGCCTGCTTTTCCGGCCCCGCTCCCGGGGTCACACGTGGCCGAGCGAGTCGACGATGCTGCGGCGGGCGGCGCGGCGGGCGGGGGTGATGGCGGCGAAGAAGGTGAAGACCACCAGCAGGGCGAAGGTGGCGATGAGATACTCCGGCACGAGCTTGATCTGCCAGATGACGGCCCGGGTGGTCAGCGGGGGATTCCAGAGCGGCTTGGCGGCTTCGACGGACAGGGAAACGATGACGGTGATGAACAGGCCGATGCCGGATCCGATCAGGCCGAGCAGGGCGCTCTCGATGCCGAAGAGCCTCACCACGCCGGGGCGCTTGAGCCCGATGGCGCGCAGGGTGCCGATCTCGCGGGTGCGCTCGACCACGGCCATGCCGATGGTGTTGAGCACGGACATGGTGACGATGGTGATGATGATGGCAAAGACGAGGCCGAAGATGATGTCGAACATCTTCTTGGTCCGGTTGTAGAGGTCGGACAGGATGTACCAGGGGACGATCTCCCAGTCTTTTCCGGCGAAGTGCTCGCGCAGCGCGGCGGTGACGGCATCGGTATCGGCGCCGTCGTGGAGCAGCAGGCGTACCGAGGTCACGCCGCGGGTGTCGTAGAGCGACTGGGCGAGCGACAGGGGCATGAAGACGAGCTTGCCGTCAAAAGCCTCGGCCGGCATGTCGATGACCTGATGGACCTCGGCGTCGGCGGCATTCATCTGCCCCTGGACGGTGGGTGCCATGAGGATGACGCTGCCGCCGACATCGAGCTGGAGATTCTCCGCCATGCCGTCGGTGATGCCAATGGCGGTGGTGGTCTCGTCGGTGATGGCCTCGCCGCGATAGCGGGCATTGTTGCGGGCGCGCAGGGCGGTGGCGGCTTCGAAGAAAGCGTCCTGATCGCTGGGGACCATGGCGCGGCTCATGAAAAAGGCGGGCACGCCGTTGTAGTCGAGGTTGCCGCGCACCTCCAGCATGGGGGCGGCGAGCCGGACGCGGGGATCGGCGGCGGCAAAGGCCTCGATCTCGGCGTAGTCCTCGCCGCTGAGCAGGTAGGCGCCGGGATCGGAGCCGCCATGGAGCCGGGCGCCGGTTTTCCACACCTGCACGTGGCCGTTGGTCTGATCGTAGATGTAAGCCTCGCGAATGCTGACGAAGAGGTAATCGGCAAAGCCACCCATGATGTTCACCGCCGCATAGCCCAGCGCCACCGCAGCGATCGTGGTGACCGACCGGCGGGCGTTGCGGAGCAGGTTGCGGAAGGCGAGGGAGAGCCAGGACATTTTTCTTGAGAACGGGGGATTGGATTTTGGATCTTGGATCTTGGATTTTGGATCTTGGATCTTGGATCTTGGATCTTGGATTTTGGAACTTGGAACTTGGAACTTGGAACTTGGATCTTGGATCTTGGATCTTGGATCTTGGATCTTGGATCTTGGATTTTGGATTTTGGATTTTGGATTTTGGATTTTGGAACTTGGAACTTGGAACTTGGAACTTGGAACTTGGAACTTGGAACTTGGAACTTGGAACTTGGAACTTGGAACTTGGAACTT
>JAEUHH010000075.1 GCA_016795505.1 Verrucomicrobiales bacterium | reverse complement strand
GGGTTGGACTGGGTTGGACTGGGTTGGGTTGGGTTGGGTTGGGTTGGCAATAAAAGGTGCCGTTGTTCGGGTGTTACAAAGACCGCTTCATTTGCCCGTCTGGTTGGCGTTACGCATCTCCATAAAGGAGCGTAAATCGCTTGGATAGATGAAGCGGCGCCCCCCGACACGCAGAACCCGGAGCCCTTGCTTCTCCCATCGGAAGAACGTGGGCCGAGATGCGATGCCTAGTCGCCGGAAGTGATCCTCTGGCAGGGGAATTTCTTCCGAGTTGCGTGGCTCGGACCGAGAGTTTCGAGAGTTGTCGGGATGATTCATGGAAGCTCAAGCTGCTTTGATGCTGCCAACGTGCAGTTCGGTGAAGCAGCGGTCCAACAACCCTTAGGAATCCTAACTGTCTCAATCGGATGGAGGAGCCGGATTCCCATCCTTCCCGTCCTTCCGCGGGCTCCTCCAGATGAACATGGACAGCTACCAATACCAGCCGAAACTGGACAACGACGGTCCGTTGACGACGGCGGCGTTGAAAATGCCGGGGGTAGGCATCAGCGACAATCACAAGCGAATTGAGGTACCCCCATTCACTGGAGCATTTCCTGTGAGTGTCTAGCCGGTGATCGCAGAGTTGGGTTTGATTGAGGCTTGGAGGACTGTTTACAACCCAGAATCACCGCGAAGTTCTCTGCGCGGAATGTCGCCGAGGGTCGTTTGATGTCATTGCTCGATTAAACAGGAGGAGGCCCTAGCCGAATTTCCCACGCTCATTACTCATGATTGGCTTGTCCTACCTCCCGGTTGAGCGCGTCGATCATTGCCTCAAAGGAGAATTCCTTGAAATAGGAATTGATCTTCTTACGTGCCAAAGCGTTGCATGATCGCAATTTGAAAATTTTGGCGAAATAATCGAGCACATCAGGCTGCAGTCGACCGGTTGGCAAGGGCTTCTCGCCTTCGGGATGAAAGCGATCGAGCGACCGCTCGAATGACTGCGCGATGGCCTTATTGTTCGCGATCGAAGAGAAGGCCAATAAGGCAGGTTGAAGCCCGAAACGGGCCAACTCCCTCTCAAGCCGATCCCAGAGGATCACACGCTCCGTTTTCGGTGGAGTTTCTGCAGAAGGAGCTAGATCTGCCCCAGCGTCTCCAATCATCCTCGTTTCGACATCGGCTAGAAATGAACCGATTGAGGCAATCAGTCCAAGGCGATCCGCGGACTCGTGAAGGAGGTCCACAGCTGGGTTCGGAAATCGGATCTTACCAGGTTTTCCCCCCCGAGCAGCGAGAGCGAAACCTGGCAAATACATCTCGAATCGACTCCCAACGTCTCCTGGCAGATCAGGCCAGGCCTTTGCGTAAAGTGAGATCAGGTAGAAGGCTGGCCCCTGAAATCGATCATCGAGAACTGAGAGGCGCCTTTTCAGAAGATCCCCTCTGAGATTGGAGGCACTCTGCCCTCGGGCCGCGTTGCGGAGTTCGGGCAGTTCGGGGTGCCGACGAAGGATCTCCCAGTAAATGGGCCCCGGCCGGAAGATTTTCGTTCCGTTGGCCCGCTGATCGGCAAGGAGGGACGGGTGGTCAAAATTTACCCCATTGGATCCCTCAGCCTCCCACCAAGGCCTGCCATCAAACGACGAATCGTTCACCCACCAAGGAAGCGGCTGCTGGGGAGATCTGGCCATGGTGGAGAAAATAGTTCCGCCCGAAAAAACCGAGCTCGGGGCCAAAACGGGGCCAAAACGAATTTCCTGCCGAAATTAGCAAGGATCCCGAAGCCTCCGTAAGTCCTTGATAATATGGCGGAAGGGGTGGGATTCGAACCCACGGTAGGGGATAAGCCTACGCTCGATTTCGAGTCGAGTGCCTTCAACCGGACTCAGCCACCCTTCCATTTTCTCGCTGCGGTGTCCGGACAGGGATCGCAATCGAACCCCGCCAACGGCGCAGAGGAACCGGAATCTCACACTTCAGCGGCGGTTTTCAAGGCCTGCTTTTGTCGATTTCCGAGCCCGTCGGCTGCCTCCCGCGGGAATGCCCTGATTTCATCGGAGCCAGAGGAAAACTTCGCATTTGTAAATTATTCAGGTTGACATTCGAGCCCCTTTTGAGGCCAAAATGACCCGAAAAAAGTTTAATTCGCATAAGTCCTTAAATTTAAGTTTTCCGAACCTTTTTGGCCCGCTTTCTGCCTCCATCAGGATCGACAGAAAGGAAAAAAGCGCTTGCCCGACCACTACATATTGGGCTATCCTCATGACCGCGCACCAAGATATGGTATTTTGAGGCGCGGAGAGGCAACTGGAGCCTCCAAAGCCCATGGGAGGGAGTAAACCAGAGAATGACATCGACTTTCAGGCGCTGCAAATTCTAATAATTGCGAAAATACTGATTATTGAGATTTGAATCCAAGGTCGAAATGGCCTTACCTACTGGCCCTTTTTTCGCTCATCCGGAACCTCTCCTCCCGCCGAAAACGCTACTCAGAAGCCACCCAAGCCATCCCCAAACCCCACCACTTACGACCATGGAAAAGACCTTCGAAATCGGTGACCGGAAATTCGTCCTCGACCAGGCGAAAGCCGAGCAGGCCTTCGCGGCGAAGAAGATCATCAACGGCCTCAAGACCGAAGCCTTCAATCTGCTGCCCCTGAAGTATGTGTGGGCCTACGACCTCTACCGGGCGATGAAGGCCAACCACTGGGAGCCGGAAGACATCCAGATGCAGAAGGACATCGAACAATGGCAGGGTAATGAGCTGTCCGATGTCGAGCGCTGGATCATCCGGATGGGGATCGGCTATTTCTCCGCCGCCGAGGGCATCGTGGGCGACAACGTCATCCACGTGGTCCGGGAACTGGTCACCGCCCCTGAGCTCAAGCTCGTCCTGGGTCGGCATGCCCACGAGGAAAACATCCACGCCGACAGCCTCCTCTACATGATCTCCAGCCTCGGCATCAACCCGCATGAGTGCGAGGCGATGTTCGAGCAGATCCCGACGATCAAGCGGAAGAACGAGTTCGTCACCCGCCAGTCGCACGCGCTGCGCCGCGACATCGATCTGACCGATCCGAAAAACAAGCAGTTACTGGCCAAGAACATGTTCGTCTTCGGCCAGTGCATGGAGGGGACTCAATTCTACGGCCTCTTCGGGATGGTCCTCAGCCTGTGGCGCCAGAACAAGTTCCCGGGCATCGGCCAGATGTTCCGCTACACCCTGCGTGATGAGTCGAACCACATCGCACTGTTCCGCAACCTGCTGAAGGACCTGATCAACGAAAACCCGGAGATCTGGACCCCGGAATTCCGCGAGGAACTGGTCGATACCATGATCGAAGCCGTGGCCTTGGAGAAGGAATTCATCTCCGACTGCCTCCCGGTGGGTGCTGTCGGTCTGAGCGCGGCGGAATTCTGCCAATACATCGACTTCATCGCCGACCGCCGCCTCGAGGGCGTGGGTCTGCGCCAGTTGAATCCCGGCATTCAGAATCCCCTCCCCTGGCTCTCCGAGACCATGGATCTCAAGAAAGAAGCCAACTTCTTCGAGCAGCGCGTCACCGAATACCAAAAGTCATCCGCCCTCGCGGCGGTCAACGACGACGACCTGTGATCGCCCCGTGGCTGGCTTGGGTTTTCCCACACCAGGCTGGCCAGCTTGTTTTTTCGAGAGACCGACCCAGCAAACCGACCACCCTTCAACACAACAACCACGACTACCACCACCGCCCACCCGGCAATACCATCCTCACCGACATGATAACACGCGATTTCATCGAGCAGGACCGACTGCTCCAGCGCTACGCCGCCACGCCTCAGGATAAAAAGCCCCATTATAATTGGGCCGAAGTCACCCGGGGCTCCCAGTTCAACGGCGAAACGCCCCTTCAGGTCCGCGTGGGCGGGCAGACCCGCCCTTTCGACATCGCCGAGATCGCCGACACGGTCGGCAATGCCGTCACCGATCTGGCGCTGTCCCGGAATCAGGAGGACATCTTCTCCGAGACGAATCAACAACTCGTCGCCAGCATCGCCGAGACCGTCGCCAAGGAACTGAAGGAAAAATCCGCCCGCTCGGCCGAGTCTGACGCCGTCCTGACCGCCGACGAGATCACTGACATCATCGAGCGCGCCCTGATCCGCCACAATGCCCACGATGTCGCCAAGAGCCTCGTCATTCGCCGCAAGACCGCCGGTGCGCGCCAGAGCCACCACGCCAGTCCCAAGGGCGGCGAACTCGGCCTCGATCTCGGCAAGACCAAACCGCTCTGCAAAGTTATTCGCCGTACCGGCGAAGTCGTCGCGTGGAATCCCAACAAGATCGAAGTCGCCGTTCGCAGCGCCTTCCTCTCCCAGGGCCTCGACTCCAGCCCGGCCGCCGATGTCTCCCGCGCCCTCACTGACCGCATCGCCAAGGGTGGCCAGGAATACATCCACATTGAGGACCTCCAGGACCGGGTCCAGGAAGAATTGATGAAGCAGGGTCACTACAAAGTGGCCGAAGCCTACATCCTCTACCGCGCCCACCGCGCCCACGACCGACTGCTCGAAAAGCGCCACGCCGACAAGGCCGAGGACACCGCGCAGGAGTCCATGATCCTCGTCAAGCTCGAGGACGGCAACAGCTACCTCTGGGACGGCCTCGACCTGCGCCGCCGCATCGAGTTTGCCTCCATCGGTCTCGACCTTTGCCTTTCCTCCGACCAGATCGAGCAGGAGCTCCGCCGCTCCTTCCACTCCGAGATGGCACTCGATGACATCCGCAAGACCGTCATCCTCAATGCCAAGGCCCTCATCGAGCGCGATGCCGATTTCGCCAAATTCGCCGGCCGCGTCCTCCTCACCTACATCTACGAGGAAGTGCTGGGCTGGGACATCGTCCGCGATGGCATCGGCAAGCTGCCCGTCTTCCACCGCCGCGCCTTCAAGGCCAACCTCGTCCGCGGCATCCAGATCGAGCGCCTCAGCGACCGCCTGCTCCGGTTCAATCTCGACAAGCTCGCCGACGCCATCGACCCCGCTGCCGACCTCGACTTTGACTACCTCGGCATTCAGACTCTCTACGACCGCTACCTCATCGTCGACAAAACCCGCCGCCCCCACCAGCGCATCGAGACGCCCCAGCTCTTCTGGATGCGTGTCGCCATGGGCCTCTACGTTGGTGAGAAAAAGAATGCCGAGGACCGCATCGTCGAACTCTACAATCTCTACAAGGGCCGCCGCTTCTGCTCCTCCACCCCCACCCTGTTCAATTCCGGCACCCTCCACTCGCAGCTCTCCTCCTGCTACCTCTACAAAGTCGACGACAGCATCGAGTCCATCATGCAGCGCGGCATCGCCGAGAATGCCTTCCTCTCCAAGTGGGCCGGCGGCCTCGGCGGCAGCTGGACCGCGGTCCGCGGCACCGGCGGCTACATCAAGGGCACCAATGGCGAAAGCCAGGGCGTGATCCCCTTCCTCAAGCTGCACAACGACCAGCTCGTCGCCGTCAACCAGGGCGGCAAGCGCCGCGGCTCCGGCTGCGCCTACCTCGAGACCTGGCACAACGACATCGTCGACTTCCTCGAGCTCCGGAAGAACACCGGCGACGAGCGCCGCCGCACCCACGACATGAACACGGCGAACTGGATTCCCGACCTGTTCATGAAGCGCATGGAAGCCCGGGAGAACTGGACCCTCTTCCGCGCCAACGAGACGCCCGACCTGCACGAGCTCTACGGCCAGGCCTTCGAGGCCCGCTACGTCGAATACGAGGAAAAAGCGCGCCGCGGCGAGATCTTCGGGAAGGAAATGCCCGCCCTCGACCTCTGGAAGCAGATGCTCAAGATGCTCTTCGAGACCGGGCACCCGTGGATCACCTTCAAGGACCCCTGCAACGTCCGCAGCCCCCAGGATCACGCCGGCGTCATTCACAGCTCCAATCTCTGCACCGAGATCACGCTGAACACCAGTAAGGAAGAGACCGCCGTGTGCAACCTCGGCTCCATCATCCTCGAGTCCCACCTCGACGATCAGGGCCGGATCGACCATGCGAAACTGCGTGAGACCGTCCGGACCGCCGTGCGCGCCCTCGACAACGTCATCGACATCAACTTCTACCCGACCAAGGCCGCCGAGACGGCGAACCTGCGCCACCGGCCCGTTGGCCTCGGCGTGATGGGCCTGCAGAATGCCCTCTACGTCCGTGGTCTCGCCTTCGCGTCGGAGGAAGCCGTCGAATTTAACGACGAGATCATGGAGGCCATCGCCTACTACGCCTACGAAGCCAGCAGCGACCTCGCCGCCGAGCGCGGGAGCTACAGCAGCTTCCAGGGCTCCAAGTGGCAGCGCGGCCTGCTCCCCCTCGACACCCTCGACCTCCTCGAGGAAGAGCGCGGCCAGGCCATCGAAGTGCCCCGCAGCAGCCGGATGGATTGGAACGCCCTGCGTGAGAAGATCCAGCGTCAGGGCATGCGAAACAGCAATGTGCTCGCCATCGCCCCCACCGCCACCATCTCCAACATCATGGGTAGCACGCCGTGCATCGAGCCCACCTTCCGCAACCTCTTCGTCAAAGGCAACCTGTCCGGTGACTTCATCGTGCTGAACCACTATCTGGTTCGCGACCTGAAGAAACTGGGCCTCTGGGGCGAGGAAATGGTCGAGCGCCTCAAGTATTACGACGGAGAACTCGCCGACATCGACGAGATCCCCGCCGACATCAAGCAGCGCTACGCCACCGCCTTCTCCATCGATCACTCGTGGATCATCGAGGCCGCCTCCCGCCGGCAGAAGTGGATCGACCAGTCCCAGTCGCTCAACCTGTTCATCGGCACGCCCGACATGAAGGTCCTTTCCCACATGTATCGCGCCGCCTGGCACAAGGGGCTGAAGACCACCTACTACCTCCGCAGCCTCCAGGCCTCGAACATCGAAAAGGCGACCCTCAAGTCCCGCGTCGATCAGCCCCGCAAGGAGCAGCCCGCCGCGCCCGCCAAACGGGAATACACCGAACAGGAAAAGCTCGTCTGCTCCATCGAAGCCATGATGAATGGCGGCGAATGCGAGGCCTGCCAGTGATCACCCCCGCGTCCGCGGGCCTTCCGATCACCTGACGGATTCTGATCAGACCCTGTTGGCTCGCCGAGTCAACAGGGTCTCATCGTTTTCAGCCCTCACGGCGGCCACTCACCACGCCCGGCACCCGTCGCGGAGCTATCAGGCCAGGATCGACTTCGCCACGCGGCCATAGACATCCGTGAGGCGGAAATCCCGGCCCGCGTAGCGATAGGTGAGCCGCTCGTGGTCCATGCCCATCAGATGCAGCATGGTGGCGTGGATGTCGTGCACGTGCATCTTTTTCTCCGCCGCCTTGAAGCCGAAATCGTCCGACGCGCCGTGGACATGGCCACCCTTCACCCCGCCACCGGCCATCCACATCAGGAAGCCATGCGGATTGTGATCGCGCCCGTCGCCATTTTCACTGACCGGGGTGCGACCGAACTCGCCACCCCACACGATCAGCGTGTCCTCCAGCAGACCCCGCTGCTTCAGGTCGGAAATCAGCGCCGCGATCGGCCGGTCGATGTCCTTGGCCAGCTCGCGCGTCTTTTTGTCATGCCCACTGTGGGTGTCCCAGGGCTGACCGTTGCCATAGTAAACCTGCACAAAGCGCACCCCGCGCTCGCTCAGCCGACGCGCCAGCAGGCACCCGTTGGCGAAATGCGTGTCGCCGTACTGCTCCCGCACCGCCGCCGGCTCGAGGCCGATATCGAAGGCATCCGTCGCCTCGAACTGCATCCGGTAGGCCGTCTCCATCGCCTCAATGCGGCCCTGCAGGGCGAGGTCCACCCCGCCACGCGCCGCGAGATGCTCGCGGTTCAGCTCGGCCATCAGATCGAGTTGCTTCCGCTGAGCCGACGGATCCAGCTTGGCATTGGTCAGCCAGGGGATCATCGCCTTCGGATCGATCTTCGAGTGATTGATGTAGACCCCCTGATGTCGCGACGGCAGAAAGGCGCTCGTCCACAGGATCGAAAACCGCACCGGCTTGCCCGGACACAGCACGATATAGGACGGCAGGTTCTCGTTCTCCGTGCCCAACCCGTAGGACATCCACGATCCCATGCTCGGCACCTTGGGCGTCATGGTGCCGTTGTTCATCATCAGCAAAGCCGGCCCGTGGTTCGGATTGTCCGTGTGACAGCCCGGCAGGATGCACAGATCATCCGCATGGCGGGCGGTCATGGGCAGCAGTTCGCTGATCGACAGACCGCTCTGCCCGTGACGCGCATACTGGTAGGGCACCGCCATCAGGCCGCCCGTGGGACGCTCCGTACGCAGATCGGCGCCCTCGGGCCGCTGGCCGGCGTATTTCGTTAGCGCCGGCTTCGGATCGAAAAAATCCGGCCCGAAGGGCCCTCCGTTCATGAACAAATGGATCACCCGCTTCGCCCGGGCCGGAAAATGGACCCCACCCGCATCGATCCGCGGCGCCTCGGCCGCCTGCAGGGCGGAAAGCAGCCCCAACGAACCCATCCCGCCGCCCAGGCGGGCCAGGGCATCGCGTCGGCTCAATCCTTTGGCTGGGATGTTTTCCATCATCCTCGGAGTATCGGGAAAAAGGCCTCCACCGGCAAATCACGCATTTCCGGCCAGCCCTACACGACCTTGCGATTCGCATTGATGCCCAGCGCGCAGAGCATCGCCACCGCATACCCCGCCGAAAAGAGCCAGAAAGCCTCGTGCCAGTCGCCATTCCCGTCCCATTTGCCCAGCACCACCGGCACCAGCGCCGTGGTGGCTCCGGCGCCGAGATTGCCCCACATGTTCCCCCAGCCAAAAGCCGCCGCCGTGTTACGCCCGCCCACATCCTGCATGTAGGCCCAGATCGCCGGCACGCTCATGTCCGTCGCGAACGCCACCAAGGCCGCCGCCGCGACGAAGGCCCACGCGCTCTCCAATCGCAAACACGCGAAGTAAGCCGCAAACGCCAGCGCATAGCAGCCCAGCATCGGCAGCGAGCGTCCCCACCGCACTCCGAACCGCCGCGCCGCCCAGTCCGTGAGCGGTCCGCCCGCCAGCATCCCGACGATGCCCGCCGTCAGCACCAGCGTCGACATCCAGCCACCGATCGTGGGATCGACCTGTCTCACATCCTTCAGGTAGGTCGGCAGCCAAGTCACCAGGAAGGCCCAGCCGAAATTGATGCCAAACTGCAGCAGTCCCATCAGCCACATCGTCGGGCTTTTCATCAGCGGCAACAGCGGCGGGAATGCCGGCGGCCCCGACTCCTCGCCGGACGACTCGGCCGCCATCCCCGCGCGCTCCGCCGCATTGCACCACGGATGCTCCGTCGGCGACTCCCGGACCACTGACCAGAACAGCAGCGCCACCAGCAGCCCCGAGACGCCGTAGAGCATCAGCACCGCCCGCCAGTCCAGCCAATCCTGCACCAGCCACGCCGTCAGCACCGGGGCGAGCGCGCCGCCGAGGCGTCCGCCGAAAGAAACCAGGCTGCTGGCCGTCCCCCGCCCCCGCAGCGGCACCCACCGCCGGATCAGACTGCCCGCCGTGGGGTAACACCCCGCCTGGGTGATGCCAAAGATCAGCCGCGCCGCGATGAGCATGCCGAATCCCGTGGCCAGCCCCGTCAGCGCCGTGCACACCGACCAGAGCACGATGTAAAGCGGCAGCATCCTCCGCGCTCCCCACCGATCCGACAGCCATCCCGCCGGCACCTGGGCCAGAGCATAGGAGAAAAAGAAAGCCGACAGGATGGCCCCCTTCTGCGAGTCGGTGAGTCCCAACTCCAGTCGAAAGGCGTCCAGTTTCGCGATTTCCGCGATGCAGACCCGGTCCAGATACAGCATCACCGCCGCCAGCGCCGTCACGCTCACCACCGCATGTCGGACACGCGTCGGGCGTTCGGGAAAGGCGGCGGATTCATCGGACATGCCCGGCATTCAAGCAAAGCCCGCCCGCGCTGGCGAGACCGCATTCCGGCCCCCCTTTCCCGCGCGACCTTTCGATGGGACCCTGTCTCCTCTCCGATGAGACCCGGTTCCATCGGATCCCCGTGAGGCTCCCGGCAGATTACTCCCGTCCTCAGCCAGCTCCGCACTCCGGATCACCTCACGACCCATGGCGCAAAAGAGTCCCGGCACGGGATTGTCGGCTTGGATCGCGTGGACGAGACTGGTTGTCGATCCGATGGCCTCTACCTCCGCCCCATCCCCCTCCTGCACCGGTCCGCTGGGCCGGCGCGGCTTCATGCAGATCGGCCTCACCGGCTTCGCCAGCCTGGGATGGCCGGCCCTGATGAACCTGCGCGCCGCGGCCGCCGCCGCCCGGCCCGACCAGCGCACCGCCGTCATCCTGGTCTGGTTGCGGGGCGGTTGCTCCCACCTCGACACCTACGATCCCAAACCCGAAGCCGGCAGCGACTACCGCAGCCCCTTCAAGACCATTTCGTCCAAAGTGCCTGGCACCCAGCTCACCGAGCTGATCCCCCTGCAGGCAAAAATCGCCGACAAATTTACCCTGCTCCGCTCCATGGCCCACAATGGCCCCGGCCACCCGTCGGGATCGCTGCAGATGCTGTCCGGCGACACCGACAGCGCAGACAAGCGCATGCCAAAACTGCCCGATTGGATGACCATCGCCCACTACCTCCGGGCGCAGACCCGCGAGCCCGGTCCGCTGCCGAACTACATCGGGGTGAACCCCGTCACCCGCTACGACAGCTTCACCATCGCCGGACCCGCCTACGTCGGAGCCGGCTATGCGCCGTTCAGCGTGTTGGGCGACCCGAGCCGGCCCGATTTCAGCGTTCCCAACATCGGCGTTGAGAGCGAATCCGCCACCCGACGGCTTTCCGACCGCGTCGCCCTGCGCCACAGCCTCGACCGGCTCACCCGAGCCGTCGATCAAGCCGGGGAGATGGGCGCCCTCGATGCCTTCGAGACCCAGGCGATGAACCTGCTGACCAATCCCGCCGCGCGCGAGGCCTTCGACCTGACCCAGGAGGACCCGCGCACCCGCGAGCGCTACGGCATGCACCGCTGGGGCCAGCAGTTGCTGCTCGCCCGCCGCCTCGTCGAGTCCGGCGTCGAGATCATCACCAGCGTATTGGACGGCCCCCAGTGCGGCCGGGTCGGCAACTGGGATGACCACGCGGTGAACCACCACGTCTTCGATGCCCTGAAATACCGCGCGCCCTTTTTCGACCAGGCCGTCTCGGCGCTGATCGAGGACGTTTACGCCCGCGGACTCGACCGGCGCGTGCTCGTCGTAGTGAGCGGGGAGTTCGGACGCACCCCGCGTATTTCACAGGTCGCCAGTTCCGGTGGCGGTGTCGCCAGCGCCCCGGCTGGCACGGTGCAGCCTGGTCGCGACCATTGGCCGCGCGCCTTCACCAATCTCTGGGCCGGCGGCGGCCTCCAGACCGGCGGCGTCATCGGCGCCAGCGACAAGCGCGGCGAGGATGCCATCGACCGCATCGCCCGACCCGGCGATTTCCTCGCCACGATCTACCAGCACCTCGGCATCGAGGCGGAAAAGATCTACCTCGAGGACTTCACCGGCCGCCCCGTGCCCATCCTGCCCCACGGCAGGCCCATTCCCGAGCTGACCGCCGCGGGGGTGTGATTTCGCAGTGAACGTGGCCCCTTCGGCCCAGCGGATAGGGGATGAATCGGAGGAATGACAGGTTCAGATTGCCTGAAAGGCTTCGGTTCATTTGGGCAGAAGTTCGTGCCTGCCCTTTGGGGAACGCCTCACAAAGCAGGCAAAATCGCGCAACAAGCCACTCAAGCAATGCAATCTCCAATGCTGTGCTTCTATTACCTGCGATCGCGTTCAATTTGCCACGGATTTTTGTATCTCTCGGGAATCCCGTCGTATTGGTAAATTTCCCCCTCTTCATAAGATACAAAGTGATAGCGGCTTTCGTTCACACGGAGATCGAGGTCTCTGATTCCAAAAACGGAATGGTTGGACCAGGGACCCGTTTTTGGAATCGGAAAATATATATCGCTTGCATTCGAAAGGAACGCGGCCCACCAGCTAAACGTACTCTGAGAAATTAGAATCTTGTTAAAAAGCGTCACGAAAGCCATGGTTTTGTAAGGATCTTCATTTTGGACGATGATGGGATCATATTCCCAAAATTCATTCACAAATGGATGAAATGGTTCGTCCGATGTAATGAACAATCGATCAAAGGAAATGCGATCTATCGCGATACGGAAGTAATCGTACAGAAGAAGCCGGTGCGGTGGATTAATCTTCACTAACGGTTCCAAAAAGTCACCCAGTCGAAGAGAAACCACGACATCTCCCGGACCAATGGGATCGCATACGAACTCCTCGTAGTCACGGACACCGCGCTTGAAAAAGCGATAGGAATCAAAACGGTAGGCGGGAAGCTCGAAAAGTTCTTTCAGCTCACTTTCAAATCCAAGGAAATTTTGCAGGTTCTCCAAATGGGCCGCAATTTTGATCCTACGGCCTTGAAATTCCCGCTCAATCTTTTCCAGATCGAGAATGTTCGTGCGGCAGATGACGTACTCGCCATCGGTTTCTTGACGCGCGCCCGGAATGGGGCCGGTTTTCGAGAAGGGTCCGAAACGCGGAGTCTCAACAGCAATGCCCATGCGGCGGTTCAGGACCCAAGCACCGGAGTACTGAAACATCGAATTGCCCATTCGGCCCATGTAATGCACATTGATCATATACCGCTCCGTCGATCCTCGTGGAGGCGCATTAGTTGGTCGTGCTTGAGAATGTAGTGCCTGAATACCCGGCTCAGCAGCTCCTTGTTCAACCGAATGGGAATTCCGGCCCTGCCAGCGGCCAACGCAATTTCATGGCATTCGGCGCTGAGAGGGAGGCCCAGGCGTTTCACGATGGCGGACAGTTCCTCCCAGGAAGATAGAAATTTCGCAATTCGTTCGGCCGATTCACTCAGGAACAACACGGCTTCAAAAGGCATTCGGAAATCGACCCAATTGCATTCGAACCCGGTCTCTTTTCGGAGTGCCGCCAATTTAGAGGTGAATTTCAGGTCAGACAGCTGACTCACCGGTTTGATGCCGAATCCGGCCGCGGAGTAGAGATGGCCCGCCGATAAACCAGGGTTGAAACAATCCGTGAAAACTTCGGGAACCCAGTCCCGAACCGTCATATCGGCATCGATCAGACAGATGGAGGTAAATCCCGCATCGAACGCTTCGCGGAATCCGAGGCGCTTCAATGAATAGTCAAAATCGCGGATGGTGCCGTCGGGGCGAATACTGGTGACATCCAACGATCCCAGCGCCTCCGGTGGGGGAGTTCGAAGAATGACTCGCGAATGGCTTCGGATCGATTCCAATCCGGATTCGGAATCAGTGACAATCACAATGGGTGGCGGCTCAACGGTGGCAGAGTGGCACGACTTTACGAAGATGGTCGCGAATTTTTTGTACTTTTCTCCGAATGCCAACAAAGAAATGCACCAGTTCATAGCGAAGACGGTTCGAGATTCGATTGATAATCAACTAACCGCATTTCGGAGGCGGATCTGAGACGCCTCAGTTGAGCTTGAGCCCCGCTTTCGAATTTTTCTATAGTTCGATGAATCTCAATCGGAATGGCGCTCAAATATTCGCGGTTTTGGTAGGGCTTCGGTTCGAAGTGCATTCGGGAGAAAAGGAGACCCAAGTCGGTGGATGCCTCGACAATTCGCGGTTCGTTCCCGAACTCCCGATTTTTTCGGATCAACCGGAAGCGCGACTCGATCGCTTCGAGGGTTGGGGTAATGTCCCGGAGAAGGTATTCAAATTCAACCAAGGCGCCCCCATGCGATTCCAGGAGACAGGCCCAATTGCCATGCGCATCCACCCAGCGGCGGCACCAGGCGGCAACATCATCGGAAGACCACGGACGCTGTCGGGCGCGGAACTGTTTGAAACTGTAGACCCAACTGCGGAGATCCTTGGTGGAAATTAGGTAGTTCAGTTTGGAAATGGATTCTTGTAGTTCAGTTCGGGTAAAAGGGAGCTGGTGCCCGTCGACCGAGTGGACAGTTTCCCCGGTCGTGCATTGATCCAGCCACTGTTGATGGGATTCGCATTGAGGATCGGGTCCGTTCCGGGTTTCATACAGGCCGTGCTTCCATCCCAGCACACTTCCGAAGACAACTGCGTTCGAAAAATTCAATTCGATCAACCGCTTGAGGTAATTTGTTCCCGTGCGCTCCGCGCCGTATTGCTTAAAGTACACCGGTGGGTTCGAGTTCGATTGGCCTCTATTCATATTTGTCACGGTTGAACCTCGCCTTCGAGCTTCTTCTGCCACCCGGATGTACGACAATGGGGCCAGAGAACCCATTTTTGTAGGCGTCTCCCGCGCGGGACATAGAACCGATTTGGAATCTGGATTTGCCTTGGCACCATTCCAGTCATTGCTCCTTGGAAGGTGGCTTGCAGCGCCTCACCAGCCAAGTCGCGCCGAAAAATTTGCTGATCCGATGCGTCATCGTAAGCGACACAGCAAAAGTCGATGTCGGCCTGAGCCCATTCGGCGAGGGGAGTGGCCTGTATGGTGTGTTCGAATTCGAAGGAAAACGCTTTCTCCCACTCGGAGTCGGGAAGATCGGCGCCAGGAACTGGAAGGGGGCGATGGAGCAAGGTGTGTTCATGAACCGCCCGCAGACCGAAATGGACTCCAGCGTAGCGCTCGTAGTCCCGCAGGGTCCGAGTAGTGCCGAGACCGTATGGGCCGAAGTCAATTGGTGGGAAAGTGTCCGATGGCCCATCCACTCCCAGCAACTGGCGGTTCCGGGAATGGGCCACTTCGTTCATCAAGTGCCAGTTTTTGTGGTCATCCCAATGTTTCTCCCTACCCTTGCGGGTATACTCGTGCCAGAGGATCGTTTCGTTCGGATGGAAGAGATCGTATCCGTGAGTGAAAGCCCGAACCGCGAGACTGATCTCTTCACCATGGAAGTAAAATTCAGGGTCGTAGGGCACCTCGGTGCAAAACTGACCGAGGGTGAATATGAAGTGGGCAGACAAAAAGCGGGACGGGACTGGTTTCGGCGTTTTTTGGGGCATTGCGCTGGGACGGAAGAAGATCGCGCCCTCCGGGATGAATCGGTCAAAATCCATCCTCATTACCTGCTGGCTGCGCCCGCGTGGGTCGTTGGCTGGATCAAAAGGAGAGGCGTAGGTCGTAAGAAGCGGTTTGGCTATCCCGTCTTCTTGAAGAAGTCGAAGCATCTCGATGCATTTTGTGTCCCAACCTTGGACGAAGCGATGATGCGAATCGAGACAGAGAGTGTATTCCTCTCCACAGAATCGTTTCTGAATCTGATGTCGAGCCCAACAAGCTCCCCGACTCTCCGTGTGGGGTATGTCGATGATCTCCACTTGGGCGTGGTCTTTGATCTCCCCGAGAGATTCCTCGGGACCATGCTGCCAAGCCACGCAAAAACGCAGATGCTTTGGCTCGCTGGCATTCTCCAAGGCATCGACGATTGTCGGTACCAATTGCGGATCCCGATAGGCAGCGATCTGAATGAAGATGCGGTCGTTCACAGTGTCTGCGTTTAAGAAGCGCGTGAAATTCATCCGAGACAACATCCCGCAGCTATGACCCCATTCGAGATTTCCCCCGCAGGGGTCGCATTCAATGCCACCGCCGGCACGTTGTCGGCGGAGCCATCGAGGACATAGCCCTTAAACTCAGCCCAGGGGAAATGCGCGCCCGGATCTTCGCGCCGGTCGGGATCGAGCTTGGCGTGGGAGACGATGTGCCGCAGGTTCGGATACTTGGCCCAGCAGTAACGCACGATCCGGGCCGTGGCCCGCACCTGCCAGTCGGAAAAGGCGTCGTTGCCAGCCTGTCGGTTCACCACCTCGATGCCGAGCGACCAGTGGTTCACCCGCGCGGCGTCGGTGTTCACGTCCGGATGATGGCAACTGTTTCGCACATGCCATGCGGCGCGGGCCTCTGGAGCGCAAGCCCAGACGAGCTGGCCATGCTGCGGCTCGTCCTCGTCCGGCACCAGCCAGTGGAAACTCGCCGACCCGTCACGCATCACCGACACCGCTCCGGCGGAACTCGAGCCAGCGGTGGCGTGGATCACCACCGCCTTGATCCCAAGGATCGCGTCGAAGATGCGCGATGAGGTGGACCGTTCCCAGTATGCTTGGATGCCAGGATACCACGATTCATCGATCATGGCGTCCGTCGGGCGGCCGGTGGCGGGTAGGTCGAACTGATATTGGCGGGGATTGGGCATGGGTTGAACGGATGAGAGACATGAATTGGACAGGATTCACAGGAATTTCAGGATTGTTCAATCCGCTAATTCGTGAATCAACGTGGGTAACAAGAAAACAAAAACCACCAGAAGTGAATCCTGAAAATCCTGTGAATCCTGTCCAAAACTTCGAGTCGAAGACCCGCTCGGTGACCTGCTCGCCGGTGGCGGGGTTTTCCAAAATGAGGTGGGACATCTGGCCCGAGGCGTGCCAGCGGAAGCGGGTGACGCGCTGGGCCGGGGTGCCGAGGGCCTCGACCGTGCGCAAGGGCTGGCCGAGGCGGTCGCGGGTGGTTTGGAACTGGAGAATGAGAAAGAACGATGCAACCGGGTTGGATCGGACACGAGACAGGGTTCGATCGACCGGAAGACCACTGTTCATTATGTCAGAAATTTTTGACCCTAAGCGTAGCGCCACGCCTGACCCCTAGCGGAGCGCCCCTCCCGTAGCGCTCTATTTGCGGTTCTCCGGCGATCTCGTTGAACTTTTCCCGGGATTCAATAGTCCCTTGCCTTGACTGTTGACCCAATGGCACCAGGCGACAAATGTATCAACGAGGTCCTTTGACCCTCCTTCAAGAACGACGGCTGGTATACGGGTATCGATAGTTTCCGGAGGCGGGAAAAAGACAATTTCGAAATCACCAACTTCATGGAGTCGTTCGGTTGATTTCCGTTTGTATACACCCTCAATTTCCTTGCCCTTTGGGAAAGCATATTCAACCAGAACGACTTCCCCAGTTTTCTTTCCCTTCTCCCACCGATAGACAACCACACTTTCCGCCCTTTCATAATTCAATACCCATAATCCCAAAAAGCTTGCTTCTGGCTCGATACCATTCGCGAAACTTTGAACTACTAGCAGAGCCATTACGAACGCTTGAATTTTCATTTTTCTATTTAGTTACGCGAGCATTCCCCTTCCCGACCCAGAGCATTCCGGCTGTCCGACGCTTTTAATCTTGCAATTCTCTGGAATCTTTGAGGCTGCGTCCAAATCAGCATTACTGGATGCCTTCGCCTTGGCCTCTTCAGCACCGCCCGAACTTTTTCCCCTTATATTGACTCGAGGATAGATTGGTTCCCTGGCATGACCAGTAACTGAACTTTTATCGCAAGAGGGACATGAAGAATTGGTGTCTTCTAGCTCAATTGTAACGTAGCAATCCACAAAAACAGCGGGTGGTGAAGGCGGAGGCACGGGGAGTGTAGGAATTGGAATAGTTGGTGGTTCGAAATCTGGATATTTCCGTCCATCCGGTTGCCCTCCTGGCTTATATATCGGCGGCCTCGGTATTGGAATTGTTTGATTTCGCGGGGGAGGCTCTTTCGGGCCATCCCACTGTTGCAATCCTAGCCAATCCACCATATTTACTGCCGTATTGCCAAACGCTGCATATAGGTTTGAATTGTCGCTCTCTCCAATCGGATCCCCCGATGGCCAGACTCCCAGATTCGGGACGTAGAAACGATAGCCGTAGTTCTGATACCCCGTCTTGTCATCCGTGAACTGCCCGTGGAAAAGGGAGTCCCAGGCAAACGAACTTGCAGCCCGCGCCGAGTAATTCGGAGCTAGGATCGTGGGCACTCCGAACGCGCTGTAGGCGTAGCGCTCGACCACGTCGCCCGGGTCATTGAGGATCGCGATGGGATCGAAGTAATCCATCATGCACCACAGCGTTTCATCCAGCGTGCCGTCGCCATTCGCATCGCGGTCGCGGCGGATGAGGTCGTCGCGGTGGCCGTCCCTTGCGCCCCAGTAATAGACATTTAGCGGGGTGGTCGCGGCGTCCTTGCGCTCCTCGATCGGTTTCCAGTGGTCGTTGTAATATTGGTGGATGACGGTCTCGCCGCTGGGCGTGGCTGGGAAGGTTCGGGTTGTCCTCCGGAAGAAACCGTCGTAGGCATTGCGCTGGATCAGCGCGTCCGTGTCGTTGCACACCTCGACCAATTGATCCCAGGCGTTCCAGACCAACTTGCGGGGCGCGCCGGTGAGCGCGTCACCTGTCGGGATGCGGATCATGTTGCCGTTCTTGTCGTAGGCGACGCCTTCGTTGCTGCCGTCGATGGTCACGATCTGGTTGGAGACGTTGGAGCGGCGGCTCTGGTCGATGACACTGGTGCCGTCCTCGGTCTTGTCGTAGGCGAGCCACTGGCATGGCGCGGAAGCGCTCAGGGAATCGCGAAGCGGAGCGTAGCCCGGCTCCAGGTCGTTCCGCGAAGCGGAAGGACAATTGCCCTGCTCGTCGTATTGCCATGACTCAGCCTCCTGCGGAATTCCGCCTATCGCGCTGCGGTTGCTGTTGAGGGTGCCGCGATCGGCCGTCTTCACCTGTCCGAGGGCGTCGTAGCCGTAGGCGCGGTCGAACGTGGTGGATTCGGTGGACGTGAGATCCTGCCGCCAGGTGCGGCGGCTGGCGCGGTCGTAGCCGTAGGCGATGTCGGCGAGCACGGTGCCGCCATTCTTCCACGGCATCCGCACAGTGCGGCCAAAGCGGTCATAACCGGTCATTGGATCGCCCGCGTCGCCATTGAAGGCGCCCGGCGTGAGGTAGCTCAACTCGGCATTGGGCACGGGGTAAAGCAAAGTGACCAAGCGGCCGAACCCGGCCCAGGTGTATTGACTCAGGCCGCCCACTTGCGGCCTTCGCCCTGCGGGCAAACCTAAAGGTTTGTCCAAAACGGCTCCGATCCCTCGCCGTTTTTCGACGAGATTGGGGGTGTCGTCGTGGATCTTGAGGCTGGCGACGCGGTTGAGCACATCATCCAGGCTGCCACCGCTGCCGTAGGTGTAATCGACCTGTTTGCCTGAGGGCGCGGTCACACTCGTGCGGCGCAGAACGTTGCCGGAGCCGTTCGTGTAGGTGTAGCTGACACTGGGAGTCGATCCATCCACCGGGCCATCATGCGCCTGCCGGTCAGCGGTCTGCAAGCCAAAAGCGTCGTACTCGAATTTCACCTGATTGATGACCGCGCCGCCGCCGGCGGCATCGTAGGTGATGACGGTGTCGCGCTGGCCACGGTTGTTGTAGGCGATCGACACCCGCTGAATGGTGGCATCGACTCCGGCGGCGACGGTGGTGGCGGCATCGTCGAGCGGCTTGCCAAGTTTGTCATAGGTGAACTGGCGCACGCTGCCATTGGGATCGATGCGCTGGATCACGTCGGACTGGCGATTGAAGAGGTAGCTCTCCGACTCGCCGGTGGGCCACACTTTGCCGGAGACGAGGTCGTTCCGTGCCACGCCACTGGTCGCCAGCGTGGTGCCGAAGAGCCATTCCGTGACCTGCTCGCCGGTGGCGGGGTTCTCCAGGATGAGATGCGACATCTGGCCGGAGGCGTGCCAGCGGAAGCGGGTGACGCGCTGGGCC